>CAVXVM010000107.1:0-37429 GCA_963765025.1 uncultured Acidobacteriaceae bacterium | reverse complement strand
AAAAAAAAAAAAAAAAAAAAAAAAACTCTCTCTCTCTCGCATGAAGCGGAGCTAGATGTTACAAGTCAGTTAATTAGGCCGCGTGCCGCCGCAACTGATGGGAAGCTGGTTCCTGGGCGTTTGGCGGATAACCACCAGATCAAAGCAGGCGGCGCTGTCGGCAGCGCCCGCGCCGGGGATTGCAGGCATGGCCGGCATCCTTGCACCGCCTGTGGTGGTAACGACGGGCGGGGCTGTGAACGGCGCGAGTTTGCGTTGCAGCAGGGCGGCGGGGACACGATAGCTTGCGAAGACAGCCTGCGCAATGGGCGCTTCCTCTGCGGCAATGACTGTAGGAGCTTGCGCCAACAGCATGATGTTCTTGTAGGCTCCGCCAGAGTCGAGCGGCAGCGAGCAGACGGCGGCCATGATTCTGATTGGACCCACGATGCTTGAGCCATCCGCGACGAAGCGGCCGCACTGGCCCAGCGCGGGGGGCAAGGCGATGGGTGTGGCCGATGTGATTTTAAGTTGCGGCGGCTGACCACCGCCGAGCGCAACTCCCTGCTCGATCATCATGGTGAACTTTTGTGTAAGAGTGGCTGAGTAAGGCATGGATATGTCGATGCCGTTGCCACTGCGCTGCCCCAGGACGAAAGCAGCGTTGCGAGCGACGATGGTGTCACCGAGAAAGATCGTATCGCCCTTGGTTCCGGTCATGACGACGACAGTATCACCACCCTTGGTGACGGTCCATCCCGGCGGAACACCGGCTGAGACGGTTTGGTCCGGCGATGTATAAGGAGTCAAGCTGATGCCGGATTGCGCTCGGGTACTCGCCGTGGAAAGCGTCATCAAAAGCGCCGTGACGATGACAAACGCGGGCACGATTAGGGCTCGCCTGCCTACTTGCATGAGCACGATCATTTACCTCCGCTGCAGCTCATTTGGATTGTCCCACCCAACCGGCTGCAAGAGTTTACGGGGCCAAATCGGCGTCCGGGGTCCAAGTGAGTGCAAGCATACCATCGCCCGACGGCGGCCGCCAGTTTGAGGATGCGACCGGCAACGATCCCGCGATGTGCAGGTCACGGCGCGCCGCAGTTGGGGCGACGTGATTCTTCTCCTCATGGGAATGCGCCGATCGGCCGATGGAAGAAGTGGGGGAGCATCTGACGCGATCCAGGGAGGCGACCATGTTCGGGGCTGCGATGACTCATAGTGAACCGGGCCCAAAGGGAGGTGCGGAGACTCACGGACGAGATCGACGCGCCTCTGATCGTTTTGACATGAACCCGGCCGCGGGAACCCTTGAGTACATGGGAACGCGCATGCGCTGCGACGTGATCGACCTTAGCCTGACGGGTTGCCGCCTGAAGACTCGAGAGGATTTCAGAGCCGGCGCGCTGGCTCATGTCAAGTTGACGGTGCCGATCAATGGCATGGTTCTGAAAATCTGGGGAATCACCCAGTGGGTCAAGCGGGAGCACATGTTGGGGATTCATTTCATCCATCCAACGGGCCGGTCGAAGAATCAGCTTGCCGGCCTGTTGACGTGCCTGCTGGAAAGGAGCGCATCGGATGTGGTGAGGGCGGCGCTTGCTGCCCAGGCCGAGAGCATGATTGTTTCGCTCGAACGCTCTGTGGATGTTGACGCGGGGGCTGCGACGGTTGTGGCTTCGACCGAGGAAGCGCACGAAGAGGTGAGCCGGCCGGGAGTTGCTTCGCCCCGGAGACCGAGCCTGAGCGACGCGCACAAAGTGCAGGACCTGAGTGCTACGGAGTCTCCAGCGGTTTTGCACCTTGTGACCGGGGATTTGAAACTGGGCGGACACATTCTGGACCTGAGTTCGTCGGGATGCATCGTAAGTCTGAATCACCCGTATGTCGGGAACATCATGGTGCGAGTGGAAGTGGATTTTAAAGTGAGAGGACTGCAATTTCGGCTGCCGGGCGTGACGGAAGCTTTCCACGACAAACATACGGTTGAGGTTCGATTTCTGGATGTAAGCGCAAGAAAAAAGGAAGACCTGGACCAGGCGATCCGGGAGATGATTGAGATGGATGGGAAGAAGAGTTCGGAGGCCGAGGACGCGGGTGAGGTAGCTTGAGGCCGCCGATGCGAGGGGTCTGATGGGCCCGATTGTGCGCCGAAACCTGATGGGCCAGGTCTCACAGCTCTCAACTTCGTGGGAATGCCACGATGTTTTGAAATGCGAAGAGCTCACAGGATGGTGGCCAGTACGGATCCAATGGGACCAAGCCATCACGCACCATTCGATAGAATCTGTAATTTGGCAGCAGGTCAAGGAAGTCCTTGAAAAACACCCTGCTCACAACATTCATTTCGTTGAACTCGAATTGAATTGCTTTGATGCGCTTTTCCTGAAGAAGATTGACGGCTCCCTTGAGCACCTCCAATTCGTGCCCTTCCGCGTCAATTTTCAGAAGATGAATAAGGGAAATGCCGTGATCGGAAGCGAAGGTATCGAGGTCGATCACATCGACCAGATGTTGTTCCGATTGTCCCTCGTGAATCCCCTCAATAACCCCCGGATGCAAGGATGCGTGCTCGGTTCCTGCCGATCCTGCGTAGTCGTAAAGAATCAATTGGCCGGAAGCACTTCCGCAGGCAGCGTTGACTGCGGTGAGGTTCTTGATCCCGGAAACGCGGGACAACAAGCGACCATAGGTCGCCGGGTGCGGCTCGAAAGCAAACCCTTCAGCATTTGCATTCGTCGCCAGCACATCCGCGATATAGTCGCCTTCATTTGCGCCTACATCCACGACTGTGGGCTTCTGGCACGACGAGAGGTAGTCCTTCAGGAAGTGATGCTCTCCGCTCACCACGTCATTCTTGTAGTTGAGAATCCCCAGCCCTCGTATGGATGCGTGAAAAAGAATGCGATTCAGTTTATAAAAGACCTTTCGGGAGAACAAGAACGCGTAAGCATCGAACAGCGTTTCTCGGGACATGGTCTACCTTTCCCATGATCGACTGAAATCATCATGCTCCCTCACCAGGCAGCGGAGCTTTATTCAGTGGCTTCAACATCTTCAATTCAGCATACAACGCGGCTACTGGCCCGCCCTTCATGGTGGCGAGGTGACAAGACGATACAAATGATTCTTTGTCACGCTAACGCTAGAGCCACGGCAATGTATTAAATTGAGACTGCACCAGCCGATGCAGTTGCGGCTGTGGTTCGATCAGGGGCTGCGGTTTCTGAGTTGGGCAACAATTGGGAAGCGGATGGTAGTGCTCGACGCTCTTCTGTCGCGGTAAACTAGTAATTAAAGTTACGACAAGTGGCCCCGTAGCTCAGCTGGATAGAGCGTCGGTTTCCTAAACCGCAGGTCGGCTGTTCGAATCAGCCCGGGGTCACCATACTTTCATGCAAGAGTGAAGGCGCGACTGCCAGGCGAGGCGGCCTTTCCTGTCCAAGTCCGGTTTTGACATTGCTCCCGATTGCGGCTATAAAAGTTGATGTCATCGAAAGTTGTTCGATGACATCACGATTGCACACGGATGGAACGGTGCAGTTGACAACCTAAATCGCAAGGATGCTCGGGAAGGCGGTGAAAATCCGCCACTGCCCCGCAACTGTGAGCGCCCCTGATTTGATGACCGTCAGTTGGGTCATTGGGTGAGGAAAGAAATTCAGCCGGGTTCTTCTCGCTTCGAGCAGGAACCCAGCAAACCACTGCAGACAGGCGCTCGCGCTTGTTTTTGGGAAGGTGGCTGAAGAAGGCGCAAGTCAGGAGACCGGTCCTCGCGTCTTGAACCGCTTTCGCGTCCCGAGGGGGACGAAGGAGCCATCGTGGACCTTTCCTCATTCAAGCGCGTCCTCCCTGTCCGCGCAGTCGTGTGTTCCCTTGCAGCTATCCTCTTCCTTGTGCTGAGCCCAGCCAGCCGTGCTGCGTCGATCCGCGGCGTGGTTACCGATACGACCGGCGCCAAAGTCACCGGCGCGAATGTGGCGCTGGTGAGCGGGGGCAAGGTTGTGGCCGTGGCCGTGTCCACGGCTGACGGCAGCTTTCAGATTCTTACCGGCGGGGAGGGGCGATTCTTCCTGGTGGTTTCAGCCAAGAGCTTTCGGCAATTGCAGACGCCGGACTTCTATGCCGGGCGCATGGACAGCCTGGAGCGCAATGTTGTTCTGGAACCCGAGTGGGTGCGCGAGTCCATTGTGGTGACGGCGACGGGAACGCCTACGCCACAGCCGCAAACCAGCGGGGCAACCAGCGTGCTGGGGCCGCTTGATCTTGCGCTGCGAGACGATCTGGTGAGCTCGCTCAGGCTGATGCCGGGCACCACTGTGGCTCAAGACGGACAGCTCGGCGCGCAATCTTCCCTCTTCATTCGTGGCGGCGACTCTGACTCCAACAAGACTGTTCTGGATGGCGTGAGCGTGGGCGACATGGGCGGAGTGTTCGACTTTGGCGCGCTGTCGACCACCGCCGTTGAGAGTGCGGAAGTGTATCGCGGACCCGACTCGAACCTCTACGGCGCCGATGCTGCCGCTGGCGTGGTCAGCCTCACCACTCCGCATGGGACAACCAGCTTCCCCTCCCTGCTGTTCCAGGGGGAGGCGGGCAACTTTAATTCCTCACGCGAAGAACTCGAACTGGCCGGCGCTCGCGGCAAACTCGATTATCTCGGCGCGTACAGTTGGCTGCAGTCAGGCAACTCCATTCCCATGGACGAGTACCACCTCGGCACTTCGGTGGCCAACGTGGGTTGGCAGCCCTCCGGTTCCACAACAATCCGCGCCACGCTTCACTATGGCGTGGACGCAACCGGCGTTCCCAACTCCTATGGCTTTTATGGCGTCGCGGATGACCGCAAGGAAGGCGATCAAAACATCTACGGCGCAGCCATTCTTCAAAACCAGACCACGCCCGGCTTTCATAATCGCTTCCAATATGGACTGGTACGCAAGCGCGAGCAGTCGCAGCAGTGGTATGCGGCCGGCATTTGTATGCCCACCGGCAGTTGCGACGGCGCGGCAGATTCGTTTACCGGCGGCAACTTTTACGGATTGCCAATCAACATCCAGGGCGCCAACGGATTCAGCGCCGTGGGCCCTGCACTCTTGAACTACAGCGCAGCCAATGGAAGCGTGTACCCGAACCGGCTCGACCTGATCTCGAACAACGACCAGTTTCTTTACCAGGGCGATCTGCATCTCACCCCTCACCTGCAACTGCTGGCCGGTTTCCACTTTGAGAACGAGCGTGCCTACGAACGCGAGCCAGTCTATTTCATCAACGAATCCGTCACTCGCGACAACTACGACTACCTCTTTGGCGCTCACGGCGACTTCATCAACCAGAGGATCTTCTACAGCCTTGGCGCAGACTTCATGCACTATCAGTTGATCGGCAATGGCGTCTCGCCGCATATCGGCCTTGGCTTCTATGTGCTGCGCTCGCGCCACGGCATCTTCAGCGGGACACGTCTCAACGCCAGCTTCTCGCAAGGTATCCGCGAACCGCAGTTGACCGAGCAATTCGGCTCGCTCTACGACTTCCTTGAGCAAAATGGCGGCCAGTCCACCATCCAGCAATTGAACATCCCGCAGCTCGAAGGGCCCACTGCCCGCACATGGGAGGGCGGCGGCGAACAGTCGTTCTTCAGTGAGCGCATCGTCTTCCGCGCAACCTACTTTCATAACCAGTTTGGCCGCGACATCGAGAGCGTGGGCGCCGCCCTGGTTCCCGCTTTGCTGCCCAACCTCACGACTCAACAGCAACAGGCCCTTGAAGCCACTCTTCAAAGCGAAAATGCCTACTCGCTCGACCTTAACTCGCTGGCATTCCGGGCACAGGGCATTGAAACCACCGTCGAAAGCGGAATCGGCAAGAACATCTTTCTGCGCGGCGGTTACACCTACCTTGATTCAGTCGTTCAACGTTCTTTCTCGAGCGACAACCAGGCTCTGCTCGGAGGGTATGCGCCCACATTCGACGGCATCCCGGTCGGCATTTACTCGCCGCTCACAGGCGCGCGTCCTTTTCGCCGTCCGCCCCATACGGGCTTCTTCACCGCCAGCTACGCAGGCAAGAAGATTACCGGCGTCTTTGCCTCGTCGTTCTCTTCCCGCAGCGACGACTCCACCTTTCTCGGCTACGAAGATCTGCAGCAAGGCAATTCCCTCGTCCTGCCCAACCGCAATCTCGATTATGGCTTTGCCAAACTCGATCTCGGCGGCAGCTATCAGCTGCTCACCTGGCTCCAGATCTATGCCCGGGGAGAGAATTTGCTCAGCCAGCAGCACATTGCGCCGATCGGCTATCCCAGCCTGCCGATGAGCTTCCGCATGGGGCTTCGCATCCAGTGGGGCATTGGCAGCGGGCATTAAGCCGGTCTTTTGAGCATCGTTTGAGGGCGGCTGTCGAGCAGCGGGAAGCGCTCGCCGAGCTACGGCTTCAGGGGAAGCGGATGCGCCGGCGAACGCACCTTGGTTACTTCGTCCACGTGCCGTCTCAGATCGACTCAGGTCGCGATTTCACAATATGAAAATTGTATTCATTTTGTGAATAGAATGTGCAAATCTTTTCCCATTTGCCCAACTTTCGGTTGAATAAGTAACCAAATTCCTATTACTATTGGATACCCCGAAAGTGTTAGTTTCTACGTGAATCGTTTCTTCGAGGTACCTGTATGGCGTGCCCTAAGTGCCTGTCGGATTCAGTTTCGGTTGTTCCCGCGGAGATTCGCCTTTATCGCAACGGCCCCCGGACCCTGAGTCACCCTCCCATGACCCCCTACCCTGATATTCATGTGTGCCTTGATTGCGGCTGGTCGGAGTTTTCAATTCCACGCTCCTGGCTTTCAGCCGGGTGGTTGCATTCCGCGCACCCAACCATTGCTCCAGGAGGAACCACTCTTGAAGCAACGGTTTTAGCCGCCACGACGGCATAGACCTTTTCTGCACAGGCGACACGGCATCTCCTCTGACCCGCGAGGAATTGCCGCGCCAAAAAAAGGCCCCCCGCAGAAGCTGGAGGCCTTTCGTTGTTATGTGAGAAGGCTGCGCGGATGGCGCCTTATAAGGGCGCTCGATCAAGCGGAGTAATAAAGCCGATCCCAGGAATATTGAGAGAATGCAGGCGTTGATCGTTGGTCAGGAACAGGTCGACCCCAGTGTGCGCCGCGCATGCCAATTGAATTGCTTCCGCACTTCGAAGGTTGTGAGTAGCGCGCAGGCTGGCGAATCTCCAAGCAACCTGCGCGTCAAAACAGATCACCTCCGCGGTTGAGCGCACAGCGCGGTCATACTGCTCAATCAGCGAAGCCTGCCCGAGTTTGGTGGGCTTTACCAGCAATTCGCCCAGCGTCATTGTTGAAGTTACGATTTGATCTCGCCTCTCCAGCATCCGCTTCCGGATTTCGAGCATTCTTGTCCGATTCGGCTCGAGGCCCTCGAACATATAGATGAATACATTCGTGTCGAAGAAAATCCGGCTCAAGCGGGTTCCTCCCGAAGCCGCTCGACATATTCGTCAGCGTGCTCGTCAGCCCAAATGTGCTTTCCAGATCCGATGAGCCGAATGAGAGGATCGTCTTCCCAATTGATCGGTGCAGTGTGGAATTGAGCCTCGCGGCTCCAGGTTTCGTACCAATCCAGCAGGTACAAATACCGAGATGGAACCTGCTCTCTTCTTGGCACGGATTTTGGCTGCTTCCTCCGTTGGATTCTGCCCGGATGGATTAAGTCGCCGGGGCGGAAAAGGCGCAGGTTGCCGGGAGTCGGCTCAAAGAGCATTCGATACTTCCCTGCTGATGGCGGCACATTTGCGACGCAGTGTTCATCGAGGTGGGCATTCAGCGTGCCGCGCTCAACCCCGTCAGCCAATCCCTCGGCCTCCAGCTTCTGCCGTATCTCGGTCTTGCTGAAGTCGCTTCGAGTTGGGAAGTGGAGATGAAGCAGAGCTGTAGCGATCCAGATTCGATCAGCCACTCGCACTTTGCTCGTGGGCTCACTCTCCATTGGAACAACCCCTCCACATAATTGGTATACCATAAATACCATTGACACGGCCAAAATCCCAACAATGCATAAAGGCCCCCCGCCAAAGCTGGACGCCTTTCCGCGTTTATTGCGCGCCCAAGTTGCCCTGTGACATCATCGATGCCGCTGATTCGCAAGGAGAATCATGGAAGCGAGACGCAAGAACGTCATACCTTGGAATAAATTAGGCCCGCATTTCTCACACGCAGCTCAACAACCCAGAATTCAAGATCTGGCGAGGCTTCGTAGGGCGGGGAGGCCCGCTGCACAGCCGATCTGGAGATCGGCGCGACGATTTTCTGCGGCCTGTGAGAATTGCGGGTTAGGCCTAATACTGTTCACTTAACGAGATTTGTGGCATTCTGTATGAGGCAAGGACAGGAGGCCACAGGTGGCGCGTACGGTTGCGGGACTCCCTCCGGGGGCTCGGATCACGGACTACATCAGCCTTGGCGTAATAACCAAGACTTTTCCTCTCTCCAGTATTGGGCCTGTGCTTTCGGACACAGGGAAGTCTAGCATTCGGCAACGCGATCTTCCGGCTCAAGTGGTTGTTTACTACGTGATAGCTCTGGCGCTCTACATGCAGTCGTCCTATCGCGAGGTATTGCGTTGTCTGCTGGAAGCGGTGCAGTGGTTGCGTGATCCATCGCTTGGTGTTCGGGTTGCGGGCAAGTCAGGCATCTCTCAGGCCCGCACGCGGCTTGGCTGGGAGCCGCTGCGGCAGTTGCACGACGAGTTGGTGAAGCCTGTGGCGGTGCGCAACACACGGGGTGCGTGGTATCGGAGTTGGCGGCTGGTGAGTCTGGATGGCAGCACCCTGGATGTTGCTTACGAGAAGGCCAACGAAGATGCTTTCAGTCGGCCAGGAGCGAGCCGTGGCTCCAGCGCATATCCGCAAATCCGTTTTGTGTCCCTGGTGGAGAACGGTACGCACGTGCTGTTCGGCAGCCAGATGGACAGTTACCGGACGGGCGAGATTACGCTGGCCAAAGCGGTGCTTCCGCGCATCGGAAACGGCATGCTCTGCCTGGCTGACCGAAATTTCTTTGGCTTCGAACTATGGCAAACGGCACAAGCAACAGGCGCCGATCTGCTCTGGCGGATGAAAAAGAACATGCGCATGGCCTGCGAGAAGCGCCTGCCGGATGGTTCGTATTTGAGCCACGTGTATCCTTCGGAACGAGACTGGCGGCACAAGACAAACGGCATCGTGCTGCGGGTGATCGATTACCGCCTTGAAGGGATTGAGGGTTCCGAGCCGATTTATCGGCTGGCAACCACGATCCTCGATCCGGACAAGGCTCCAGCCGGCGAGTTGGCAGCTCTTTATCATGAGCGCTGGGAGATCGAAACTGCGTTCGACGAACTCAAGACCCATTTGCGCGGCGCAAAGATCGTGCTACGCTCGAAGACCCCCGATCTGGTGCGACAGGAGTTCTACGGACTCTTGATGGCTCACTTCGCCATCCGCGGTCTCATGCACGAAGCCGCCCTCAAAGCAGATGAAGATCCTGACCAACTCTCGTTTCTCCATGCCGTTCGCGTGATCCGCCGCAAAATGGCTGTCTATGGCGCTATTCCCCCCTGCGAAGAGAAGAGCTTTTCATAAGGCCGTGCTTGGCGAGATACTCGAGGAACGCGTTGTCTCCAGCCGCAACCGCCGCAATTTCCGCGGCGTCAAGCGCAAGATGAGCAATTTCCCGCTCCGACCCCGACAAAGAATTCCCCTGCCTCCGATCAACATCCAAAAAGCCATCAGAATAATTAAGTGAACAGTATTAGGGTTAGGCCTTCTGCTCTGCCTCACTATTGCTTTGGTGTTGCCGGCGCAACAGCCAACTTCGATGGCAAGCACGGCAAACCCACAGGCGCATCAAGATCCCCTGGCTGAATTGAGCCCTGAGAATCGGGAACTATTCAATACTCTTCGCGAGGCCGCGCAACAAGGGCGCGATAGCGATGTAGTGGCAAGCGGCAAGAAGCTGCTGCCTGCGCTGAAACCTGGGACTCCGTTGGGCGACTTTGTCGCGCAGCTGACGGGTACATCCGCGCTTGAGGTTGGCGAGACGAATTACGCGCTGAGCCTGATGAAGCCGCTTGCTGATGCACATCCGGATAACTGGCGTGTTGCGGCCATTCTTGCGCGTCTCTACGCGGAGAGTGGCGACAAGGTGATGCGCGACCAGCAGATCGCTCATATGCTGGCTCTGCACAAGCAGACCTCCGACGCGACCTTCGCGAAGTTGCACACTTTCCCAATTCAGAAGGTGGCTCTCCCCTCTGGCAGTGCGGTTTTTCTCTACCCATTCGAGCCGTTGGGGCGTGAGAACTCTTACCTGATCGCCTTGATCTATACGAAGGAAGGCAAGTTGGATTACCGCATGGAACTGGAGAGCGCCGATGTGGACCAGGCCTTCTTCAAGCCAAAGCATCCGGGCGAACGAAGATTTTCCATCGACACCTTTCGGCAAAACGCGACCAATCCCAACTGGCCCGAGTCGCAGGCGCTTCACGGCTTCGTCGACGGAGTGTTCGATTACGACGCTATGCGTGACCGCATGTTGAAGACGGCGGAAGGGGAGGAATCGCCGCATAAATAGATTTGAATTTTGGGAGCGGCTCGCGAGAGGCATCCCTCAGGGGCTGAAGCCCACTTTCATATTGCACCACTGATGGCGCGTCTAAAGCCGTGCCCTTTCAAAACAATGCCGCAATAAGGGTATCTCAGCAAGAAAAAGGCCCCCAACCGAAGTTGGAGGCCCTTGTTCTTACTTTTTTGCGCCGAAGGCGCGTACGCCTGGACGGCTAGTCCTAGTACATGCCGTCCATGCCGCCGCCGTGGCCGCCGCCTGCGGGGGCTGCCTTTGCTTCGGGAATCTCCACAATCAGAGCTTCCGTGGTCAACAGCAGGGCCGCAATCGAGGCCGCGTTCTGCAGCGCAGTGCGCGTTACCTTGGTGGGATCGATGACGCCGGCCTTGACCAGGTCCTCGAAGTTTCCGGTGAGCGCGTTGTATCCGTAGTGCTGCTCCTTTGACTCGAGCACCTTGGCCACCACAACCGCACCCTCTTCACCGGCATTCGCCACGATCTGGCGAAGCGGCTCTTCGAGCGAGCGGCGAACAATCTGTGCGCCAATCTTCTCGTCGCCTTCCAGGGTGGCAATCAGCTTGTCCACTGCCGGAATCGCACGAACCAGAGCTACGCCGCCGCCGGGGACAATGCCTTCCTCGACTGCCGCACGGGTTGCATGCAGAGCGTCTTCAACGCGAGCCTTCTTCTCCTTCAGCTCGGTCTCAGTAGCCGCGCCCACCTTGATGATGGCGACGCCGCCGACCAGCTTGGCCAACCGCTCCTGCAGCTTCTCCTTGTCGTAGTCGGAGGTGGTCTTCTCGATCTGCGAACGGATCTCCTTGACGCGGCCTTCGATCTCAGAAGACTTGCCGGCGCCGTCGACGATGGTGGTGTTGTCCTTGTCGATGGTGATGCGCTTTGCCTTGCCGAGGTCTTCGAGCTTGACGCTCTCGAGCTTGATGCCGAGATCTTCAGTGATGGCCTTGCCGCCGGTGAGGATGGCAATGTCGCCCAGGATGGACTTGCGGCGATCGCCGAAGCCGGGAGCCTTGACGGCAGCCACGTTCAGCGTTCCGCGCAGCTTGTTGACAACGAGCGTGGCCAGAGCCTCGCCCTCAACATCCTCAGCGATGATGAGAAGCGGCTTGCCGCCACGGGCAACCTGCTCGAGCAGAGGAAGCAGATCCTTCATGGCGCTGATCTTCTTCTCGTAGATCAGCACGTAGGGCTCGTCGAGAACCACTTCAAGGCGCTCGGCGTCTGTTACGAAGTACGGGCTGAGATAGCCGCGGTCAAACTGCATGCCGTCAACCGTCTCAAGGCCGGTGTGCATGGTCTTGGACTCTTCGATGGTGATGACGCCATCCTTGCCCACAACCTTGACGGCATGAGCGATGATGTCGCCGATCTCCTGGTCGCCGTTGGCCGAGATGGCGCCCACCTGGGCAACCGAACCCTCGTTCACGGGCTTGGAGAGCTTTCCAAGAGCGCCGCCCTCGGTCCACTTGCCTTCCTTGTCGCGCGAACCGATGACCACAGTGACGGCCTTCTCAATGCCGCGCTTCAAAGCGGTCGGGTTGGCGCCGGCAGCCACGGTCTTCACGCCTTCGCGGAAGATGGACTGGGCCAGAACGGTTGCGGTGGTGGTGCCGTCGCCGGCAACGTCAGAGGTTTTGGAGGCCACTTCGCGCACGAGCTGGGCGCCCACGTTCTCGAGCGGGTCCTTCAGATCGATTTCCTTGGCCACGGTTACGCCGTCCTTGGTGATGGTGGGCGAACCAAACTTTTTCTCGATGACAACGTTGCGGCCCTTGGGACCGAGCGTTGCCTTTACCGCGTCCGCGAGGATGTTGACGCCGCGCAGAATCGCTTGACGGGATTCCTCACCGTGCAGAATTTGCTTTGCCATATTCGTAAATCTCCTAAAAGCAGCTTCTAGCTGCTAGCTTCTAGCCTCTAGCTTGAACTGCCTGCCAAAGGCTGTATTTGCCAATGTGTTTCGAATGCCTTCAGCTAGTAGCTAGAAGCTAGGAGCTAGAGGCTGAATTCGACTACTTTTTGACGATGCCGAGGACTTCTTCTTCGCGCATGATCAGGAACTCTTCGCCGTCGAGCTTGATTTCGGTTCCGGAGTACTTGCCGAAGAGAATGTTGTCGCCGGCCTTGACGTCGAGCGGGAATACCTTGCCTTCGTCATTGGACTTGCCCTTGCCGACCGAAATAACCTTGCCTTCCTGGGGCTTTTCCTTGGCGCTGTCGGGGATGATGATCCCTCCACGGACGGTTTCTCCCTCTTCAAGACGGCGGACGAGAATGCGGTCATGAAGTGGAGTGAATGTGGTTGCTACCGATGTTGATGCCATTGCTTCTCTTCTCCTTCACACACCAGCCAGGTTGAGCCTGGCGGGTGGGATTTGAGTGATTTAGGACAAAAAGCTCTCGGAATCTGCCCTGAATGCCCCCCAAAAGGCGTCGCAGGAGGCAAAACGAGCAGTTGAGCCGGAAGTATGCTAGCACTCCAGCCTTCCAATTGCTAAAGATAGAGACTGAAAGCGGGATTGTCAAGAGGAAATTGGTTAAAATATGAGTGAATTTGACTCATAAAGTATGCTTGGCTTCAAAGAAGGGGTGCGGAGCCCCAGAACGGGCCCTGGACTGTCCGATCACCCGTCGCAAAGGTTACAATGAGCGCATGTTTCTGCGAAATTCTCTCCGTTTCTGCACTGTGGTGGCCGGCCTTGCGCTGGTTGCCGGATTGATCCCCGCTGTGGCCCAACAAGGAGACTCCTCACGTGGCCGCAAGGTCAAGATTCCACCGCCGTCTTCGCGCATTGAAGTAACGGTTGTGCGCGACGCAAGCGGCAAACCGGTGGAAAGCGCAGCGGTAATCTTTCATCCGATGGAGGGTGAACATGACAAGGGCGCGATGGAACTGAAGACCAACGAAGATGGCAAGGCCATTATCGACGTGATCCCGATTGGGGACACGGTGCGCCTGCAGGTGATCGCCAAGGGTTTTCAGACCTACGGGCAGGATTACAAGATCGACAAGTCAGATATGTCGATGGAGGTTCGTCTGAAGCGGCCGGGTGAGCAGTACTCCATCTACAAGAACAACAATGGCAGCGGCGGCTCGGAAAAGGGCTCGGACAAGCCTGCTAATGGATCGCCCTCGACACCTCCTCCAGACGGAAGTGCGACGCAGCCGAAGCAGTAAGGTGCATCAGGACGCGGCAGGGCGCACTCAAATCTCCGCCTGACAATGTGACCCAACGACGTGACCCAACGACGTGAATCGATCGGCGATGCCCACACTACCTTTGAGCGGCAAATCGGCATTGGTCACTGGCGGAGCGCGGCGCGTCGGGCGCGCGATTGCATTGGCTCTGGGAGCAGCGGGAGCCGACGTTGGCCTCACCTACAGAACATCGAGCGCCGAAGCCGGGCGGACAGTGCGCGAGATTGAAGCGCTGGGACGGCGCGCGATCGCGATCCCGTGCGATGTGCGCTCAGAGGCCTCAGTGCGCGAGGCGGTCGGCGCCGCAGCCGAGCACTTCGGCAGGATCGATCTGCTGGTGAACAACGCAGCCGTCTTTGAGACGGGCCGCCTGGATGAGATCAGCGTTGAACAATGGGACCGAGTGTTTGAAACCAACACGCGCGGCCCGTTTCTGATGGCGCGCGAGGCTCTCAAGCATCTGCGCCGGGTTGACGGCAGGATTGTGAACATCGGATCGCTGGGCGGCACGCATGCGTGGGCAACGCATGCGCACTACTGCGCGTCGAAGGCTGCGCTGCACATGCTGACGCAGGCGATGGCCAAGGGATTTGCGCCTGAAGTGAGCGTGAACTGCGTTGCGCCGGGATGGATTGAAACGGAAGAGAGCGCCGCGGACGATGCAAAGCGTTTTGCAAGCCGCACGCCGATGCAGCGCAACGGATCGGCGGACGATGTTGCCCGCGCCGTGCTTTTTTTTGTCACAGCGCCCAGCTTTATTACCGGACAGATTCTGATTGTGGATGGCGGGCTGGGGCTTGGCTAGGAATGCCCGGAGAGACGATCCCAGAATTTTCTGGCGGTTGATTTGGGACCCACTTCGTCGAGGGATGCGGAGCTCTCCTTATAGCGTCGCGCGTTGAACCGCAAGGGCACATGATCCGACAGGCCCAGCGGCTCAGGCTGCGACGGCCACGGAGCACCTTCAACGGCCGCCCATGGGTTGACGATCATCAGGCGGCGCGCCGTCTCCTCACCCGCCTTTTTGGACACATATTCATAGGCGCTCTTCATATGAGGCGGACGCCAGGTGAGGCGGTGCGCATCGGTGGCGATGAAGTGAATCCAGCGGCGATGCAGCAGTTCGTTGGACAGGTCTTCCGCCATCTTTCCGCATCGTCCATACAGGGCATTGGCGGTCACCTGCACCAGGCAGCCTTTGCGCATCCAGTCGGCGAGCAACTCCGGATTGTTCTGCACGGCCGGGTAGCGCTCCGGATGGGTGACGATGAGCTTGTAGCCAACCGAGAGCAGGCGGTCGAGGGCATCCGACATCTGCGGCGAAATGGCGGTGTTGGGAAACTCGATGAGCAGATATCCCCTGCGATTGATGGAATAGCGGAAGGGATCGGAATAGGCCGCAAAGATGTTTTCGGCCGACATGTGGAAGTCGCATCCCAGGCTCAAGTCGATGATGCCGTCAAGGCGCAGGCGCAACTCTTCGAATCGTTCGCGGATGACAGCTTCGCGATAAGGGAAATCGTCGTTGGCGTGGGGAGTGCAGACGATGTGGGTGATGCCATCCATCATCGCTTCTTTCGCCATGGCGATCGAAGTCTTCAAATCGGGCGATCCGTCGTCGACGCCGTAGATGAGATGGTTGTGAATGTCGATCATCGTTTGCAGATTCCACTTTCCTGCAAGTGGGGTTTACTTTGTTGCGAGCGCTTCAACCATGGATGCAAAGATCTTCCAACCGTCAGCAGACCCGAGCAGTTGCTCGCTGGAGCGGTCGGGATGGGGCATCATGCCCAGAACATTTCTGCCTGCGTTGAGAATGCCGGCAATGCTCGAGAGGGATCCGTTGGGATTGGCATCGGCTGTGAGCTCGCCCGCGGGCGTGGTGTAGCGGAAGGCGATGCGATCTTCCGACTCGAGGCGATGCAGTTCCTCCGGCTCGCAGAAGTAGTTCCCTTCCATGTGGCCGATGGGCATCTGGAGCACTTCGCCCTTGGCGAGAAGGCTGGTAAAGGGGCTGTTCGATGTCTCACAGCGGAGATGCACCTGCTTGCAGATGTACTTGAGGCCGGCGTTGCGCATGAGCGCGCCGGGCAGCAGGCCGGACTCGGTGAGGATCTGAAAGCCGTTGCAGATGCCGAGGACAAGGCCACCGGCGTCGGCGAACTTTTTGACGGACTCCATGACGGGAGCAAAGCGGGCGATGGCGCCGGTGCGGAGATAGTCTCCATAGGCGAAGCCGCCGGGCACGAGCACCGCGTCGACTCCCTGCAGATCGGCGGAGTCGTGCCAGAGAAAGGTAACGGGCTGACGCGCGACGTCGGCGATCACGTTTTGCGTGTCGTGATCGCAGTTGGAACCGGGAAAAACCAGAACCCCGAATTTCATGGTTCTAGGGTAACAGTTTCGTGCGGGGAGGCAATGTGGAATGAGCGACAGCTCGGTTAGCATAGATCTGAAAAAAGGAGAGAGGTTCGCGACGGTGAGAGAGGATTTGCTTCGATTTGACGGAGCCCAAGAGCGTGATCCCGCTGTGGATGCTTGGCTGAGAGAGCGCGCGGGCGCATTGGGAGCGATGGCGCGGGAGTGGTTCGAGGTGATGCGCGGTTGTGGAGACGAGGTTCGCGAACTCGTGCATGACGGCTGCCCGGTTGCGTGCCTGGGAGATGCGCCTTTCGGCTACGTGAATGTCTTTTCGGCGCACGTGAATGTGGGGTTCTTTCACGGGAATGCGCTGGCTGATCCGGCTCGGTTGCTGCAAGGGACCGGTAAGCGGATGCGGCACGTGAAGCTGAGGCCGGGAACGGAGACGAACGCCGCAGCCCTGCGGAACCTGATCGAGGCGGCGTATCGGGATATCAAGGGGCGTGTCGAGAACGGCTAGTCTGCCGCGACCGACAAGATGCCCGAGGCAATGAGTTCGCTGACGTCCTGTTCCCTGACGGCCCAGCCGGCGATGAGCAGACTTGGCGCGGCGGTGGGCCTGGCCTGGCCTAGATCGGCGAGCGTGGTGTGGAGGACCTGCTGATCGGGCTGTGCGGCGTGGGAGACGACGGCGCATGGGAAGTCGGGTGGGAGCCCTTCAGCCAGCCACTGGGCGGCGAGCAGTGTGAGATCGCGGCCGGGCATGTAGACGACGCGGGTCACGTCTTCAATTTGCGGCAACGGGGCGTTGTTGTGCGACTGGGCGTGATGGCCGGTTGTGAGCAGGACGCTGGAGGCGCAGGCGCGATCGGTGAGAGAACGGCCGAGCGCGGCGGCGGCGGCAAAGGCTGCGGAGACTCCGGGGACGATGGTGCAGGAGACGCCAGCATCGGTGAGGGCGGAGATTTCTTCAGCGGCGCGGCCGAACAGGAGCGGATCGCCGCTCTTGAGACGAACAACGGTGCGGCCCGCTTGTGCGTGCTCGATCATGAGCGCGTTGATTTCGTCCTGGGTAATGTTTTTTGTGCCGCAGCGCTTGCCTACGTTGACGACCACTGCGCGGGGCGGAGCCAAGGAGAGGATGGACGATGGAACAAGGTCGTCGTGGAGGATGACCTGCGCGGATTGGATGAGGCGGAGCGCACGAACGGTGAGCAGTTCCGGGTCGCCGGGGCCTGCGCCGACCAGCGCTACCTGGGCTGACGGAAAAGCAACCGCAGGTCCTTCGACTCCCTTTCGGTCGCTCAGGATGACACCGCTCTTTGTTGATTGAGCCAGTTGGCGCGTGGAGCAGGTGGGCGAGTCGCAGATCTGGCGGTGGGCCAGCTCGTGGAGCAGGAGCTTGCGCTCTTCGCTGCGTGGATGGCTGGCGAGAACTTCGCGGCGCAACTGGCCCAGGTTAGCGAGCCAGGGGCCGAGATCCTGCGGGAGCTGCTCGTCGATTTCGCGGCGAAGACGCTGGGCGAAGGCGGGGCTTTCTCCGGCAGTGGAGATGGCGATCTGGAGATCGCCGCGGGAGACGACGGAGCCGAAGAAAAAATCGCAGTTGGGGATGTCGTCGACGCTGTTGCAAAGGATATTGCGCTCGAGAGCGCCGGCGTAGACGGCCTGGTTGACGGCGGGCGAGTCGGTTGCCGTGATGACGATGAAGTTGCCATCGAGATCGGAGAGCGCAAAGGGGCGTTCGACGAGTGAGAGCCTTCCTTCAAGAGCCAGTTGGCGAATTTCGGCGTGAACCTGGGGCGCGACGACGCGGAGACGCAGGCCGGTCTTCAGGATGGAACCGATTTTCTCGAGGGCCACGTTGCCTGCACCGACCAGCAGACCAGGGCGGCCGTCGAGTTTGAGGAAGATGGGTTGGAGAGGCAAGTTTCAGCTCCTGTTTGAAAATTGAGCGCGTTAGTCGCCCACGCCATGCGGAACGGCGGCGGTGGGCAGATCGCGCTCTACTGCGGCTAAGGTCTCTCCGGCTAGTTGGGCGCGGAGTTCGTCGTTGGTGTGGCGGCCGAACCAACTGCGGAGGTTCTCCTCGGGTGTGCGTCCAGCGAGGTAGTGGCGCAGGAGGCGCTCAAGGGCTTCAGGAACCAAAGGCGCGGGGCAACGGTAGCCGACTGGGCGCGAGATGGCAGCCTGCTGGCCGACTGCTCCGCCGAGGCAGAAGTAATAGGCGTCGGTGAGCTTGCCTTCGTGCTTGATCTTCTTGCCTTCGAGGCCGACATCGGCGATCCAGTGCTGGCCGCAGCCGTTGGGGCAGCCGGTGACGTGGAGCTTGAGCTGCTGGTCGAACTGCGGAAGGCGCTCTTCCATCTCGTCGACGAGCCAGCGGGTGAAGCCCTTGGTCTCAGTGATGGCGAGCTTGCAGAACTCCGTGCCGGTGCAGGCTACTGCGCCGCGGAAGAAGGTGGAACCGTCCACGTGGAGGCCGATCTGGCCAAGTTCGCGAGCCAGTTCGCCGGTCTTGGCGTAGGGAACGTTGACGAAGACGAGATTTTGCGAGACGGTGGCGCGCAGCGAGCCGGAACCGAAACGCTCAGCGAGCTCAGCGCACTGCTGCAACTGTTCGCCGGTCATGCGGCCGCGCAGAACCGATGCGCCGACGTAGGCCAGACCGGGCTTGCGCTGGGGATGCACACCGGCGTGATCGCGGAGAACGTCGTCAGGAACGCGCTCTGCGCCTGCGGGAAGGAGCGTGAAGTCGAGGCGCGACTGAAGCTCGGTGAGGAAGCTCTCGGGCGTCCAGCCTTCCTTCATGAAGAGGTACTTGAGCCGAGCGCGGTCGCGGCTGACGCGGAGGGCTTGCTGATCGCGGAAGATCTCAGTGACGGCGCGCGCAGCGGGGACTGCCTGATGCGGCAGAAGGAATGCGTCGAGTTTGACGGCGAGATGCGGCTCGTTGGAGAGGCCGCCGCCGACACGAAGCGAGTAGCCGATTTCGCCGTTGAGCTTGGCGGGCGTGAGGGCGATGTCGTTGATCTCAGGATAGGAACACCAGGAGGGGCAACCGGTGGCGCAGATTTTGAATTTGCGCGGCAGGTTGTAGAACTCGGGATTGGCGGTGAGCAGGTGCGCGATCTCGATGGCGATGGGGGATGCGTCAATGAGTTCGTCGGCCGCGACGCCGGCGAGCGGGCAGCCGGTGACGTTGCGCACGACATCGCCGCATGCGCCTTTGGGCGAAAGGCCGATGGCCGAGAGCGCGTCCACCACTTCAGGGAGCGACTCAATCGTCAGCCAATGAAGCTGAATGTTCTGGCGGACGGTGATGTCGGCCAGGTTGCGGGCATACTTGCGCGTGAGGTCGCCGATGGAGCGAAGCTGGCTTGCGGTGATGATGCCGTTGGGAATGCCGATGCGCATCATGAAGTAGTCTGACGCGAGGCCTTCGCCGCCCTTGCCGCCAGTGGCGCCCACCCCGTCACCCTGGGTGTAGACACCCCACCATTTGAAGTACATGTTGGCCCACTCGGGCACGACGCTGGAACGGCCGGCGCGGGCAAATTCGCGCACCTCGTTGAAGGCTTCCCAGGGGTTCTTTTCGCGCTTCAGGCGCTCGGCGCGTTGGGCTTTGGTCTCTTTGACTTCAGGAGCTTGGGTCATTTTTTCCTTTTTGCCTGGATGGGGAGGGCAGAAAACAGAAAACCCGCGACAGCTTTGGCTGTATCGCGGGCATCGGGGAAACCTGGAATTTTACGGACTGTCAGACCATGGTCTACCTGCGCGCGCGAAGCAGCGTACAAAGGCGACAACAGGTCATGACATCCATGGATAAATGGTAACCGGATTCGATTGGAAACGCAAACGGCGCTGAATCGACTGGATTAGGGCGGTTTACGAGGCTAGGGGCACGCCGCCGTCTGAGCCATGCCTATCGAGACGATATGCAGCTCGGAGGTTGCGGGCGTGGAGAAAGTTAGCACATTGGCTGACGCGGGGCCGGTTGAGGCAGGATCGGCCTTGTTCAGTTGCGCCTCGATCCAGACGGAAGCCTCGGCCGAGCCGGTGGGCGGAAAGGCGATGCGTGTGGCGATCTGTCCGTTGACCCGGAGCTCGGCGTAGCGGGCAGAGGTGAGCAGGTTTGAATACACGATCTGCAGGGGCACGTAGCCGGCCTGACAGAGAGAACCGGTCAGGTTGAAGACCTGGTCTTTTGTGCCGGTGAGGGCGGTGGCGGATGCGGCGGGCGGGGCGGGATGAAAGTGGATCATAGGCAGATCGGTCCCATGGACGAGCAACAACACTGCGTCAGCGGCGGGGACGGTGGTTGAGTAACTGGGTTCGAGGGCGCCGAGATTCTTGCCGGCGAAAAGATCCTTCACCGTGGCCGAGGAAGCAGTGAGGCCGACCTGGTTCCAGTCGACGGCGATGGACGAGTCCTTGTCGAGGCGATTCAAGAGCAGGACGGCGCGATCTCCGGGAGCGGCCAAGCGCTTGGACCAGACTTCAAGTCCGGCCGGATAGCCAGAAACCTTCACGGCCTGCAGGCCGAGCGGATCCTGATCGATGGCGAGAACGGCGGGGTTGGTGAGCGTGGCGAGCGTGGCGGGGCTGAGCGTGGTGAGGTCTGCGCCAACGAGCAACGGCGCGCCAGAGATGGCCCAGAGGCCCATGTGCACGCGGTTCTGCTGGTCAGTGAGACCGGGCATGCCGATGACCATCATGTCTGGGTCGTTGTAGAAGCCGGAGTGCTGCGCTTCAGGATGGATCCCCTGGTCGAAGTTCGAAAGCATCTTCTTGAAGTCGGCTCTGCGGGTCGCGTTAGGAGTGTTGGCGACGATGGGCGCGACGATGTCG
The DNA here is from genome assembly GCA_963765025.1 of uncultured Acidobacteriaceae bacterium. Taxonomy (GTDB): domain Bacteria; phylum Acidobacteriota; class Terriglobia; order Terriglobales; family Acidobacteriaceae; genus Telmatobacter. The sequence goes on along the minus strand of CAVXVM010000107.1, from coordinate 16,406 downwards.
CCGCTCGTACGCCAGATATCTGCGGGCGCGCCGCCTACATTGGGCGCCCAGGTGAAGGGGCTGTCGACGCCCCACTCGCAGATGGAAAAGTAAACTGGATGGCCGGTGGCTGCAACGGCCTTCGCAATGGCGCGCGCAATCTCGGCATACTGCACGGCGGGATCGAGATTTTCTTTCTTTCCTCCGCACCAATCGACCTTCACATAATCGAAGCCCCATCTGGCGAACTGGAGAAAGTCCTGCTCGTAGTGTCCTTCGCTTCCCTCCCCCGGATATCCGGGGCCGAGGTCGGGGAAGAATGTGCCGCAGCCGTCGCGGCCCGCGTCCGTGTAGATTCCCGCTTTAAGGCCGAGGGAATGAATGTAGCGCACGATGTTGGTCATGTCGCCGGCTTGCTCGCCGTGCTTCAATGCGGGCCATGCCTTGGGATCGACAACAATGTTGCCTTGGGCATCGCGCTTGCCGAGCCACCAGCCCTCATCAATGTTGATGTATTGATAGCCGGCCTTGTGCATGCCGGTGGAGATCATGGCTTTGGCCTGAGCGACCGCGATGTCGGAGTCGATGTTGTTGGAGAAGCTGTTCCACGAAGACCAGCCCATGGGCGGAAGAGGAATGGCGATGGGGCGTTTCGCCTCCTGCGCGGTGAGCGCTGAACCTGCGCAAAGCAATGCGATGGCGATTAGTGAGCACTTGGCGGACTTGCTGCCTGACAGACCCATGGCTTCTCCTCGATCTGGTGGAATCGTTTTCACTGTTTTAGACCGGCCCCATTATCCACGGAGGGGTGGTGATTCAGCAAACGGAGCAAATTTTTGGGGTTCTACGCGAGGGACTGGAGTTCAGCGAGGATTTTATCGACGGCTATCGCCACGGCTTGTTCGCCACCTTCGGAAAGGCTCATGCGGATGGGCTGCTTGGGATCGATGGTGATGGCGTAGAGGATGATCTCGTGGTGTCCGCCCTGGATGTAAAACATGTCGAGCAGGTCTTTCATGCCAACGTCGTGCGCGGTGAGCGTGGGCGGATAGTCGCGGGAGAACTGGGGCGTGGTGCGGGTGACGGTGCCGATGGGATTGCCATCGTTGGCCGCGTCAATGATGACGATACGATCGGCGTTCTCAAGCGGCTCAAGCAACGTGAAGCCGCCAGTGCCGCCGTCGAGGCACTCTACATTTTCGGGTAAAGGATGTTGCTCGAGGGCTCTGACCGCGTAGACGCCGATGCCTTCATCGCCCATGAGCACATTGCCCAGGCCGAGGACTAACGTTTTGATTGGAGATTGGGGAATGGGGGCCTCGGTTCAGTGGTCAGTTGTCAGTTCTTAGCTTTCAGCTTTCAGCCTTCAGCTCTGACGATTCGACTTACAAATATTACCTGACGCGTTGCTGATTTGCTGTGAATCTGTTTTGTGGGATCCCACCCATTCTGCGATGAGACCGCAGAATGGATGGGGCACCCGGATTAAATTGCCTGTTTCTATTTGGTCTTCTTTTCGCGGTCGAACTTCCAACCGCCAATAATTGAGGATACCGTGCCGCGACCCTCAATGTAGTCATGATAAAAGGCAAGATAAATATGAATAATGATGAAAGTCACAAAGAACCAGAGGAACAAGTGGTGCCAGAAGCGCACACTGAACTCGCCGCCCATCAGCGGAACGATCCAGGTGAACATCCTCGGCAGCCAGGAGTTGCTCATGCTTGAATAGAGAGCAAAGCCGGTGATGGACTGGAAGACAAATGCCAGAAAAGTGAAGAAGTAGATAAGGCCGGCAAGGGAGTTGTGCCCGGTGGAGACCGGCCCGTGGACTGTGCTTTCAAGGACGTCGGCTTTGATGACGTCGACGATCTCTTTCCGTTGCCAGCTCTGGAACGGGAAGAAAGCGCGCCAGCTTGAATATTTGTTGCCGACGAAGCCCCAGTAGATGCGGGCCGCGAAGTTGAAGACGTAAACGAATGCGGCTGCAAAGTGCAGGAAACGCACCCAGCCGAACCAGTATTGCTGATAAGACTCGGCCGCGTAAAAAGCGCGCAGCGGAGCCCCGATGAGATAGCCGGTGACACAAAGAACCACCAGGGCTATCGCGTTGATCCAGTGATATGCACGTACCGGCAATTCCCACACATAAACCCGCCGATACTCCACCGGGTGCTGTTCGGCACCCGGTATAACGCTGCCTGCGCTGATATTTGGAGTACTCATGGCCTCACTCGAAAGAAACCTGGTGAAGGTGCTTGCCCTGCGGATCGTACAAGTGGACGGCGCAGGCCAGACACGGGTCAAAGGAATGGATGGTACGGATGATCTCGACCGGCTGTTCGAGGTTCTTGACCGGCGTGCCAATCAGCGAGGCCTCAAAAGAGGAGCGCTGCTGCTTGGCATCGCGCGGTGAACCGTTCCAGGTGGTCGGGACGACGAGTTGATAGTTGTCGATGGCGCCCTTCTTGATCTTGATCCAGTGCGCCAGTGCCCCGCGAGGAGCCTCGGTGAGTCCAACGCCCTCAGCTTCATCGGGCCATGTGCTGGGCTCCCACTTTTCGCCGTTGTGCGTGGAGACTTCGTTGATCTTGACCTGATTCATCAAGCCGGCGTAGAACTCCTTGAGCCACATCATGGCGAGCGCTGCATCCAGGCCGCGGGCCGCGGTACGGCCGAGGGTGGAGAACAGAGCGGTGACCGGAACATTGAGCTTGCCCAGCGTGTCCTTGACCAGGTCCTGCACGTCGGTGCGACCAGAGGCGTAAGCCACCAGCAGGCGCGCGAGCGGGCCCACTTCCATGGCGTTATCTTTCCAGCGCGGCGTCTTGAGGAATGAATACTTCTGTTGTCCCTCAAGAGTTTCGAAGGGCGGCTTGGGACCGGTGTAGTTGATGTTGGTTTCGCCGGCCCAGGGATGGATGCCAACCCCATCGCCGCCGTCGTAGCTGTACCAGGAGCTGGCAATGTATTCCTTGATCTCCTGCGAGTCAGTGGCGTTGACCGGGTGCACGGTGGAGAGGTCGCGATTGAGGACGACGCCACGCGGATACTTGAAGGAGGTGGGATCGCCGTAACCCTTGGTTGGAAATTCGCCGTAGGAGAGGTAGTTGGTGAGACCACCGCCGTAGCCTGCCCACTCCTTATAGAAGGAAGCGACGGCAAGCAGGTCAGGAATGTAGACCTGGTTCAAGAATTCATCGGCCTGGCTGATGAGTCGCGCGACAAGATTGAGGCGCTCAGAGTTGATGGCCGCGACTTCATTCATGTTGATGGAGCAAGGCACGCCGCCGACGAGGTAATTCGGATGCGGGTTCTTGCCGCCGAAGACCGCGTGGATCTTGACGATTTCCTTTTGCCACTCAAGCGCGTCGAGGTAGTGAGCGACGGCGATGAGATTGACTTCAGGCGGCAGCTTGTAGGCCGGGTGTCCCCAGTAGCCGTTGGCGAAGATGCCGAGGCCGCTGGCGGCGAAGGCCTTGATCTTGTCCTGCACGCCGGAGAAATAGGAGGCCGTATTCTTGTCCCACTTTGAGAAAGACTGCGCCAGCTCTGCCGCTTTTTTCGGATCGGCCTTGAGAGCGTTGACGATGTCGACCCAGTCGAGCGCGTGCAGGTGATAGAAGTGGATCACGTGATCCTGCACGTACTGGGTGGTCATCATGATGTTGCGGATGAGCTCCGCTGTGGGCGGAATGGCGATGCCGAGAGCGCTCTCAACCGCACGAACGCTGGTCAGGGCGTGCACCGTGGTGCAGACGCCGCAGACGCGCTCGGTAATCGCCCAGGCATCGCGCGGATCACGGCCCTGGAGAATCTTCTCGAGACCGCGAACCATGGTGCCGGAGCTGAAAGCGTCGGTAATGACGCCATTTTCCACGACTGCCTCAATGCGCAGGTGGCCTTCAATGCGAGTAACGGGATCGACGATGACGCGTGCCATAATTTCTCACGACTCCTTTTGATCTTCAGCGTGGACTTCCGCAATCACGCTCCGTTTGCGAATGTTGGTGACGACCGCATGGGCGGCAACACCGGCCATCGTGGCAATTCCGACGACAGTCCCGACAGTGTCGGCTGTGCTTTCAATGCCGAAGCCGGGGAATGAGGGCAGGTGCTGGTAGAACGGGCCGTTGTCCCAGAAGCCTTCCTCGCTGCATCCGATGCAACCGTGGCCGGACTGGATGGGATAGCTGGTGCCTTCGTTCCACTTGACGACCGAGCAGGCGTTGTACGTGACCGGTCCTTTGCAGCCCATTTTGTAAAGGCAATAACCTTTGCGGGCGTTGTCGTCGTCCCAGGACTCGACGAATAATCCAGCGTCGTAGTTGGGGCGGCGATAGCAGGTGTCGTGAACGCGACGGCCGTAGAACTCCTTGGGGCGGCCCTGGCTGTCGAGCTGCGGAACTTGTCCGAGAACGAGCAGGTGGGTGACGACCGCCATCATTACGTCGGCGATCGGCGGGCAGCCGGGGACGTTGATGACGGGCTTGTCAATGAGCTTGTGAATGGGAGTGGCGCCGGTAGGATTGGGCTTGGCAGCCTGCACGCAGCCGTTTGAAGCGCAACTACCCCAGGCAACGACAGCAGCCGCATCGGCAGCCACGGTTTGCAGGATCGATTCGGCCGTCTTGCCGCCGATCATGCAATAGACGCCGCCATCCTTGGTGGGGACAGCACCCTCGACCAGGACGATGTACTTGCCCTTGTTGTTCTTGATGGTGTCGTTGAGGCTCTTTTCAGCCTGGAATCCGGAAGCCGCCATGAGCGTCTCGGAGTAGTTCAACGACAAGACGTCGAGCAGCGCATCCACCACGATGGGGTGAGATGAACGGATGAATGACTCGCTGCAACAAGTGCACTCCTGAAAGTGCATCCAGACCACAGCCGGTTTTTCTTTCTTTTCAAATGCTGAAACAACTTGTGCGACGCCGCTCTGCGCAAAACCTGCGGCGGTTGCGGCCGCAGCGCAGAACTGTAAAAAGTCCCGTCGACTGTAGCCCTTCTTCTCCATCGACTGCCAAATGGTCTGTCCCATGCCTACCTCGCTCGCTGTGCAGGTTCAGGCAATCTCCGGAGAACAAACAATGCCAATAAAAAATTCAGGAGGTTGCCGACTGACGTGATGAAGGTACCGATGAAAAGAAACGACTGGATGTGCGCGCCATCACAAGTGTTGTAGATCACGGGTAAGGTTGGTGAGCGTGAGGGCAATATGATCCACATCACATTGAAGTTGGCGGATAGGCTGTGTTGAAGGGGGTTGGGTGCTGCAGGTCTCTTTTATTTGAGGTTCATGCGCATGTTGGGCACTTTTTTGGGGAGGTGGAGAAAACGAAGGCGGGGCTCTTTGGGACTTTGGCCGGGGGGGTGGGTTCGCTCCCCGGTCCCCGAATGCGAGGGACCGGGGGCACCCGCCATTCGGCGGGGGAGTTAACTGATCAGCTTCGGGTACGGCTGAGGCTGGATGGATGGTTAAGATTGAGTGAGGCGGCAAAGGTTAACGCCGAAGGCTGAGAGTTGCGATGCCGCAGTCGTGCAACGTTACTGTTTGTCGCCGCCGCCGGCGATGAAATGAGATGGTTCCTGCGCGGTGGAAGTGCCTGCGTCTTGCGGGTTGGCGAGCCGAGCCAGGACGAGCAGCTTCTGATGCGGGGTCATGATGCCTGCAATGGATTTGAGGCTCTGGGCAGCGATCGGGTCTCCCGCGGCAGCCGCGCGACGAAGCCACGTGCACGCGCTGACGTAGTCGAGTGGAACGCCGCGTCCGATGAAGTACAACATGCCAAGGTTGTATTGGGCACGTCTTGAGCCGTGCTTTGCCGCGGTCGTGTACCAGGCAAGCGCCTTCGGATAGTCCTTTTCAACACCAAGGCCCTTTTCGTAAATGACGCCCAAATTACTCTCGGCTTCAGCCAGGCCTTGAGCCGCCGCCTTGCTGTACCAATAGAACGCCAGGGTGTAGTCCCGTCGGACGCCAAAACCCTGGTGGTACAAGGCGCCGAGGTTGTTCTGGGCGTTTGCATTTCCCTGCTCGGCTGCCTTGCGATACCAGTTGGCCGCCTGCACGTAATCCCGTTTGACCCCGTGCGCGCTTTCATACATGTCGCCAATCTTGTATTGGGCGGTGGCGTCTCCCTGCTCGGCTGCGGCGTCGAACCAGCGGAACGCCTGCGGCAAATCGACCTTGCCCGCGCGGCCTTTTTCATAGAGGTACGCCAGGTTGACCTGAGCCGGGGCAAAACCGGAGGAGGCCGCGGCCGTAAGCCACTTGAGGGCCTCCTTATCGTCATGCTTGACGCCGACGCCGAAGGCATAGTTGTATCCGAGGATGTTCTCGGCGACGGGATCTCCGGCCTCCGCGCGCCGGATGCGCTCCTCAGAACTCATCGTTTGCAAATCGGAAGACGCGCCGCCGACCTGAGGGGCTGTTTCGGCTCTCTGCGCCGGCAGCTTCGCTTTGTTTTCCTCGGCTCGAGGTGAGGGGGCGTTCAGCGCCAAAAACAGGATTGCGAGAAATGCAGAAAAGAAAAAACGATTCATAGGGTCCCCCTTCGCTCTGCAACGAAGAATGGAGAATCCTAGAACCATTCCTTAACTTTTAGCAATAAATTAATGGGGCTGTAATGACAGAGTAACTAACGCATGAGTTGTAGGCTGGTTTTCCACAGGATGGCGCAAGGGTTGGGGGCGAGACGGCACTCTGGGCGGTCGTGTTGCGCCTGGGGCGAACCGGTTTTCCGCGCTCATCTTTCGCGGTTTTCTCGGGAAACGCCAAGGCGCGTTACTGACCGCGGGGGATGTCCAGCGCGCCGGTGAGGGCGGCGACACGCTCGACCTGATGGGCCCGGCACCAGGACTCGAGCCCCTTGGCCAGGCGCTCAACGGCGCGTGGGTCAGCGTAGCTGGCTGTGCCTACCTGAACGGCGGTGGCCCCGGCCAGCAGGAATTCTACGGCGTCCTCAGGGGTGACGATGCCGCCCATGCCGAGGATGGGGATGGAGACGGCGTGGGCTGTTTCATAGACCATGCGCAGGGCGATGGGCTTGATGGCCGGGCCGGAGAGTCCGCCAGTAATGTTGGAGAGACGAGGACGCCGGGTTTCGACGTCGATGGACATGGCAAGAAACGTGTTTGTGAGCGAAACGGCGTCGGCGCCGGCTTCCTGCGCGATGTGAGCCATGTGGGCGATGGAGGTGACGTTGGGCGAGAGCTTGACGATGAGCGGGCGGGCGGCCACTTCCCTTGCCTTCCGCACCAGGTATTCGAGTTCGACGGGATCGGAACCGAAGGCCATGCCGCCAGCGTGAACGTTGGGACAGGAGACATTGAGCTCATACGCGGCGATTCCGTCGGCCTGGTTGAGGAACTCGATGACCTGGGTGTATTCACTGACCGTGTAGCCGAAGACGTTGACGATGACATTGCAGCGCGGATAACGCCGCATGGGCGGTAGCTTGTGCTCGAGGTACTCCTCGACGCCTACATTTTGGAGGCCGATGGCGTTGAGCATGCCGGCAGCGGTCTGAATGATGCGCGGGGCGACATGGCCGGCCATGGGGTGGAGGGAGATCCCCTTGGTGACGAATCCGCCGATGCCCTCGAGGGAGACGATCTCTTCAAATTCGATGCCGTAGCCGAAGGTGCCGCTGGCGGCGATGACTGGGTTGACCAGTTCCATTCCGGCCAGCGTGACTTTCATGTCGGGTTTCACTTGGCGGCGAATTCCTTAAAAGCAGTTATCAGTGATCACTGACAACTGATCACTGCCCACTGCCCACTGTTCACTGTTCACTGACCACTGACAACTGACCACTGACAACTGATCACTGACCACTGACTACTGTTCACTGACCACTGGTTATCGGCTTCAAGGCCTCGCTCAAGACACGGCCTACTGCCGCGGAGGGCCGATTGACTCCGGCCAGCGAGGCAAATGTGACAGCCAGATCAACTGGCGCCACTTGTCCATGATACTCGCCCGGGATGAAGGGCGCTCCGTAGAAGGCCAGCGGCACATGGCGGTCGTAGGACCAGGGACTGAAGTGCGTGGTTCCGGCGAATTGACCGGTGCCGGCCAGTTGATAGGCATCGAGAACCATCATGACGTACCAGTTGCCGTGCTCGGCGTAACTGTGGGCGATCATGCGGCCGAATTCGGTGGGCGGAAGCTGACCGGCAGCCATTTGCAGGCGGGTGAACGTGTACTGCACATGGGGCGAGGTGGGCAGGCGCTGCTGCGATGGCTGGACGACAGTGGGCGGAGCCGGAAAGAGCCGGCGGTAGGTAGTCGGGTTCGGGTCCAATGCGGCCACGGCTGCGGGCAGCAGCGAAGCGACGGCTTCTTCGGCAGTTTTTTCGTCGATACCAGATTTTTTGAAAGAGCGCTGGTCGAGCACGATGTAGGGCAGGTCAGGTCCGGGCAGAAGATAATTCTCGGCGACGCCGTGGGAGAAGCGCTTGTTCAGCTGCTTGTTCAGGGACTCGTAGACCTTGTCCATATCGACGGCGCTGGCGTGGATACCGAGCTTGGCTGCTTCACCCGCGATGGGCGCGACGCCGTGATCGGCGGTGAGCGCGAGCCAGACGTTCTGGAGTCCGATGTTCTGGTCGAGCCAGGAGTTGAAGTCGTCGAGCTGCTGGTCGAGCGAGAGAATCATCTGCTGCTCGAAGTCGGAGTCAGGACCGAACTGGTGCCCCTGAATGTCGTTGGGGGAAAGCGAAACGACGAGCAGGTCGGTGACGCCGTTCTGGCCGAGCTTTTCGCCGGTGATGAGGGCCTTGGCGAAGTCGAGTTCGTAGCTGTTGGCTGCGGGGGTTCTGCCCACAAGTTCGAAGAACTGGGTTGTGCCTTCGGCGTTGGCCTCGTGCTCGGCCTGAGCGATACGGGGGCCGGAGTTGAAGGCGCTGGCCCACGCGGGCAGATGCTGCATGTAATAGGTCGAGGTGGTGAACTGGCCGCTGGCATTGTCGATCCAGTAGGCGGCGTTGGCGGCTTGCCCGGCGGGGAGAATCGCGGCGCGGTCTTTGAGGGAGATGCCGTAGACGCGGGAGCGGCCCTGCGTGGCAAGGCGGAGCTCATCGCCGAGCGTGGTGGCGCGGAGGTTGAGCGGTGATGCGCCGACGGCCCACGTGGTGGCCCATGGAGGCGCGCCGGGGATGTTGGCGGGAATGGAGTCGTGGGGAAGATCGACGAGCTGGTAGCGCTCATCCTCAACAGATGTGACCTGGAAATCGTAGGAGCGGGCTGCGTCCCACCACTCGTTGGACTCGATGCCGTGGCCGTCAGTGTAAGCGCCCGTGCCGATGGTGGCATGGCCGGGAGCGGTCTTGGTGTTGGCGTAGTCGTAGTAGCAGTCAGTAAACCAGGCGCCCTGCTTCATGAAGAGATTGAAGCCGCGGCCCTTGAATTGATCGCGGTCGCGATTGAGGTAGTCGCCCCGGAACTGGTCAATGACGACGATGACGATGAGTTTGGGGCGGCCTTCGAAGACCTGGGCCTGGGCAACAAGCTGAAAGGCAAGCAATAAAACCGCGGCTAACGAGCAAAGCAGTGGGGACAGGGTTCGAACTCGAGAATTCATAGGGTGATTTAACCAATGGATTGTTACAATTTGTTCTCAATGCGCGGTTTCGGTGAGATTTCCAAGTGTTGGCCTTCTGAAATCTCCAAGTTAGTGAGCGGTTCAGGGGCGAGAAGCAAGAATCTGCTCCTGAATCTTGAGGAGCCTTGTGGATATCGATCATGATAATTGACGGCAGTCGTCTGACGAACCGAACCCGCTCAACCACTCTGCTGCTATTCGGCGGGTTCGGCGGTGTCTTGTTTATCGCGACATTCGTCGGACTTGGCTTTGTCACCCCTGGCTACAGCCTAATGCGCGACACGATCAGCGCGCTTGAACTTAACCCCTTCGGGATGGCGCAGCAGGCAAATTTCTTTGTCTTTGGGGTTTTGATTTGCATGTTCGCGGTGGGACTGCGGCGTGAGATGCAAGAAGGATTTGGCGCCGTGCTGATTCCGTTCTTTCAGTTTCTGGGTGGTCTGGGTGTCATCGGCGATGCCCTCTTTATTCATGATGGGCCGCATTTAGCCTGCGACCTTGTTGCGTTCAATTCCTCGCTCTGCGTTCTGTTTCTCTTTGCGTGGCGCTTCCGACGCGATCCGCGCTGGCGCGGGTGGACCGCATACTGCATCCTCACTGCGGTCGCGATGATGGCGCTGCTGTTTGGGTTTGGGATGGCCAACCACCTTGGCGGCCCTGCAGGCCTGCTGGAAAAGCTGGCTACCACCCTCCGCGCGGTGTGGTCGGTTCTGCTGGTAACCAGGCTTCTCGGCGGAGCCACGATGGGGCCCGTACCTGTTCGGCCCGCTATGACTCGCTCCTGAGCTTTCGAAAGACAGCCGCGTTCGCTCATACTTCTTCGGCAAGCGAGGGGTGGGTTTCGTTTTACAGAAGCTTTCCCGGATGCATGAGCCACCAGAGAAGCGCAAAGGTGAGCGCGGCTGCTGCCAAGGCCAGCGCGACTGTGTGCAGCAAGGCGCGCAGGTCAACGCGGCCGGAGTCAATCTGGCGGAGGGCAATTGTCGACTCGGGGAGGACTGTTGCGCTGGCGGCAGGGTCGGATACGGCTAGCCGAGCAACTACGTCGACAGGATGCAACGGATCTGTAACGGATTTTCCAGTGGCATAGCGGTAGCCGTCAGGCAAGCGGAAGGTTGGGAACCATCCGGAGGATTTGAGGACTGTGAAGTATCCGTTCGAGGTGACCGCGGAGCCTCTGCGATTCCATGAAGTTGGGGATTTCATAGCAGCCCTCCCCAGTTTTGCCGAATAAACTGGCGTCTGCCGAAAGCATAGCACCGAATGGAATGACAAAAAAGAAAAGAGCAGGAACCGGAGTTCCTGCTCTTGAGGTTGGCGGCCGCTGTTACGCCGTGACCGGCTCTGCGGCCTTCACGTTGACCGGGGTAAGCCAGCCAAAGCGGTCCGGCTTGAGGCCGTTGGCGATGCCGAAGAACTCCTCTGCGATCATTTTTGTAATCTCGCCAGGCTTCCCGTCGCCGACAACAATTCGATCGATAGACCGGATGGGCGACACTTCCGCCGCCGTGCCGGTGAAGAAGACTTCGTCGGCAATGTAGAGCAGTTCGCGCGGCAGAGCCTGCTCGGTAACCGGCATGCCCAGGTGGCGGGCGATGGTCAGCACCGAGTCGCGGGTAATGCCGCTCAAGGCCGAGTTAGCCAGCGGCGGCGTGTAGATCACTCCGTTGCGGACCACAAAAATATTCTCCCCCGACCCCTCGCTCACCAGCCCATTCACGTCGAGCCCGATGCCCTCCTCGTAGCCGTTAGCCTCGGCCTCCATGCGGATCAGCTGCGAGTTCATGTAGTTGGCTCCGGCCTTGGCCAGCGCGGGCATGGTGTTGGGCGCAAGACGGTTCCAGCTGGAGATGCAGACGTCGGCGCCGCCGTGGCTGCCGATGTATTTACCCCAGGGGAAGTTGGCCATGTAGACCTCGATGGGCGTGCCCTTGGGGCTGACACCCATTTCGCCGTAGCCGCGCAGCGCGATCGGCCGGATGTAGCAGGGCGTGATGCCGTTGGCCTCAATGAGCGAGACCACGCCGGCGCAAAGCTCCTCAAGCGTGAAGGGCAGATCCATGCGGTAGATTTTGGCCGAGTCGAGCAGGCGCTGCATGTGCTCGGGAAGCCGGAAGACGGCCGAGCCCTGCGGCTGGCCGTAGCAACGGATGCCTTCAAAAACGCTGGAGCCATAGTGGACGACGTGGCTCATAACGTGGAGGGTGGCCTTCTCCCAGGGAATGAGAGTGCCGTTGTGCCAGATGTTGGTGGTGGTTTGGATGGGCATGGCGGGGTTCGATTGCTCCTTCAACTGCGTTCAGCGCGCATATAGGAGGGTACCGCGAATCTTGGCTGCGTGTCACGGAATTCGGGGAATAGCGACGTGGGGGCACGGTGTATGCTCGATTGCGAGTGAAGGCTGGGTCAGGCCCAGCGAATACCCGCTCATCGCGATAAAACTGCGATGAACGGGGCACAGCTTCCCGGGCGTTTGGAGGAGAGATATGCTTCTGAAAATAGTGGCGTTGGTGGTGATTGCAACAGGGATGGGGATTGGGTGCGCGGATGTGGCTGCGGCACAGGATGGTCCATACCAGGTGACGAAGATTCAACTGGTGGGCGGCGATGGAGGATTCGATTACGTGACCGCCGACTCAGACGGGCGCAACCTGTATGTGGCGCGGAGCGGACCGCAAGGGCACATTGGCGTGTTCAACCTGGATACGCTGGCGCAGGTAGGTGATATTCCGGGCACCAGCGCGCACGGTGGAGCGGTGGACACGGAGACGGGACACGGATTTGCGACATCGAAGCCGGTAACGATGTTCGATGCGAAGACGTTCGCGATTTTGAAGAAGATCGATTTTCAGGGCAATCCGGATGGGTATCTGAATGACGCCTACAATCACCGGTTCTATATCCTGAGCCACTCGGCGCCAAATATTACGGTTCTTGACGACAAAGACGGAACGATTCTGGGAATCATCGATATTGGCGGCGCGCCGGAGCAGGCGGCCACCGATGGGCATGGCCGAATTTATGTGGACATTGAAGACAAGGCGGCCATCGCGGTGATCGACGCGGACAAGATGGCGATGGTGGGCAAGTACGACCTTTCGAGCAGGGGCTCGGGCTGCGCGGGGCTGGCGCTCGATGCGAAGAACAACATCCTGTTTTCGGCGTGCCGCGACGAGAAGAACATGGTGATCCTGTCGGCCACCGATGGACACATCATTACCGATCTGCCGATTGGTATGGGATGCGATGGGGCGACCTTCAATCCGGCGACGATGGAGACGTTCAGTTCGCAGGGCGACGGAACGCTGACGGTGATCAAGGAGAACTCGCCTACGGATTTTGTCGTGGAGCAGACGGTGGCCACACCAGCGCGGGCCAAGACTCTGACGCTGGACACGAAGACGAACAACATTCTGCTGATCACGGCCGAGTACGGGCCAACGCCCTCGGCGGCTCCGGCAGCCGCAGTTCCTACGGGAACGCCGGGCGCAGCGATGCCTGCCTTCATGCGGGGACCGCGGCCGCCAATGATTCCGCATTCGTTCCAGATCTTGGTGGTTGGGAAGTAAGTCTGGTTTTGTTCCCTGATCGGGAGACGGCGGATTTGCGGCAGAAGATCAGGCTGGCGGAGATTTGAACCAGCGATCCACGATCTCGCGCACAGGAGTGGAGTGCGAGTAGAACATGATTTTCACGTGCGGGACGAGTTCGTGCGCGCTGTTGACGATCTGCTCCAGGAAAAATGTTAGTTCGGGATTGCCTACAACGCCGCCACCAACCAGTACTCCATCGCAGGGTTCGGTCTGCAATCGATGCTTGAATTCGTCGAGCCCCTTTTCAGGAGAGCAGTGGATGAATTCGTAGTTGAAGCCGTCGGCTTTCATCCCTTGACGCAGGTTGGCTAATCGCGTGGTGAGTTCCGGGCGGTCTTCAATCGGAATGGACGGATGGTCGAGCGGAAGTCCGACATGGAAGATGGAGATGGGCATGGCAAGGCCTCTTGAAACTCCAGGAGCGATTTGGCGGCCGACAGAAAAAGAGATTACCACGTGAAACGGGAATTGAAGAACGAGGGCGAGGGTGAAAGGCAGTAAAAGAGGAAAGAAGCCGCGGTTGCTGCCGGGACTGGCCGTGAAAGATGGATTCATGCGGCATCCCTTCGACCTGGAGTTTGGGGTGCGCACCAGCGGACTCGTGGCCGGCCGCAATCTGAAGAGCGGCCACACGTCAGACCGGCACAACACGGCTTATTTCGGAGTGGCTCCCTCGGTGTTTCGGGAGATGATTGTGCGCTGGCGACGATTGAAACCGGCAGCGGCGATCGACGAGTTTACGTTTGTGGACGTGGGCGCGGGCATGGGGCGTGCGATGTTGCTGGCCTCCGAGTTCCCTTTTCGCGCTGTGCTCGGCGTGGAGTTGAATTCGACGCTGGCGCGGATCGGCAGAAGGAATATGGCTTTGTGGCGAGCCGCGGGCCGCGCCAATGCGTCGATGCGAATGATGTGCCGGGATGCGGTCGAGTTCGAGCTGCCTGCTGGGCCTACGGTGGTGTTTCTCTTCAATCCCTTTGGAGCACCTGTGCTGCGCAGGCTTCTGCGCACGTGGAGCACGGCGTTCGCGCAACGCGCCGGGCAACTGGATATTCTCTACGTCAACAACGAGCAGGGCGCGGTGCTCGATGCGCAGGCTGGCTTTGCGCGGTTGTTCAAGGGCGAGGTGCGGCGGTCGCGGGCAGATGCGATTGCGGACCACAGAATTCTGGCCAACCAGCCGGAAGGTGAATACGCCGTGACGAACTGGGAGGACTGCGCGATTTACCGCTGGGTGGGAAAGACAGCTTCTAGCTTTTAGCTGCTGGTTGCAAGCTAGTAAGTATCCACCGGCATAGCCGAAGGCTTTAGCTTTGGTGGCCCCTCAAAGGAGCCAGGGTGGAAGAGCACCATCTCGGTTGCAGCTCATCGCCCGCGCCGTAGGCGCACTGTAAGTTAGCCCAGCGCTTCAGCGCTGGGTGAGCGCCAACAACAATACATCCAGAGTGCCGTACGCACGGTGCTCGTCGATGGTTTTGTTCTTGCCGGGTTACTTCGTTCAGGTTGGTCTTGCTTAAACCATGACGATGCCGTAAAGGCCGGCGATTTCCTTGTTGGTGGGAAAGGAATTGAAGGCGGGCGTGCCCGGATGCATGGCGGGCCAGAGATAGTTCGGCCGCAGGCGGAGGAACAGCTTCGAAACTTTTGCGTAGGTCTTCGGGCCGATGTTGCCAAATTGAGGCTCGAAGGTCTTTGCGGCCCAGGCACTCATGCCCCAGTCCTCGTCATTCGATAAAATGCCGCGATACTTTACCCCGGGCGGGCCTTGCCGGAGAAATCCCTTGTCAGGGCGAGGGTCTTGCTTGTTGGGACGGCACATCGGCCCACCAATACCAGGGGGAAACCACGATCCATTCCGAGACTTGATAAAGACCTGCTCTGGCGGTATGACCTACGAGACGGCGAGTGGTCGAAGATTCCTTACGACGCCAATCGCCCGAAGTCGAAGGCCAAAGCGGATGACCCATCGACCTGGGCGACGTTCGATGAGGCGTGGAACCAATACAACCGCGGCGGTGGGATGGCATCGGTTACGAATTCGCGTCCGACGATCCCTACTTCGGCGTGGACGTCGACAAGTGCCTCGACCAGGGTCAATTGCTCGAATGGGCCGCGCCGATCGTGGAGGCCCGCCAACCAACATCGCCGGATCCCGTCCGGGACTCGGTATCAAGTTCATCGCCCGCTCGGCAAGCTCCCCAGTGACAAGGGAACGCGTTGCCCTGGCATGGGCCCCATTTGGCACGGAGCACTCGAGCTCTACGACCACTGGACGGTATTTTGCCTTGACCGGCGACGTCTTCGGAGCCCAGTCCGAGATTGCCGACCTGCAAGGCCCGGCCGATGCTCTCTACGCTCTCGCCTCGCCACGGCGCTTGCTCCGTTCCCTAGCCCGAGCGTAGAGCACGTCGGCCGGGCGTTGCAGGTCGTCAATCTCGGACTGGGCTCCGAAGACGTCGCCGGGTCAAGGCAAAATACCCGTCCATGGTCGTAGAGCTAGAGCACTCCGGTTCCAAATGGGGCCCTGCCGGGGCGACGTGTTCCCTTCTCACTGGGGAGCTTGCCGAGCGGGCGATGAACTTGATACTCGAGATGTCCAGACGGCTGATCTCGCCGTATGTTGGTTGGAGGGTCTCTCACGATCGGCACAGCCCATTTGAGCAATTGACCCTCGTCCGAGGGACTTGTCGACGTCCACGCCGAGAGTAGGGATCGAGGAGACAGCGAGTTCGTAACCGATGCCATCCCAGCCAGCGGTTGTATTGGTTCCACGCCTCATCGAACGTCGCCCAGGTCGATGGGTCATCCGCTTTGGCCTTCGAGTTCGGGGCCCCGTTTGGCGTCGTAAGGAATCTTCGACCACTCCGCCATTCTGGTAGTTATTGGCCAGAGAGCAGGTCTTTATGCCTCGGAATGGATCGGCGTTTCCCCCTGGTATTGGTGGGCCAACGTGCCGCCCAAACGAAAAGAGGGATTTTTGGGCAAGGCCCGCCCGCCGTGAAGTATGGCGGCATTTTTTGAACGACGAGGAGTTGGGGGCTGCGTCCCTGGGCGGCAAGACCTTGGAGCCCAACCGGCGACGTCGGCCCCGAACGCCTACGCCAAAGTTTTCGAGCTGCTCCTCCGTTTGCGCGCCGTATTCTTGGCCGTGCATCCGGGCACGCCCGCCTTCAATTTGTTTTCCACCAACCGCAGGCTTAGCAGGCATCGTAACCGGTTCCTAGCAAAATAT
>CAVXVM010000106.1:0-145228 GCA_963765025.1 uncultured Acidobacteriaceae bacterium | reverse complement strand
GGACCCCCCGCATTGCCTCGAGCCCGAATGCTTGGGCAAAGAGCGGGAACGCGTCATTGGCGCCTTTCGACCACTGACACACGATGACGTCGTGGTGGGTCAATATCAGGGTTACCGGGAAACAAAAGGGGTAGCGGTTGACTCTCGGACCGAGACCTTCGTCGCCGCCCGGATGTGGGTGGACGATGAACGCTGGGCGGCGTTCCCTTCCTGCTCCGCACTGGTAAGTGTCTGGCGGAGAGCCGCCAACGAGTCAGCGTGATCTTCAGGGACCCAGTTCCTGGGCTTCCGGACCAACCGACGGGGAAGAGTGTCTCGGATTCGAGCTCTCCGGCGACGGCCAGATACCGCTCTCCCTCGTGGTGAAGGAACCAGGTGTGACCATGTCGCTCGGCTCGTCGACCGTCGTCATTTCGTTGGGTCAGGGCTATCACACGCCGTCGCTCCCTGCCTATCCTCGCTTGCTTCACGACGTGCTGATCGGCGACCGTTCGTTGTTCACGCGACCCGATGGACTGGCCCACGTCTGGAAGGTCGCCAGCGGGATCCTGGACGACAAGCCCGAACCACTGTTGTACGCGGAGGATTGCGGGGCCCGCCAGAGGCTGCCGCACTGATCGCTCCCGATCTCTGGGTCTTGGGTCAATGACGTCCCCGCGTGGGTGGTCGTCGCTCGGTTGTCCTCGGGGTATCTGATACCCCTTATTGAGCCCGAATCGATTCCTGCAACCGGGTGAGAAAACGCCTCACTCCGACAATTCCGCGTCTCTGTGTGAGAATCCACGTATGGCAGCTGAACAACAGATCGAGCTCGAGGACGGGCGGCGCCTCGACGTCATGGTAAGCGGTCCGATCGGCGGGCTGCCTCTCGTCTTTCACCACGGGACGCCCGGAGCAGCCACGCCGATCCGGGCCCTCGAACGGGCGGCCCACGACCGCGGACTCCGTTACGTCAGCTTCTCGAGGCCGGGCTACGGCAGCTCCTCGCGACTCCGCGGTCGCCGGGTCGTCGACGTAGTGTCGGACACCGCTGCAGTGCTCACCGCGGTAGAGGCGGACCGCTGCCTGCTGGCCGGTTGGTCCGGAGGCGGACCTCATGCGCTGGCCTGCGGAGCCCGCCTCGCCTCGGCCGCCGGCACCCTCGTGATTTCCGGGGTCGCGCCCTACGACCTCGCCGAACTTGATTGGATGGCCGGCATGGGCGAGGACAACGTCGCCGAATTCGGGGCAGCTCTGCAAGGAGAAGCGACGTTGCGTCCCCTCCTGGACGAGGCCCGGGAGACCTTGAAGGACGTCGACGCGCCGGGCATTGTCGCCTCACTTGATTCTCTGCTCCCGGAGGTCGACAAGGCAGTGCTCACCGAGGAGTTCGGAGAGGACATGGCTGCGAGCTTCGCTGAGGCGCTCCGACACGGCGTCGACGGCTGGGTGGATGACGACTTGGCCTTCACCGAGCCATGGGGATTCGACTTCGATGAGCTCGCGGGGCCGGTCATGATCTGGCAGGGAGACGCCGATCTGATGGTGCCTTTCGCCCACGGCGAAGCCCTCGCGGCGCGGATCCCAAGGGCCTCGGTCCACCTCGAGGAAGGCGAAGGCCATCTGTCCGTCGGCATCGGAGCGTTGGAGCGCATGCTCGATGAGCTCGTCTCGGCGGCGGAATCCGGCTGAGTCCAGCCTCGGTATTGCGCAGACGGAGACAGTGGCGACACCACGAGAACGATCCTGCCGAAGCGGGGCCGATTGACAGAGGTCGTTGTCCTCACGTCGTTGGCCCGATTCCACTGCGGGTCCCTTGTTGGCGAGTCATCGCCTCCAGCGGCTTCGCCCGGGGAGGTCGGGAAGCCGTGGCGGGCGGCGATGGAAGGGCGACGACGAGATGCGATCGATCACTCGCTCCTGCTGAAGATGTTCAAGAAGAAGAGGAAGACGTTCAAGGCGTCGAGAAAGATCGATGCTGCGATGAGTGGAGCCGAGTCTGCGTCGCCCTTGGTGCGGAGCCGCTGAAAGTCGAACATGGTCAAGCCGGCGAAGATGACCAGCCCGGCGATCGAGTAGATGAGTGCGGCATTTGGGATGTGGATGAAGATCGCCACGATGCCGAACAAGATGAGTGCCACCAGTCCCCAGAAGCTGGCGCGGGCGATGCCGGAGAGATCTCGTCGACTCCCGTAGCCTGCCGCGCCAAGCCCAATCATGAAGAGGGCGGTGGCTCCACCGGCCTGCCAAAGCGCCGTGCTGTCCACACTGGCGTAGTAAGCGAGGGTCGGCGCGACCGCGAGCCCCATGAGGACCCCGAATACGAAAAGAAGGCCCGCTGCCAATGAGGCCGATTGCCGGATCGCGAATCTCATCCCGAACAGGCGCGCGAACGCGCGAGAAAGGCCACCCACCCCCAGCCGTAGGTGAGGTTGCGGCCGAGGTATGCGCCGAGGGCGAAGAATCCGACTGTGATCGCGACGTACGCCATCGTCTGACCGAACAGCGTCGGCACATCTTGAGCGGCGGTCGGGCGCCCGCCGATGCTGCCCGGCTCGGTTGCCCAGTCGCTCACGGATGTCCTCCTGCTCCGATTTGTTGGCACTCCACGATATGAGATGGGCAGGTTGCCCGTGGGGTTGGTGTACTGAGGTGACGGCCCCCTGACTGGAGGTGTTGTCAACAGGCGGACAGCCCGGCGGAGAGCCGGGAACCACCGTCGACTTTGTGCTCTCAGTCGGCCCATAGATAGGGTGCCGCCGGTCGAGTGGGCGTTGTACAAGGAGCAGGAGGTCGGCGTGCGGAGCCCCCATCACCCCAGAGTTATCCACCGCCCTGATGGACCGTGGGTCGTCGAGTGTCGGCAGTGCCGAGACGACAGGTCGTCTTCTGGGCTTCCTCCGGTTTGACGGACATCCACCATCAGGGGCACAGCACCGGAAAGGATGTCCATTATGGAGACCATGGAACGGAAGAAGCCCCGTCCCCGTCGGTCGTTCACCCCGGAGTTCAAGGCTGAGATCGTCGAGCGTTGCCGACGCGGCGACCGCAGGATCGGCCAGGTAGCCAGGGACTTCGACCTGACCGAGACGGCGGTGCGGGCCTGGGTGCAACAAGCCGAGATCGACGCCGGCGAACGCCCCGGGCTGACCACCGAGGAACGCCGAGCTGGCCCAGCTGCGCCGGGAGAACCGGCGGCTGCGTGAGGACAATGAGACGCTCAAGCGAGCGACGGCTTTCTTCGCACGGGAGACCCGGTGACGGTGGACCCGTTCATCGAGGCGGAAGAAGTCGCAGGCCACAGCGTGAAGCAACGCCTGTTGCCTGCTCGAGGTCTCCCGGTGCCGCCTACTACCAGCGCAAGAAGGGCCATCCC
Source organism: uncultured Acidobacteriaceae bacterium (assembly GCA_963765025.1). GTDB lineage: Bacteria > Acidobacteriota > Terriglobia > Terriglobales > Acidobacteriaceae > Telmatobacter. The sequence continues at coordinate 141,873 of CAVXVM010000106.1, read as the reverse complement.
CTCGGCCCGAGCACGTCACCGACGCCGAGCTGACCGAGCAAGATCACCGCCATCCACGCCGAGTCCAAGCGGCACCTATGGGTCCCCGCGGGTCCACCAGGAGCTCTGCGCAATCGGGGTGTCGCCTGCGGCAAGCGCCGGGTGCGCCGGCTCATGCGCCAGGCCGGTCTGGAGGGCCGCTGCAAGAAGCGGTGGCGCAAGACCACCGTCGCCGATCCCGACGCCGAGCAGGCCCGTGACCTCATCCAGCGCCACTTCGGGCCGGGGCCGAGATCGACCGCCGCTACGTCGGCGACATCACCTACATCGCCACCTGGGAGGGGTGGGCCTACCTGGCCACGGTCATCGACCTGGCCGTCCCGCCGGGTGGTCGGGCTGGGCCCTGGCCGACCACATGCGCACCGAGCTGGTCTCCGACGCCCTGACCATGGCGTTTCGCCAACCGCAGCACCGGAGAAGGGCGTGATCTTCCACTCGGACAGGGGCTGTCAATACACGAGTGCGGACTTCGGCGACCTCGCCCGGGACAACGGCGTCGTGCTCTCGGTCGGGCGCAAGGGCGAGTGCTGGGACAACGCGGTGGCCGAGAGCTTCTTCGCCACCATCAAGCGGGAGCTCATCGACACCCGGGCCTGGCCGACACGAGCCGGACTGCACCGGGCCGTCTTCGACTACATCGAGGGTTGGTACAACGTCCGCCGGCTGCACAGCTCGCTCGGCTACCGCAGTCCCGCCGAATGGGAAGCTATCCACCACAACGCCGACCGTCAGGCGGCATGATCAACACAAGCAACCTGTCCGTCGAACCGGATCAAGCCCATTCCGTGCCGATCGGCATCGGGCTGCCGCTCGCGGACCGACTGACCGCCGAGCGGCTCGCGGAGAATCATGCCGGACCTGCTGGGGTGCCTGCCGGCGGCCGTTGATTCTCCTCCTTCGAACAATTTCGTGGGAGAGAAGATCGGAACACTGCTGAGCTGCGTACGCTTTCCGATATCCCCACGACCGGAACACGGGACGGCCAGACGCGAAATGCAGGGGGTTCCCGAGGAATCATGCAGCGCCGGCGACGAAGTAGGCGTCGACTACGTCGAGTACGTGCAGGAGGGGCGGTGACCCGCGACGACGTGCGTGCATCGGATCCCCCGATCACCGCCCCTCTTTGAGGATCCTGACATCGGGTATTGCCTCCAGATAGAGCCGGTCAGACCACTCGAAAGACAACGGCTGCACAAGGTTCGTCCGAGCAGAAGAGCGTCCGTGACCCATCTTCGAGGTGGGAGAGCAGACGATTCCACCAAACCGGCAGGGGGCGCCAGGGTCGGTTTGCCGCCGAAACGAGGCTCCTGCCTCCATATACGAGGGGCATCGACGAAGCCCAAGTTCAGGTCAGGTCCCCATATAGGACTGCAGCTACCAATTGCAACCGATGTGTGCTTACATCGTCCCCAGCCCACTCATCCTTGGGTCTCAGCGGATTCCCTGCTAAATTTGGGTTCAGTAGGCCTTGGGGACGGGCATGGGGGTGGGGGCCGGGAAGCGAGGACCCCCTAGCCCCCTCCACCCGGCCCCCACCTCTCTTCTAGCTGAGAGTCGTCCCGGTGTTCGGTCGGGGTGCTTCGGTGGCGGAGACCTCACAGGAGCGGACGCCCGGTTTCCCCTCAAAACTTCCCATCCCTCTTGGCTGCGCCCAAGTTGACGGAGGGCGGGGTGACGAATCCCCCCGGAGACCCTGGTCACCCCGCCCTCGTCGGATGAGTCTGGGCGTCCTACCTGTCCACGAGTAGGGCAATTCGGCTCCAACAAGAACAACACACCGACAACAGCACCGAGCAGGAATGGGATGAGCGACGTCGTGCCGACGGCGAACATCCGCCGTCATGCCGGCGGACATCCAGTGGTGGCGGGGATCCGACCGTCCGCTCAGCGCCGCACGTTCACCTCGTCAACCGTGGGAGTCGAAGCCTTTCGTCCGTCTGCACTGCTCCCCGCCGAACAACAAGGATCGCTGCGCCGGCCAGGAAGAGCAGCATGGCGAAGAAGAACGAGTTCCCCGCGATGAGCTGAAGAAGATTGAGATGGAGATCGGAGGTGTTCTTGTATGGCACCCACCAAACGGGCGCACTCCAGAAGAGGATGGCGGCCGCCGCCGCGAGGGACGTCCCCAGCGGGGCCGGTCGGGCGCCAAGGCGAGCCACAGAATCGCCGGGACGACCCACACCATGTGGTGGACCCACGAGATCGGGGACACGATGAGGCACGTCACCGCACAGATCAAGACTCCCAGAAACGGCGACGAACGTCGGTGCGCCTGCGCCGCGAGCCACAGCCCCGCTGCGGCGGTGACGAGCAGCAAGGGGAGCATGAGGGAATCGGGGAGGACGCCGTGCGTGAAACGGTCGAGTACCCCCCAGAGGTTCTGGTTGTCGACGATGGAGAGGTCCCCGGCGCGACCCGGCTTGAAGACGGCCCTCGTCCAATAGGCCTTTGAAGAGGCCGGTGAGATGGCGAATGTCACAAGCTCGCACACGACGAAAGTCAGAAGACAGGTCACAGCCCCGCGCCAGCGCCTCGTGATCAACAGATACGGAACGAACAGCAGGGGAGTGAGCTTGACCGCAGCGGCGAGCCCGGTGGCCATGCCAAGAGGCAGCTGGCGCTTTCCGACGTGGCGTTCGCTCAGGAGGTCCCACATGACAAGGAAGGTCACGAACAGGTTGACCTGCCCGAAGCCGATGGTGATGAGCACGGGGTTGAGAAGCAAGGCGGGCAGGCACAGCGCCAATGCGAGACGCCAGGTGGCCATCCTGTCGAGCGAAGGCTTGACCAGACGCACGGACAGAACGAGCACGCCGATCAGTGCGACCAGGTTGCCCATTGTCCAGACCGCCTGCACCAAGCCGACGCTGGTGAACGTCCGTTGCCATGGGGCGAAAAGGAGTGCCGCGAACGGCGGATAGGTGAACGGGAGGCTCGTATTCGGGAGGACGAAAGAATAGAGGTGGGAGGTGAAGACGTACTTTCCGCCCAGACGCAGGTAGACGCCGAGATCCACCTCGTAGGTCCGCAGCCGCGATGTACAGGCCATACGAGACGGCCAATGCGAACGACACCAGCGCCGGACCCCACCCGGTAAGCCGCCGCCGTCTCGGGGCTTGACTGCTCGATGTATCTGCGGCCGCCCCTGAGGGGCTGGTTGACGGTTGTCACGGATCCTCTCGGGAAACTTCGGGTGGTGACCCTCTGGCCATACCCGTTTGGAGCTGTGACGTAGCAGCCGAAGAACTGAAACGGAGCTGCGCTGCGCCAACGGGGCGATGGTGCGCCCGCAATGCTAGCGGCGTCGGCGCTCCGACCCAAGCCGGATGATCGGGGTCAGCTCGAAGGGACGCGCAGCGGCGGAACGGTGGTGCTGGGCACCGTGACCGGCCCCCCGCCACCGACCGGACCCGCCGATCCGGAGGATCTCGAGACGGGGTTCCCCGGTCCCTGTGTGAGATGCAGGAGGACTTCGAGGGTGCCCGTGTTCGCCGTCGTGACGAAGCCGCCGATGCTCGGGTTGGCGATGTTCCACTCCGAGAATGCAATCGGGATATCGGCCAGCACAGCAATCCCAGATCCTGTCCGCTCCGCCGTGACGGGGAAGCGCACGGACTTCGTCACTCCGTGCATGGCGAGATTGCCCACGGCGTTTAGTCGCGACGGCACCCTCGGCTGGGATCGTCCCTAGGTCAACCGGCGGGAGAGGGTGAGCGTCGCCGTCGGATACTGGCTCACGTCCATGATCGAGCCATCGAACCGAGCGTTCCGCTCGCTCTGGTCGCTCACGACGCTGGCCATGGCGACGGTGAAGCTTGCCTTCGTCACCGTCGGACCGGCGATCGTCATGGAGCCCCAGATCTTGCTCGTACGGCCCACCGCGGTCGCGTTCTGCCCGACCAGGACCTCCTGGACCCGGTAGCCCGCCACCGAACCTGTGCCGACGTTCCAGCTGCCGTTCAGTGACGTCGTCGTCGAGGCGGCGCCTGGTGAGGTGCTTGCGGTCGCCTTCGCTGACGACTTGGGCAGTTCGAGCTTGGCGGGAGCCGGGCCCTCAATGAAGTGGATGTAGACGTAGGGGCCCAGGAGCGCCGCCAGGACGATGAGTGTGGCCGCACCGACCGCTCCCACAATGAACCTGCGCCGCCTTTTCGTCGTCATCCGCGTTCATAATGACCGTCTGTCCTGGCGGCCCGCTGTGACCCCCGAGCGGCTGGTCGACCGGTGGCACAATGGCCGCAGGCACACGACTCGGCGGAGGAGCTGGGGCCACTGCCGGGGGCTACCGTTTCCTGTGCTCCGGCCAGGCAAGGGACACCGATGAAGGCGCCAGAGGAGCAGCTCTCCATCGGCCGACGAACCAGGGAAAGCCCCCCGGATGCGCCAAACGGGTGGATCGTCCCCAGCTTGGTCTTCGTGCTCGCCGCGATCGCAGGCTGGCGCGACGGCGGCTTCTGGCACGCCGAGGCTGCGGCCTTTGCGGTCATTGCGGCGGTGCTTCTGGTGGCGGCACTGATCGCAGCGCCCCCGGATCGACGGGACATCTTCGTATTGAGCAGTCTCGGCCTTCTGGCGCTCTGGTGGTTCATCCGGAGCACGACCGCGGGCCCCGGCGCGGAGTTCCTGCCCTTCGGCGCCAGCATCATCGCCTTTGCGGCTGGGTTCGCAGCAGTCCGCCCCTTGGTTGGGCGTGCCGCGAGCTGGCAGGCCTCGCCATGGCGTGTCTGGGTGCGGTGGGCGCCCTGGTCGGCTTCGCCGGGCTGATCGGGCGCCGGACGCCGCTGGCTCTACCCGCGGAGGGACTGTGGCGCCTCTCCTCGTCGCTGACGTACGCAGACGCGGCCGGGTTGGCTTTCGGTGTCTGCCTCCTGGTCGCTCTCGGGTGTGGTCGCACACCAGCCCTGGTCCGGGTGGCCGTCTGTCTGAATGCCGCAGGCCTCATAGCCGCCCAGAGCCGCGGGCATACGTGGCGGTCGCCTGTGCCTGCCTCCTCGTACCGGCACGGCGCTACCGCGAACTGGCTCTTCCGCTCGGGGCCGGGGCCGGGCTGGCCGTGGCGGCTGTCGCTTCGTCACCGCAGGACCACCAAGTTCCGTGGCTTGCCGCTGTGCTTGTCGCCGCGATGGCCATTGCCGCCTGCGATCGCCGCGGCACGTCCCGGCGTCGGTCGAGCGCTCGAATCAGGACAGTGCTCGGTGCGGCCATCGTGGGCGGAGTCATCGGAGCCGCGCTGCTTGTGCATCACGAGATCGGTTTGCGGGCCCTGGCGCCGAGCGACCACGATCGGACCGCCGAATGGTCGAGTGCCTGGCACCAATGGGCGTCGGCACCCTTCACGGGCGTCGGGGCGGATCGAGCGCTGATCCTCCATGCTGCCGATGGATCATCCGCCCATTTCGTCCACAATGAGTACCTCCAGGTGGCGGCGGATGCGGGCATTGTCGGGCTCGGCCTCATGGCATTTGTGGCCCTCTCCCTGGCCAAATCCCTCCGACGCGTCGACCCGCTGTCGTCCTGTGCCGTGGCCGCCGTAGTGTGCTGGGCCGTAGGTGGCGCGTTCCACTTCGACTGGCACCTGCCAGTTGTCGGCCTTCTCGGGGGTTGGTGTGCCGGTTTAGCCGCGAGGGAGGACTGACGACGATGAGGAGCTGGTTCCTAGCCTTCACGGCCACTGTCTTGTGCGCGCTTTCCCTCGGTCTCTTCGCCGCACCGGCGGGAGCGACGGACAGCAGCTCGACCACGGTCACGGACAACTCTTCGGGCTTGGCCACCGGGGGCACCCTCACCTTCACGGCCACGGTTACCGGAGGCGACGCGACCCCGACCGGATCGGTGACCTGGACCGTCACCGATCCGAATGGTGCCAGAGTCGCCTGCCCTCCCTCGACGCTCGACGGCAGCGGCGAGGGCATCTGCACGGTCACCGACGTCGTTGCGGGGACCTACTCGGCCACGGCCGACTACGGCGGCGACGCCGACTACGACACCAGTTCGGGCCAGGACGCCATGGCCGCCATCGCCAAGGCACCGAGCAGCACCGACGTGACCGATGATTCCTCCGGCGTGGCCACGGGCGGGAGCTTCAGCTTCACCGCCACCGTGTCGGGACCGGGCGTGACCCCGACCGGATCGGTGACCTGGACCGTCACCGATCCGAACGGCGCCGGAGTCGCCTGCCCTCCCTCGACACTCGACGGCAGCGGCGAGGGCACCTGCACCATCACCGACGCCATCACAGGCACCTACTCCGCGATCGCCGGTTACACCAACGGCGACGCCGATTACACCGGCAGCTCGGGCGAGGACACGACGGCCGCCGTCGGCGAGGCCACGAGCGGGACCGCAGTCACAGATGACTCCTCCGGCGTGGCGACGGGCGGGAGCTTCAGCTTCACGGCCATGGTCACAGGCGCCGGCATGACGCCGACCGGCACGGTTACCTGGACCATCAACGGCCCGGCCGGTTCAGTTCCCTGCGCACCCTCGACCCTGGACGACAGCGGCATGGGCACCTGCACCGTCACCGACGTCATCGCGGGCACCTATTCGGCCGCGGCCGACTACGGCGGCGACGCCAACTACGACGCCAGTTCGGGCCAGGACACCGCGGCCTCCGTCGCCAAGGCTGCAGCCGGCACGACGGTCAATGACGACGCGGCCGGCGTGGCCACCGGCGGGAGCTTCAGCTTCACGGCTACCGTCACGGGCGCCGGCGTGACGCCGACGGGCACGGTCTCTTGGACGGTCACCGACCCGAACGGCCAGGCGGTTACGTGCGCTCCTTCCACGCTCAACGGCAGCGGTAGGGGCACCTGCACCGTCACCGACGTCCTTTCCGGCACCTATTCGGCCACGGCCAACTACGGCGGCGACGCCAACTACGATTCCAGTTCGGGCCAGGACACCACGGCCTCCATCGCCAAGGCAGCGAGCAGCACCAGCGTCAGAGACGATTCGTCGGGCGCGGCAACCGGCGGGACCTTCAGCTTCACGGCCACCGTCTCGGGGGCCGGCGCGACGCCGACGGGCACGGTCTCTTGGACCGTCACTGATTCGAACGGCGGCCAGGCGGTCACGTGCACTCCCTCCACACTCGATGGCAGTGGCATGGCCACCTGCACGGTCACCGACGCCATCGCGGGGACCTACTCGGCGACGGCCGACTATGGCGGCGACACCGACTACGACACAAGCTCGGGCCGGGACACCACGGCCTCCGTCGCCAAGGCAACGAGTAGCACCGGCGTCATCGACCCCGCGGCGGGAGTGGTCACCGGCGGCACCTTCGCCTTCAGCGCCACGGTCTCGGGCCCGGGCGTGACACCGACGGGCACGATCACCTGGACTGTCGGGGCCCAACCGGTCCAGTCTCTTGTGCGCCGTCGACGCTGGACGACAACGGCGCGGCCATCTGCACCATTACCCACGCCATGGCGGGCGATTACTCTGCAACGGCCGACTACGGCGGCGACTCGAACTACGACACCAGCTTTGGCCAGGCCACCACGGCTCACATTGGAACAGCTGCGCAGACCATCATCTTCACCTCGACGGCGCCCGACGCGGTCTTTGGTGGTCCCGCCTACACCGCCACGGCCCAGTCCACCTCGGCGCTTACCGTGACCATCACCTCGTCGACCACCGATGTCTGCTCCATCAGCTCGGGTCAGGTGAGCTTCGTCGGGGTTGGAACGTGCACGCTGAACGCCAACCAGGAAGGCGATGCCAACTGGTCTGAGGCGGTGCAGGTCACACAGACCTTCCAAGTGAACCGGGCGACGCCGTCCACGCCCTCCATCAGCAACATCCCCACGAACGCGACCGAGTTCGGCTCCTACGTTGCCTCCGTGTCCACATCGGGTGACGGGGCCACCTCGGTCACCTCCATCTCGACCGCCGTGTGCACCGTCGGCGCAGACGGGCACACCATCACGTTCGTCGGCTTCGGGGTCTGCACGCTGACGGCCAATGTGGCACAAGGGACGAACTACCTCTCCGGGACGGGGAGCAGCCAGTCGTTCCCCGTGAACCCGGCGGCGCGTGGCTATTGGTTGGTCGGCTCGGACGGCGGCATCTTCTCCTTCGGTGCCGCCGCCTTCTACGGCTCCATGGGCGGAACGCCGCTGCAGCGCCCCGTCGTGGGCATCACGCCGTCGGCCAGCCGAACCGGCTACTGGCTCGTCGCCTCCGACGGGGGCATCTTCAGCTTCGGGAACTCCTCGTACTACGGCTCCATCCCGGGGTCGGGCTGCATCCTGCCGGCTCGGGTCTGCCGCACAGTCTCAATGCCCCCATCGTCGGCATGGTGCCGTCCGTCACCGGGCGCGGGTACTTCATGGTGGCGTCCGATGGCGGCGTCTTCGCCTTCGGCGACGCCCACTTCGCGGGATCTGCCCGGGCATCGGCGGCTGCGTCGGCAGCGCCGTCTCGGTCATGCCGGACAGCACGGGGAAGGGCTACTGGTTGGTGACCAATCTCGGTGCCGTCTACGCCTTCGGCGACGCCCATTCTACGGGCGCCGCCGGCGCAGTCAGTGCCTGTGGTGGACGCCGTCCCCACCCCGGACTGGCGTGGCTACTGGCTGCTCTACGCCAACGGCGTGGTGGACGGGTTCGGCGACGCCGACGACACAGGGCGCTCCGCTCGGCTACGTCAACGGGTTCAACCCGGCCTCCGCGATCTTCCCCACGGCCGACGGCAAGGGCTACTGGGTCGCCTCGGGCCGGGTGACGTGTTCGCCTACGGCGACGCGCCGTATCTGGGCAGCGAGGCGGCTGCCGGCCTCAACGGCGAGATCATCGCCGCCTTCGGCTTCTAGCGCTACGCCCCCAGCGCCTCGGCTTCGGGCGCGGGCAGCTCCGCCACGACGGCCTCCACGACCGCGCCACCGCGCGACCCGTCCCTGCCGATGCTCGGCGCAGCAGCTCCGAGATGTAGCCGACCAGGTTCACCACGTCGGACCTCGGGGAGCGTCCGACCAGGGGGACGGGCTCGGTGGCCGGGTCGAGGGCGCAGACCTCCAGGATCACCTGGCGGATCTCGAGGAGGGACGAGCGGGCCTGCAGGAGCGATGTGCCGCTCGTGCGGAGCCAGACGGAAATGCCCAGTTCAAGTGACAGGTCCCCGGAGAACGGCTCCACCGGGCCCAGCTCGGCCAACCCGCCGAGCAGGGCGGGGCCGAAGCCGGTCGGGAGCGTCCTTCACCATGGCCTCAGTGTGACGAAAGGCTGTAACAAGGTGGTGGACCTGCTCTGGGCTGGTATTTTGTTGGACGTGCCACGCACGATCTGGAAGGGGGCTCTCAGTTTCGGACTGGTGAACATCCCCGTGGGCCTGTACCCGGCCACCTCCGGACAAGAGCATCCACTTCAACCAGTTCGAGGAGGGGACGTCCGACCGGATCCGCTACAAGAAGGTCAACGAGCGGACCGGCGAGGAGGTCCCCAGGACCGGATCGTCAAGGGCTACGACCTCGGCGGGGGCGAGTACGTCATCCTCACCGAGGAGGAACTCGAATCGGCGGAGCCGAAGAAGTCGCGGCAGATCGAGATCTCCGATTTCGTCGGTCTGGTCGACATCGACCCGGTCTTCTTCCGGTCGAGCTACTACCTGGCCCCCGAGGGAGCAGGTGCCGACAAGGCCTACGCCCTGCTGCGCCGAGCCATGGCCGAAGCCGGGCGGTCGCCATCGCCACCCTGGTCATGCGGAACAAGGAGTATCTCGTCGCCATCCGGCCCGAGGACGATGCGCTGGCCCTCCACACCATGTACTTCTCGGACGAGGTGCGCGATCCCGGACAGCGACCTCGAGCTGCCCGAGACCGGCGACGTGACCGACCGCGAGCTCTCCATGGCACAGCTCCTCATCGAGTCGATGGAGAGCGACTGGGACCCCGAGCGCTTCCACGACACGCACCGCGAGAAGGTCGAAGCCCTCATCGAGGAGAAGCGTCAGGGTCACGAGATCGTGCTGCAGGAGGGACCCGAGCCCGCCGCCAAGGTGGTCGACCTCATGGAGGCGCTCAACGCCAGCATCGCGGCGGCGGCCCGACCGGGCGCCGAGAGCAAGAGCGCGAAGCGAACCGCGACCAAGCGGGCGCCGGCCAAGCGCGCCGCCCCGGCCAAGAAGGCGGCCAAGGCCGCCAAGACCAGCCGCCCGCCGCAAGGCCTCCTGAGCACCACCGTCGCCCGGGAACGCCGACCCCGGCCAGACCCGGACCCTCCTTCCACTTGTTGCGCCAGTTCGCGATCTCGCGCAAGGAACACGTGTCGGCACCGTGATCTGATTCGTTTTCCCGCTCCAAAGCGCTGGACTCATGGTGAAATACCCCAAATCGAGCCAGAGCTCGTGAGGGGAGTCCAGGTGACCACTGCGCAGGTACAGGTTCCGGAGGCCAGGATCCCCGAGTGGATGGGCTTCGACGGCCTGGTCCAGCTGATCTCGGTGGACGGGCAGCGGACGGTCGGATGCCCCTACTGGGAGCTCGTGGCCGATGTCGATGCAGCGCAGCTGCGCGACCTCTACCGCGACATGGCGGTCGTCCGCCGCATCGACGCCGAGGCCATGGCCCTGCAACGGCAGGGCGAGCTGCGCGCTGTGGGCCCCGCTCCTCGGGCAGGAGGCCGCCCAGGTCGGTTCGGCCTGGGCCCTGCGTCCGGACGACTTCGTCTTCCCCAGCTACCGGGAGCATGGCGTGGTCTACTGCCGCGGCGTCGACCCGGTGGCCATGCTGCGGCTCTGGCGGGGCGCCGGGCTGTCCGGCTGGGACCCCTGCCAGCTACGGCATCGCCACGCCCGCCATCGTCGTCGGGTCACAGGCGCTCCATGCCACCGGCTACGCGCTCGGGATCACGCTCGACGGCGCCACGTCGGCCGCGCTGGCCTACTTCGGTGACGGCGCCACGAGCGAGGGGGACATCGCAGAGGCATTCGGCTTCGCCGCCAGCTACGTCGTGCCTGTCGTCTTCTTCTGCCAGAACAACCAGTGGGCCATTTCGGAGCCTGTCCACGTGCAGTCGCACGCCTCCATCGCCCAGCGGGGCCAGGGGTACGGGATCCCCGGCATTCAGGTCGACGGGAACGATGTCCTCGCCGTCCTCGCCGCCACGCGGCTGGCCCTGGCCCGCGCCTCGGCCGGCCACGGACCGACGCTCATCGAGGCGGTGACCTACCGCATGGGCCCGCACACGACGTCCGACGACCCCACCCGCTACCGCTCGCGGGTCCGACGAGGAGGAATGGCGCGTCAAGGACCCGCTCGCCCGGCTGTCCGCGCTGCTCCGCGGCCGAGGGTCTCGTCGACCACGGGTTCGATGCGGAGGTCGAGGCCGCTGCGGACCAGGCGGCCGCGGCACTGCGCCAGGGCTGCCTGGCCATGCCAGACCCCGAGACCGGAGGACCTGTTCGCCCATGTCTACGCGGACCGCACCCCTTGCTCGCGGAGGAGCAGAAGGCCTACGACGCCTACCTGGCCGGCTTCGACGAGGATTCGTGATGGAGACCATGTCGCTGGGCAAGGCATTGAACAACGGCTTGCGCCGGGCCATGGAGCACGACCCCAAGGTCGTCCTGATGGGGGAGGACATCGGGAGGCTCGGGGGAGTGTTCAGGGTCACCGAGGGACTGCAGCGGGACTTCGGCGACCGCCGCGTCATCGATACGCCGCTCGCGGAGTCCGGCGTCATCGGCACGGCCGTCGGCCTGGCCATGCGGGGCTACCGCCCGGTGTGCGAGATCCAATTCGACGGCTTCATCTACCCCGCCTTCGACCAGATCGTCTCCCAGGTGGCCAAGCTGCGTTACCGCAACGAGGGCCGCGTCTCGGTGCCATTGACCATCCGCGTCCCCTTCGGCGGCGGCGTCGGGGCGGTGGAGCACCACTCCGAGTCTCCCGAGGCCTATTTCGCCCACACGGCCGGCCTGCGCGTCGTGACCCCGAGCAACGCCGCCGACGGCTACCGCATGATCCAGCAGTCCATCGCGTCCGATGACCCCGTCGTCTTCTTCGAGCCGAAGCGCCGCTACTGGGAAAGGGTGAGGTGGACGACGACGACGTCGGCTCCGCCCCGGAATTCCGCTCTCCCAAGCCGCGGTCCTCACCATCGGCGCGCGACGTGACCATCGCCGGCTACGGCCCCATGGTGGCCACGGCACTCCAAGCGGCGCGCATCGGCCAAGAGGAGGGCACCTCCATTGAAGTCATCGACCTGCGCTCGCTCTCACCGATCGACTTCGACACGATCGAGGCCTCCGTCCGCAAGACCGGCGACTGGTCGTGGCCCACGAAGCGAGCGTGTTCGGCGGTCTCCGGGCCGAGATCGCGGCACGCATCTCCGAACGCTGCTTCTTCCATCTGGAGGCTCCGGTCCGCCGGGTCGGCGGTTTCGCCACCCCGTACCCGCCCTCCCGTGCCGAGCACCACTTCCTCCCCGACGCCGACCGGATCCTTCACGAAGTCGACCGCTGCCTCCGGCCGTGAACGCCCCCCGGCACTTCGTACTGCCCGACCTCGGTGAAGGGCTCGCCGACGCCGAGCTCGTGGCATGGCACGTGGCCGTCGGCGACGAGGTGGCCCTGAACCAGGTCCTCGTCGAGGTGGAGACCGAGAAGGCCGTCGTCGAACTGCCGAGCCCCTACGCCGGCACGGTCGTCGAGCTGCTGGCGGCGGCGGGGGAGACCGTGCCGCGTCGGTGCCCCGCTCATCGCCATCGCCATCGCCACTGGCACCGAAACCGGCGACGAAACGACCACCGCACCGGCAGCACGAGGTGACGCCGAGAGAACGTGCCGATGCTCGTCGGCTACGGCCCGTCCGAGGCGCCCCGAGCCGCCGGCGCCGCAACGGCAGCGGGCACCGGGAGCGAGCCACCGCGCCGCGCCACGCAGCCACCACCCTGACGCCACCCCCGGCAGCGGCGCGCGACCCCTGGCGGCACCGCCGGTCCGCTTCATGGCCCGCCAGAATGGCATCGACCTGGCGGACGTGTCCGGCCACGGCCCCGGCGGGATCATCACGCGGGAGGACCTCGCCGCCGATCTCGACGTGGCGGCGGCGCCCGGCGACGACGAGTCGGACCGCGAGACCAGGGCGCCCGTGCGGGGCGTCCAGAAGCACATGGCGGACGCCATGGTCCGCAGCGTGGCGACGGCGCCCCAGGCCTGCGTCTTCCTCACGGTCGACGCGACGCCGACGGTGGAGCTGGTCGATCGGCTCCGGCGTAACCGGCGCTTCGAAGGTCTGCACGTGACGCCGTTGGCCATCGTCGCCCGCGCCGTCGTCCTCGCCCTGCCCGAACACCCGTCGCTGAACTCGTCGTGGGACGACGTGTCCGACGAGGTGGTCACGAAGCGGTACGTCAACCTGGGTATCGCCGTGGCGGGCCCCCGCGGGCTGGTGGTGCCGAACATCAAGGACGCACAGGATCTCACCCTGCGCGGGCTGACCAGCGCCCTGGGGAACCTGACGGCAACGGCCCGCCGGCCGGTGCACGGCCGCCGACCTGCGCGAGGGGACCATCACCGTCACCAACGTCGGGGTCTTCGGGATGGATGCCGGCGTGCCCATCCTCAATCCCGGGGAGGCCGCCATCCTCGCGGTCGGGGCGCTGCGGCGGCGGCCCTGGGAGTTCGAGGGCGAGCTCGCCTTGCGCCACACCGTGACCCTGAGCCTTGCCTTCGACCACCGGCTGGTCGACGGGCAGGCGGCGTCACTGTTCCTTACGCGACCCTGGGCGACGTTCTGGCCGACCCCGCCAACCTCGTCGGCCCTCGGCTGATCCGTCGCACGTGGGCCGTTCCAGCCGGAGTTTCATCTGGACCGTTGCCACTCAGCGCGCCCGGCGCGAGGGTAGAGGTGCACGTTCGCGCATGAGACCGGCGTGCGGTGGGAGGTCGTCATGAGGACCATTCGGGACGTCATGAGCGGGGACGTCGATGTCCTCCGGACCACGGACACGGCGGCCGATGCGGCCTGCTTCCTGGCCAGCCATGGCGAGGACAGCGCACCGCTTTGCCAGAGCGACGGCTCCTTGGCGGGTACGGTGAGCGCGCGTGACATCGTGGCCCAGGTCGTGGCCAAAGGACGGGACCCGCGCCAGGTGAGCCTGGCCGAGTTCACCGACGCCGCCGGCGACGTGGTCGCGTCGACGTCGACGTCTCCCTCCAGGACGCCGTGGCCGTCATGTGCCGACATCAGCGGTCCCGGCTCCCCGTGCTCCAGGAGGAACGCGTGGTCGGCTTCGTGACCCAACGCGACGTGGCCCGCTCCATTAGCTTCCAGCCGCCCTGGACCGACTCCTGACCCTGACCGGGCCTGACCCTGGACCCCTGACCGACCCGAACCGCCCAGCCCCCAGCCCCCCAGCCCGGCCGCGGCCCAGTCAGTCCTTCCCGACCGCCTGCGCAATGGAAGAGGCCCCGCCGCCGCATCGTCCGCGGTGACGACGAGCCGGCCGTACTCGGCGCCCTCGAGCTCCACCACAAGGGCGGGACCCTTGCCGTGGACGGCCGCGAAGTCCTTGCCGACTTGCCTCGCCGCGTGCCGACGGCGATGACGTTCGGGAGTCCCGTGCCCGGCGCCCGGATGCCGCGCAACTCGGGCCAAGGGTCGTCGACCGAGCGGACCGCGGTCACCGCCGAGAGCGGGAGCCGGATGTCGCTGTGCGCGCCCTCGGCCTTCTCGATCGCTCCGCAGGTGCAAGACGAGCTCGTTGCCCTCGATTCCAGGTCGGCCATGGACGGTCATTCTACGAAGCCGGGTTAGCCTCGGCCCGATGTGGCCGCCGCCAGCCGGGGGGACCTGGGTCATCGACCTCGATGGCGTGGCTGGCGGCGGAAGCCCATTCCCGGCGTGGACGAGGCGGTGGCCCGTCTGCGCGGCGTCGGGGTGCGGGGTGCTGTTCGCCACCAACAACGTGCCGCTGACGCGGCCGAGCTGCACCGGCAGCTGGCGCACTGCGGCATCACCGCCGACGACGCCGACCTGTTGCGCTCCGCCGACGTGGCCGCCGGCATGCTGGCGCCCGGCTCCAGCGCGGTGGTGCTGGGCGGCGACGGCGTGCTCGAGGCCCTGGCGGCCCGGGGCGTCCTCGTCGTGCCCGAAGAGCCGGCGGACGCCGTCGTGGTCGGCCTCACCCGCGACTTCACCTACGAGAAGCTCACCCTCGCCGTCACGGCCGTCCGCAACGGGGCCCGGCTGGTGGGCACCAACGAGGACGCCACCTACCCGACCCCCGACGGCCTGGTGCCCGGGGCCGGCGCCATCCTCGCCGCGGTGGTCACCGCCTCCGGGCAGTCGGCCGAGGTGGCGGGCAAGCCGCACCGCCCGACGGCGGACGCCATCACAGCCCGCGTCGGCGCTGGGGAACTGCGGGTCATGGTGGGGGACCGCCCCTCGACGGACGGCGCCCTGGCCGCCCAGCTGGGGGATTCCCTTCGGCCTGGTCCTCTCGGGCGTCACCCGGAAGGGGGAGATCCCACCCGCCGCCGACCCCGCCGCCGTCGCACCCGACCTGCTCCGACTCGTCGACCAGGCCCTCCGGAGCCCCGCATAAAGTGCTTGCCAGCAGCTAGCACTTCAGATACTCTTGTGCAATGGCAAGCAATGAGCGCATACGCAAGTACCTCGATGCGGGGACCGTCCTCGGACAGGTCAGCCGTGGCCGGGCCGAGGAGATCGTGCGAGAATTGGTGAACGCCGGAGACATCCAGCGCAGCCAGGCACAGGATTGGGTGGACAACTTGGTCGAACGAAGCCACAAGTCCAGCGAGCAGGTGCTCGAACTGGTGCGCCACGAGGTGGCCAGCCAGCTGGAGAAGATCGACCCCAGGTCGTTGGAGTCGCTCGCCAACCAGGTGGCCGAGGTCCTGGGAAGTCGGCCAAGGCCGGCCGCAACGCCACCAAGGACGTGACCGCCAGGCCGGCAAGACGGCCAAGGATGCGACCAACAAGGCGGGCCAGACCGCCAAGGGTGTGACGGCCCAGGCCGGCAAGACCGCCAAGGACGTCACCGTGCAGGCCGGCAAGACGGCCACCCGGGCCCGCGACGCCGCCACCTCGGTCGCCCCGTCCCGCCTCCCGGGCATCAAGACGCCGGCGGGCTCGGCCAAGTCGGACACGAACACAAGTCACGGGCAAGTCGCAAGGCAAGTCGCACGGCAAGAAGGTCTCCGAGGCCAACAACTCGGCGACCAAGAAGGCCGCCAGCTGACCAGCGGGGCCCGCCGCCGGCTCGATGCCGAGCTCGTGCGACGCGGCCTCGTCGAATCCCGGCAGGAGGCCCAGGCGGCCGTCGCCGCCGGCACCGTCCTCGTCTCGGGCACGCAAGCCGAGAAGCCGGCGCGCCTCGTCGCCCCGGACGAGCCCGTCGTCCTGCTCGGGCCCCCCTCGCCCTTCGTCGGCCGAGGCGGCCACAAGCTCGAGGCCGCACTGGAGCGGTTCCCGATCCCCGTCACCCGACCGGCGCGCCCTCGATGCCGGGGCCTCGACCGGCGGCTTCACCGACTGCCTGCTCCAGCGCGGGGCGGCCCACGTCTACGCCGTGGACGTCGGCCACGGGCAGCTCGACCCCGCGCTGCGGGCCGACCCCCGGGTGACGGTGCTGGAGCGCACCAACGTGCGGACCCTCACGGTGGCGGAGCTCGGCGCGGCCGACCCGGCCTACGAGCCCTGCCCGCTCGTCGTGGCCGATCTCTCCTTCATTTCGCTACGCAGCGTCGTGCCCGCCCTCACCGGCCCGGTCTCGACCCCGGACGCCGACCTGGTCCTCCTGGTCAAGCCCCAGTTCGAGGCTGGCCGCGCCGCCGTCTCCCGCGGCAAGGGCGTGATCCGGGACCCGGCGCTCTGGTTGGCCGCGCTCGAGGGCGTGGCGTCCGCGCTGCATGACGCGAAAACCGGCATCATGGGAGCGATGGTTTCCCCCCTGACCGGCTCGGCCGGCAACGTCGAGTTCCTGGTGCACGCCCGCAAGGGCACGGCCGGGGACGAAGCGGGGGAGGCCGCCGCCCTGCTCAGCGCCGCCGTGTCGGAGGCGGACGGACCCCTTCCACCGACCGCACCGGCCGGCTGAGCCGTCGTTCGCCGATGGCGACCGTCACCTTCCTGGTCCATCCCGACCGCCCCGACGCGCTCGCGCTGGCCACCGACACCGCGACCTGGCTGACCGAGCGGGGGGACGTCGCCCGCATCCTCCAATTTCAGCGGTCCCGACCGCGTCAGCGAGGCGGGCACCGACGTGGAGCTGGCCGACGTCGACTTCGGTGGGACGACCGTGGCCGTGAGCATGGGCGGCGACGGCACGTTCCTGCGCGTGGTGCGCCTCGCCGCCACCGAGGACGTCCCGGTGCTCGGTGTGAATTTCGGCCGCCTCGGCTACCTGCCCGACCTCCTGCCGGACCAGGTGCGCGGCGCCCTCACCAAGGTGTTCGAGGGCAAGGCCATCGTCGAATCCCGCTTCGCGCTCGACGTCTCGATCTCGGACCGTTCGATGAGCGATGGCATCACGGCCCTGCTGGCGCTGAACGAGGTGGTGATCGAGAAGATCGACTTCGGCCACACCATCCGCCTGGCGACCACGGTCGACGGTGAGGAGGCGCTGACCTACTCGGCCGACGGCCTCATCATCGCGACCCCGACCGGCTCCACCGCCTACAACCTCTCGGCCGGCGGGCCGATCCTGGCGCCGACGCTCGCGCGCCATGGTGCTCACCCCGGTGGCGCCGCACTTCTCGCTGGACCGCAGCCTCGTGCTGACCGAGGACCAGGAGGTCACCGTCGAGGTCGTGCCCGACCGGTCCGGCGTCCTCGTCATTGACGGGCAGGAGATCGGGCGGCTGCAGCCCGGCGCCACCATCACATGCACCGTGGCCGAGCGCCCGGTGCGCGTCGTGCGCAACGAGCCCCAGACGTTCGGCGGCATTCTGCGCTTCCGGCTCCTGGCCGAACGAAACCAGTGAGCGCGTCGTGCTGACCGACCTGCACGTGCGCGACCTCGGTGTGATCGAGGACCTGACGCTGGTCTTCGGGCCCGGCATGACGGCGCTCACCGGTGAGACCGGCGCCGGCAAGACGCTCGTCGTCGAGGCGCTGCAGCTGGTGCTGGGCGGCCGGGCCAACCCCGGCATGGTGCGCGCCGGCGCCACCGAGGCCTTGGTCGAGGCCCGCTTCGTGCTGGGGCAGGGCGACGCCGCCCGCGAGGTGATCCTGACCCGCTCGGTCCCCGCCGAGGGCCGGTCCCGGGCCTGGGTCGACGGCCGCATGGCGCCCCTGGGCGCGCTCGGCGAGGCGGCGGCGGAGCTGGTCGAGATCCACGGGCAGCACGAGCACCGCGCCCTCGTCACGCCCACCGCCCAGCGCAACGTCCTCGATGCCTATGCGGGCACGGATCTCAGCCGGGTGCGGGCCATCCGCAGCCAGCTGCACGCGCTCGACGAGGCGCTGGCGGGACTGGGCGGTGACGCCCAGCAACGGGCCCGCGAGGCGGACGTCCTGCGTTACCAGGTGGAGGAGATCGCCGCAGGCCCACCTCGAAGATCCCGAGGAGGAGGCCTCCCTGCGGCTCGAGGAGGACCGCTTGGCCGACGCCGCCGCCTACCGCGACGCCGCGCTCGAGGCCCTGGAGCTCGTCGATCCCGCCGCCGACGGCGGGGCGATCGACCTGCTGGGCCGCGCCGGTGGCGCCCTGGCCGGCCGCGCGTCCTTCGAGAGCTACCACGCCCGCCTGGCCGCCACGGCCGTCGAGCTCTCCGACCTGGCCCGCACGCTGCGCGACGAGGTCGAGAGCTGGGAGGACGATCCCCAGCGCCTCGTCGACGTGCAGGAGCGTCGCCGGCTGCTGGCCGAGTTGCGGCGCAAGTACGGCGAGGACCTGCGTGCGGTCATCGACCTACGGAGCGGAGGGCGCCCTGCGGCTGGCCGCGCTGGAGAACGCGGAGGGCGAGGCCGCACGCCTGCAGGCCGAACGCGACCTGCGTCTCAGCCGAGCTCGCCGACGCCGATTCGAAATGAGGCTAACGGCTCCAGAGCGCGTGCAACTCCGGGAGGACGCCGACCTTGCCGGAATGAGCATTAGCGAGTTCGTCCGCAGGCGCACATTTGGCAAAGCGATCCACGCGGCCACTGACCTGATGATGATTCGCGAGCTGCGCCGTTTGGGCGGTCTTCAAAAATATGCGATAAATAGACTCGCCCTGCACTGCGAAGTCGTGGATGAGTGCGTCGCGACGATTCGCGCATTACGCGCTGCTATAGAACGAGTCGCAAACAATGATCGTTAAGTACATCGCCAATCCGAAGACTCAATCGAGCAAGGCTGCGCGCGTTGGCGGCTTACTCGACTACATCGTGGCCGATGGACACGCAGACACACAGACGGCCGAGTACATTGGTGCAAACGGAGACTTCTATTCTGACTCTCAGCAAGGGCAGCGTGCCGAAATGGTTGCTCTTGCAATGGAAGCGAATCGCAGTAAGGATCCCGTCGATCATTGGCTGCTGAGTTGGAAGGAGGGCGAGCAACCGACGCAAGCGCAATGCAATGAAACCGTCGGTATTCTGAAGCGGCATCTCGGTATGAGCAGCGACCAGCTTGCCATCTTTGCATTGCACCGCAACACTGAGAACTATCATCTTCATGTCGTTCTCAATCGCGTTCATCCCGATACGCTACTCGTGGAGGACAAGGGATGGTGCATCGACAAAGCGCACAAGGCCCTCGCAGAGATTATCCGTGCGCAAGGCTGGGAGGCAGAGAAGAATTCCCGCTATGTTGCGAACCGTAGCGGTGATGTCACACGAGCCAGCAGTGTGCGCGAGCCTCTACCCCACTCGAAAGCGCTGGATTATGAGAATGCGACCGGAGAGAAATCCTGCGAACGAATCGCGCAGGAAAGAGCCGCGCCAATTCTGCGCAATGCAAGGTCGTGGGCACAGGTGCATGTGGGGCTGGCCCAGGTTAATATTCGCTACGAGCGAAGGGGCAGCGGCGCAATACTTTGGGTAGGAGATCAACAGCTCAAGGCATCTTGCATCGGTCGTGAGTTTAGTAGGAGTCGGATGGAAGAGCGGTTGGGTGAATTCCAACCTGATACACGCGCCAATCCGACGCCGCAGCAGCGCGAGGCGGAGGCTCTTCGTCCTGATATGCCAGCGAACTGGGCTGAGTATTGCAAGGCACTCAGCACCAACCGCAAAGAAAAGAACGCTGCCCAGATCCAGCAGCGCATGGAGCATCGCGTAGCGCGTGAGATGCAGTCTTCGGAGTTTCGTACGGAGCGAACCGATCTTTACCACGGCGGCAAGTGGTCTGGCAATGCCTTGAATGTTGCCAGGAGCCTATTGGCAGCCGACCACGCCATGCGCAGAGCCGAACTGATGGAGCGGCAAAAGCGTGAGCGCGACAAACTCCGAATCGGGTTCGGCCGGCGGAAGACATTCGAGCAGTTTCTTGTAGAACAGGGAGAACCACAGCTAGCGGAGCAATGGAGGTACCGGGATTCGGAAACGCCCGGTACTGCAATTCTCGGAGACGAGGACGAGATACCGTGCAAGCGCGACATCCGCGACTTCACCGCGCAGGTTCGTCAGTCCGCGCACTCGCAGTTGACTGAAATTCACTATTCATCACGTTCCGATCCAGGCCACGTCAGCTTCACGGATCGTGGCAAGCGCATTGACGTCTGGCAGGCGCAGGATGAGGCTGCCGTTTTGGCCGCACTCCAGTTGGGCATACAGAAGTGGGGAACACTTACGATCACCGGCCCCGACGAGTTCAAGCAACTCTGTGCGCAGCTTGCCGCGCAACATGGATTCAAGATCAGCAATCCAGAGTTGCGCCGGGAAATCGTTCGCGGTCCCAGCGAGGGCCAGCCAGTTCCGGTAATTCCGGCTGGAATGCCGTCGCCGAGAATAACGTATCCGGTAACTCCGGCTGGAATGCCGTCGCCGAGAATGACGTATCAGTTGCACAAAGCCGACATCCTCAACCGAATCGAGGTGCGGAACGCCTCACAGCTTGATTGGATGATTGCGGTAAGAATGCGCGTAACGGGCCACGATCAACAGGCCATCACGCAAGCTCTGAAGGAAAACGCCAGCCAGGGGCGCGAGGCAGAGAACCGCAATTGGACCAACTACGCGGAGCGCACCGCTGAGGCCGTCTTTGGCCCACGCGGTGATCGGGAGTGCGAGAGGAGCAAGCAGCGCGCCGAAGCATGGGCACGAGTCGAAGGCAGAAACCTCGCGCACGAACGCCTTGTGCATCACAGCCAGCCGCGCGCAGTCCCAGCGCGTGGCCGGGGAGACTTTGAGATTGGCTGATGTTGACCAGACCCATTGCCCGCTGCTCTTTCTGCCGAACAGAAAGAGCTGAATGGGATGCCGAACGCCGTACGATATGTTTCATAGAATGAAGAAGATGGCCGACATAGGCTTCTCCAGCTTCGGGGCTCTCCGTGTGGGAGAGCGACAACCGAGAATCCTTCCCGGCGACATCGGCGTTCCCGTTACCGATCCTGCCTACAGGGTTTCCTGCGGCGTTGGAAACGTGCCTCGGCGATTTACCGCGATTCCAGCCTGAGATCTGGTTAGATCAGATGCACACCTCTCCGACAAGCCGGTTTTACGGCCACTTGCCGAGACATTGATCGACTTGAATAGCTCAATGAACGCTTTGGGATCAACCGAGGATCATTTGAAGGCTTATCGGCGGACCGACACAATGTTTCGCTTTTCGACGAAGATCAGCGTATGAGGGCCATATCCAAATTGTATTGCCGGAGTGAAAGGCGAACGCGGATGCAATGAAATCCAACTCCACAAATTCCGGCGTACGTGCATTACAACGTGGCTACGAAATCACATCGATCCGCGCACGGTAATGGAGTATGTCGGCCACGCGGATTTGGAGACGACACTGCGTTATCTCCGACCTGCGGCCGCTCAAGAGCGTATTGCGGAAGTGAGCGAGATCAAGTGGTATTGAGCTGCACTCAATCGCCGCGACACGCTGAGAAGATTGTAGAGGAAGATTCGCTTGGCTACCGAGCTACCAAAAGTTGGCTGCAATCACGCTTGGCCGTTCGGGAGAGTTTCCGATGATCTGAGTGTGAAGAACGAACTGAAAGTTCTTGTGCTTCCAATCCTTTGGGGCTCTTTCCATCGCTTCTGACAAGAGGCTTTGATTGGTCAGGAAATCTCCAGCTGCCTGGGTGCCGAAGTTTGTAAGTCCCGCGATCACGATGACAGGCTGTCCGCTACCGGGGTTGGTAAAGCGCGATACCAAGGCGTAGTCCTCGCTGGTCTTCCAGTCCGGAGTGAGTTGGTCCAGCGACCACTTGACTCTTGGATCCGACCGATCATAGATTGCGTTCTCGACGCCGAAAAAGAACCGCAAGTTCTTCGTAATGGTAGGAGTCCATCTATTTGCGTGTACGCCAATGAGAATGATCGGGCCTGCTAACAGCGTATTGGAAGGTGTCGAGTTCCCAGGGAGTAACTGCCAATCTTTACCAAGCTTGCTCAGGAGGCCGGCGACATCGGCCAGAGCGAATGCGTCGCCAGTGCCGACAAACGCATCCGGCACCGGCGTCATGCGGTCCCCAGATCCCACTGGAACATCCATGTTTGACATTGGGCGGTAAGCGACTGGCTGCGAAATGCAGATGACTGCCACCTTTGGACTCTCGAGGACAGGGGACCAGACACCCCGGAGCATATCTCTTGAGCGTATCTGCCAGTAGAAAATCGCACCAGCTGCAACGCCAAACGCAAGCAAGCACGCCGCAGCGATTTGCCAGATTATCCGGGACCGGCGAATACCACCGGTCTGATTCTTTTCAAGGACTGGAGCTTTTGCCTCATTTGCTAGAGCGGCAGGAACCTGTGCAGGCGTATCCTCCACGGTCCAGTGCAAACTGGCTGCATATGAACCCGAGGAAAGCTGAATGGCTAGCTTTCGATCGCGATGATCGTCTCCATAGTACTGGGCAAGCCTCTTTCGCACTTCATTGGCGGTGACGCGGACAATGTTGTCCTGCGCCGTATCGTAATCTCCGGCTTTGTGAAAGACCTCTACGCCAAGAGTGCGCTCCTTGAGCTCATCAATTGGCCTCCCGTCAAGAACGTAGCGAACTGAATATTCCAAAAAATGGCAACACCTCTGGCTGCCACGGAAGTACTCGCTCTCCAGGATGTTTGCGAGCCCTTCCAGTGCAATTTCCCGTTGTTTCTGGGTGAAGTCGGCCACTCTCTAGCGCTGATCCATCGTGATTCAGTCGAACTATAGTTTGCCTTTCAGGTGATTGTCAATGGATCGGGTCACACTTGGCGGTGCTATACGGTGAAGAAAATCGTTCTTTCCCTTTGGCGATTCAATAGCTTAGGGTCTTAACGTTCTGTGAAAGACCGTATCGGACCTTGCGGTGCGACAGAGTCAATGGGTATCAATAGGATGCGGTGGGAAAGAGGATTCTTGAAGCTAAAAGGTCGGTCAGGACACGGCCCGCGCGCTGTGGGTATTGAAAAAAGGAACACGCCGGTTTTCGATATTGGAATGGTGTTCACTCTATTCGTGCTTGCCGTCGTCGTGAACCGAATTGCCGCGCAATCGAGCGAAAGACCGACCCCGCCAGAATCCTTTTCTGCAGGGGCAAGTGTTGCGCGCAGCACTGAGCTCCCTGAACAAGCGCGTTCAATAGATCTTTCCAGCTCAGCAGGATATAACTGGGAGCTTCGTCCAGAGAACGGAGCCTGGCAGCCGATTAGAGTGCCCGAGGGGGGATGGAAGACCCAGGGTTTCCATTGCGACGCTGGTACGTATCGCACGCACATCATGGTCCCAGCACTTGCCACCGGGCATGTTGTTCGCCTGGCCTTTGCCGCAGTGAACTTCGGGGCCGTTGTCTTGGCTGGTCCGGATGAGTCTCATTTGCAGAAGGTCGCTGAACACCTGAACGGGTGGATGCCGTTCACGGCAGATTTAACGTCTGTAGCCAAGCCTGGAACCGCATTGCTGGTGGAGGTCCAGGTGAACGGCAGGGAGAAATATCGTTTGGCAAATGGACGCTTTGCCATCGCTGAGGGCGCGTCGTGGTCCACGGATATTGCGGACGGGATACTTCGGGGGGTCGAGCTGCAAGTGTTGCCGCGCATCACTATCGAAGATGTTCACATCATAACCAACCGCAATCCTGACCTGCTGTCCATCACCGCGTCGATATCAAACGCCGAAGACCATCCGCAAGAAGTCGATATTACTGGCGAGCTTCAGTCCTGGAACAAGGGTTTCATCCGCTATCCGAAGGTGCATTCTGCTTCAGCGACAATACCTGCGCATGGAACCGTGAGCGTCTGTCTGGCTTCCATCGTGTGGCCCCTGGGTCCGAAAAGTTATTGGTGGCCAAACGTGCCTTATCGCCGTGGTTACTTGGCGCAACTGCACGTTCTGACTTTGCAGCTCTACGCATCGGGCCGTTTCATTGAGAGCAAGGAAGCGCGCTTTGGCTTCAGGGAGTTCAGGGTCGTTGGAAACCACTATGAGTTGAACGGCGTTCATGTAAACCTGCGTGGCGACAATCAACAGGAGGCGAATTTTGGAACCGACGCATACGGGGTCAAGCCGGGATTCGGAAGGCCGACTGAAACCAATGGAGGATGGCCGGAGGCAGTGAACAATCTGCTTCGACTGAATTTCAATGTGATGAGAATTCACCAGATTCCGGCAACGCCGTACATGCTCGATGTTGCGGACGAAGAAGGGTTGATGCTGGTAGGAGAAAGCCCGTTGCGGGGCTCCGAGGGGGGGCAGGAAGACTGGAAGGCCGGCCACGACAGCATGTTGGCAATGGACCGTGAAATGGTTCTTCGGGATCGCAACCACCCTGCAATTGTTCTGTGGAGCGCCGCCAACGAATGGTCTGAACCGATGCAGGAAGCGATCGCCGCGATCG
Source organism: uncultured Acidobacteriaceae bacterium (assembly GCA_963765025.1). Taxonomy (GTDB): domain Bacteria; phylum Acidobacteriota; class Terriglobia; order Terriglobales; family Acidobacteriaceae; genus Telmatobacter. The sequence goes on along the minus strand of CAVXVM010000106.1, from coordinate 116,892 downwards.
AGCAAGTGGATGGGACCAGGCCGATCATTGCAGACGGTGTGAATGAGGACCTGGGACACGGGATCATAAACATGGAGCACTATGTGAACGACCTTGGCGGCCTTCCGCTGACAGGTGGTTCGGCGCGTCTTGATCGGCCTTACGGCGAAACCGAGGCAATCTGGGACGCAGATAATACGCTACAAGGATTTGCCTGGATGGCTACGACCATTCGGCTAAGACGCGCGAAAGGGAATGCCGATTTACGAAACTATGTGTTGAATAATGCATGGCCAAACTACGTGCCCGGCGAGAGCGCGGCAACGGAAATACTGGAGCGAAAGGTCAAGAAGCGCGGCGCGCCGGCGACTTGGTTTATTCTGCCGGCGATCTCCGATCCGTGGACCAATGCGAACATCAAACTGATTCAGCAGTGCTATGCCCCGGTCGCGGTCGCGGACCTTGAGTTCGATCTGCTCAACGCCGCCAGCAACAAGAACGGAGACTGGCCAGTTGTAAAGCCGGAACTCCACGCAGGCCAGTTAGTCAGGCGAACTCTGACTGTCTTTAATGATGATCTGTCAGGAGAACTTGTAACTGTAAAGTGGGAAGCAAGAACGCCTTCTCGTGTTTTACGTCGTGGAACTATTCCAGTGCTGGTGCCTCTGGGCGAACAAAGAAGCGTGAAGATCGCATTCAAGGCTCCAACGGAGTCCGGGGATATTGTTATAGCGGTGCAAGCCTGGAAGGATGGCGTGAAAAGATTCTCAGAAGACAGGATGGTATTTAGAGGTACCGACTAGAAATCAGTTGCGAATCGAAGCCCCGGCTTCTGATGTGGTGACCACAAAGACACGATGTTGTGCGCCGCTTATTGTCATGGTTGCGAACCCTTCGGAATTTGATGGAAATGCGACGGCGCCTGGTGAGGCCGTCAGTTTGAAAACCGAAATTAGGGCTTGGAGTTTTGCGGCAAAAATGACTGCGAAGCGAAAAGTCCGCAGGTGAGGATACGATGAAGAGCTTTGGATTGCGAATAGTGGTTGCCGGGTTGGCGTGTTGCGGATTTGCGTGGGTGGCCGAGGCGCAGAACGCGCGGAAGCCCGCTTACATGGACCCCAGCCGGCCCGCTGAGCAGCGTGCGGCGGACCTGGTGGGGCGGATGACGCAGGAGGAGAAGGCCAGTCAACTGGTGAACCAGGCGCGGGCCATTCCGCGTCTCAATGTGCCGGCGTACGACTGGTGGAGCGAAGCTCTGCACGGCGTGGCGGTGAACGGCACCACGGAGTTTCCCGAACCCATCGGTCTGGGGGCGACCTTCGATACGGCGGCAGTTCACGAGATGGCGGTGGTGATCTCGACGGAGGCGCGCATCAAGCATAAGCAGGATGTGCGCGACGGGCACAGTAACATCTTCGAAGGGCTGGACTTCTGGGCGCCCAACATCAACATCTTTCGCGATCCCCGGTGGGGCCGCGGGCAGGAGACATATGGGGAAGACCCGTTCCTGACCGCACGCATGGGCGTGGCTTTTGTGACCGGAATGCAGGGCGACGATCCGCGCTATTACCGGGTGATCTCCACGCCCAAGCACTTTGCGGTGCACAGCGGGCCGGAGCCCACGCGCCACACAGCGGACGTGCAAGTCAGCAAACACGACGAGCTGGATACCTATCTGCCCGCCTTCCGCGCCACAGTAGTCGAGGCCAAGGCGGAGTCGGTGATGTGCGCCTACAACAGCATCAACGGCCAGCCGGCCTGCGCCAATGAGTTTCTGTTGCAGGACCAGTTGCGCGGCAAGTGGGGCTTCCAGGGCTATGTGGTTTCGGACTGCGAAGCGGTTCGCAACATCTTCAGCGGCCACCACTACGAGCCGACGCAGGCCGAAGCATCGGCCATCAGCCTGCAGCGCGGCATGGACAATGAGTGCATTGACGGCTCCGTCAAGGTGACCGACGACCACGATTACAAGCCGTATCTGGATGCCGTAAAGCAGGGCTTTCTGAAGGAGAGCCAGATCGACGGGGCTCTCACCCGGCTGTTTACGGCGCGGATGAAGCTGGGCATGTTCGATCCGCCGGAGATGGTGCCGTTCAGCAAGATAGACGAGAAGCTGCTGGACAGCGCCGAGCATCGGGCGATGGCTCGCAAACTGGCCAATGAGTCCATGGTGCTGCTGAAGAACGACGGCGTATTGCCGCTCAGAACCTCGGGCATCAAGATTGCGGTGGTGGGTCCGCTGGCCGATCAGACGAAGGTCCTGCTGGGCAACTACAACGGGACTCCCAGCCACACTGTCTCCGTATTGGAAGGGTTGAAGGCCGAGTTTCCCGCTGCGACCATTACTTATGTGCCGGGAACGCAGTTTCTGAGCAAGGAAGCGACGCCCGTGCCGGCTGCGCTGTTGACCGTCGATGGCAAACCGGGCGCGAAAGCCATTTATACGCGACAGGATTTGATGGCAGATGAAGATACCAAACCGGCAGTGCTGGTTACGCGCATTGAGCCGGGCATCGATGCTTCCGCCGCGCCGCTGCCGATCGAGGTAGCCGGGGTCAAGCCGCTCGCCATTCGCTGGGAGGCAACCCTCACGCCGCCAGAGACCGGCGACTACAACTTGGGCGTTCAAGGCAACGGATTATTCCGCATCTCACTCGAGGGCAAGGAAATCACTTCGGAATGGAACGCCGACAGCGTGGAAACTAAGCTGGGACGAGTACATCTGGAGCAGGGAAAACCGGCCCAGGTGCTGGTGGAGTATGGGCAGGGCGACAAGCACTTAACATATGCGAAACTGGTGTGGTCCATGGTGGACCTGAAGCCCAGGCCGGAGGCCGTGGCCGCGGCCAGAGACGCGGATGTGGTGGTAGCCGTGGTGGGCATCACCAGCGAGCTCGAAGGCGAGGAGATGCCGGTGCATGAGGACGGCTTCAAGGGCGGCGACCGCACCAGCCTCGACCTGCCCAAGCCTGAACAGAACCTGCTGGAGGCGGTGGCTGCGACCCGCAAGCCGCTGGTCATGGTTCTGACCAACGGCAGCGCCCTGGGTGTGAACTGGGCCAAGGAGCACGCCAACGCCATTCTGGATGCCTGGTACCCCGGCGAGGAAGGCGGAGCGGCCGTGGCGGAGACGCTCTCCGGGCGCAACAACCCGGCGGGACGGCTGCCTGTAACTTTCTACAAGGACGTGAGCCAGCTTCCGCCTTTCGAAGATTACTCGATGAAGGGCCGCACTTACCGCTACTTTGAGGGGACGCCGCTGTATCCCTTCGGCTACGGGCTGAGTTACACGACGTTCACCTATAGCGGATTGACCGTTCCCACCGACGCGATGGCGGCGGGCAGCCCGGTTGTGGCACAGGTCACGGTGACCAATTCCGGCCGCCGGGCGGGCGATGAAGTGGTCCAGCTCTACCTGAGCTTCCCCGACGTGCCAGGAGCGCCGTTGCGGGCGCTGCGGGCGTTCCAGCGGGTGTATCTGGAGGCCGGGGCCTCGCGGAAGGTGCGGTTTGAACTAAGCCCGCGCGACATGAGTATGGTGACCAAAGCAGGAGAGCCTATCATCGCCGAAGGCCAGTATGCGATTTCGGTTGGCGGCGGCCAACCATACTCCGGAGTGCAGGTGCTGACCAAAACCTTCAATGTGAAGGGCAGGTTGGTGCTACCGGAATGACAAGCAACATGCTGCAAAGGAAAGGGGCGCTTCCACACTGCGGAAGCGCTCCTTTTGCTTTGATCTGTGTCCGGTCCAGTCTCACGTTGTCTGTTGTCCTTGATAACATACGGATAACGTTCATACGCGTATAAATGCTGTGCCAATCGCCGAACCGAGCAGGGAGACGACGCCGTTAGCAACCGTATTCGGGCACAAATAGAATTGCATTGAGTACATAGAGGTTCTACAGCTTCACATTCCCGCGCTGAATCGGCAGGCTATCCTTGACTTTTAGTGCTGCCCCGCAGTGACCTCCATTAACTATTATTTCATCAGAGTTAGTGACACACGCCCTAATTTCTAAAACGGCAAGATTGGTCCCGTGAAAATGGACCAATCTGCAAAATCTGCTACCAATAATTTGATGCAATCACTGTTGGCCGCTCGGGCGAGTTTCCGATGATTTGTGTATGAAGAACGAACTGAAAGTTCTTGTGCCTCCAATCCTTTGGGGCACTTTGCATCGCTTCCGATAGGAGACTTTGATTGGTAAGGAAATCTCCAGCTGCCTGGGCGCCGAAGTTTGTTAGGCCCGCGATCACATATGACAGGCTGGCCGCTACCGGGGTTGGTGAAGCGCGACACTAAGGCATAGTCTTCGTTGGTCTTCCAGTCCGGAGTCAATTGGTCAAGCGACCATTTGATTCTTGGATTCGACCGATCATAGATAGCGTTTCCGACGCCGAAAAAGAACCGCAAGTTCTTCGTAATGGTAGGAGTCCATTTATTAGCGTGTACGCCAACGAGAATAATCGGTCCGGCCAGAAGGGTATCTGAAGGAGTCGAGTCCCCAGGGAGTAACTGCCACTCTTTGCCGCGTTTCCCGAGGAAGTTGACGACATCAGCCAGAGCGAGCGCATCACCGGTGCCGATAAACGCATCCGGAACTGGTATCACGCGATCCTCGGGCCCTAAAGAAACATCCATATTGGACTTGGGACGGTAAGCGATCGGTTCCGAATTGCAGATTACAGCCACCTTTGTACTGTCGAGAACTGCGGACCAGACACCTTGAACCACATCGTTTGCGTGCAGCTGCCTGTAAAGAATCAGAGCTGACAAAGCGGATACGGCAAGCACGCGTACGACAATGATCAGCCAGCCGAACCGGGAACGGCGAACAACTCCGGTGTCACTTTTGCCAAGGTCAGATACTTTAGGCTCGGTTGCGGAGGCGGCCAAGGCCTGGGGAGACAAATCCGCCTCCGAGCAGTTCAAACTGGCTGCATAGGTGCCCGACGGAAGCTGGATAGTCAGAGTTCGATTGCGATGCTCGTCCCCGTATTACTGGGCAAGCCTCTTCCGCACTTCATTGGCGGTGACGCGGACAATGTTGTCCTGCGCCGTATCGTAATCTCCCGCTTTGTGAAAGACCTCTATGCCAAGCGTGCGCTCTTTGAGTTCGTCAATGGGCCTCCCGTCCAGAACGTAACGGACGGAATAATCCAAAAAATGACAACACCTCTGGCTGCCACGGAAATACTCGCTCTCCAGGATGTGTGCGAGCCCTTCCAGTGCGATTTCCCGTTGTTTCTTGGTAAGGGCGGTCACTCATTGAAACTCTCATTCTTTGCGGTTCAGTCGCGCTATAGTTAGCGTCTCTGCTGATTGTCAATGAATCTGGTCGCGCTCGCCAGTGCTATACGGTGAAGAAAATCAAAACTTCCTCCAATATTTTCAACACCTTAGGGTCTTAACGTTCTGTGAAAGACCGTATCGGACCTTGCGGTGTACTGAAGCAAGTGCGTATCAATGCGATGTCGCGGGAGTAAGCCTTCTTCTGAAGCGAAAAGGCAGGACAAGAGGTAGCCCGGGCGAAGAGGAAACAAAAAAAGGGGATTGCACCGATCCTGTGCGCGGACAAGCACGTCAACAGAAACGCTAACGGAGGAAGAAATGGCAGAAACGGTATTGGAAGTTGAAATGGCAGCAGAGAGAAAAGGGACGCTAATGAGAAGTCACATCACGATTGCTCTCATCGCGATCCTGGTGATTTTCGCAGGCCTCTCCTGCCCCAATGGCTGGGGACAGGCTGACAGGGGATCCATCAGCGGCGTGGTCGCCGATGCAACGGGAGCTGTACTTCCCGGCGTCCGGGTTTCGGTCACCGACACGTCTACCGGGGTGGACTACTCCGGCAGCGCGACAAATGATCGCGGTGTCTACCAGATCGTCAATCTCCCGGTCGGCAAATATTCGCTCATGTTCAGGATGGAAGGCTTCAAGCAATACGAACGGGAAGGCGTCACCGTTTCGGCTTCACAAGAAGCCAAGGTTGATGTCAATCTCCAGGTCGGCGGCACTTCAGCGACGGTGACCGTTACCAGCGACGCCGCCGCGCTGGATAGCTACACAAGCACCGAAGCCACAAGCGTGGAAGGTTCGGCCATTCAAGAGTTGCCGCTATCGATCGCCGGCGGCCGCAATGCACAGGCTTTCGCCGTCATGGTTGTCCCCTCGGTCAATGTCGGTACGGGCGTCAACGGAGACGCATCGTCGGGTATCAGCATTGCCGGATCATTGTCGCAATCCAACAACGTGATGGTCGACGGCGTCGATGCGGATGCGGGCTATCAAGGCGGCGGGGCCGCCAGTTCCGGTTGGGGTAATGCATCCCCTGGCGTGGAGGCCGTCCGCGAGGTGCAGGTGCAGACCAGCGGAATCGATGCCGAGTCGTCGCAGACAGGCGGCGGCACCCTCCAGTACGAGCTCAAGTCCGGCACCGACAAGCTGCACGGCAGCGCCTTCGGCTTCTTGACGAACGAGGCATTCGATGCCAACAGCTGGTCGAACAATTACTGGATGGCTTTCTGCAATGCCGCGGGAGCGGGTTCCAGTGGGCAATGCCCAGCTGTCGTGCCGGCAACTTCGACAACGCCATCTGTGGAAGGCTACCAGCAACTGTATCGCAGGCCGACAGATCGTTTGAGGGACTGGGGCTTCAGTGGGGGCGGACCCATCTGGAGGCGGCACACCTTCATCTTCGCCGCCTATGAGCGCTACAACCAGAACACCATGGCGTGGGGAGCCAACGAGACCACGGTTCCGACGACCAACATGCTGAATGGGGACTTCAGCCAACTGCTGACCTATGCCGGTGTCGCCGGGCTAACGGCGAACCAGGCGATAGGCGGCACCGGCTCGTGCGCTTCGTACACATCTGCCGGCAAACCCTGCCCCACCGGCTATCTTGACGCCGCCAACAATCCCATCTACTACGGAGCTATCTTCAACCCAGCGGCGCCCGGCACGGTGTTTGCCGGCAACATGATTCCTTCCGGCAGCATCAGCGCGCAGGCGAAGGGCGTTATCAGCATTTACAAACAGGATTACGCTCCCACGAACTCAAACCTGATCAACAACTACTGGGGATTCTCCGGCAGCACCAACGAGGTGCAAAACCTCGACGCCAAGCTTGACCACAACTTCTCTGAGAAGCACCACGTCAGCGGCTCGATCAACTGGGCCGAGAGCGAAGGCGTCGGCCTCGGAAACCACAACAGCGGCAATCTCTGGCAGCGCGGATCATCGACGGGCGGCCCATTTGCCGATGCGCAGGGAGCGCCGCAGAAGTTCGCGACCGTTCACCTCACGGACAATTACACGTTGAGCCCGACAGTGGTTAACACCTTCATTGTTGCCTTTAACTGGAACAACAAGGCCGACGTTACACCCGCGCCAGCCGGTGGCGCCTTCTCCAGCGCCACAGGTTCCACCTACCCCAACCTCAGCTATGCCTCATCCCTCGGCGTCGGGCAGAGCACCGTCGGCCAGGACTTCAACGACGACATACGCTGGCAGCAGTGGCGCTTCAAGGACAGTATGTCCTGGGTGCATGGCAGGCACATCGTGAAGTTCGGTGGCGAGTTTACCGCCTATGATCAGCTCAACAAAAATCCGGGCGGAATTCTCAATTACAACTTCAACGACCTGACCGGTCTGCCTCAGAATGTCGCAAACAACACCACCGTCTCGAATAGCCTTGGATACGGCCTTGCGAACATGATGGTCGGGGATGCCGCGTCGGCCAGTCAGGGTGTCACGACAGGATCGAACACCACCCGTTCGGGCGTCGACATGTTCGTTTCCGATCAGTTCATGGTCACCAACAAGTTGACGCTGAACGTCAGCCTGCGCTGGGACTTGAACGGCAGGCTTCATGAAAAGAACGGCAATCAGTCGAACTGGGACTTCAACGCACAAAATCCGAATTGGGTAGCTTCCGCCGGCAATCCAGGTTTGCTAGGCAACATTTCCTACCTGGCCGGTCCTGGGGGCAGCTTCGAGACGCTGGAAGATTACCGCCTCTACAGCCCGCACGTGGGCGCCGCATATCAGCTTTCTCATAAACTGGTGCTGCGCGGAGCATGGGGCTTGTTTTATGTTCCGATTGGCCAGAACATGTGGGGCGGAGTTCCTTACGAGAGTGAAGGTTGCTTCAACTGTTTTGGCTCGAACCAATCGGCGCCTGGCGCTTCCAACGTCAGTCCTTCATTCCAGTGGGACGCGAACATTTATCCCGGCGTAGCGATCCCGGCAGCTAAAAACGCGAATGCACCCGACTTCGGTTGGGGGCAGGTTTATTCCACGCCTAACACGCTCACGCTTGGCCGCACGCAGAACTGGAACGTGGGTGTCGAATACGGAATCAATGCGAATACAGTCGTGGATGCACGTTACATGGGGAACATGGCTTCTGCTCTGCACGACGGCAATCTGTTCCCACAGAACTTTCCCACCTTCAGCCAGTATTATCCGCTGCTCATAAGCGGCCATGCTGGGGACAATATCAACAGTCAGGCGTCCGCCGCAGCCGCGGGGGTACCCTGGTATCCGTTCCTGCCGGCGATGAACGGCGGCTGTGGAGGATATTCCGCTGTCTCCGCGATCGATCTCGATCCCCAGGCGCACGCTTGCTGGGGTAGTGCGTTGCAGGTCACAGGCAACCCGGTTGGCAGCTCTTCCTACAACGCTGCCATTGTCGAAGTCAAGAAGAGGGCCGGCAGCAGCTTGTCCATGGATCTGAGCTACACGCTATCCAAGGCGGAGGGAAATGTCCTTGGCGTGAATCAGGTGGACGAGTGGGGCCAGTATGTGGTTGGCGGTGGTGGCTCCGAGTTCCAGGACCCGTACAGCTACGGCCAGTTCAAGAACCTGGTTTCGCCAGGAGATGTGCGCAATCAGGTGAAAGGCTATGTCTCCTACAATCTGCCGTTCGGCAGGAATGGACACTGGTTGCAGGAAAGCAGAAAACTGGATTACCTGGTAGGCGGCTGGACGCTGAGTGGCGATATCAATTACCACAGTGGCCTGCCGATGCCCGCTGTTCAAGCCGCAAACGCGTATCCCGGTTGGGCTCAGACTTTCGGAAACACGACCGGGGTGTCGCTTGCCAATCACTTCCAGCATCTGGACCTCGCCAACCTGAACGATGTCAGCAACCAGTACTTCAGCCCGGCCGCGTTCTCTGACCAGACGCTGAACACCAGCAATCCGCTGTATGGGCAACTTGGAAATCAGCTGCCCTACTCCAACACCTGGCGTGGATTTGCGAACTATAACGAGGATCTCTCTGCGGTGAAGCACTTCGCCTTCGGCTCCGACGGCCGTTTCAAGGCAAGCATTCGTGCGGAGTTCTTTGATCTTCTCAACCGTCATCAGTACTCGGGAATCAACGAAAGTTATACGAGCCCGCAGTTCGGCAATGTTACGGCGTCTCTGGGAATCGCAGAGGCCAGGTTGGCGCGCGGTTTGAGTTTTAGTTCGCGCATCAACCCTTAACCATGGTACGTGCAGGCCTCTCGCCTGCACGTGCCCTCTTGACCGTCCTGGTGTGCAGCATGGGACGGTCAGAGATGCCTCCGATCCACGCTCGGGCGTAAAGCAAATTGTGGAAGATTGAACAGTATCCGATGAGTCTTTCGATGAGTGTTGCGCGCTCGACAAGAGTGTCCGCCAAGGTTCTCTCGATGCAATGCCTGGGAAGCTCTGGTCTGTTCATTGCGCTGTTGATTGGCTGCGGGCAAGCAGGAAGTGGCGCACCGCCGGCGAACGGCGGTCTGCCGCCAACGATTACGACTCAGCCCATCGGCGCGACTGTAACGCTTGGACAAACGGCCACCTTTTCGGTAACAGCAACAGGCACAGGAACGCTGAGCTACCAGTGGAACAAGAATTCGGCAGCCATCACTGGAGCGACGGCTTCCAGTTACATTACGCCTGCGACGGTGGCGGGCGATAACGGAGCGAAGTTCGGCGTGGCCGTGTCCAACTCAGCGGGCAGCACCGCTAGCGATACCGTGATGCTCACCGTAACGGCGCCGTCTGTGCCGACCACTTTCTACGTCGATCCCCACGGAAACGACAAAACGGGGGACGGCTCCGAAGCGAACCCTTTTGCTACGCCGGCTCGTGCGCAGCAGGCGATGCAGCAGTCCTCCACCAAGACCACGATCATCGATTCGGGTACTTATTCCCTCACCGCCCCACTTGCTCTTACGTCCGCCGATAATGGTGAAACATGGCAAGCCGCCAGCGGGGCGACTGCCGTTCTGAGCGGTGGAGAAGTTCTCACCGGATGGACCAGCCAGGGGGACGGTATCTATTCGGCAACCGCTGCCCATCCAGTGGGGCTGGACCTCACCATATCGGATGTCCGTCAGACTGCGGCCGACATTGGGTACAATCCCCTCCAGCCATACACATCGGGCTGGAGGATTGTAAACCCAAGCCAGGCCTGCACCACCGGCGCCACGATCAGTGTGTTGCCTGCCGACCTGAGCGCATCCGTGAAGCCTGGTGCGGTTGTACAGGTCATCAGCGATCATCGCTACAGCGACAACTTTACGACCATCATGAGCGTCGATGCGGCCAATAACACCATTACGCTGGCGAATCCCATCAGTGATGGAGCCAACTGCAACCAGCCAGGCCATACCTCGAGCTGGCGAGTCCTGAACGATCCGACGGATCTCAGTGTTCCAGGGCAATTCGCCTACGATCCCTCCACTTCGAAGGTCTACGTGCTGCCAGCGAACTCCGGGACCCCGGCTGCAGGAACCGTGGTTGCCGCGCAACTCAGCACCTTGATCTCGTTCTCAAATGTTTCAGGCATCACGATCAGCGGCCTGACTTTTTCCGCGACCACTTCCGACAAGAATCCTTATTCTGGCGCCTTCACCGACCAGTTGGCGGCGATCAAGGGTGTGGGCCTGAGCAAGAGCACAATCAGCGGAAACACCTTTCTGAATGTGGGAAATGGGATTTCGCTGAGCGGCTCGTCCAACAACACGATCACCGGAAACACCTTCAATCAACTCGGTGGATCGGGAATCTTTCTTGTGGCCAACAGCAACAACAACAGCATCACAAAAAATATCCTGACCGGTCTGGGGAGCGTGAACGCGGGGTCAACCGGAATTCATCTCCAGAACAGCGCTTCGAACACCATCGACAGCAATACCATCAACGGTTCCGGACGGTGGGGTATCGATCTATATCCATCGGATGGCGTTTCTCTCACCGGAAACGTCGTCTCCAATAACGCGATCCAAAACACCAGCCAGCAAACCAACGATACCGGCACGATCTATTCCTATGCAGGGAACATCCCGGGTCACGTGGTGGAGAACACCACGATTACCGGGAATCGTATTGAGAATGTCGGCGGCCTGGATCGCGACGGCTCGGGAAACTACGTGCAAGCGGGATTGGCACGGGGCATCATGATGGACGACCACGTGAGCGAAGTGTCGATTACAAAGAACGTGATCGAGGTCGGCAGCAGCCAGGGAGTCTACCTCTGTGGTGGTTGCCAAAGCAACGCGGCGAGCAACAATGTGGTGATTTTACAGCCACCGGCGCTCTACGATCAGGGATCGAACGGCGTCACAGCATCTTCAGGATACATGCCGTATAACGGGACTACGCGCATCGACCTTCTGCCATCCTACTTTCCCAAGAGCGCGGCCACGAGCACGATCGTCGTTCAACTTTCCGGCACAGCGACCGCGGGGCCGAGCGCTCAATTCAATGTGCAGGCCGATGGCGTCGTGATTGGCAGCGGTACGGCGTCCAGCGCGCTCACGAACTATGTCTTTCAAGCCGCGCTAACCCCTCATCAGATTCATCGAATCGGGATTGCGCTGGTCAACGGCGCAACCAGTGGCGCGTCCACAACCTCCTTGAACTATGCATCCCTTTTTGTGAACAACACCGCCGTGTCGATTCCGGCTCCCGAAGCGAACCCCGGCTCGATCGGCGCTTATGGGTTTGTGGGGGGCTGCGACGATCTGATGCCGACGAACTTCTCAATTACCCACAATATCGTTTACCGAAACGGCGGCAAGAATAGCGATCTCTGGGACTGGACCGCATACTCCTGTCCGGGCTACATGGACGCCAATCCAGGAACCATTAACTACAACGTTCTGTTTCAAAATTTCTCCATAGCATCGGACCCGATCTTCGGCAGCGCCGTTTTGGATCAAAACACACTGCTGACCGATCCATTGTTCACCAATGCCGCCGGCGGTGATTACACACTGCAGCAGAACTCGCCAGCGTTTGCCGCGGGCTTCAATACAAGCGGCGTTCCACTTGCCCCTTAGCCCGAAGGGTGGGAGTTTACTTTTGCCTGCGAGAAGTGCCGCAGGGCGGGATTTTTTACCTGGGGAACGGGTTATTTGTCTCGGAAACGGACCGATCCAGGCGGTCTTCCGATGTAGCAGATGCGGCACTGGGACTGAGATCTGAGAAGGACCAAGATAGAGAGGACCCCTGATGGGCAGCAAGACCCCTAATCTAGTTGGAATGCAATGGATCGTTGTAGTACTCGCGCTATGGTTGAGTACCCTCACGGGGACAGCGGAGACACCTCTGATCGGTGCTCAAATCTGGATAGAGCCTGGCCAGACACCGGCGCAGATCGATGGGTGGTTTCGCGAACTCAGGGATGCGCATATGCCGGTGGCGAGGCTTTTTCTGATGTGGCCCGATCTTGAGCCGAAGAAGGATGTCTGGGATTTCACACTTTATGACGAGGCATTCAGGGCGGCAGAGAAGTATCACGTGCGCATTGTCGCCACCTTGACGCCCGGCGGGCCGCCGCCGTTCCTGGGCGGTGATGGAACGCAGGGCTATTCTGTCACCGGCTCCGAAGCCGCCCAGGGCCTGGCGGCCGATTACATTGCGCACGTTGTCATCCATTATCGCGACAACCCGGCGCTTGATTCGTGGATCCTGATGAACGAACCTGGCCAGGCCGCTTCGCCGCAGCCGCTCGCCATTACCGGATTTCGGTCATGGCTCTCCCATCGCTACAAGACAGTGGATGGACTGAATCTTGCATGGGGAAAAAACTACTCTTCATGTCAGCAGGCGACTCCTGACGAGGAACCGAACTCCTGGAACAAGACGGTCTCGATCGATTGGATGACCTTCTGGCGGGGCTATCAGACACAGCAACTGGAATGGCTCGCGCAACAGGTGCGCATCAACGATGCAAAGCATCCGCTGCATATGAACCCGCATTCCCTGGTGGGGAATCTTGCAAAGTCGTCGGACGACCTTCCTAAATGGCGGTCGTTTCTTGACACTCTCGGCTGTTCGATACATCCAGCGTGGCACTTCGGACTTCTGAATCCCGACGAATACGCTCTCGGGGTTTCCTATGTCAACGATCTGGTCGACGGGAGCATCGAGCCGAAACGCCATTGGGTTACGGAACTGCAAGGGGGTACGAACATCGCAAGTGGCACTCGGCCAATGGATCCAACAGCGGATGATGTGGCCCAGTGGGTGTGGACCAGCCTGGGCACAGGCGCAGACCGCGTCCTGTTCTGGCTCTTGAACGCCCGCTCGAGCGGGGTGGAAGCCGGAGAGTGGTCGTTGCTCGATTTTCAGCAGCAGCCAAGCGCCCGGCTGCGAACCGCTTCGCAGATTGCTCAAATCCTGGAAAACAACAAGGACGTTTTCGATGGCAGCCAGGCCGTTCGGCCCGACGTGACGCTCGTGCTGAGCCTTGAGACCATGACGTTGGAAGACAACCTTGCCTACAGTGCCGACCCGGCGAGAGACCGCAATGCGCAGGTGCTGGAAACTCTGGGTCTCTATCGGGCGCTAGCCGAGTCCGGAGTGCCCCCGCGCATCAAGCACTTCGACGACGTTGCCTGGAGCCAGGTCGAACCGGCTCATCGAACGGTGATTCTGCCCGACGTGAGGGCGCTCTCCACTGCGCAAATAGATAAACTGAACGCCTTCGTTCACAATGGCAACACGCTGATCGTAACCGGGCTGACCGGCTTCTACGATCCATACGGGAAGGCATGGCCACTGGCAGGCTTTCCGTTGGCAAAGATTACCGGAGCAGAGCTTAAAGAGGTTTTGCTGCCAACTGCCCCACAGATTGAATGGAACAATGCGGAACCATCCCTGCCGGCACATCTGTGGTTGGGGACGATTCACAATCTTGAAGCCAAACCAATTGCAACCTGGCAGGGAGAGACAACGGCGACTGTACGCACCGTAGCTGAGGGTGGCAGGGTGATCTGGATTCCATCTTTGGTTGGGCTAGGCGCATGGCTGGGGGACCCGGCGCCGTTGGCCAACTATCTTCACTCCACGCTGCAGCCCACGCTCGCCGCCGTGCCGTTCAGTTTTGTGCAGCCGGAGCCGAACTGCCTGTTGCGTGTTCTGAAGAATGAGGGAAGCTATCTGACGATTCTCGCAAATAGCGATGGGCAGCCCGCGAACTGTGCCATGACTGTCCCCGCCGGGCTGCACCCAAGAACGTTGTGGGGGGCTGACGGCATCGGGCGTGATGGGATCGAGGAGGTTTCTCTCCCTGCGGGAGCAACCCAGGTTCAACTCTGGAAATGAAATCGCAACTCACACTGGCGGCTGTTGGAGTTCGACCTCGCGCCCCAGAGAACAACGGATCGATTGGTGTATGAACCTGGCGGGGCCAATCCATACAAATCTCTTATGATCTGCAAGGGGATGTAAATGGCAAGCAAAAGAACGTTGGGACGAGTTTCACGGCGTGGATTTCTCGGCTCAGCGTTTGCCGGTGCAGCCGCTTCGTTGCTTTCGCCACGGATTTTCGGCAAGGTGCAGCCCTCGACAATTGCCGGCGCGGAAGCTGCCGCGAAGAACACGGATGCGCGCGTTCCCGAGCCGCCTCTCGTGGTCAGAGCTCGTACGCTCATTGGCAATGTCCATGCCCTTCTTCCCGGAGCTGTCGCCTTTATCCGAGACAACAAGGCAGGAATTGTGCTGGACATTGGGTCTGACAGCACAGGCCGCCCCGGCTCTGCTTCGCCGGACTTTTCGTACTGTACATGGAATACGCAAGCGGACGGCGCCAATCTCACTGTCGAATGGGGACGAGTGGGCCCGGAGGCTGCCGTGTTTCGCATTCGCGCCGATCGCAATGCAAAACTCCAGATGACAATCCCCACCAATCCGTGGCGCCCCTTTTTCCATGTCGTTCGCGCCGCGACCGATGGCCTGGATGCGTACGCAATCACCCCCGATGGAGAGTACATCCTGTGGAGTTTGCGGGCCGATCCTGCATCCCTGCACGCAGTTCATCTGGACAGAGATTCGTCCGTCGAATTGCAGATAACGCCAGATCATGCCGCCTGTTTTGTTGCGGGTTTTTCAGCTTTGCCGGCACTCAGTTCGGTCGACGCGACCATCGATCTTGCCCGCTCCCGCTATTCGGCCCATCGCGCCCAAGCGCATGGCGCCTGGGGAGATTTCGTCGGCGCAATCACCGACAATCTGAACAACAACCGGCTCTACAGCAGCCTGACGAAACGGGTCGGTAATGTCATCGGGAGAAGCGGCTGGCTGGTCAAAGATCCTGACTTTCTTCCCTACTTCACATGGGACAGCTCGTTCAATGGACTTCTTGCCTCCATTGAAGATCCGTCGACAGCCATGGAGACGATACGAACTGTACTGCGCTATCAACTGCCTGACGGCATGATCTCGCAGGTGACCGAGTGGCCTACGGGCACGGGATCGTTCGTCAACTCGGCCTGTTCCAATCCTCCGGTTACCTCGCTTTGCGCATGGAAACTCTACCAGCGCTGGAGTGATCAGCAGTTTCTGCAAGAGGTCTATCCTCGATTGCTGCGCTGGCATGATTGGTGGCCGAAACATAGCGATGGGAATAAGAACGGCCTGCTGGAGTGGGGGTCAAAGGTTGATTTCAGGCTAGCCCGGTTGGCGACCGGGTGGGACGACACACCGCACTTCGATGGGGCCGGGTTTGAGCGGGGACAGATGACGGCCGATGCGGTGGACCTGAATTCCCTCTGGTCGCTCGATGCAGAGATCCTGTCGAAAATGGCGGTTGTGCTCGGCCGGCCGGCAGATGCAGAGCGGCTTCATGCCGAGCATCTGGAAATGAATCGGCGCATCAATGCCACGCTCTGGAATGACGAGTTAGGGCTCTATTGCACGCGGCTATGGAGTGAAGACAGCAAGCCGGGGGCTTTCTTGACTCGCATTACGCCGATGAACTTCTATCCGCTCATCTGTGGCACCCCCGATTCTGAGCGGGCACAGCGCGTTCTGCAAACTCTCACCGATCCGGGGAAATTCTGGGGACCCTGGTTGATCCCGACTCTGCCTTATGACGATCCTGAATACGCAACGCAGGAATACTGGAAGGGCCACGTTTGGGGGCCGGTGAACTACCTGATCTGGCAGGGACTGCGGCGCTATGGCACGCCGCTGCAGCAAGCCGAGTTTGCCCGTCGCAGCGTGAGCCTCTTCATGCGCAACTGGGAAGCACGCGGCACATGCAATGAGAACTACCGCAGCACGGACGGAACCGGAGACGATCATCCTCACTACACCTGGGGCGCGCTGCTCTGCCAGATCGGCATTGAAGCACTCTATGATATCGACGCCAGCGGACATCCCTTTGGATTGCAGAACGAAATGTTGACAGAGAACCTGGAGTTGCACAACGTACCAGCCGGCGGCAGGCTTTACACCATTTCATCCAACGGGGGAAAGGTTACAGTAAAGCCGCAGCCTGCATAGATTGCTCGTTACTCGCGGTTGATGGAGTCGCGGAATTTCTAAGAGGCCTTGTGAGCGCTCGTATGGGAAAGACAAGGATTGGATTTGAACTATCTCGCAGGAACGCTCTGACGATAGAAGGAGAACAAAGAAATGCCAGTATCGAGGCGTGAACTCATTGCATACGGAACAGCTGGTGCGTTGACGGCGTTGACCAGCGGCAGGGATGTCGCTGCCCAGGAGGCCGCGCAAAGCGCTCGGGGCTCCGCTCAATTACCTATGCAAGTAGCAAGCGATAGGTCTTCCCACGCCGCGATAAGTCGGATTGGTGACTACGACATGCGCGATCACCTGAATCCTAGGCGATTGACGATTGCCATGTGGGATGTGGCGTACGCGCTCCGTCATCAGCCCGGCGGCAGCTTCGCGGATTATGACCGTGTTCTGGATGAGGCAGTCGAGCGGGGCTACAACACTTTGCGCATTGATCCGATGCCGCAGTGGCTCGACTTCAGCAAGCCCGAACGCATTCTGGAATGGCCCGATCCGCACCAGCCCTATATGCCATGGAATTGGAATACAGCCGTGAAAGGCCCGGTGGCAGTTTGGGTCACGGAATTCATCGAGAAGTTGCAAAAGCGGAGTTCGCTCCACTACACATTGAGCGGTTGGTGGTTCATGCCTGGATCTCCAACATCTCCCCCTGTGCCTTTTGCTCTTCGCAAGCCTGCGAACATGGCGGAAGGAGCGGAGATGTGGGCTGTCACGTTGACCGAGTGGAAGAAACGATTCGGATTGGATCGAATTATCTATGTCGACATCGCCAACGAAACTCCCTACTTCTTCCCGGACTTGCAGGAGAGATTAAAAAAGGAGACAGGCGCCAGCTTCAATGAGGGCGACATCTTCTCGCCAGCCCAGATTTCCTTCCTCGCCGGTGAGATCAACAAGGCGTTCGGCCTGTTGCGGCGGGAGTTTCCCGAGTTGCGCTTCACCACGTCGATTCACGGCGACTTGCGCTGGCTCGACGTGCCGCTTGAACTCGACTGCCTCGATGTGCACTTCTATGCTGATGCCGACCCGCGCTGGACTGAGCGAACGCGCTTCGATGAGTTTGTTGATGACGGAATCTTCCAGAACGACCGTTGGTTCAAAGAGTTTTCCGATCGCTCGATCAAGACCGCAGCGGCTATGGCGCCGATGTTGCGCGCGCGCCAGAGATTCAAGGCGTCGCAGTTTGCGGGATGGGCCGAGCGGCGCGGCATGCCGTTGACGACTTCTGAATCGTGGGCTACGTGGTACTACATCGACGATCCAAGGTTGGACTGGGGTTGGCTGCTGGATTGGGCAAAGTGGTCAGTAGACGATGCAATTGCCTGCAAGTTCTGGGGCTGGACGCCTTTCAACTACGCCCAACCCCAGTTCGCAAATTGGAAAAACGTGCAATGGCATCGCACCCTCAATGAGCGCTTTTTGCGAAGCTAAGATCGAAACAACTCCGAAAAGATCATCGAGCTTCCCGGAGTTAACTGAGGTCCTTAACGCAACTTCGCCATTTGGAGAATTGAAATGAACCGACGCGGTTTCGTGAAGTGCGGGTTACAGACCATTGCGGCTGGCCTCGTTGTGCGAGCTCAATGTGTCAATGCGGTGCCTGAAGCCGCACTTCCAGTGCCTGGCCAGGAAGAGCCCAAACGTGCAGGCAGATCGCCATATTACGACTATGATCTTTTGAAATGGTTGTATATCGGATGGGAGAACGATCATCCAAAATCGTGGACCTTCATGGGGGGAGGAGTCGCGCCGGGACTGGAAGACGTTATCCAGTTCACGGTTACAGTGGATGGAGCGACCTATGTCCCGGACGAGTTCGCCCTCGACCGCAAATCACGAATCAAGTGGTTTTTGAGGGATGGTTATCTTCCGTGTCCCATCTCCCAGTGGATGGCCGGAGCGTTTCGCGTGGAGATTCAGCACTTCGCCCATCGTGTCCTTGCTGACCGTCTCACCGCAGTGTACTCGCGCGTCCGTGTCACAAGTACAGGCTCGGTTCCCAAGGTTGTTCGGCTCAACGTGAGTTCACGCCCGGACATAGAGATACCGCTTACAGCAGAGTGCACAGGCCAGAGCAATGCTGACATGTACTTCGATTTTTCCGTAAACCCGGGGGATTCGGTTACGAGGGATTTCGTGGCATTTGCCGCGGGCTCTCCGGTTGATCCCGCGGTGTTGAAATCGGCAGGTGGGTTCGACTCCAACTACGAGGCCATGGCGAGGTATTGGAACGGCCGCATGGCAGGCCTGGCGGAGCCAATCAGCCTTCCCGTGGCCGGAATGGTCGAAATGTACAAATCCATTCAAATCACGACCTGGGAAAACAT
This sequence comes from uncultured Acidobacteriaceae bacterium, assembly GCA_963765025.1. Lineage (GTDB taxonomy): Bacteria > Acidobacteriota > Terriglobia > Terriglobales > Acidobacteriaceae > Telmatobacter. The sequence goes on along the minus strand of CAVXVM010000106.1, from coordinate 97,779 downwards.
GGTGAAGAACGGGGAGGACTATGAGATTCACGCGGCACCCAGGAATCCTTTCAACAATGACAACTACGACCAGCCCTTTTCCCACGATGCTCCAAATTATGTCGATCAATATATGAGAGAGGGAGACTTCGAAATTGCAAAAAGGATGTTGGCCAGCAAGTATTTCAAGGCCTCCAACAGCACCACCTGGAGAGGCAGGGAGGCGACGGATCCCATCTACGAAGACACGCTCGGCAAGTACCTCATTCCGTACGCCGAGTATCTGCGCAGCACCGGAGACCTGGCCTACTTTACCGTGCCGGTTCGGGAGGAACTCAAAAAAGCCGTTCGCAATATACACGCGTTGAGGTCATTCAACGATAAAGAGCATTATGGGCTGATGAAGAAATCGCAGGATTTCGAAAACTGGGCGGACGATGGAGACTATTTGCTCTGCGACAACTGGTCGGCACTTCATGGGCTTCAGGCATATCAATATATATGCAAGCGTCTTGGCGAGACGGACGAAGCGGAATGGGCCGCCAGGGAGATGGCCGATTTGAACGATAGACTGAACAGGGCTCTGAGCCAGACCAGTGCACGCCGGCACACGGACTATTACGAGGGCGGGTTCGACGATGTCACCTTGGAGCGATATGGCGATTCAGATTATTCCTGGGTTCCTTACTCGGGAGCCTTGAGCACATTTCCCTGGGGCGCATATTTGAAGGGATTCGAACTCGGCGGATTCTGGAAAGAAAAGTTTGACGATTCCATTCGCCACGCCCTGGCGGTGCGGGATAGAAAAGGAATCCCCGAAGGAAGCTGGGGCACGTGGTGGGGGCAAGTGACTTACGGGACCGCGTACAACTGTAGTGCCGGGCTGCAGTGTCTCTACTCCGACACATACAGGACGGAGGTGGCCAAAAATCTCGAGTTTCAGCTTGAGAACCAGTGCGCGCCCTACAACTGGTCTGAGGCATTCGAATACAAGGGAAGGGATGCCTGGGTCGGGTTGTATGTGCCACCCGTAAGCTATGGAAATCTTGATAGCTGGGGAGCCAGCTTTACCAAGCAGGCATTGCTTCAAATGTGCGCCTCCGTCAAAAACGACGGCACGATCATCATCGGCCGCGGCATCCCAGACTACTGGCTGGAACCGGGAAGTGTCGTGGAGTGGGCAAATGTGAATGTGAATGAAGGCCACAAGATCAGTTTCAGGATCACCTCGGGTCCATCCACAATTGAGCTGCGGATTTGGGGAGATGTAAGGAACGGAGACGTCATCTTCAACTTGCCTGCCTTCAAAGGCAACATTGCCTCAGCGAGTACAGGAACCGTCAATGCAGAGGATGGAATCGTCACCTTGTCTCCAACGACAGATTCCGTTTCCGTAACGTTGCGGCATCCCCCGGAAACCAAACGCAATGGAAATGATCGCGTGAAAGGGCCCGGGGGAAGGGTCGAGACACTCTACCCGCATTCGGCCTGATTTCGTATACGAAAAGCGTGAAGACATCCTTGGTCGAGGGCGGAGTAAAACCAACCGGGTGCATGGGGGGAAGGTTTTTGAGCATGCAGGGTAGAAGGACATCTGGAGCGTAACGATGAAGTCCTTCTACTCCCGAGGCGCGCCCGGAAGGAGCTAGGGTTCAGCGCTCGGAGGCTGGGATCCGCTTGCGGCGGTAGCTGTCTCGAACTAATCCAATGCGGGACGCGAAAATTTCAATCAAGGGGCGGGGCGACCCATCGAAGAGACAATTGACGCGGTTTAAAGGGGCTTTGGCAATCCATCTGTTCCGGACCTGCCTGGCAGTTGTCGCGACGCTGGGCTCGTTCGAGGATCGCGCAAGAATTAACCACTATTAGACACGGATGGAGAAGACATCCAAGTTAGCGATCTGTAGTTTGGGGTTAGTATCTCACTTAACCGAGCATCTTCTCGGCTGGGTTGCCTCACGCTGTCGCACCAGCGAGCGGCCCGTCGAGGGTCTGGCGCAATGCTAAGCGATGAGAATGCAAGGCAGCATTCAGCGGCGGCCAAAAGGCCGCCCGAGAGTGGCACGGAAGGAATTCATGATATTCACGATCAAGCGTCTCAGTGGAAAACAACTTGTGGTCCTTCCGTACATTCTCATCGCAGGGGCCGCAGTGCTTCGTTTGAGTCTCATCTGCCCCAATAACCTGATACCTGTTTTCTCATGCCTTCTCTTTTTTGGAGCGTGTAGGCCCAGGCGGGAATTCGGCATCCCGCTTCTCGCTCTTGTGGCCGTCGACATCTTTTTAACCACGCACCAGTACGGCTTCGCACTCACTCCAGGTCATGCCGTTACATGGATCTGGTACCTGGTTGCCTTGTTCCTCGGTGGCACGGTCTTGGGTGGTTCCATTTCATCCCGCCGGGTACTTGGATCTTCCTTGTTTGCTTCGCTGTCATTCTTTGTGGTGAGCAACCTCACTGTGTGGGCTGAATGGGGCATGTATCCCAAGACTCCAGGTGGGCTCGGAGCCTGCTACTCTGCGGCACTCCCGTTTTTTCGCAATAGCATAACCTCAGAGGCAATAGGCAGCGTGATGATTTTCACCCTCGGTCACTACATCCAGAGATTCATGCCGGCCGCGCGTATGCGCGGACCGATTGATCCTGGCGACTTCAGTTTAGAGGAAGAAGAATATGGCACAGTCTAAAGAACTCTTCGAAGCGATTCTCAACGGCGATGCGAAAAGGGCACACGCTGCCACTGAAATGGCTCTGGCAGAGGGCGCGGAACCAATGCAGCTAATTGCCGACTCCATGGTGCCCGCCATGGACGAAGTCGGAAAGCTCTTCGAAGCCGAGGAGTACTTTGTCCCCGAGCTTTTGCTTGCTGGTCGCGCCATGAAGAGCGCCATGGAACTGATCAAGCCGCTGCTCGTTGCCTCCGGGCAGAAGATGGCTGTGCGCATCATCATCGGAACAGTCAAGGGCGACCTTCACGATATCGGCAAGAACATTGTGGCCTCCATGCTCGAGGGCAGCGGCTTCGAAGTGATCGATCTTGGCGCGGATGTTTCGCCAGAGGCGTTTGTCGCAGCCGTCAAGGAGCGTCAACCCCATATCGTGTGCATGTCGGCGCTGCTTACCGTAACCATGCCCGCGATGAAGACAACCATTGACGCGCTAAGCAAGGCTGGCGTACGCACCCAGGTAAAGGTCCTTCTTGGCGGTGCGCCCGTGACCAGTCAGTACGCCAAAGAGATTGGCGCTGACGGCTACAGTGAGAATGCCAATGGCGCGGTCGGCCTGGTCAAGAGTCTCCTGGCAGTGGCATAAGTAATGATCACCGAGACTCTCCTCAAATACTCAACGCTCGCCGTTCAACGTCCCGATGAGCTTCTGTACGGTGCAAGTCCACTTCCGCTTGCTTGTGGCCTTGGCTTGACCATTGGTGCTGGCCAAGTATTCCCTGAGGTCAACTTTACCCTGCCGGCCATGAATATCGAGTCCGGGACCTGGCCGGACGTTGTGGCTCACTACGACGAGATGGCATCGCAAATTCTGCGCCGCGCTGTTTCGCTTGGCGTTCCCGGCATCGTCCTTGAATTTGAACTTCTGCCGCCCATGACAGACCATCCAGAGTGGGGGGCAGAGATCACCGCGGTTCTCAAAAGGCAACTCGTAACCGCGCATGAGAAATATCATCTATCCTGCGCTCTGCGCGTCACACCCACCGACATTCGCGATCAGCAAAAGCCGCCCTTGATGCGCACGGGCCAACCGTGGCAGCGGCTCAAGCGATCGTTGGAACTATGCGCCGAGGCAGGAGCCGACATCCTCTCCATCGAATCGATCGGCGGTAAGGAGGTCCACGACCAGGCGCTGATGTACGGGGATTTCTCAGGCATCGTCTTTGCCCTCGGGGTGCTGGCCCCAAGAGATATGTCCTGGCTGTGGGCGCAGATTGGCGAGATCTGCGCGGCGCATCCCGGCGTCGTGAGTGGTGGCGACTCCGCATGCGGATTCGCAAATACCGCCATGCAACTCGCCCACCAGAAAATGCTTCCCGAGGTGCTCGCCGCGGTGGTTCGCGCGATGAGCGCGGTACGCAGCCTCTCTGCCTTCGAGCAGGGCGCCGTTGGTCCATCGAAAGATTGCGCCTACGAGGGACCTATCCTCAAAGCAATTACAGGCCGCCCAATTTCGATGGAGGGCAAGTCGGCCAGTTGCGCGCACTTCAGCCCCGTTGGCAACATCGCCGCCGCGATGTGCGACCTGTGGAGTAACGAGTCGGTGCAGAATGTGCGCCTGCTCTCCGGCAACGCGCCGGAAGCCTATACCGAACTCCTTGCCTACGATTGCCGGTTGATGAACACGGCCGCCCGCGCTCCGGGCGGAGCCCTGCAATTGCGCAACTGGATGGTGGCATCGGACGAGTGGTTGAGCCCCCAGGCTGCCGTACTCTCACCCGACGCTACAATTCGTATCGCCGCCGCAATCGTCACGACGGACACGCCGTACCATCGCGTAATTGCCGCCGGCCGCGCCGCAGTTCAAGTTCTGAAGGATGGCGTTGCGGAGCAAAAACTCCATCTCTCCCGAAAAGAGTTGCAATGGCTTGCGCGCATTGACGAAGCCTTGGAGAGATTTCCGGCCGAAGAGGACGCGCTCTTGGTCGATCTCGAAGCACAATATGGCAGCCTGTACGACAAAGCGAGTTATGGGCTGTAGGCGTGGCGAGCCAGTCTTCCATGCCCCGACGGCACCGCCGATGGGGAGACGTTGAATGAACATGCGCTTTAAAGCCATCACATGTCAGGTCTTCACGCGCGAGATGGAGCGCGTTGTCTCCCGCTCACCCCATTCGATCGAAATCGAGATCGTGCCAATGGGCCTGCACGATCTTGGCGTAGGCATGCGCCCACACCTGCAAGAACGTATCGACGCAGCCGACAATGCCGGCTTCGACGCGATCCTTCTCGGCTACGCGCTCTGCGGCCGCGGCACTGAAGGGTTGCGCGCAGGAAAAACGCCACTGGTTCTTCCCCGCGTGCACGATTGCATCGGCTTGCTCATGGGCGGCCATCCCACCTATGAGGATTACTTTCAAAATCACCCTGGCGTCTACTATCGCTCGCCCGGATGGATTGAGTTTCAGACTCCAGGGATGATGCTCGAACCTGCATTCACCTCGCAAAAAACTTCGCTTGGAGAGCGCCGCACTCTCGCTGAGTTGACCGCCCAGTACGGCGAGGAAAACGGCGCCTATTTATTCGAGCAATTCAACGCCTTTCGCAGTCACTATTCAGGCCTCACCTATATCTCCACAGCCGTTCCGTCTGACGAGCCCAGCCGCATCAAAGCACGCGCCGAGGCCGGCAAGGAAGGTTGGGCTTTCGACGAAATCAAGGGCACTCTTAAGCTGATCCAGCGCCTGGTCGACCACGAATGGGACGCGGCCCATTTCCTGGTTGTGGCGCCCGGCGAAACCATCCGGGCAACACTCGGCGACAGCATCGTGGACACAGTATGAGCAGGGATCAAGTCCGCATTCGCCTGGAGCCGCTCGCGTTGGAAATCGAAACGCCTGTCGGCACGCAGCTCATCAAGGCACTCTCAGGCCAAGGCATCGAATTTCCCTGTGGAGGCACCGGAACCTGTGGAGGGTGCGCAGTTCGCGTCCTTTCCGGCTCCCTTCCTGTCACCGACCCAGACCGCACGGCCTTCCTGCCCGAGCAGCTTGCCCTTGGCTGGCGTCTCGCCTGTCAGGCGCGCGCCCTCATGCCTCTGGTCCTTGAGTGCTGCCAGTGGCGCATGGATGTCCTCACCGACGATGCTTGCCTCATCGGTTCCGGAAAACACGGCCTCGGCATCGCAATCGATCTCGGCACCACGACCATTGCCGCGCAAATCCTCGACCTCGCTACCGGCAAAGTTCTAGCCGTAGAAACTGAGCTCAATCCCCAGGCCTCATTCGGCTCCGACGTCATGAGCAGAATTCGCGCCGCGCTCCAGGGCAATGATCTGACGACCATGCTTCGCGTACTCCTCGGCCAGCTCATCACGCGCCTGGCCCGCGGCCGCGAGCCGGAAGTTGCCGAGGTCATCCTCGTTGGCAACACCGTAATGCATCATCTGTTCTCCGGCTGCGACGTTGAACCGCTCTCGCATGCCCCCTTCGCCTCACCGAATCTCGTAGGTCAGACATTCCGCCCGCAAGATCTAGGCTGGCATCTGCCGGCAACCTGCACAATTCGCTTCGCACCCTGTCTGGGAGGGTTTGTTGGCTCTGACATCCTTGCCGGAATCCTCGCTACCGGCATTGCACAAAGTGACCATCTCATGGCCTTGGTCGACCTTGGAACCAACGGCGAAATCGCTATCGGCAACCGCTTCGGCATCGTTTGCGCCTCTGCCGCAGCGGGGCCCGCCTTTGAAGCTGGCTGCATTCGGATGGGCACGCGCGCGGCCACTGGAGCCATTTCTCACGTGTCGCTTTGCGGCGAAGAGATCCATGCAGATGTCGTTGGCGACGTCGAGCCACGCGGCATCTGCGGCAGCGGACTTGTTGACGCCATCGCTGTCGGCCTTCGCACAGGGGCTATTCTTCCTTCGGGACGGATCGCCAACGGCACAAAATTCTTTCCCATTGCCCACCCCGTCGTCCTTTGTCAGGCCGACGTTCGCGAGTTGCAACTGGCAAAGGGCGCGATCGCCTCGGGATTCAAGCTGCTTCTCAAACGCCTCGGCGCGACTGCCGGCGATCTCAAGAGCATCCATCTCGCGGGCGCCTTTGGCAACTATGTGCAAATTGAAAGCGCACTCCGTATCGGCTTGCTCGAGGCGCACCGCGAACGGGTTTACGCGGCCGGCAACACTGCGCTCCGAGGGGCAAAAATGCTCCTGGTCGCCTCCAGGGAAAGCGCGCTGCCTCCGATCGAGCACGTGAGCCTCGCCACCGACATTGATTTCCAGGACGAGTTCGCGAACTGCATGAGGTTTCCCGCGGCGGATGACCATAGCCAAGAGGCGGAGACATACAACAACTCGAAAATTGCAGACACACGCGAGCGGTAACGATACGCGTCAGGAAAAAGATAAGAGCAAGGAGTGAATACAATGACTGCCACGATCGAGAAGACAGGAAGCCTTGAGCGGATCATCGCAACTCTCAACCACACGCAGCCCGACCGAATTCCAATTGACTTCGGAGGAACGCCAACGACTGGAATGCATGTGAGCTGCGTGGCTGCGCTGCGTGACTATTACGGACTTGAAAAGCGCCCCGTGCGGGTCCACGAGCCATTCCAGATGCTGGGGCTCTTGGATGAAGATCTGATCGAGGCGATGCGGCTTGATGTGGTCGGCGTCTTCGCGCGCAATACCATGTTTGGATTTCCTGCGGATGAATGGAAACCGTGGAGATTGAACGGACTCGACGTGCAGGTCGCAAGGGACTTCAACACCTCGATGGACTCTGACGGCGGCACTCTGATCTACCCGGAAGGCGACACTACGGTTGCTCCGAGCGGGCGCATGCCAAGTGGCGGCCATTTCTTCGACTGCATCGTCCGCCAGGACCCAATCGACGAAGAAAGACTAAATCCCGAGGATAATCTGGAGGAGTATGGCCTGATCTCGCAGGCCGACCTCGACCATATTGTTCGAGCCACGCATGCGGCCGCCCTGACGGGCCGTGGAGTGATCGCCACCTTTGGCGGCACTGCATTCGGCGATATCGCATTGGTGCCGGGCCCTTCGCTCAAGCACCCCAGGGGCATTCGCGACGTCGCTGAGTGGTACGTCTCCACCAGGAGCAGGCAGGATTATATCCATAAGGTATTTGAACGCCAATGCGAGACAGCCATCCTGAATCTTGAAAAAATTCACGCGGCAATCGGCAACAGCATACAAGCGGCCTTCATCTGCGGCACGGATTTCGGAACTCAGACGTCCGCCTTCTGCTCTGTAAAAACCTTCAATGATTTGTACTTTCCCTACTACAAACAAGTCAATGATTGGGTTCACAAGCACACGCAATGGAAGACCTTCAAACATTCCTGCGGTGCAATCTTCAAGTTTCTTCCATCTCTCGTCGAGGCTGGGTTCGACATTCTCAATCCGGTGCAGTGTTCCGCGACAGGAATGGACCCCAGGCAATTGAAATCCGAGTTCGGAGATCGCCTCGTCTTCTGGGGAGGGGGAGTCGACACGCAAAGAGTTCTCCCATTCGGAACACCCGCTGAAGTGAGAGAACAGGTGATGCAAAGGTGCGAGGTTTTCTCAATGAATGGAGGATTCGTGTTCAATACCGTTCACAACGTGCAGGCAGCAACGCCGGTTGAGAATATTGTCGCCATGCTCGATGCCGTGCATGAATTTAATGGAGCAAGGTGAGAGATCGCAGCAAGATGTGAAGCCTGCGTTTGAATACGGCTGGCCTTTTAGATCGCGCGCGTTTCATTCAGAGCCGAATACTGGATGGGGCTTTTCTGGGATTGGTCCAGTATTCTTCGATCTCCTCCAGGCGCTTGTTCTTCGTTTCTGGTACGAAAGACCATGCAAAGATCCCCTGGCCGAGCGCCATCGCCGCGAGAAAGCTGAAGGTAAACGTTTTGCCAATCACATGGAACGCATAAGGAAAGAGAAGCACGACGATCGCATTGGCAACCCACTGGATCAGCACCGGAACCGTCATTGCCATCCCGCGCACGTCGTTCGGGAATATCTCCGGAACGAGCGTCCAAAATACCGGCCCTATGCAGGACGCGAAGAACGCCAGGTAGGTCAAAATCAGGACCAGAACCAGGGTTCCGTGGAAACGGCCGGCCATCACTGTCGCGGTAAGCAGAAGTAATGAGAACGCCATGCCGAGCGAGCCAACAATATAGAGCGGCTTGCGTCCATACCTATCGATAACCCAGAAAGAGACGATTGTAAAGAGAAACTCAGTCAGGCCAACGATGAATGTTGACGCTAAAGCGCCATCCACTTTCCATCCGGCCGACTGAAAAATCGCTGGGGCATAGTCGACGATGGTGTTGATTCCCGAGATGTGAATAAGGATTGCAAGACCCGCACTGACCGATAGTGCGCGGCGAACACCTGGCCGCATGAGCGCGTACCAAGTCTGCGGTTCCGTGTGAATGGTGGCGGCGATCTCGGATATTTGCGTGCGCGCACTCTCGGCTCCGCCGATGCGTTCAAGCAAGGCAAACGCCTCTTGCAGTTTTCCAGTCAGTGCGAGAAAGCGCGGCGTTTCGGGAGCGAGCGCGATGAAGATCAAAAACACCGCCGATGGCACAACTCCGGTTAGAAACATCCATCGCCAATTATTCGGCCCGGTATTTCGCAGCAGGTAGTTGATGCCGTAGGACACGATGATGCCGGTGATGATCGACATCTGGTACAGAGTGCCCATGCGGCCGCGGATGGTCGGAGGAGAAACCTCCGACACATACATGGGAGATAGGAGAGAGACGCCGCCGACCGCCAGGCCTCCCAGAAATCGCGCAGTAACAAACGCTGTAAAGCCAGGCGCCAGGGCGGTGGCAATGGATGTCAGGGCAAACAGCGCCGCGACAACCAGGAGCAGCTTCTTGCGTCCATACCTGTCTGTGAGCCTTCCTGCGATGAAACAACCCAGTACGCATCCAAACAGCAATGAACTGAAAGCCCAGCCGAGGCCGATATCGCTCAATGCGAATTCACGGGTGATAAATGGACCAGCACCGGTGATGATTGCGATGTCGAATCCGAAGAGCAGGCCTCCCAGTGCAGCGGTACTGCCTAAGAAAATGACATAGCGCAAATTGATCGGCGGTTTCACTTAGCCACACTCCTTGATGCTTGCTCCAGGGCCTCAGCAAAGCAGGCGCGGGCCAGGTCCTTGTACAGCAGAGCTTGAGCGTAGCGGTCGCTTTCCTCCGCAAGTTGACCAGAGGCATTGGGAAACATGCGAGCGTAATAATGCCTTCCCGAGAGCAGTTCGGGTGCGAAGATGAGGACATCTCCTCGATGAGCACTGCGGAGAAATCCCAGCATGGCGCGCGTCCACAACTCTTTGAAATGGTCAAGATAATTGATATCGCCGTGGGCTTGCAGTGGCCGGGAAGTCAGGCCTGAATCGATGGACACTTGCATGCAGCCGGGGCTGGCGATTCTGCCATGCAAGAATCCAACCCGATCGAAGATGGGTTCCATGAATGCAAGCTTGCTCTTCCAGTCGCCATACACGAGTTCCTGCCCGCAATAGTAGTGACTGAAGTCTCCGTTGAAGCGAACCTCCGGGAACTTCTTCGTGATCTGCACAGTGCGCCACAAATCCTGGGTGATCGTGGCGCGATGCGTCTCGATGAAGATGGGTAATCTGTGTTTACTGGAGGCGGTAAGTATCGCTTCCGCGAGCCGAAATGTTGCGTCATCGTCTTCGAGTCCCCATCCAGCGTGAACTGTGATGCAGAGATCGCCACGCTCCGCGTGTCCGGCTGCGACTTCATCAGCCTCTGCCGGTGAGTTGATCCTGTCCAGGCCGCAGTGTGGCACGGGTGCATGGACGATCGGAGGGTCATTCGTCGTGAGTTGAACGCCTTCAAAACCATCCCCAACCAGGCGCTGGTACCGGGCCAAGCCGTCAAGATGTGGCCATGAGCTATCTTCGCGCAAATCGACGAGGTTATCCAGGTTCAAATAGACAAGGAGCTTTGGGGCATCGGCTGAACCGTCATTTAGGAAACCTGTAGGGGATCTCATTCCGGCCTTTCTAGAATTCGTCGTAAGCGATCTGTTGCTCGCGCACGCCAAGCCCGGCGAGCAGCCTGGTGCACGACTTGATCATCATGGGTGGCCCGCACAGGTAGTATTCGACCGCCTCGGGAGCCGGGTGCGTGCGTAAATAGTGCTCCAGGACGACCTCGTGAATGAGGCCGGTCGGTCCGGTCCAACCATCCTCAGCCAGCGGCGAAGAAAGCGCAAGGTGAAACGAAAAATTTCCGTGAGCAGCGGACAATTGGTGAAAATACTCCTCGTAAAAGATCTCCTGTCGCGAGCGCGCTCCGTACCAGTAGCTGATCTTGCGCGAGGTCCCCTGGCTTTCAAGCAAGTGGGCAAGATGCGCGCGCAGCGGAGCCATGCCGGCGCCTCCGCCGATATAAACCATCTCATGCTGCGTGGGCTTGATATGGAAATCACCGAACGGGCCGATGGCTGAAACGATGTCCCCCGGCTTGAGCGAAAAAACGTAGCTGGAACCGGCGCCGGGCGCGCAGTCCTGTCCGGGAGGCGGCGTGGCAATCCGCACATTGAAGCGCAGTTGGCGCTCGGTTTGCGGGTTACTCGCCAGCGAGTAGTTGTTGCGACGACCCGATTCCGGATTACGTGCCACAAGATCAAAGATGTGCTGATTCCTCCACACAGTTGCAAAGGGCTCAGGGATATCGAAATCCCGAAAGCGAATCGAGTCATACGTGGGAATGTCGAATTGCAGATAATCTCCCGGCGTGAAAGGAATGGCCCTCGTGCCGTCTTCAGGTTCAAGAACAAGCTCCTTGATAAACGTGGCAACGCTTCTGTTGCTGACCACGCGAAACTTGAATGCCTCTTGTGCGCGTGCCCCCACGCCTCCAGCGCGAACGATGTTGATATGAATTCGTCCGTTCCACTCCTCGACAGGATAGGTCGCAAGGCCGCGGCAGACAGGCGCGCGCGCCGGTGAGCCGTCAATCAAATTGAAGCGCCCGTTGTGTTTGGGGCATTCGATCATCTTTCCTTTCACAAGGCCGTCTGCGAGATGCGTATTACCGTGCGTGCAGAATCCGTCGGTCGCGAATAAGCCGCCGGCTTCATCGCGATAAAGCGCGTAGGACTTCTTGCCATGGTCGAAGCGCAGTGCATCGCCCTGCCCAAGGCTTGTTGCCGCGCAAATGTCGATCCAGCCCTCGGCATCCGTCTGGGCCTTCGACACGATGAATGCCTCGCGCATGTGCCTCCTGGGCGGTGGCAACTGTCGCTTGACATGGTAGGCCGGATCTTTCGTTTGCCTGAGCAGGGCAGGAATAATCTCGCGCCACGCGGCGGGGATACTGGCGTAGGGCGTGGGGCAGTCCTCCTTGACCACAGCATGCAGTCGCGGCAACGCATGATAGGGAACCAGCGGGAACATGTGGTGCTCGACGTGATAGTTCATATTCCAGTAGAAAAAACGGTTGATCGGATTCATGTACACCGTTCGGCAGTTGAGCCGGTGGTCGAGCACGTTCTCCGCCAGGCCTGCATGTTGCGTCATCCCGTAGATGGGCATGAGCCAGTAGCCAAACAGACTAGCAAGCCCCACGAGCATGACCGGGAAGATGCTGCGTTCGTAAATTGCAATGCCGATCGCCGAGGCATAGATGAGGAAATAGATACGCGCTCTCAGATAGACCTTGGGGAATTCTGTTTCGGGGATGAAGGTCTTTTCGGCTGCGGACATTCGGCCCAGGCAGTGCCTCAAGACGGCCGGGAAGTAATTTGGATAAGCGCGCACACCGAGGAACGTCAGAACGATTGCCTTCAAATCCGGTGGCCGTGGCACGGCGATTTCAGGGTCTCGGCCAACGATGATGGTGTCGCTGTGATGGCGGTTATGACTCCACCGCCAGACGGTCGACTCGCGCATGACCATGAACGAAGCGATCTCGTAAAGAGCATTATTCATCCAGTCCGTCTTGAATGCAGTTCCGTGGCTGCTCTCGTGCCAGCGCGAATCGGAGGTGGAGGCATAAAGCACGCAGTAAATCGCATAGGGAAGCAGCGCCCACCAGGAGCCCCACAGCTTCCAGGTTGCAAGTCCAGCGCCGATGATGAGTGCAAACCAGATCACGGTGTCGCGGATTGCGGGTCCATCGCGCCGAACCAGCAACTGGCGCATCGTTTCGCGTGGCACAGCGCACTGATACCAGTCTGCTTCGGCAAGACCTTTCTGGATGGCGAGCTCCGAGTTGACGCCGGTCAGGCTATAGTCCTGCCGGAGAGGCGATTGCTCGAGCACGGTCGCACTGTTTCCCATTATCAAGTCCCCTTTAAAAGGTCTCTTCCATTCTCAACTTCTGCTCGCGAACAGTTGCTCGTTCATGGCAGCGTTGAAAAGGAGTAAGTCGTGATTTCACTTCGGGCCTTTCCAGGTCGCAGAATGTTGTCGCCCATACTCGGACTGTTCGCTCCATCGGGGTAGCCTTCGCACTCCAGGCAAACACCGGCGTGGCGCGCATACCGCGTGCCGGATTTCCCGGTTAGCAATCCGTCGAGGCCGACTCCCGTGTAAAGCTGCACATAAGACTCAGTCGTGGACAACTCAAGAACGCGTCCACTAGCCGGATGAACCAATCGAGCAGCCGGCACGGGCTTCGCTTGAGCAAGACAATCGCCCGTTCTGCGAATCCGATAAAGGTCTCCGTGGTTTCGAAAAAGCAGCGGGACGGCATCGCCAAGGCCGCGAAGTGTTCTGAAGTCATTGTGCTGGCCATTCACCGGTTTCAGGCGTCCAAGCAACGTCATCTGTTCGTCTGTGGCTACGAACTCATCGGAATGGATCTGGAGAAGATGATCGCTGATGGGGCCGGCTGCTTCCCCGGCTAGGTTGAAATACGGGTGTAGCGTCAGGTTGAATGGAGTCGGCCGGTCTGAGACAGCTTCTGTTTCAACGCGTACGACATTCTCGCCGGTGACTGTATAGATCACCGCAACATCCACGTTTCCTGGATAGCCCTCCTCGCCGTCTGTGCTGCGATATGTGAGTCGCAGAGATGGCGCTCCAGAAGCATCCTGCATGGGGAAAGCGGTCCAGACCTTCTTGTCGAAACCTTCGCTGCCGCCGTGAAGATGGTTCAGGCCGTCATTTGGTGTGAGTTGGTATGCGATTCCATCCAGGCTGAAACGGGCGCCGGTCATCCTTCCCGCTACCCTGCCGATCACGGCGCCAGAATAAGTCCGACCCGTCGCGTAGGGGGCGAGGTTGTTGAAGCCAAGGACTACATCTGCGAGGCGTCCATCGCGGTCTGGGACGAGAAGCCGCGTGACGGCAGCTCCATATGTGATGATTTCGAGCCGCAGGCCTCCCGATCCGCAGAGTGTCCAGGCCTCCACTGCCTTTCCATCGGGCAGAGTGCCGAAAATTAGAGAAGTCAGGGGAAGCAGCATACTAAAGCGAAAGACTCTGCATGATCGTATGGTCGGGTTCGATAAATGTCATCTCGACAGGTGATGAAAAGTTATCGTATATTGTCCAAATGCTCGCAAACCTCAAGCTTGGCAAGGCTTACGATGGCCTTTTGTTTCTGGCGGAATCCGCTCGGAATGTCCAAATGCTCCAGAGCCATCACCATATTGAGCTCGAGGTAAACCTTATTCTTCAGGGAACCATCACCTACGTTGTCGATGGCACGCGCTTCACCTTTTCGCCGAGAACCCTGCTTTGGCTTTTTCCTCAACAGGAACACCAATTGGTGGATCGGTCCGATGATGCGCAATTCTATGTTGCCGTTTTCAAGCCGTCGCTGATTCGACGATCGTGCCGCTCCTCTGCTTACGAAGGGCTGAAGCACGTTAAGAACGAGAAGGTCGGCGTTCTGAGCACGGTGCTGAAACCCGAGGCCTTTGATCTGACTCGACGGATCATGGACTCGCTTATGCAGGGCTCGCTGGACCCGGATTTGCTCAATAAGGAGGCTGGCTTCGGGCAGTCCTCAGATTTCATCTTCGAGCATCGAGATCCTGACAGCCTGAATGCCGGATTACACTATCTCCTGCTGCTTTGCTGGCGTTGTCAGGTGACAGGCAAGGCGACACGCGATGCGGTCGATCTGCATCCGGTGGTGCGTCGTGCCCTTAAGCTCTTGAGCGAGGGTGACACGGCGCTGAACATGAGTGATTTGGCGAAAGCCTGCGGGGCGAGCAAGGCCTATTTGAGCAGGATGTTTAGTCGGCAGCTTGGTGTTCCTATGAGCAGGTATCGCAATTCGCTGCGACTCTCCCGTTTTTTTGAGCAGTACCAGCAGGAAGACCAAAAAACGATTACTGAGGCCGTTTATGCAGCCGGCTTCGGGAGTTACGCGCAATTTTACAAGGTTTTTTTGCAAGCCTATGGTCATGGCCCGAGAACCGCTTTGCGGCGTAAGGCAGAAGACCAATGAAGGGGAACACTGGACGTTTAGAAAACAACCCTCGTTTACCCCTCGAATCCCGCCCTCCTGCGAAGATCGAAGCCTTCAACACTATTCCGTCGAGGTGATCTTGGAGGCGTGAGAGAAGGCGCCGGCTTCGCGACCCTGTCGTGCAGCCAGCGCAAGTGTGATCATTTGAACCGGCAAAATCTCAAGAATCGGCCTTAACGACTCAGTATGTTGCTACCGTCCGAAAGAGCGCCAGATCGCTTTCTTCCGAGACCAATTGGCAATTTCCGCTCGAGGTCAAGAACTTCAGCAGCCAACCTGCTGTTTAAGTGCGCAGAACGCTCACCACCCTGAAAAACAAGAAGAAAGAGTTCATCGCTTAGCATCTCAACGGGTCCGTGGCGGAAAGCCGCCGCACTCATGCCTTCGGCTGGGAAGCGAGCAGCCTCCTTGATAATCAATCCGCCAGTTCCCGTTGTTGCAAGAGAAGGCCCACGCCCGGCTAGCACCAGATGGCGCACGCCCTGCAGGCAAATCAGAGCCTCCTCGACGTGCTCACGCCAGTTTGCGAGATATTGGTCCACCAAATCAGCGATTGCTTCATTCGGCTTGTCGACGGAAAGTAGCTCGATCCTGTGGGCACAAAACTTCGCCCACGCGGCTCAATGCAAGCAAGCTACTGACATAGGTTTTGCACGAAACGGATGACTCCACTCCAGCGTCAATCCTGGACGACTCCGTTTGCAGTGTGCGCGAGCGGAGAGTCCAGGTCGTTGGTAACTGCGATCAGTGTCGATCGACCCGCATCGATATCGAGCAAGCGCAAAATCTCTGCGCTTCGTCCAGATTGCGAAACTGTAAGAACAACAGTATTCGGGCCGAGGAGTCCGCTCCAGTAGTAGTTCAGCTCTGAGGTCTCGAGCATTAAAGGGCAAATGCCCGATTCCGCCAGGCGGATCGCCAAAGGATGAAGGGCATGGTAGGAAGAGCCCATCCCGGTGAGGATTACGGAGGGCGGCTGAGGAGCCCTGAGCCTTTTGCCTACATCAGTCAGCTCGGCGGGCAGCGGCGTGGCCAAAGTGCGCCTTAATGAATCGGGCTGTTCCAATAAGTCGCGAACATAAGCCCCTTCAATCACAGGATAAGTTGTTCCCATCGTTCGTCCTCATTCCCGGTCTGACCTGAACCCGTTCCAGCCGGGTCCGTTTGCGATCTTGAACCGCCGTCGTGCCCTTATTTCGGGTGGTTCCGGCTGCGAGCAACCAAAGAATACACAATGCGCAGTATTTGCGCAAGCGCTTGCTTTATCGACGAGAAATTTCAGTTTGAAATCTCGCCTCTCCTGCCTGACCCTGTAGAGCCCCGGACGATGAGGTGGGTATCGAGGAAAGACTCCGTTCCGCCAGGAAAGCTCTCCGTTCAGCATCTTTTCAATAATGGTGAAAGTGCCATCCGGCCGAGGTCCTGGCGCGGAATATGCACTGACGTCAGTGTGGGGGTCATCAACTGGGCCAATGGGATATCGTCCGCGCCGACTACCGAAATATCCTCAGGAACCCGTAAACCAGAGTGGTTTAATGCCTGAATTGCGCCAATCGCGGTCAAATCATTGCTACAGAGAATTGCGGTTGGAAGATCCGCAGCTGTCAACAGACCGTGCGATCGCATCTGAGCCTGATTCTGGGGTATTGTGGCCCTCGATAACCCGCAGGCGGCAGTTAAGAGCCATAGCGGCAGACTCGACCGCTGTTCGATACGCAATGTGGGAACGGCGGTTTTGGGGGCCGGCGATCATCGCCATGTCGCGGTGTCCGAGGTTGAAAAGGCATTGCACACCTTCCACCGCGCCCTTTTCGTAGCGCAGATGAAGACTGCTGCGGTGGGGAGCGACCTTGATTCCGTCCAGCATGACAGAATCAACGCTGTTTTTTGCAAGGTATTCCAGTAGTGCAGGATCCAGCTGCGAAGTCATGATCGCAACCGCAGGCGCCTGATTTTCCACCAACTTACGGCAGGCACTCTCAGCAACTTCCGAGTCGTAGTTCGTGCTGAAAAGCAGAACATCGAACCCGTGCTGCCTGGCAATATCCTCAAAGGCCTTGATCACCCCAGGGAAGAAGGGGTTTTCGATATCGGAAACGAGCATGCCCAGGAAATTGCTTCGCCCACGTGCAAGCCCTCTAGCGTGGGCGTTTGCTGAAAAGCCAAGCTCTCGCATCGCAAGTAAAATGCGCGCCTTCTTGTCTTCCGACACTGGCCGGGTGCTATTGATGACGTGCGAGACCGTGGACTCTGACACACCCGCTCGTTGTGCGACGTCCTTCATCGTTGCCATGCGAAAGCCCTTTCGCCGTTCTTTTCAGCAGAGTTCTGTTGAAAATAGTACACTTGTTGGCTTCAGGAAAAACTGCGTTGACTTGGAAATAATACCATGCTACATTTCATTCTCATCTTGAGGAATGCGCTTGCGCAAGGAGGCTGCAGATGCATCGGAGTACTCGCTTTTCACTCTTTCTTCTCCTTTTGCCCTTGATGGTAATGTGGGGAACCCTGATGGCCAGGGCCGATGTCACTGCATCTGTCATTGGAATCGTCAGCGATCCCCATGGCCAGGTGTTGCCGAAGGCTGCGGTAACTCTGACCAATCCGATTACCGGATATCAGAGAAGCGCCTCAACAGACGCGAACGGCAGTTACGAGTTCCTTTCGGTGCCGGCCGGAGACGGTTACACGGTGGAAGCGTCTGCCCCTGGGTTCACAAAATCTGCTCAACAAAACATCACTCTCACCGTAAACCAGCGATTTCGTGCGGACTTCGCATTGAACCTTGGGCACGTCACCGAACAAGTAACCGTCGCCGCGGATTCGGTGCAGGTGGATACGTCGACCAACCAGATCGGTGATCTCATCACGGATGAAAAAATGACCAGCCTGCCTCTGAATGGACGAAGTTACACCGACTTGATGGGGCTGCAGCCCGGTGTCGTGCCCATCACCTCATCGGTCGCCTTTACTGACCGGCCAGTTTCAGGAGAGCTCAATGCTGGAGGGGTTTCGGTCAACGGGAGCCAGGAATCGGGCAACTCTTTCCTGGTTAACGGCGGCGATGTGAATGAGCCTAAGAATAACGGCGCCAGTCTGATTCCCACGCTGGACTCCATTCAGGAGTTCCGCATATTGACCAATACCTTCGATGCCGAATATGGGCGTTTCGCGGGATCGATTGTCAACGTCATCACCAAGTCCGGAACGAACCAATTTCACGGTTCGGCTTATGAGTTTTTGCGCAATGAAGACCTGAACGGCAAGAACTTCTTTGCCCAGAATCAGGTCAATGTGGCAACTGGATTGCCCATTCCCAACACAGCTCGCGGGATTTTCAAGCGCAATCAATTTGGCTATGCGTTCGGCGGACCCTTGGTGAAAAACCGCCTCTTCTTCTTTACCGATTATCAGGGGACGCGCGAAATACGTGGGCAGACGGGACTAGCTTTCGTCCCCTCCACCACCGAAACAACTGGCAACTTTTCTGACGGAGCCACAACGGGCTATGGTACGCTGACCGGCGTCGTGCAGGGCGACAATATCTCCAGTGGGCACACCATGCCTGACGTCCTGACCACGCGGCTTGGATATACAGTGACATCCGGCGAGCCATACTGGTTCTCCGGTTGTGCTTCCACCGCCAATTGCGTATTCCCCGGACAGGTGATTCCGAAGTCTGCATGGGATCCGGCTGCCGTGGGTACGTTGAAGTTCATACCGGCTCCCACGGGTCTTAAGGGTGGCACACCGTACTTTTCCACCACAAGCCTGAATAATCAATTGACCGACGATAAAATTGGTGAACACGTAAATTGGTCTGATCGCAGAACCGGCGATTGGTCCTTCTATTTCAACTATGACAATACATCGACGGTGAGCCCCTATGCGGGCGGAAACGTGCCAGGATTCTCAGGCAGCGTGCCGCAACAGGTTTACCAGGGGAACGTCAGCAATACGCATGTCTTTAGTGCCAGCATGGTGAACGAAGTCCGGCTCAACTATACTCGCTCGACCATCTTCCAGACTCACCCGACGGGAGGGCTCGGAACGCTGAGCAGTTTCGGCTTCTCTACCGGGCCTTTGGGGCTCATATCCAGTGTCCCCTCGGTGGAGGGAGTGCCTTCCATTAACATCGGAGGAGCGTATGGCGTCTCAATGGGCGCCGTAGCTTATGCCATCAATCAAGTCAACGATGAATATCAGCTCGTTGACGTATTTTCAAAGGTTATCGGTTTGCATAGCTTGAAGATCGGCGGAGAAGCAAGGCAAATCCAGGTAAACGAATACAACATCTCGACACCCAACGGGAGCTTCTCCTTCAATGGGACCGAGACTGGAAATGGCTTTGCCGACTTCCTACTCGGTGCTCCAAATGGATTCACTCAGCAGAGTTATTCGACGTTCTTCACCAAGGCCAATTATGGCGGCGTGTTCGTTCAGGATTCATACCGGATACGTCCCAATCTGACGATAAACGCTGGATTAAGGTGGGATATCATTCAGCCGTTTTATGAGATTGAGAACAGGCTGAACGCCATCGACTGGGGCGTGCAATCCACTCAGTACCCAGGATCGCCCCTGGGATGGATATTTCCCGGCGACGACGGTCTTCCAAACACCATCTCCAAGACGCCGCGAGACAACCTCAGCCCTCGGGTGGGGCTCAACTGGAGTCCGAGTGCCTCACAAGGGCTGCTCGAAGATATTTTGGGAGCACCAGGAAAAACAAGTATTCGTGCCGGAAGCGGCATCTACTATACCGCTCTCGAGGACCAACCCGCGTTCTATACCATCGGTGATGCTCCGTTCGGGCTTTACTACCAAAGTCCGACGCAGGTTTACTTCAGTACACCCTACGAGGATCGCCGGCATGATAATGATCCGGGGCAGCGGTTTCCATTTACCCCGCCAACACCAGGCTCTCCGATTAACTGGGCAAAGTATCTACCAATCGGCGGTTCTCCTGGTGTGGCGCTGGGAAATATGACACCCTACGTCATCCAATTCAATCTCAACATTCAGCGCGAACTCCCCGGTGCATCGATCCTCTCCGCAGGTTATGTGGGCACTGTGGGGCATCATCTCCTCGCCCAGCTTGAATCCAACCCGGGCATCGCGTCAACCTGCCTCGCCGTTGCAGCAGCGCTGCCAGCTGGGCAAGGCTGTGGACCCTATGGCGAAGATCAGATCTATGCCTTGCCCAATGGCACAAACGTAAACGGCACACGTCCGCACAGCGTCACTTCCGGAGATTTTCTATCGCAGGGAATCCTGGATTTCACGAGCAACCCCTATAACATCACGATGGTCAATTCCGCGTACCATGGATTTGAGGTAAGTCTCTCAAAGCATATCGGCTTCGCGCAATTTTTGGCGGCCTACACTTGGTCCAAATCGATTGACGACGGTTCCGGCGACACTGATGGGATCAATCCGTTCAATCCTCGTCGAAGCCGCTCATTATCGGCGTTCGACATGCCACAGAACTTTGTGATTAGCTACGGCTTTACACTACCCAAGCTCCAAGGCTCAAACGCTCTGATTCGTCAGTCGATAGGAGGATGGGAGCTTACCGGCATAACACGTTTCACCACCGGCCTTCCGATTACTATCTCCGAGAACCAGGACCAATCTCTGGTGGGTTCAGGGGGCATCGATACGCCTGACTGGAATGGAAAGCAGATCGCCAAGTTCAATCCACGCTCCTCTTCGGCGCGCACTTACTTCAATGCCTCGCAATTCTCCCTTGAGGCTCTGGGTACATTCGGATCCGCGAATCGGCGGTTCTTTATCGGTCCTGGTCTTAATAACTGGGACACGGCATTGCGCAAGTTCGTGCAGTTCCGCGACCACTATTCGGTGGAGTTTCGTGCGGAGTTCTTTAATGTTATGAATCACGCGCAGTTTTACAATCCCGATGGGAATTTCTCGGCCGCTGATTTTGGTGAGGTGGGCTCTGCGCGCGATCCACGCATCGGCCAGGTAGCGCTGCGCTTTGCATTCTAGCGGAGTACTGACAGGACGAAGTCAACGGGGAGGCGGCCTTTCGGCCGCCTCTCCGTTGATCGTTCCACATTTGTTCGCTACGGGTTCAGTTTTGGAGTTTCGGTTCAATTTCAGTGAACAGGTTTGAATCAGGAGACGTAATGCACTCTTTGGTGAAGTTCCGTCGGCTTACGCTGCATTGGATGGCCCTGGTTGTGGTTCTTGCGTCCTTGTTCACGACGTCGATTGCTCGGGCACAGCAGGAGAGGATTTACATCGCACCAGACGACCATACCGATTACGTGTGGACGGGAGACGAAGAGACTTATCGGCAAGCCATCCTGCAGATGACGGACTACTATCTGGATCTCAGCGATAAAACTGCGAACGAGCCAAAGGATTTCCAAAGTCGATGGAATCTCGACGGAACCATCTGGATGTGGATATGGGAAAACAATCAGGACCAGAAGCAGGTTGACAGACTTGTGTCGCGCCTGCGGGATGGCCACTTCAGCATGCCGCTGACATTTGCAGTGTCGACCTACGGGGGGATGCCTACCGAAGCTGTTCTTCGGGGAATGTACTATGCTGGCTCGGTCGAGCGGCGCTACGGATTGAACTTTCCGATGGCAATTGCAATGGAAGACCAGACTCTGCCTAACGGACTTGGTGCACTTTGGGCCGGAGCCGGCGCCAAATACAGCTGGCGAGGAATTTGTGGATGCGCGACAAAAATGGGCCCAATCATCTTTCAGCAGCGTCCGCACGAAATCTATTGGTGGAAGGGGCCTGACGACAGCAAGATCCTTATGAAGTGGTACTCGATACACAATGAATTCAGGGGGAAAGGTGCCTATTTCCCAGGAACCTATCTGGAGGCGCGGGATCCGTCAGCAGAAAACGACATTTCGTTCCTGAAGAATCCAAGTTTCAGAGCCAACTATCCGTACAATATTTACGGATTTTTCGGAGAAGGTGGCGATAACCTCAGCACGATGAACGACAACTTTGTGAAGGCGGCCAAGACGCTCTCGCGACCAGGTCGAGAGGTCATTGTCTCCAATGAAGAGGACTTCTTTCACGACTTTGAAGAACATTATGGTTCGAAGCTCCCAACAGTGTCTGGATCGTTCGGGAACGAATGGGACATGTACTCTGCATCGATGCAGGAGGTCTCATCAAGCGTCCGTCGGGCCACGGAGCGGCTGAGGTCTGCAGAGGCCCTTGAGACACTCGTGAGTCTCAAGCAGCCCGATTTCCCGAAGCAATTTATTGCGGCACGCGACCATGCCTGGACATCTTACGGACTGTTTTGGGAACACGACTGGACCGCAGACAGCCACACACTACCGCGATCAATTCGAGCAGACTGGCAGCGGCGGACGGCAATGAACATCACGTCCTATGTGGATGATCTTTCAGAAAAGTCCGTGCAGGAGTTGGGGACACTCATTCAAAGTCACGGAGGGCAGCCGCGCTATTTTGTCTTCAATCCTCTCAACTGGGTTAGGACCGATGTGGCGGATTTACCCTACGATGGACCTGAAGCTATTCACGTCGTGGACCTGACGACAGGCAAGGCGGTGCCGTCGCAGTTTGCGGACGTCGCTGCGGATGACGGAATCCCGAGACGTGTCCTTCGCATTCTTGCAACGGATGTACCTTCGGTTGGATATAAGGTGTTTGAAGTGGCCGCAGGCAAGTTGACGGCTCCTGCCACACCATTGAAGGTCACCGGCGACTCAATGGAGAATGAGAGCTACCGGCTGCGGTTGAGCGGTCGCGGCTCAATTGAAAGTCTCGTGGACAAGAAGCTCGCCGGAAGAGAGTTAGCCTCAGAAATCGACGGCCGTGGACTGAACGATCTCGGGCCCGGAGAAGGGACCGTCACTCTGAAGAATTCCGGCCCAGTCTCAATCACACTCCTGGCCAAGGCCGGCAAGCCGATTCCGCATACGACAGAAGTTACGATCTTCAGCGGTTCCGATCGAATCGCGATTCGCAACGAAATAACCGCCAACTTCTCTGATGTGGAGACGTGGGCCTTCAGCTTCAATCTTCGTTCGCCCGATGTTTGGCATGAAGAGATTGGAGCCATCAATCACGCACGGCTCCAACCAGAGGGTGACTATGCTGCTGCCTTCTCGCGCCTTGATTGGCTCACGCTGAACCACTTTGTCGCCATGAGCGGCTCTGACGGTATTGGCATTACACTGTCGAACTCCGATGACGCTTTCATGAAGCTCGGTCACAGCAAGATTACCGATGGCAAATCGGAATTGGACACTGCCACGCCGCAAATTTCCGTTCTTGCCGGGGGACAAGTGGACGGCCCGAGCCTGGGCATTCCTGCACAGGGAGGAGACAGCCACTTTCTTCAGCGCTTTGCGCTTCGCGTGCAGGGCAGGTTCAATGCTGCAAGTTCAATGCGCTTTGCCTTGGAGGATCAGAATCCTTTGGTCGCCGGACGCGTCACAGGTGGCAAGGCGTACCCGGAGACAAAGTTCTCCTTGCTGACGACATCGAACTCCGATGCTCTGCTCTGGGCCATCAAGCCCTCTGAAGACGGGATTGACAAGGGACTCGTGGCGAGATTTTGGAATCTTTCCCCTAAGGCCGAAAGCTTCACGGTCAGCGTCAACGGCGGACTACAAAAGGCGTCTGCGATTACGCATATTGAAACCAACTTCAGGCTAAAACCATTGACGAACGGGAAACTCCAAACGAGCGCAATGCCATGGCAATTGCAAAGCTTTAGTCTCTCGCCTTCTGTAAAATCTGCGCTGAGCACTTCCGACTTGACCGGACACTAGCAAGAAGATAGCGGACATTTTGACAGAAGAGCGGACCAACAAACCGCAGCGTCTACGGAGAGTCCTCAGTTTCTGGGACCTCATGTTCTATGGGATCGTGATCATCCAGCCGACGGCGCCATTGCCGTCGTTTGGCATTGTGAACGTTGTCTCGCGTGGTCATGCGGTCACGGCAATCCTGGTCGCCATGGTTGCCATGATGTTGACCGCGCTGAGCTATGGGCGAATGGCCCGCGCCTATCCGAATGCCGGATCGGCATACACCTTTGTGGGTCGAGAACTTCATCCAAATCTCGGGTTACTCACTGGATGGAGCATCACACTCGATTACATTCTGAACCCAACCATCGGGGTTATCTGGTGCAGCAAAGCGGCAATGAATATTGTCCCGCTCCCTTTCTTCGCCTGGGCCATGTTCTTCGCAGCCGCATTTGCAACAGTGAACTTACTCGGCATTCGCATGAATGCACGTACCAACACAATCATGACGATCGGAATGTTCACTGTCCTGATTACATTCTTTGTGGTCGCCACCGGTTATCTTTGGGATCACACGGGAATCTCGGCGTTGTTTTCGAGCCTCCCGTTCTACAATCCAGCAACTTTCTCCTGGGGCGCGATGAGAACGGGCACGTCCATTGCCGTACTTACCTATATGGGATTCGATAGCATCAGCACGCTTTCTGAGGACGTAAAGAATCCAGAACGAAATATCATGCTCGCCACCGTTTCCCTTTGCCTGGTGACAGGTATCCTCGGAGGTCTTGAAGTGTATGCAGGCCAACTGATCTGGCCGAATTTCAGAACCTACCCCGATATCGACACGGCATTCGTTGCGGTTGCCGGGCGCGCCGCTGGCCCTTGGATGTTCAACCTGATGAATTTCACTTTGCTCATGGCAACCGTTGGATCGAGCATTGGAGCACAGCTTGGTTCAGTCAGGCTCCTTTACGCCATGGGACGTGACAATGTGATTCCGAAAGGCTTCTTCGGCCAGCTCGAACCGAAACGCAACACGCCGCGCAACAACATTCTGCTGACTGGCTCGTTGATGCTCGTGGGCGCACTTCTTCTGACCTATCAATTTGGTGCAGAGCTCTTGAACTACGGAGCATTCATCGCATTCATGGGAGTCAATCTCGCATCGGCAAAGCGAATGTTTGTCGATTCAAAAAGGAAGAGCCTACTCGGCCGGCTTCTCGGAACGGTATTGCCGGTTGCTGGCTTCCTGGTTTGTCTCGGCATATGGTGGGGACTTCGTCCGGTGGCCAAGATTGCCGGCACAGTGTGGCTTGCGATCGGATTCGTTTACTGTGCAGTCCGAACCAACGGGTTCCGCAACCGGCTGGAATTGGTAACCTCTCCAGAAGAGGACTGACGAGGAGACAATGACGGACGACCGGGATCTCATTGGAGCCATCGACATCGGCGGCACGAAGGTGGCGATAGGCCTGGTTACCCTCGACGGTCAGATCGAGAACCGGCGCAATATTCGCACGGATAGTTTGCCGGATGGTGCAGCTGCTCTGGATGCCATTGAATCCAAATTGAACGAATGTCTACGCGAAGCAAGTACTCCTATCTCTAGCATTGGAATTGGATGCACGGGACCAGTTGATCCAATCAGCGGCGTTGTCGGCAAAGTCGCTAACTTGCCGGGCTGGCAAGGTCTCAAATTAGTGGACGAGTTGGCAAAACGGTTTTCCGTTCCCGTTGCCATGGAAAACGATGCCGACGCGGCAGCACTCGCCGAAGCAACCTGGGGCAGCGGTATCGGCGTTGATCGTTTTCTTTATGTCACCCTGAGCACGGGAATTGGTACCGGCTTTCTCCAGCAGGGGCAGGTGTATCGAGGAGTGGACGGTGCCCACCCAGAGATGGGGCACCACACCATCGATCCGAGTGGACCGAAATGTTATTGCGGGGCGAGTGGTTGCTGGGAAAGCCTGGCGTCGGGCAACGCCATCAGGGAATGGTACCTGGAAAATGATCACAGTCACAGATTCACGGCGGATTCATTCAGTGCGGAAACGATTTGTGAGCTCAATCGCGCAGGTGATGCGCTGGCGGGCAAGGCGATTGACCGTCTTAGCTACTATGTAGGATTGGGGCTCGCCAACCTGACGACGATTCTCGTGCCCGGCCTGATCACCATCGGAGGTGGGCTCACGCTCAGTTCTGATACGTTTCTTGATCGAGCAGTGGAGGCATTTCGGAGTCGTTGCCGTGAGGTACCGTCGGAAAAAACAATGGTTCGCACGGCAAGTCTTCAAAATGATGTCGGCCTTGCAGGCGCCGCCGCGGTCTGGGTTCAGCGGAGACACCAAGCTGCCCTGAAGGAGGCTATATTGGAATAGAGTTGGAAGTTGCGCGCTTTGTGCGCTCCATACGTGGACTGGCCACGATAAAGTAGTATCCCGTTGTTCTTTAACTTTTCGGACAGCAAATCGCGAAGTCACTCATCGAGAAAGCGGATCCACATGGACGATTCGTCACGGCTTTCCGGACAAGTGGGCTTCGGCTCAACTGTTGACTTCAGCCCAATGCGCGATCCCAGGACCGACACGGTTTGAGAAGACCGTCAAAGGGAATCGCAAAGCCCTCCAGGCGCAATTGGCGTTTGCCGTTACCGATCCTTCTATAGATTCGAAACAATCGACACCGCCTTCCTGGCCTTCCGTCGCCTCACACTGATCGTTGAGGCCCTGACATTAATGTGAACGCGCCCTAATTTCAATTGCGCGAGGCAGAAACGAGATCTATGGGGAAACCATTTCGATTTCAGCTTTATTACATATATGCTGTCAGTTATATGGTATGCTATGTACGTGCCGTTGGTGATGGTGGAGATGGGGAATAGGCGTGGAAAAAGGGCGGCGCAAAGTGCAAATGTTCGCCGCAGAACGAGTGGAGGGGCTTCGCTCATACCAGGCGCAAAAACATAACCGTGCGGGGCATTCTGGAGAAAAGTTGGTTGGCGGTCGCATTGAGGCAGGCTTGGCGAAGGCGGGTTTGTAGGCGTCCTGCAAGAACATAATCTGGCGGACAGTTCCTGAAAAAAGCAAATGAGGATTCAATCAAATATGAGCACACAATTCCTGACTGAAGTCGAAGTGGCGCAACGAACGCACATCAGCCTTGCCACTCTGCGCCGGTGGCGGCTGGAGAACCGTGGGCCGATATTCCGCAAATTCGGTTCCCTGGTTCGTTATGCCGAGGAAGAACTGACCCGGTGGGAGCAGGCCCAGCCGAGCGGCGGCGAGAATATCGCCGAACGATTCATGCCCCAGCCCGTGAGAAGCATCGAGCCGGTCGGAAGATCGCGATGAGGAAAATGCGCAGATCACCGCAGAGGCCCCTAACCACGTCAACGGAATTCCCAGGAACTGCACCATGAATCGAAAGACACTCGATTTTACGATGCAATCGGAGTATACTTGTGTCAGGAGGACTCCTATGCCCCAAGCGGTCAAAGAAAAATCGAAGAAAGCGGCGACGCTCCCGGCCAAGACTCCAACGCCTCGTAAAACAAAGTTTCAAGCCGACCTCGCGCCCTCGGAAGACAGCATGGTGAGGGTCCTCAAGGCGGAACTGCAAATGACGAGCAATACGGACTTTCTCTCTGATGCTCTCGCACTGCTCCGTTGGGCTGTCTCGGAGCGGAAGCGCGGCCATCGCATCGTCAGTGAGAGTTCGACAGGAGAGCGAAAAATTCTGCTCTTCCCCCGCCTGGAGCGCGTTGCCCCGGAAGTGACCCTGCCGCACGTCGATGTTCAATGGACGGACAAGGAACTGGAGAGCCTTGCTGAACTTGCATCCGGGCAGCCTGCTGAACCCACCAACGCCCTCATTCGGGCCATGAGGAAATAGCGTGGCAGTCACGATCCGTCGTCTCGAAGAATTCGACGAAGTTGAGAACTTCGATTGTGGAGATGAGCCGCTCAACAATTATCTGAGGCGCCATGCGTGGACGAATCAGGAGAAAGTGTCTATCGGCGTAACGTATGCCGCGGTGGACGAATCCGCGCCCCGCACCGTGCTGGGCTATTTCACGTTGGCCACATCCAGTGTGCCCCGCGACCGCTTTCCCCAGAAGTATGTGCGCGGCTTGCCTCCCTACGACCTGCCGTTGATCTTGCTGGCGCGCCTGGCGGTGGACAAGCGTTTCAGTGGCAGGGGGTTGGGCCACGCCATGATAGCGGAGGCGCTCAAAATCACCCTGCGCGTGGCCGACGAAGTTGGCTGCCGCTGTATCATCACCGACGCCTATCCCGATAAGGCAGGATGGTATGCGCGGTACGGCTTTCTGCCTCTGGAAGGCGCATCTGCAACCGGCCCGCAAAAGATGTTTCTGGATGTGCGCACGATCCGGCGCGCATCCTCGATTGACTCTTTCCTTCCAGAAAGAGCGTAAGCAGGAGAACTGGAGCCATTCTGATGAGTCTCTTCCGGCGCGGTGATGTTTGGTGGTACGAGTTCTGGTTCGCGGGACGGCGCATCCGCGAATCCTCAAAGTCTCCCTCGAAAACCGTTGCCAAAGGGGCCGAGCAGAAGCGCAAACGCGAGTTGGAGGCTGGCTTCAACAACTTCACCGACCTGCGTCACGAGCGCATCCGTACATTCAGCGACATGGCCGACGAGTATTTTGATGCCTACAAATTGCGCCTGCCTCAGTCAGCGCGCTTTGCCGAATATGCAATCGATCATTTGAAGCAACTTCTTGGCGGCAAGATGCTTGTCGATTTCAACGAGGCTACCATCATTCACTACCAGAATGCGCGCCTCGGCGAGAGCGCCGCACCGAAGAGCGTCAATGAAGAAGTGGGCTTTCTGCTTCGCATCCTGGGCGATCCGGGCGATTTGCTCCGAATCCGCCTCCGCAAAAGGAAGATGCTCAAGCTGAAGGTTCGCCAGACAGTCGGAAAAGCCTATACCCCGGCGGAAAAGGACCGGATGCTGGATGAGGCCCGCAAGGCTCGCTCCCCGCACATCTATCTCGCGTTGACGCTGGCGCTCAACGCCGGTATGCGCGACGCCGAGATCAGGACTTTGACTTGGGGTCAGCTAGACTTCACCAAGAATTACCTGGCAGTGGGCCAGAGCAAGACAGAAGCGGGCGAAGGACGAACGATTCCCTTGAATTCGACACTCTTGGAGGTCTTCTCCGAGTATGTCAGCTGGTATCAAGAGAAGTTCGGAAAGCCTCGTACGGAATGGTACGTCTTTCCTTTCGGGAAACCGAGTCCGAGTGACCCTACTCGCCCTGTCACTACCCTTAAGACGGCGTGGAATAACGTGCGCACGAATGCCCAGGTTAAGGGCCGCTGGCACGACAACCGGCACACCCTAATCACCGACCTTGCGGAAAGCGGCGCTGGCGATCAGACCATCATGGATATCGCTGGGCACGTTTCCAAGCAGATGCTCAAGCATTACAGCCACATTCGCATGGAAGCGAAGCGCCATGCTCTGGAGTCCATAGTCAGGGTACGGTCGACCACGGCGACTGCGGAATCCGGCCAGAAGACAGGACGGGCCGAGGGGTACCCACAAGAGTCCCCACATGGGTTGCAGAACGTGGGTAAGCCGACAGGCAAGCAGCGTGCTACGGCAAAAATTGAAAACGCACACACGGTCAATTATGGAGATCTGGATTGCGCAGAATCGCCCACAAATGCGCAGGGTTTTGATGGGGGGTACCCACAAAAGTCCCCACAGTTGGCTAATTCTGAGGATGTTAAGGGAGTAATGAAGCGGTGTAAGTCTCTGAATTCAATTGGTGGACGCGGTAGGAATCGAACCTACAACCTGTCGGTTAAGAGCCGAATGCTCTGCCAGTTGAGCTACGCGTCCAGTTTTCTAAGGAAAAACCGCGCTGCGCGGGAATTTGCGCACGGTTTGAGCGGGAAATTCTCGACCCGCACCTTCAAAAATATAGCACAAATGCCGCTCGGAATCCAAAGGCGCGCTTTGTCAGCGGATCGCGAAGCCTGTCACCGCACCGCCTCCAATTCGCCAACGGGGCTTTCAGCTTGCTCCAGCTCGCCCAGCGAGCCGGACTCTTCAGAAAGCATGCGCACAACGTGGTTGACGATGATCAAATCTTCGGCCGGCGGAATCACGCGCACCGTCACCGGCGAATCCTCGGCTGAAATGACCGCCTTGCCGCGAGCGTGATTGCGCGCCGGATCAAGCACGATGCCGAGCGCGCCAAGTCCCGCACAAATTTCTTCGCGTGTCGCCGTGTCGTTCTCCCCGATACCGCCGGTAAACACCAGCATGTCGAGTCCGCCAAGCTCCGCAAAATAGCTGCCAATACTCTTCACAATCGTCCACGTAAACTTGTCCACGGCAAGCCGCGCCTTTTCGTTTCCGGCAACCACCGCGGCGCGCAGCACGCGCATATCATTCGAAAGTCCGCTCACGCCCAGCAGGCCGGCTCTCTTGTTCACAACCGCCTCCAGTTGATCCGCGGCCTCCTTTGAACTGCCCACCGTCTCTGCAATCTTGCGCAGGATAAACAACAGAAGCCCGGGATCAACGTCTCCGGTGCGCGTGCCGCTGATAATTCCACCAGTCGGCGTCAAGCCCATCGATGTGTCGATGCACCGGCCGTTCCTGATCGCTGAAATAGACGCGCCATTGCCCAGATGAGCCACAATCAGCCTCTCCGGGACATCGGGCTGCAACTGGTACACAATCGACTCGTACGAGATGCCGTGAAATCCCACTCGACGCACGCCCATGTCGGCATATTCGGCGGGAATCGGCATGTGCGTCGCCACCTGCGGCATAGTGCGGTGGAAGTAGGAGTCAGAACATGCGAAGTTGGGAACGCCAGGAAAAAGCTCAAGTGCCTCGCGCATAATGTACGCGCCAATGGGCGTATGCAAGGGCGCCAGGTCCTTGTACCGTTCCATCTCCTCAATCAATGCGGGAGTCACGCGAAGATTGTCCTGCAAAGTTGGCGCCGCGCAAACCATGCGATGCCCGATCGCTTGCGGATGAAGAAAGTCGCCGGAATTCAAAATGTCCGCCACCAGCTTGAATGCGACTGAGCGGCTCGGAAGGGCAGGGGACTGGTCCACCAGCTTCTTGCCATCGGCGTCCTTGATCCAGAACTTCCCTTGATCGGTGCCGATCCCATCCACCGCACCTTCATACAACTTGCGGCGCTCACCGGCGCCGGCCTCATAAAGCGAAAATTTGATTGAAGAAGAACCGCTGTTCAAAATCAGCACAGGCAAGGTCGGCATCAAGAAATCCCTCTGATGATTGTCGGCTGACCGCGAAAAATATTCAGTCTTCCGCAAGCCGCCGACCTCATCGCTCACTCTTTCCTTTTGTTGGATTCAAATAAACATCAAGCAGCGTCCGCGCAGCGCGGAACGACGTCATGCGTCCTTCCAGCACTTCAAGCTCGAGCTCCGCCATCCGGTCACGAATAGCCGGGTGCACTTCAAATTGGTGGATCAATCCCTGCCGGATGATCTCGTTCATCCACTTGTGCGTCTGCTCCTGACGTTTGCGCGTGAACCATCCATTCGCCTTGGTCATCGCAGCATAGTCAAGAACCAGATTCCATAATTCCGCAATGCCTTTGCCGGTCTGCGCAGAGCAGGTCACTGCCCGCGGTGTCCAGCCCGACAGCGAAGCAGGAAGATAATGCAGCGCATTTTGCGTCTCAGCCCGCGCCCTCTCCGCGGCGACCCCGTTGTTCCCGTCAGCCTTGTTCACCGCCACCAGATCCGCCAGCTCCATGATGCCGCGCTTCATGCCTTGCAGTTCGTCGCCGGCCCCGGCAAGCGTAATCAGCAGGAAGAAATCCACCATGCCATGAACCGCGGTCTCCGATTGTCCCACTCCAACGGTTTCAACCAGGATGTTCTGGTATCCCGCGGCCTCGCACAAAAGCATCGCCTCGCGCGTGCGCTGCGCAACGCCGCCCAACGATCCGCGCGATGGGGAAGGCCGAATGAACGCCATATCGCTTGAAGCGAGAGACTCCATCCGCGTCTTGTCGCCCAGAATGCTTCCTCCGGAAAGCTGGCTGCTCGGATCAATCGCGAGCACGGCCACTTTCTGCCGGCAACTGCCGATCAGGTGCGAGCCCAGCACTTCGATGATGCTGCTCTTGCCTGCGCCTGGAACGCCGGTAATGCCAACCCGCAGTGAGTTTCCGCTGTACTTGAGGCAGTCCTCAACTATGCGCTCGGCAAGCTCTCTGTCGGTCGCGCGCGAACTCTCGATCAACGTGATGGCCCGCGCCAGAATCGTGCGGTCGCCCCGCAAAATACCGTCCATGAATTGCTGAGGCAACAGATTGCGTTGCCGGTGCGCCGCTCGCGCGCTCGTCTCCTGCGGCGGTTCCGGCACTGTGCAACCGGGCCTTACATGCAACGCGCTCTTGTTCGCGTCAGCCAATCAATGAACTCCTTCAGCCGCGCATCCCGTCAGCACCGCGAGAATCCGCTGCGCTGCGACAGGTATCACCGTGCCCGGCCCAAAGATGCCGGCAACTCCGGCGCTGTACAGGAATTCGTAGTCTTGCGGAGGAATAACGCCGCCAACCACAACCAGGATGTCGTCGCGCTGCACGTTGCGGAGCTCTTCAATCAACTGCGGCACAAGCGTCTTGTGTCCGGCGGCCAATGAGGAGACGCCGACAACGTGAACGTCGTTCTCAGCCGCATGGCGCGCAACTTCGCGCGGAGTCTGGAACAGCGGCCCGATGTCCACATCAAATCCGATATCGGCGAAGGCTGTGGCAATCACCTTCGCGCCGCGGTCGTGGCCGTCCTGCCCCATCTTGGCCACCAGGATGCGCGGACGCCGGCCCTCTGCCTTTTCAAACTCAACCACCAGCTCCTGCGCCTTTCTAAACTCCACTGCATTCCCGCTCTCCGCCGAGTACACGCCCGCGATCGTCCGCGTAGTTGCCTGGTAACGCCCCCACACCTTCTCAAGCGCGCTTGAAATTTCGCCCAGCGTTGCCCTCTTGCGCGCCGCGTCCACCGCACACTCCAGCAAGTTGCCTTCGCCTCGACTGGCGCACTCTTCAAGCTCTTCGAGCGACAGCCTGACGGCATCGTTATCGCGATCGCGCTTGAGTTGACCCAGCCGGTCGATCTGCGACAAGCGCACCGCGTTGTTGTCGATGTCGAGAACCGGCACCTCGGTTTCCTCGGCCGTGCGATAAGCATTCAGGCCCACAATCACGTCCGCGCCGGAATCGATCCGCGCCTGCCTCCGCGCCGCAGCTTCTTCAATCCGCATCTTCGGCACGCCGGTCTCAATCGCCTTCGCCATCCCGCCCAGGCCTTCAACCTCTTCAATCAGCTCCCACGCCGAATGCATCAGCTCGTGCGTCAGCCGCTCAACATAATACGACCCCGCCCATGGGTCCACGACGCGAGTAATATTCGTCTCCTGCTGCAGATAAATCTGCGTGTTGCGGGCGATGCGCGCGGAGAAATCCGTGGGCAAAGCCAGCGCTTCATCCAGAGCATTGGTGTGCAGCGACTGCGTGTGCCCGAATGCCGCGGCCAGCGCTTCCACGCAGGTGCGCACTACATTATTGAAGGGATCCTGGGCCGTGAGGCTCCATCCCGAGGTCTGCGAATGCGTGCGCAGCGCCAGCGACTTTGGATTTTTCGGATGAAACGTATTCACCAGTTTCGCCCACAGCATCCGCGCCGCCCGCATCTTCGCAATCTCCATAAAGTGGTTCATACCGATGCCCCAGAAAAACGAGATCCGCGGCGCAAAACTGTCCACATCGAGTCCCGCTTTCACGCCCGTGCGCAGGTACTCCAGTCCATCGGCGAGCGTGTAGGCCAACTCCAGATCCGCGGTCGCGCCGGCCTCCTGCATGTGGTATCCGCTCACGCTGATGCAGTTGAACTTCGGCATGTGCGCCGCGCAATAGCGGAAAATGTCGCCGACAATCCGCATCGAACCCGCGGGCGGATAGATATAAGTATTGCGGACCATGAACTCTTTGAGAATGTCGTTTTGAATGGTCCCGCTCAACTTTGCCGCGTCAACGCCCTGTTCCTCGGCGGCGACAATGTAGAACGCCATGATGGGCAGCACCGCGCCGTTCATCGTCATCGACACCGACATCTGATCCAGAGGAATCTCGTCGAAAAGAATCTTCATGTCGAGCACTGAATCGATTGCGACGCCGGCCTTGCCCACGTCCCCGGTCACGCGCTCGTGGTCTGAGTCATACCCGCGATGCGTGGCAAGGTCGAACGCGACAGAAAGCCCTCGCTGTCCCGCAGCAAGATTGCGGCGATAAAATGCGTTGGACTCTTCGGCTGTTGAGAATCCTGCATATTGCCGAATCGTCCACGGCTGCATCACGTACATCGAGCTGTAGGGTCCACGCAGATAAGGCGAAACTCCGGCGGCATAGTCGAGATGCTCCAGCCCTTCAAGGTCCTGCTGCGTGTAGAAGCTCTTCACCGCAATGTGTTCGGGACTGAGCCACTCCTCGCACAAGGGCGCGCACTCCTGCCCCGCCGGAGCAACATAATCGATCTTTGAAAAATCCGGGCGCATCGTTAGTGTCCTGTCTCTAAATTCCAAAGCATAAAATGACCTGTCATCCTGAGCGAAAGGGGCCCCAAACGTTCTTCAGTTTGGGGGTGGTGAGAGTGTCCTGTCTCTAAATTCCAAAACATAAAATGACCTGTCATCCTGAGCGAAAGGGGCCCCAAACGTTCTTCAGTTTGGGGGTGGTGAGAGTGTCCTGTCTCTAAATTC
The DNA here is from genome assembly GCA_963765025.1 of uncultured Acidobacteriaceae bacterium. Classification (GTDB taxonomy): domain Bacteria; phylum Acidobacteriota; class Terriglobia; order Terriglobales; family Acidobacteriaceae; genus Telmatobacter. The sequence continues at coordinate 63,064 of CAVXVM010000106.1, read as the reverse complement.
CAAAACATAAAATGACCTGTCATCCTGAGCGAAAGGGGCCCCAAACGTTCTTCAGTTTGGGGGTGGTGAGAGTGTCCTGTCTCTAAATTCCAAAACATAAAATGACCTGTCATCCTGAGCGAAAGGGGCCCCAAACGTTCTTCAGTTTGGGGGTGGTGAGTCGAAGGATCTGCGGTTGTTCTTCAATCAACATCTGGGACATCACGCTAGGCCTCGATCCCCAATCGCCATTGCCAGGCTGTCAGCAACTCAATCGGGTTGCTGCGAACATGAATAAAATCGGCAACACCCATCGCACGCAATTGATCCGCCGACGCAGGATTCCCGGCGACAATCACCGGCACACGACAACCCAGCGTCTTCAGCATCGGAATCAGTTCGACAGCGAGCCCAGCATATTCAGCATCGGAACTGCAAAGCACGATAAGGTCCGCATCGCCCGGCGCAATCTCCCCTGCACTTTCGAACCGCCGCGTGACGAGTTCGAAGCCCGCCGAAGCAAAAAAGTTCTGTGCAAAGCTCGAACGCGCGGACCGCATCTTTACATCGCCGACTTCGGCAAGCAGAACTCGCGGCGTCTTGCCATTGAGGACAGCATGACGCTCGGTTCGCAAGCGCAGTTGCTCGTAGCTCCGCGCGCCGCGCCGCTCTACCGAAGCGTGCGGCGGGTCGATCCGGTCGAGGGCCTTTTCCGAGGGGTCCGCATATTGATTGGTCCCCGTAAACACACGCCGCCGCTCGACGACGGCTTTCTCGCGCGCAGCCATGGACTCATTCAAAGCCCTGGCAAGTTGCCCGCTTGCATTGGCCTTCATGAAGCCGCCGGTAGCCTCAATGCCTTGCATGACCTTCCAGCTTTCGCGGGCAATAAAATCCGTAAGGAACTCCAGGTAGTACGAACCAGCGCCGGCGTCGGCAACCCGCGAAAGCAGTGCCTCCTGCTTCAGCACGATCTGCGTATTGCGCGCCATCCTCCGGCTCGCTTCGTCCGGAGCCCGGTAACACTCGTCGAAGGCAGCCACAGAAATGGAATCCGAGCCGCCGAGAGCGGCAGACATGGCCTCAGTGGTTGCGCGAAGAATGTTCACGTGCGGATCGTAGATGGTCTTGTTCCAGTGCGACGTGCGCGCGTGGATTCGCGCCGGAACACTTTGTTTTCCGCCGAAGCCCTCTTGCGCCTTCGCCCACAGATTGCGGAATGCGCGGAACTTCGCAATCTGGAAGAAGTAATTCGACCCAATTGCGAATGAAAATTCGATTGCGGCGGCCGCTCGATCGACATCGATATCGCGCGACGCCATGTCAGCAAGAAAGTCGATGGCCGCCGCAAGCGTATAGCCGATTTCCTGCACAACGGTTGCCCCGGATTCTTCAAATCCGGAACCGTCAATGGTAAAAGGCACAAACCCCCGTGGAGAAGCGAGGAGGATCTCGGCAGCGAACGCGGGACTCTCGAGTGGACTCCATCCCGAAGAGAATTGAGCCGAATCCGGCCGCCCCTTTTCGCGCGCAATCAATAAACGAAGAAGAGTCTCGCCGGCATTTTGAAAATGGACGGGAACTTCCTGCAGGTTGACGAGAAGCAGGCCAAGGTCCGAGCCGTTCTGAACGTTGGCATTCAGGAATGCAATCTGCTCCGCGCCTGCCGCCACTGCGCGCTGCGCCGCTTGATTCGCCTCTTCGGGATTGATCGCGTCAATCTCTTCGCGAATCCGCCAGTCGCCGTTCAGTCGCCTATCCGGTGAAATCGAAGCGGAAGGGTACGACCGATTCGTCGAGTCCAGCCCGGCAATGTCTTCCTTCCGGTAGTAGGGCTTTACCGCGAGACCCTCCGCCGTTTGCCACATCGAGTTTCTTTTGGTAGTCAGCGCCTTTCAGGTCTTTGCGAATCGCCTCTTCCCACGCCTCGGTGCTTACTGGAGCAAACTCTTCGAGCAGCTTGTCGGTTGCCATCTTCATTCACTTGCTTTCAGGGTCTTCGACAACTTCAATAAGAAATCCAAAAGGAAAATCGGCCTTCGATTTGGGATGAACGAAAAAGACCGTCGTCCCTCGCGAGCCTTTGCGCGGCGCTTTGTCGATGAGTTGAAATCCCGACGCTTTCATGGCGTCGAACGCGTGCTGTGCGTTCTCTACGCGGAAAGCAATGTGGGCAAAACCGCCTCGGCCGCCGTTCCGCTCGATCGTCTTTTGCACGGGAGAATCGGCGCTCAATGGCTCGAGCAGTTGAATCAGGTTCGGCCCGCCGCCCATATCCAGCAGCACTTCACGCACCTGGTCGCCTCCAAGCACGTCTTCGCGATGAACCACGTTAAAGCCCAGCATCGCGTAGGCTTTTACCTGGCCTTCCAACTCGCCTTGCCTTACAGCAATTGCCACGTGATCGATAAATTTAATTCCAGGTACCTGTATCAACTCATTACGAATGCTGCTCACAAACTGCCTTTCTTTAAGCCCGCTACAAAAAAGCGCGGCGGCTATTCCACTTCAATCAGTACCTGGTGCGCTTTTACCGGGTCTCCCGGCGCTACATGCACGCTTTTCACGCGCCCGGTCTGATGCGCCGTGATGGAGGTTTCCATCTTCATCGCTTCCAGCACAACGATCACGTCGTTTGGCTCGATCTCCTGCCCAGGCGTTACGTTCACCCTGATCACCAGTGCCGCAAGCGGGCTGCAGTAGTGCTTCTCGTTCGCAACATGCTCTTCCACGGCGTGGGCTGGCGCATGAGCCACCGGGCTCGGCATCGGCTGTGCGGTCGAGACCACAGGTGGATACGGCGGATAATTGTCCGGGCTCTCCGCCTCGTCCAGCACTTCCACTTCCGCCTGGTAAGTCTTGCCATCGATCGTGATCTGAAGCTTCAACGTGCGGCGACCTTTCCTTTAAATCTGTCTCGACTCAACTTTCCGTCGATCTACCGTTTTGTTCGCAGATTGTGCGATGCCTGAACGTTTGCGCGCCCCTGCCGGGTCCAACGGCTTACTGAGGCCGAGGATGAATTCAACAGCTCGACGGAGCCGATGCGTAGATTCGCGCCCAGCATTGCCGTCGCAGCAGCGGCGATCACAGCCAGAATCTCCGGCGCGATCCGCCCCTCATCCGGCCCGGCGTCGTCTATCGCTGCTTTGGCTGTCACATTCGATTGCATGCGCACATTTCCTTCTCTAGAGCGGGATCAGTCCATGCTTCTTCTGGGGCCGCAGTTCCCGCTTGGTGTGCAGCGATTCAAGAGCCTCGGCCAGATACTTCCTTGTTTCGGCGGGTTCGATAATGTCGTCCACCAGCCGTCGGCCGGCTGCAACGTAGGGATTGGCAAACGTCTCCCGATACTCGTTCACCAGTTCTTTGCGGCGTGCATCCTGGTCGTCGGCGCCGTCGATCTCGCGGCGGAACACAATTTCAGCTGCTCCCTCGGCGCCCATCACCGCAATCTCCGCCGTCGGCCACGCCACCACGCGATCCGCACCCAGGCCCTTCGAGCACATGGCGATATACGCCCCGCCGTACGCTTTGCGCAGCACCACCGTGATCTTCGGAACCGTAGACGCCGAATAGGCAAACAGCAACTTGGCGCCGTGGCGGATAATGCCGCCGCGCTCCTGTTCCACTCCCGGCAAAAAGCCCGGCACATCCACAAAGGTCAGCAACGGAATGCTGAACGCGTTGCAGAACCGAACAAAGCGCGCCGACTTGTCTGACGCATCAATATCCAGTGCTCCCGCCATCACGCAAGGCTGATTGGCGATGATCCCCACCGGACGCCCTTGCAGCCGCCCGAATCCGATCACAATATTCGCCGCGAACCCCGATTGAATCTCGAGAAAATCCTGGTAGTCCACAATCCGCGAAATCACCGCCCTCACGTCGTAGGCAATCTTCGGATCCGTCGGAACCACGCTGTTCATGTCCGAGTCCGTTTTGATCTTCGCGCTGAACGCCATGCGCGGCGGATCTTCCAAATTGTTCGACGGCATAAAGCTCAGCAGGCGCCGGCAAAGTTGAATCGCCTCGTCATCGTCTTTCGCGATCAGGTGCACCACGCCCGAGTTATTCATCTGCGACTCTGGCCCGCCAAGCTCCTCCGCGCTCACGACTTCGCCCGTCACCTGCTTGATCACCTGCGGACCGGTGATGAACATCCGTCCCTGCCTGGTCTGAATCACAAAGTCGGTCAGCGCCGGGCTATACGCCGCGCCGCCCGCGCAAGGCCCGCAAATCAGTGAGATCTGCGGCACCGTGCCTGACAGCATCACATTGTTGTAGAACACCCGCGCATACCCGGCCAGGCTGTCAATGCCTTCCTGCACCCGCGCCCCGCCCGAGTCGTTAATAAAGATGAACGGGCTCCCAGTCTTCAGTGACATGCCCATCATGTCGGCAACTTTATTGCTGTGGGTCTCGCCCGCGGCGCCGCCCGCCACCGTAAAATCCTGGCTCGCCAGGTGAACCAGCCGGCCATCGATGGTCGCGCATCCGGTCACAACTCCGTCCGCCGGCAAATCCTTGTCGGCCATTCCAAAGTAGGTCGCCCGATGCCGCGCGAACATCCCGATCTCTTCAAAGCTTTCCTTGTCCGCCAGCCTGGTCACGCGTTCCCGCGCCGACAGCTTGCCCGATTCGTGCTGCTTTTGGATGCGTTCTTTGCCGCCGCCAAGTTCAACCTCGGCCCGCTTCGCGCGCAGATCGGCAACCATATCCGACATCGTTGCTGCTTTCGCGCCCTCTTTTTCCTTCGCCATTCCCGCTCCACGGTTCGTCCGTTTGAACCGAATCAATCCATCCATTGCCCAAGCCCGCGTCCCTATGCGCTCTCAGGGTTGTTGTCTAGTCCAGCGGCCAGCCCCGGCCGAATTCACGAAGGCTTCCAGCCCCTCAGCCGTCTCCTGCGCCCGCAAAAACCCCTCCATCGCTGGAATTCTATCCCCCCAATCCGTGACCCGGATGTGATGCAAACCACTCAACTTAACCAACGCCCCGACCCGATCCCCAGACGCATTGGAGTTTCTTAACTGTTGCTATCGATGGAGTTAGCGGAGATGACCGCTGAAGGGAACTTGAACATCTGGTCTGAAGATCGAAAGCAAGCCCGCTGCTCGCCACGCAACCACCCCCACAAACGCAAAAAAAGCCCAGCGACAGTACAAGTCGCTGGGCCAATCCATCCACAAAATTCCACTGTCCACTGACTACTGTCCACTGACTACTGACCACTGACCACTGACCACTGACCACTGACTACTGACTACTGACTACTGTCCACTGACCACTGACCACTGTTCCCTGTCTCTCGCCCCCCGCCCACTGTAGTGCTCCGTGAACCGATCTGTGCTATCCCTCCACATGTTTTCCTCTCCCTCCGCCGGCCCTTCCCACTGCGGCTCCAACGCAAGCTGCTCGATAAAGGCCAACGTGCGCTCGCTCCCCTTCGGCTTCTCCGCTAGTTTCACCTGTTCTGAATACGAAACCATCGTCTTCACGGTTGCAAGGTCTCCACGCAGAGCCTTCTCCCTTAATTGACCGACCACCTTTTTCGTGATCTTCACCAGTTCCCGGTCCGCGGCCTTCTTCAGCGAATCCGCGCCGTTCTTCTCTGCGCGGCTCGGCCGCTCCTTCCCACCGGCCTTCGCACCCATCCTCGCTCCTTTCTCCCCTTTTGCCTTCACTGCCGATCGGCTCTTCCCGCTCTTGGCCGTCGGCTCCTGCGCGCCCGCTTCATTTACGAGCGCCTTCCCGTTCAATATGACCATCTCTCCACCATTTCCGGCCACGCTCCGCAAGCCGCCGCGCCCGCACAGGCAGTCCCCTCAAGCGAAACCAGAGTCACCGTGTCTCCGAGCCTCCGCACTCAAGTCGACGCGACCCACAGGAAGCGCCGACCCCGCATTGGACTCAAAGCGGTATTCCAACTCTGGCTTCGCTCTCAAGGGAACCGCCCCCCGAAAACGAATCGTCAGAAATGCTACGAATAATGATTGAGAATTGCCGATAATATTTCGTCTCCTTTGCACGCACCCGCGCCGCGGAGATGGCCCATCCAATTTATTGCAACGAAGGCTTTCTCCTGCCTCCCACCACTCGCCAAATCGTCTATCTAAATCAAGCCTACCCAAAACCACCCAATTATTCTGCAAACCCCAGTCCATTCTCACAAGTGACTTGTCATCCTGAGCGAAGGCCGCCGCAGCGGCCGCAGCCGAAGGACCTGCGGTTGCTTTTCAACAGCACCGAATCCAACGCCCCGTGCCCTCCTGCCAACTCTCATAAACGACCTGTCATCCTGAGCGAAAGGGGCCCCAAACGCTCTTCAGTTTGGGGGTGGTGAGCCGAAGGACCTGCGGTTGCTTTTCAACAGCACCGAATCCAACGCCCCGTGCCCTCCTACCAACTCTCATAAACGACCTGTCATCCTGAGCGAAAGGGGCCCCAAACGCTCTTCAGTTTGGGGGTGGTGAGCCGAAGGACCTGCGGTTGCCCTTCGATTGCACCGGCAACGACCTGTCATCCTGAGCGAAGCCGAAAGCCTGCCCTGAGCGTAGTCGAATGGGGACCTGCGGTTGCTTTTCAACAGCACCGAATCCAACGCCCCGTGCCCTCCTGCCAACTCTCATAAACGACCTGTCATCCTGAGCGAAAGGGGCCCCAAACGCTCTTCAGTTTGGGGGTGGTGAGCCGAAGGACCTGCGGTTGCTCTTCGATTGCACCGGCAACGACTTGTTATTCCAAACTGAACCAACGGCGGGTGCCCCCGGTCCCCCGTCCGCCGCGGCGGAGGCACCGGGGCTATCGAGAGGAGAGAAGGAACTCCCCACCGCGGTTTGTAACAAGGGCACGGCCGGGGTACCCTCTGGGTCGCCGGGCCGAAAAACCGCAAAATAAACGTCGGGCTTCAGCCCCCGCTAATTTCGTACCACAGCACGCGCCATTTTCCGCAGGCTCTTCAGTCATGCAGCAAATGCCAGGCGCTCCGTATAACCTGCAGCCGGCGAAAAACCGGACGCAACCCAATTGCTGGTCCCTGCGGCGTTTGTCATTTTTAATCAGTTCTTTTTCGAGTAAATCACTTTCAATGAGCGCGTTGGCCTGATGTCGGTAAGTCATAGCGATGTCTAAAAAAGGGGGAAGGGCCTGGGTTCCTGCATGCTGCGACAAAACCTTCTCAACTTCGAGCTATTTCAGGCCAATAGCTGGCCAAACGCTCTTTAATTCTTGCGAGGATTGAGTCAGACTCGGCTAGGGACTTAAGCATTCCGGTCGGAACCACCTTGAATGCATGGTGGGACAATTCTTCGGCATGAACCCGGATAAACGCCTTTACCTGCAGGGGGCTCACTGGTGCATCTGCCCCAGCGTCCAGGTCAAAGACACAGATGTAGGAGTTTGTCGACTCCTGATTGATCGAGAATCCGTCGATCGGCTTAATCTGATAGGTATTGTCATCCATCCTGACCAATTCGGGAGCACCCAGGAACGGCTGCCAACTGTCCCAGACCGCCTGTGGAATCGCCAACACAGTCCCTGCGGCCGCGCCCTTGCCCGCCAGTTGAAATTTCAGGAGAATCTGATAGAAAGTTCTCTTAAACACATTCGCAATGTTGGGACCTTCCACCCCTTCCGCGGCCCATTCTACATTGGCCTTGAGAGATTCTGGGAAACCGCTTCTATGTAATCTCAGAGCGTCTTTGAGGTTGCCGACCGCGGCCCTGTAGGAGCCATGAAAATCCATAGTTTGAATTTCGAATATTCCATACCTACCAAGTTTGAAGAATTCGCCATCGGGCAGGACCTCCGCCAAGGTGACGTCGAAAGAAATCTCGGGAGATATTGGCGAAGAAATCACCGAGATTTCTCCTCCAAGTTTTGCCTGGAAGAATATAAAGCCGACGCCCTTATCTGAGACCTCCGCTTTGAATTTGTCCCGTTCGGATGCGATGCTCAAGAGCGTCGCAGGGATGGGTTGAGAAACTTCCTCGCCGGCATTTCCGAAGATGCGAGCACAGGCGACTTTCACCAGATCGCTTGAAATGACCCGGTATGGGCAGGCAAGCCAGTCTTGGGAACTCCCGTTGCTCGATGTGTTAATGGTGCAGACCCCGAGGGAGTTCTCGTTCTTGATGCATCGGTTCGCTTGCCGGAGTGCTTCTGAGAGAAATGGGCAGTTACCGAAGCCATCCCCGGTGAATTCGCGCACATCCATGCGAACTTCTGGGAAAATGCGATGGCCAAACCATTCGCTGATGTAGTTGCCGGGAGTCAAACCCCTGGGTTCCGCAGGCTTTCGGGATTGTCTATGCGATGGCATTCAATCTGCCTCGGCTCTCGTCTGTATATTTCTTTTGGAGGTCAATGCCGATGGCATGCCGTCCGAGTTCAACGGCGATTTCCACGGCGCGCCCGGTTCCTGAGAACGGGTCAAGCACGAGGCCGCCAGGAGGAGAGGAACTTAGTATCCGGGGCCGGATTAGGTCCCGGGGAAATGTTGCCGAATGGCCGTTCTCCCCAGGGGCCGAATTGACCGAAATTACGTCATTGTGACGCTCCTCCGCGTAGGATACGTCGTAGAAATATGTCGGGCGGCCAAGCTTCGGCTTCTTCACAAAGTGGAAGAAGTGCTCATGCGACAGCTTAAGGCGGTCACCTTCAGGCCGTGGGGTAGCGTTTGGCTTATACCAGATCAGGTCATTCCGCAGGATCCAACCGCGATCCTGCATCTCGATGGCAAACCGAGCTGGTATGAGGAGAAGCTGCTTCTCCTGTCTGAAGTCTCCGAGTGGGGTCTTCCGTCTGTATCTTGCCGTTTTGCCAAGTCCTTGCCTTCCGCCGTCCCTAACGCTACTCCATCGTGCGAAGAACGTGTCGCCGAGGTTGATCCACATGCTTCCTGTGCTCTTCAGGCAACTTTCCGCCTTATCGAGGATTTCTGCGAGGTGCGAGATGTACCACTCAGGGTATGGCTCGAGCCCTAGAACTCCCCCATTTTGGCGATACCAATCGTAGCCAGGAGTTGCATTGCCGATTTTCCGGACTTTCGGTATTTCATTGAAGAGTTCCCAATTGTGTCCCAAGCCGTATTCCCGGTGACCCCAATACGGCGGACTGGTGATGATCAGGTCAATCGAGTCGCCCGGAACCTGCGCAAGAAGGTCGAAGGCGTCTCCCTGAACCACAATCGCTTTTCTCGAAGATTCAGGACCAGATCGCTCTTCAGCCATGATTTTCATTACGTCAAGTGTAGAGATTTCTTGGATAAGGTCAAGGAGACCAAACCACATCGCGCAGGAAATGCTCTAAAAGGCTAATCCACCGGCCCAGCTCAGGTCTGACGGTTGTAGACACCTTTGAAACTGACGGATCAATTGGATCAAATCGTCCTCAGAGTATACTCGGGGCATCGATTCGTTTCGCGCTAAAGCGCCAATACACCCATTGAAGACGGATAAGTCTTCAAATGTCGCCTTGTGTGAAGGAGCTTCGGACGGGTTGGCGCTGTCCCGATCGGATCACCACCCATCCGCCAACCACCTTGGTGCAAACTTCCAAGCAACCACCGGCCCGCCTACTCCCCAGGCAAGAGCTGACAGCTGAGAGCTAGAAGCCAGAAGCGGCAGCTAGCAGCCAGCAGCTAGAAGCTAGCAGCTAGAAGCTGCCTTTTCCTCCCCCAAAATCTTCCCCCACATCCGCTCCTCATAAGCCCGCTCAAACGTCCTCCCGCGCCGCGGCACAACCCCGTACACCACCATGCAATCCATCGCCTCCGCCAGCCGCGCCAGCGATTGCATCATCGCCGTCCCCTTCCGCTCCCGCTCCTCCAGATCGAAAACCACGTTGCGGTTCACGCCAAGCTTCTTCGCAATCTCCGTCGCCGGAATCTCAAGCATCTTTCGCGCCGACCGCAACAGCGCGCCCGTCGGATTCTTCGTCTTTCCCGCCTGCCGGAACGGCCGCATCTCCTCGTCCAGCCGCAACCTCGCCGCTTTTTTCGCCCGCATCTGTGCTGCTTCCCTCGTCCTCATGCCTTGTTGCCTCCGCCCCGCGTACGTTCTACCTGCAACTTCAGCGTAGCCAAATCGTTGCTAATTCTCTGCAAATTGCAGCAAAAAACACCCAAAATTCGAAGATTTTAGCCCGTTATGCCCGCGCGCACGGCTCCGTTCGCGGGATTTCTCACCGCCGCGATCATGGCTTTTCCCCACACACTCGAAAATTTGGTCAATTCGCACCCCTGCATCATTGCGAATACGCCAAAAACGCGCGCATCGAGCAGGTGCACAGTTTCTGTGAAGCGCATTTTTCGCACCAAAATACACGGCCACGAATTCGCCGCATCCGCCCACCTCCGCGCTTGCAATCCGACCGTTTGATCGCCACCCTTCGCGCGACCGCACCCCGGGGATTCGCGGTAAAACGCCGCAATAGCCAGCCAAGAGCTAGAAGCTAGAAGCTAGAAGCTGGAAGCTAGGAGCTAGAAGCTAGAAGCTAGAAGCTAGAAGCTAGAAGCTAGAAGCTAGAAGCTAGAAGCTAGGAGCTAGAAGCTAGGAGCTAGAAGCTAGAAGCTAGAAGCTAGAAGCTAGAAGCTGGAAGCTAGAAGCTAGAAGCTAGAAGCTAGAAGCTAGGAGCTAGAAGCCAGGAGCTGCCTTCCCGTTATAATTGCCCTGCCGTAACGCCCTCTTCGCCCCCGCGCCGAAGATTCAATATGGAGCCCCGATCAATGACATTTCCCGCCTCACGCCGCCTGCATCTTCTCGCCTCTCTCATCATCGCCGCCTCCTTCTCTACCGGCTCAACCCTCGCGCAGCAGCCGTTGAAGACGTTGCTCGTCGATGTCGATCATCGCCCCGCCACCAGCCTCGATGGGGACTGGCACTACCTCGTCGACATGACCGGAAGGAGCCTCTACACCGCCGACGGAGCGGTGCACGACGGCGGGTACGGAATGAATGAGCACCCCGTGCTGGTCGGCGAACGCAAAGGGCAGGAATACGACTTCGCTACAGCACCCACGCTCAAAGTTCCCGGAGACTGGAATACGCAGGATCCAACCTTGTTTCGCTACGAAGGCGTTCTCTGGTATCAGCGTGACTTCACCTGGCAGCCCAAGCCGGATACGCGCACTTTTCTTCATATTGGCGCGGCCAACTATCGCTCCTATATATGGGTAAACCAGAAGCGAATCTGCGATCACGAAGGCGGCTTTACGCCGTTCGACTGCGAAGTCACTTCCGTTCTTCATCCCGGCAACAACTTCGTCGTCATTGCCGTTGATTCCACCCGCCTGGTCGACGGCATTCCCAGCATCATCACCGACTGGTTCAACTATGGCGGTCTTACCCGCGACGTTTCGCTAGTAGATGTGCCCAACGCATTTGTCGATGACTTTGACGTTCACCTCAAACCGGGAACCACCGATCGCCTTGCAGGCTACGTACACGTAGTCGACGGACAACCACCTGCCCGTAAAATTCAGCATTCCCGAGGCCGGTGTCGAGGCCTCCATCCAGACCGACGCCACAGGCCGAGCAGAATTCGATCTTCCCGCGAAAAACCTAAGCCTCTGGTCCCCCGAAAATCCCAAACTCTACAAAGTCAAAATCCAAGCCGGCGCAGACTCCCTCGCCGATGACATAGGTTTCCGCGATATCCGAGTAGACGGAACAAAGATTCTCCTCAACGGCAAGCCAATCTTCCTCTACGGCGTAAATGCCCATGCGGAGGCCCCCTATCGCACCGGCCGAGTAGACTCCGACAAAGACGTAGAGACCATCTTCGCCTTCCTAAAAGATCTAAACGCAAACCTCGTAAGACTCCCCCACTACCCACACGATGAGCGCATGGAGCGCATGGCCGATCGCAAAGGCATCCTGGTCTGGTCGGAGATACCCAACTGGCAGCACATCTCGTTTGACAAGCCCAGCGTTTACGCCAAGGCGGTTGGCATGCTGCAGGAGATGATTCGGCGCGACCGCGACAAGGCGTCGGTGATTCTGTGGTCGGTGGCGAATGAAACGCCTGACAATCCCACCCGCACCGAGTTTCTCTCGAACCTCGCAGCTGAAGCCCACAAGCTCGACTCCACGCGCCTGGTGACGGCCGCGTTCCTGCAGCCCAACAATCCCGGGGATACAAAAATCCTTACCGATCCGCTGGCGCAGTCGCTCGATGTAGTCGGCCTCAACGAGTACGTCGGCTGGTACAGCTACACGCCAGACGAGGCGGAGAAGGTCAAATTCGTTCTGCCCGAAAAGCCCATCATCATCAGCGAATTTGGCGCCGAAGCCAAGGCGGGCAATCACGGCCCCAAAGATCAGCGTTGGACCGAGGAGTATCAGCTAGACTTTTATCGCCACAACTTCGCCATGCTTTCAAACATCCCGCAGGTTCGCGGCTTCGCTCCATGGGTGCTCATGGATTTTCGCTCGCCCACGCGTAACATTCCCGTGCTTCAGGACGGATACAACCGCAAGGGATTGATCTCGGAAGATGGAAAGAAGAAGCTGGCCTTTGACTTCATGCAGAAGGTCTACAAGGACCATGCCTATGGAAAGGCGGACTAAGAGACGGCCTGCGCTCGAAACTAACCGGATATTTGTGCGACTTTCTTTTCAGCAGATCATCGAAATGAGAAGCATTCGTGTAGATTCCAGTTGAAGAAGCGAATGAGGAGTGTTCTTTCCCCTCGATGTCCCAAAGTCCTGCTTTTCTCGCACGCACCTTCAGAGCCTTCCGCTATCGCGATTTTCGCTTGATGTGGATGGGCGCGTGCGTGTCCACGATCGGCACGTTTGTGCAGCAGTTTGCACAGAGTTGGTTGGTCTACGACCTCACAAAAAACCCGTTCTACCTGGGTCTGGATATCTTCCTTGGCCAATTGCCAATTATGATGTTCTCTCTTTTTGGCGGAGTCTTTGCCGACAGGATGGACCGCAGGAAGATGTTGTTGGCTTCGCAATATATACAGATGACGTGCGCCTTTTTGCTAATGTTCCTCTTCGTGTTTCACGTTGTGCACGTGTGGCAAATCCTCACGCTATCTTTCATTGTGGGAGTCGGTCAGTCGTTTGGCGGACCCGCCTATTCCGCGCTGTTGCCGGCCCTGGTTGGACCGGAGGATATTTCGAATGCGATCGCGATGAATTCAATTCAGTTCAATCTCGCGCGGATCCTGGGACCGGTTATCGGTGGGCTCGCGTACACCGCCCTCGGAGCAGCCTGGTGTTTCGGACTTAACGGACTGTCCTATGTTGCCGTGATTGTCTCGCTGTTCGCAATTCATGTTAAGTTCGTTCCATCCAAATCCACAGAATCCGTTCTCTTCAGCATGAAAGAGGGCATCCGGTTCATTCGGCATCGTGACGGAATGAGCGCCCTGGTCGTTCTGGCATTTTCGACAACTTTATTTGGTTTTTCCTTGAGTGCTTTCTTGCCCGTTTTTGTTCGCAGTGTCTTCCACAAGGGCCCGGAAACCTACACTCTTCTGCTGGTCTGCTCAGGAGCTGGATCCATTTGCGGCGCACTGGCTGTGGCAACAATGGAAAGGCTGAAGCGGCAAGCGCGGCTCGCGCTTCTGATCCTCGTCGCCTTGGGCCTGCTCATTGCGGGGTTTGCCGTGTCGCGGTGGCTCCCACTGTCATGCGTCCTAATGTTTTTCGCTGGCGTGGCGGTTATGGCTTCCGCATCCTTCATGCTTTCGCTCGCACAACTGCTCACCACAGACGCCATGCGGGGCAGAGTGATGAGTGTCTATAATCTTGCCTTTCGTGCTGGCATGCCTCTGGGAGCGTTGATCCTTGGCAAGTTGATTCCCATGTTCGGCGTTTCCATAGCACTGTCGGGATCCGGACTGGCGCTGGTGGCCATCTCGCTTTACTTCCTTTTGCTCAAAAGGCGCACTTTCTTTCAAATCGCCATGGGAGCAGACATGGATCAGGAAGCTGCCACCTGAGCAGGTTGCTTCCTGACCCGAATGTGCGCGGTCCCAGAGAGCCGTACAAATTGCCATTTGCCGTCGACTGCGCGATACTGCTTGAGGTTGGCCTCGCGCCCGGCCAACTGGAGTGTTAGCTCGAAAATCAAAGACGAATCAGTCGGTCAATGGACTGATTTCGAGTGGGCGGGAGTAGTTCAGTGGTAGAACGTCAGCTTCCCAAGCTGAATGTCGCCGGTTCGATCCCGGTCTCCCGCTCCAATTCCAGAATCGTACGCCGCTATCCGCCCTCCTGAATCTTCACCACAAAGCACGCGACCGATTTTTCCCCTGCCACCAGCCATTGGTGCGGGAGCCCAGCCGGCACATGCGCGAATTCTCCCTGCTTCATTTCCTGGCGCGTGGCGCCATCGATCGCGTCGCCATGCAGCTCGCCGGGCTCCACTTTCCGTGGGCGTGTCAGGGTTCCGCCCGTCAGTAGCGTCGCCGTACCTGCAAGCACGTAAAACAGAAATGCGCATCCCTCATGCAGTTCGGCATCGCCGTCGCGGCTTTTGAACGAAAGCATGGCCGCGTGTTGAGGATAATCCCTCAGCGTTTCGCTGGCCGAGCCGTCTCCGTACCGCGCCATTTTCTTCAAATACGCGGCGCGCTCCAGCAGGACCGCCGGGGTCCAGTGGTCTACGGGTGAATGTTTCTGAGCCCTGGGCGCAATCTCCTCAAGGGCCATGTCCTTCAGGATTTCTCTTGCGAGGTCATCCATCTTTTCTCACTCCGGGCGCGCGTCCTCTTCCGCTTGATTCTTCCTGGTTCAACTTTGCCAGCGCACGAGCTCGCTTGAAGACCGCGAGAAACATGGGCCGCGTCAGCTTGCCGGTATTGGTGTTTTGCAGCGAGGGGTGGTAGCTGGCGATGACGATCAACCCATTGGGCAGCGTGTACTCGGCGCCATGCGCAAACACCAATCCCGACCGCGACTGAATTAATCCACTTCTCTGTGCCCAGACCAGCAGTCCGTCGAACGCGATACGGCCCAGGCAGACCACGACGCGCAGATCTTTCAGAAGTTTCATCTCCCGATCGAGCCAGGCGGAGCAATTTCGCTGTTCCTCCGGTGTGGGCTTGTTGCCTGGCGGAGCGCAGCGCACAACCGCGCTGATCCACAAGCTGCTCAGCTTCATTCCGTCGTCGCGGGAGGTGGCGGTCGCATGCGAGGCAAAGCCGGCTTCATGCAGAACCGGGAACAGAAAGTCGCCCGACCCATCTCCGGTAAAGGGCCGCCCTGTGCGGTTCGATCCATGGGCCCCCGGCGCCAGTCCCAGCGCAAGCACGTGCGCATGCTCGTCGCCGAACGAGGGTACGGGCCTGCCCCAGTACTCCCAGTCGGCATAGGCGCGCCTTCGCACGCGGGCCACTTCAGCGCAGTACTTGCGCAAGCGAGCGCAGCGGTCGCACTCGACGATTTCGGCGTTCAGTACTCTCAAGGAAGTTGTATCGTGCGCCATGGATAAATTCTACGGTCTGCTCGAACGATTGGCCCTGTGCCATACTGAATCTGGCTTTTCGATTCCCGCGGGAGACCAACCGGATCTCATGCCGAACACGCCCAATCCTGAGTTTCTGCGCCGCGCCATCGCGCTTGCCACTGAGAATGTGGTCACCGGCCGGGGTGGGCCATTTGCTGCCGTCATCGTGCGCAACGGCAGTATCGTGGGCGAAGGCGTCAACACTGTGACCTCCTCGCTCGACCCCACGGCGCACGGTGAAGTCAACGCGATCCGCGCGGCTGCACGGGCGCTGGGTACCTTTGCGCTGGCAGGATGCGAACTCTACACCAGTTGCGAGCCCTGCCCCATGTGCCTGGCCGCCACGTATTGGGCGCGCATTGACGCTGTCTACTATGGCGCCAGCGCAGCCGATGCGGCCCGCGCCGGTTTTGACGATGCCTTCCTCTACGAGGAGCTGCGCAAAGACCACGCGGCACGTCATCTGCCTTCAAAGCAACTGCTCGGCGGCGAGGCCTGGGCCAGCTTTCAGGCGTGGATCGACTCGCCAAAGAAGATCGAATACTGAGAGGCAGCTGTCAGCTCTCAGCTTCTATATCGATGATGAGCTGGTTTCGATTTGCATGGCGAACACCGGAACTTCCCGGCGCATCAGCCCACCGAGAGCATCCCTTGAGCCTAGAACAGGATGCGCATTTCGGCGATGGTGCTGTGGTTGTAGGTGTGAAAGCCCGAAGTCGCAATCTGCATGCCGCCACAGAAAACCAGAAATGGGTGCGTCGGTTTCCATTCCTTGTTCTTCAATACGTAGAAGGCCGCCGGGGTGATAAAGTTCTGCATATTGCCGTCGTGACTTCCGGAAAAGTAAAAGGTGGCGTTGTTTTCAAGCTCGAGCCAGACATGCTCCGCAAGACGATCCTGCGCCAGCGCGTTCCAAACGATGGTGCGCCCCTGAGCGGCGATCTTGCCGGTGGGCATATTGCCGCTGAGCGACGACTCCACGTTGATGTGTTTCGTGAGGCCGATGCCGCCAGCCAGTTGCGGAGTCCAACTGTCGGTGAGCGCGCCGTTCTTCGCGCTTCCTGTGGCGAAGGTGTGGCTACCGCTCGCCGTCACAATGTAGTTGCCGTGCTCCGCATTGGCTGAGACGATGCGTGCTTTGATGAAAACCGAACAGTCTCCAAAGCCGTCGACGGCCGCGGAGTTGTGCTGGATGTAGGGCGGGGGAAGAAAGTCGAATTCAAAACGGTTCCACGCCACAATGCCGCCGCCGCGCGCGTTGCCATAGTTCACGGTTTGGGTTCCGGCGGCGGCGTACTGGTTTGAAAAGGCGAACCGGTAGTACTGCGTGAGGCGCGGGTCGGTCTCCACCAGGGGCGTAGGCCACGTGGGCTGCAAAGCGGCCATTGCCGCATTATGGCCGAAGAAGCGTTCGCTGAAAGTTGGATTCTTGTCCGGCTGCTGCGCCGGGCCGGCAATCGCGCAGAATGTCGTGAGAACTGCGAGCGCGCACGCGGAGATGACTTGGGATTTCTGCACAGGTTCTAGAGCTAAATTGATTTTACCGGGCGTGCACGAAAGCGGCACGCGGATGGACATCTCCCCACAACTATATTTCACGCGCTCGGAGAGCAAGGTTGACAGGGCACGCGCCTGGATTCGGCAGCAGGATTCCGCGAGCGGCTGCAACAACCGAAGAGAGGCCCGCCCGTTTTACCATTTGCTGCCGGCAGGAAGGTGACGGACAAATCCGAAAGTGAAGCCGAGCGTATCGAGGCCGGGATTGCTCCCATTCACGTAGAGATTTGAAAAGTGGAAGAGCTGGAAACCGACGCGCAGATTGGTTTTCTCAGTCATCTTGATCTGCGTGCCGACCCCGATCTGGAAGGTGAAGTTGGCATAGGTTGCATTGGGCGCCAGGGCTTTCTCGTTGAAGACAACCCCGCCCGTTTTGCCGCCCCAGTAGGGCATCACCCGCTTGCCGTCGCGCCACATCATGCGCAGGCCCAGCGGTGAAAGGCCCACGCCCACCAGCGTCTTCTTCTGGGTGGTGAGGGGATTGCCCCATTGATCTGCCAGTGCCGGTTCGTGCAGAAGGACGATGGGATTAATTTCCATGGCGAGGTCGAAGCGCGAGTGGGTCAGGCGGCCCGGGTAGTTCATGATGTGGCCAAACGTGCTGAGATGCGAGCCCAGGTTGTGCCTGTCGTACTCGATGCCGCCGTAGTAATCGAGCGAGTCAGTGGCCCCGCCGGCGAACTTGAAGCATCCGACCGAGGCAAACCCGTGATAGAAAAGATCGCTGGTGGCAGGCGCCTGCGCCTGAGCGTGTGCCGGCGTCGGGGCAATGAGAGTGGGTCCGGCAAGAGCTGGAAGAAGGAGGAAGAAAAGGAGTGATGACCGCCCGCCTTCAGCGGCGGACTTGATGAGCACGCTTGCAACATGCACCGCCCGGTTGGGCTGTAGCCGCAGATTCGTCGTGAACAACAGGACCTCCATGACCGGGGGAGGGTCAAACGTTCGAGTGGAAGATAGATAAAGCCCGCGAGTGAAGGGAGGATAGCAGATTCCTCATTCAGATTGAAGGGGGACTTTTGCTGCGGGGCCCATATTGATCAAGGGTTTATCGCGACCATGCCACGCGGCTATACTTCCTGCCATGCGAACCCATTGGCTCAGCTTGCTGTGTGCAGTTTCGGCGATAGCTTTCGGCCAGCCCGCGCAGCCTGTGTGGCAGATGCAGGATTCGGGAACGACGGCGGGGCTGCGGGGGATCGATTCGGTAGATGGCACGGTGGCCTGGGCCAGCGGCACAGGCGGGACGGTCCTGCGGACGATCGATGGCGGAGCGCATTGGACGAAGTGCGCTGTGCCCGATGCAGCGAAGGACGGTGCAACACTGGATTTTCGCGGCGTGCAGGCTTGGGATGCGCAGACGGCGATCGTGATGGCGAGTGGGCCGGGCGACAAGAGCCGGCTGTATAAGACTGTTGATGGGTGTCGGACGTGGAGCCTGGCGTTCACGAACCCGGATTCACCCAATGGCTTCTGGGATGCTTTCGTAGCACACGTTATTGAGACCAGCGGGGGCGGCATCTGCGCCTCAGGATCTAAGGTCATTGCAGGAACGATCTTGGGCGACCCCGCAGGGCATAAATCGAATCAATGGGACATGAGTTCGTCACCAAGTTTCTACCTCGGCAATTTCCAAATTGGCCTCACATGTTCTGAGGACAAACTGAACCCCAGTCAATCGTCGATCTTTTCACTTCCAGCTGAGGAGGCCTTTGCAGCAAGTAATTCCCTCCTTGCACTTCCTGCCCCGGCCTCCTACTGGATGGTAGTTGGTAAACGCTTGATTCAACTCACGGAGGGCTACACGGTACCTAATCATTATGAGGCTTGGAGTTTTTGCGATATCGGTATTCCTTTTAGCCTTCGTTCCGCGTCGACTGGAGTATTCAGTTTGGCTATGAGACCAGGCTCGGTTGAACCATTTGAGGGCAGGAAGATTGGCGGCTTCACTTCGAGGTCCCCCTCTTGCCAAAAGGCTGACTTGGTTGTTGTAGGTGGTGATTATGCGGCGATCAATGATGAGCGAGATACAGCTGCGTTCACCGGCGGCACCAACAAGTTCCAGGCAGCGCAGGTTCCACCCCACGGCTACCGCTCGACCGTGCAATGGTCCGAGCCTCTCAAAGCCTGGATCACCGCCGGCACCAACGGCTCCGACATCAGCCGCGACGACGGCCGCACATGGCAGCCGCTCGACGACGGGAATTGGAATGCGTTGTCGCTTCCTTTTATCGTTGGACCAAACGGCCGAATTGGACGGCTGAACCCATCTGCCATTCCCACGGGAAAGTGAGGGGATGTCTGCGCTTTCGGCACTCCCCAATTCGTAATCCCGTCCGAGGTACTTCGGAATCCCCCTGAACAACGATCCGCTATCGGGGAATTGGACCCTTGCAATGTAAAATCAGATGTAACGGATGTCGCAGCCTAACTCACCGTCTGCCCTGGCACCTTTCCCCGCCGGAGGGGACCCTGAATTGCGGTCTCAAAACCGGAATCCGGATCCAGCGGGCAGAGCTCAGCAAGACCCCATCATCCAGGTTGAGGGCCTCCGCAAAACCTACAAGACTGCGCGCGGCGCTCTCGACCTTTTTGACAACCTGAACCTCGAAATAGCTGCCGGTGAAATGGTGGCAATTGTTGGGCAATCGGGCGCTGGAAAGAGCACTCTTTTGCACATTCTGGGCGCGCTTGATACGCCTTCCGCGGGGACTGTATACTGCGCCTCAACCAACGTGGCCAGTCTTTCTCCCCGGCAAGCGGCCGCCTTTCGTAATCGCGAAATCGGTTATGTGTGGCAGTTTCACTACCTTTTGCCGGAGTTTACGGCGCTTGAAAATGTGGCCATGCCTCTGATGGCCAAGGGAACAAGCAAGCGGGAAGCCCTGCAAGTTGCCGCTAACTGGTTGATGGAGGTTGGTTTGGAAGATCGTGGCGCCCATCGCCCTGGTGAAATGTCGGGCGGCGAACAACAGCGGGTGGCGTTGGCCCGGGCGCTTGTGAACAACCCGCGGCTGTTGCTGGCCGACGAACCAACCGGCGACCTGGACGAAACCACGGCAGGAATGGTCTTTAACTTGCTTCAGAAGCTTCACCGTAACCATGGGCTCACCTCAATGCTAGTGACCCACAATATGGATTTGGCCGCGCGTTGCACCCGGGCGCTGCGGCTTGAGAGTGGAAAACTGGTTCCCCTGGCGTCGTTTGCGGGGCACAATCCCGCATCTGTTTGAAGAAAAAACACCCTGATGGGTGGTTTTTGAGTCTTAACTGTAAGCAGCCTGGAAATTGGTGGTGAGCAGGACTCTTCCAGGTTGAAGAGGGAAGGATGGGAGTCTCCTGGTGGCAAGCGTGCCGGGGACGACGGGCGGAAGGATACCCGGCACCATCCACATTAGCTGTTCGAAGGCATGGTTGGCATTTTCCATGGGAGCCTTCGGCGGCGAACCTAGAGGAAGGGCGCGCGCGTGTTGAGCCGAGGCCGGGATTTGAACCGGACGGTTACATCAGCCGATAGCCTGGCGTTAACCCCGTAAGGGGGGGAGTCGATTATGTTCGAACGCTATACGGAGAAGGCACGGCGCGTGATCTTCTTCGCGCGGTATGAGGCCAGCCAGTTCGGTTCGCCTTATATCGAGACCGAGCACCTTTTGCTTGGGCTGCTGCGCGAGGACAAGGCCCTGACCAACCGCTTTTTGCGCTCACACGCCTCGGTGGAGTCGATCCGCAAGCAGATCGAAGCACACACCACCATTCGCGAGAAGGTTTCAACCAGTGTCGATCTGCCGCTTTCAAATGAGTGCAAGCGGGTGCTGGCCTACGCGGCGGAAGAAGCCGAACGGCTGGGCCACAAGCACATCGGGACAGAACATCTTTTGCTGGGCCTGCTGCGCGAAGAAAAGTGCTTCGCGTCTGAAATTTTGCAGGAACGCGGCCTGAAGCTGGCGCAGATTCGCGAGGAGCTGGCGCGGGTGACGCAGGAGAAAGCTCCGCCGCAGCAGCGTCAGCGCGAGAGCAGCCTGCTGGCTGAGTTCAGCCGCGACCTGACCCAGGCGGCGATGGATGGACAACTCGATCCCCTGGTGGGCCGCGACGGCGAACTGGAGCGCGTGGTGCAGATTCTCTGCCGCCGCACCAAAAATAATCCGGTGCTGATCGGCGAGCCCGGCGTAGGCAAGACGGCAATCGTTGAAGGCCTTGCCCAGCGCATTGCCGATGGCGAAGTGCCCAGCTTTCTGGCCGACAAGCGCGTTCTTGGTCTCGACCTGTCGCTCATCGTGGCCGGCACAAAGTATCGCGGCCAGTTTGAAGAGCGGCTCAAGACCATCATGAAAGAGCTGATGGAGAATCAGAACTCCATCGTCTTTATCGACGAGCTGCACACGCTGGTGGGCGCTGGCTCGGCTGAGGGCTCGCTCGATGCGGCCAACATCCTCAAGCCTGCACTCTCGCGTGGAGAAATCCAGTGCATCGGCGCAACCACGCCGGGTGAATATCGCAAATCCATTGAGAAAGACCGCTCTCTCGAGCGCCGCTTCCAGGCCGTAAAAGTTCCGCCACCGAACGAAGCGGATGCCATCAAGATCATCCACGGCATCAAGGACCGCTACGAGAAGTTCCACGCCGTCAGCTACACCGACGCGGCGATTGAGTTCGCGGTGTCACATTCGAACCGCTATATTCCCGACCGGTTCTTGCCGGACAAGGCCATCGACTTGATCGACGAAGCCGGCGCGCGCGTCAAGCTCCGCCAGACTTCGCTGCCCGAGGAGATTACAGAAGTCCAGAAGCGCATCAAGTTCATCGTGCACCGCATGGACTCGGCGATTGCGAACCACGAATTTGAGAAGGCACGGTTCTACAGTGACGAGGAACGCAAGGAGCGCGAAAACCTGCGCGCCCTGCGCGACAAGTACCACCTTGACGACTCCGCAGCCGGCATTGTGGGACGCGAGGACATTGAGGATGTGGTCAGCCGCTGGACCGGCGTGCCCGTCACCAGCATCAAGGAAGAAGAGACGCAGAAGCTGTTGCGCGTGGAAGAAGAGCTGCACAAGCGCGTCATTTCGCAGGAGAAAGCCATCTCGGCGCTGGCTCGGGCCATTCGCCGTTCGCGTGCAGGCCTCAAGAGCCCGCATCGTCCGATCGGCAGCTTCCTGTTCCTTGGACCGACTGGTGTGGGCAAGACGGAAATGGCGCGTACCCTCGCCAACTTCCTCTTCGGCTCAGACAAGGCGCTCATCCGCTTCGACATGTCGGAGTTCATGGAGAAGCACTCAGTCTCCAAGCTCATCGGTTCGCCTCCGGGATATGTGGGCTATGAGGAGGGCGGCCAGTTGACGGAGCGCGTCAAGCGTTCGCCGTATTCGGTTGTGCTGCTCGACGAAATCGAGAAGGCGCATCCGGATGTGTTCAACATCCTGCTCCAGGTGTTTGAAGATGGACAGTTGACGGACGGCCTTGGCAACACGGTCGACTTCAAGAACACCATCCTCATCATGACCTCGAACATCGGCGCGCGGCACCTGATGAAGAAGCAGGGACTCGGCTTCCAGAGCGAGCGCGAAGACATCGTCTCGGATAAGGTGGAAGAGCTCGTGAAACAGGAGGTCAAGAAGACCTTCAATCCTGAGTTCCTCAACCGCCTTGACGAAGTCATCCTGTTCCAATCGCTCTCCGACAGCGACCTGCTCCAGATCGTGGAACTGCTGGTGCAGTCGCTCAACGCAAACCTGGCGCAGAAGGCCATCACCATCTCGGTCACCGAGGATGCCAAGAAGTGGATTCTCGAGAAAACTCTTGGCGACCGCAGCTATGGTGCGCGCCCCTTGCGTCGCGCCCTGCAGCGCTATGTCGAGGATCCCTTGTCGGAGGCTCTCATCGCCGGTCAAATCACCGCGCGACCTGCCTTCCTCGAGGTCTATCTCGAGAACAACCAGCTCTACTATCGCCCGGTAAGCGCGGACGAGAGCGGAAGCGAAGAGAAGGCGGCTGGGATTTTGCTGTTCAGCGCCTAGCACGGATTAGGCAAGCTACTTGAAAGCCCCCGGCCGAGCGGTCGGGGGCTTTGAGCTTCTGGTGTCGGCTCTGAACTGCGCGTGAATCTATAGAAGCCGTGATGTCACCTGTGATGCCATACTTTTGTGCGGATTGTTCTCGATACCTCCGCTTTGATCAGTGCGTTGCGCTCAAGCAGGGGTGCAGCGGCGGAGATCGTTCGCTTGATTCTCCGCCGGCAGCTGGAATTGTTATTAGATTTTATGCTGGTTTGCGAGTATCGCGATGTAGCCTTGCGTCCGGAACATCTTGAGGCCTCTGGAAGAACTCAGAATGAAGTGGAAGCGGTGATTGAGGCCATCGAGTCTGTAGCGACGCCAGTTTTTGTGGCTGTTCGGCACAGGCCCTTATCTCCGGACGCGGACGACGACATGGTTTTGGATGTTGCCATCAATGGGCGCGCGGATGCGATTGTAACGGTCAATGTGCGAGACTTCTGCAAGGCAGCGGAGATATTTGGGATCGCAGTCTGCACGCCAAGGACATTCCTGCTTGAGAATCTGAAATAGGAGTTGCAATATGCAAACCAATCCGAGAAAGGCGACAAACAACAAGTTTCCGCTTCGGCTAATGCCGTCGGTGCGCAAGGGAGTGGAGCGGTTTTCGGAGAGAGAGGGCGTTTCTTTGAATCAGTTTATTAATGTTGCGATTGCTGAGAAGCTGGCCCATCTGGAGCACGACGAGTGGCTTGCCAGGCGCGCAAAACCCACCGCCGCCCGCATAGCGCGTGCGCTCGAAATTCTGAATGGGTCGTCGGGGCGGAAGCCGGAGCCTCAGGATCGGCTCCCCAAGGGTTACACTTCGTTTTCGTCCAAGTGACCGACGAAAGGGAATTTATGGGCAAGACGGATCGGTTCGAAACTGCGAACCGAAAAGCCGAGGAATTGCGATCCTCACTGCCAAGGGCTGTGCGGGCACGCTACGACCGCCGCATCGGGCGGGTCGTGATCACGCTTAGCACCAATCTTGAAGTGGCATTCGCACCGCGCGACGCGGAGGGGCTTGAAGGTGCATCGCCGGCGCAGTTGGATGCAATCGAAATCTCTCCGTCGGGATTCGGTATCCACTTTCCAAAACTCGATGCGGACATTTATCTGCCGGCGCTCCTTGAGGGTTTTCTCGGCTCAAGAAAATGGATAGCGAGCCGCCTCGGTGCGCTGGGCGGCAAATCCAAGAGTCCTGCGAAGGCAGCAGCGGCCAAACGGAACGGCCGCGCGGGCGGGCGGCCCAGGAAGGGAACCACAATCGCAGCCTGAGCTTCGCTTCAGTATGGCCCCCAACCATAGATTTGAAACCTGTTAGGGGCGAGAAGGATTTCAGCGATTTTTCTTTGCTGTTATACTTTCCACCAAGAGTGGCTGGACAATGAATCAAAATCGACATCGGCGGAGATGGGCACTGATTGCGGTTGTCGCAATCGTTGCGGCCCTTGTGCTGTTGCTGATCCCGCACGGCCATTCAGCAGACGCAGGCGCCTGGCTGGCAGTTTTGCCGATTCTGTTTGTCGGCGTCATTTCCCCACTAAGCCTGCTGTCGCCTTTGGCCTACTTCTACCTGGGCCGCACGCCGGAGGCTCCGGTTCTTCCGGCGACTTTCCAACGCCCACCTCCCTTCAGACTCGGATAAATTTTCGGCAAATCCTCATGCTCTGCGGGTCGCCTTCATCGGCTCCGCGTGGAGCTATTCCTTCGAGAAGGTCTGCCTGCGATCTGTGAGGGTGCTCATGAGCGCCAGTGTCTATTTTTTCTGTTCCCTCTTATTTGCCAGTCCCTTTCTTGCGATTGTTGCGATTCTTGCGCACTACCAAGTGCGCAGGAGCGTGTGGAAGCGTAAGAAGCGAAAGGGAGAACGAATTCTTGGCTTTTGTCCGTCGTCCGCCGCATTGGGAGCGGCCGTTGCCTTGATTGCGGTCTTTTACCGGCCCAGCGCGGACTTCATGATCAAGGCAGAAATTCAGGAGCGGGTTGAGGAGGACGACCAGGGCGATCCGGAGACCCCGGAAGGGCTGCTCAGCCGTCAACTCAGGCGGATTCGGCGAGGCGAAAAGGTGGAAAGACTCGTGTGTCGAATGTGAGCCAGGTCGACAAGGAAATGTGACGTTTGGCCCCCTGTTTTCCACCCTTTCCGCAGAGGTAAGCGGAACGTGTGGGGCACGGAGCACTGAGAGCTAGTAAGCCTTATGGAGCCGCGATGTGGCACAATGGAAATAAGGCTTAGATGACGGGAAATCGATCAAAAGGCGCATGGATCTGGGTGGCAATGGCCGCCATCAGTCTTGCTTCGCTCGCGCGGGTTCAGTCCGGCGTTGAAAACGCGCGGGCCTACGCCGATCCAGTCATGAAGTTCATCGCCGCGGCCCACCATGCAGATTCGGATGCGGTGGCTCAGGCGAATCGGGCCATCTCCAGGTCACAGGACGGCGCTTCTGGCGTTGGTGTTAATCTGCTGGCGGTCTTTTTCGTCGGCTTGCTTGCGCCCCTGGTGCTTGAGTCTTTTCGGGCCTACTTCCGTCTGCAACGCGTCCCCGCTCCGCCATTTTTCACAGATCTCTACCAGCGTCCGCCTCCCGTTCTCCTCGCCTAGAGCGTCGTCCGCCTCCAGCTCGCATGCGGAATCGTCGTGCAGTCAGCCCAAGCAACAGCTCCCGCGCTGACTGTCGCCTCAATAGACGAAATTGACCCCAGTAAACGGAGAAGCCTGTGTTTTTCGATAAGATCCTTACCAAAATCTTTGGCACCTCGAACGAGCGGGCCGTCAAGAAGCTCACGCCGATGGTCGCCCAGATCAATGCCTTCGAGCCGGAGATCAAGAAGCTATCCGACGAGCAGTTGCGTGACAAGACCGCTGAATTCCGGGCCAAAATCGCGGCCAAGCTGAATGGAATTAAAGACGAAGATGAGATCAGGGCAGCCGAAAACGCAGCTCTCGACGAGCTGCTGCCGGAGGCTTTTGCCGTAGTCCGCGAGGCCGGCTGGCGCGCCGTGCAAATGCGCCACTTTGACGTGCAGTTGATCGGCGCCATGGTGCTGCACCAGGGTAAGATTGCCGAAATGAGAACCGGCGAAGGAAAGACCCTCGTCGCCACTCTCAGTTGCTATCTGAACGCGCTCGCCGGCCACGGCGTGCACGTGGTCACGGTCAACGACTACCTGGCCAAGCGCGACGCCGAGTGGATGGGCAAGATCTACGAGTTCCTCGACCTCACGGTCGGCGTCATCGTCCACGACCTCGACGACAACGAGCGCAGAGCCGCCTACGCCTCCGACATTACCTACGGCACCAACAACGAATTCGGCTTCGACTACCTGCGCGACAACATGAAGTTCGAAATCAAGGATTGCGTGCAGCGCGGTCACTACTATGCCATCGTTGACGAAGTCGATTCCATCCTCATCGATGAAGCGCGCACCCCGCTCATCATCTCCGGCCCCACCGACCAGACCACAGACAAGTACGCGCGCGTGCGCAAGATCATTCCTGACCTGGTGCTGGGCGAGGAAGTGGACCACATGGACCACAAGCGCCAGGAGCAGCTCGGCATCCAGCTCGCGGAAGGGCAGAAGTTCTTCTCAGGCGACTACATTGTGGACGAGAAGCAGCGCACCATCGGCGTAACGGATGATGGCTGGGTGACCATTGAAAAGCTGCTCGGCATCGACAACATTGCCGATGCTGAAAACTGGGAACTGAAGCACTACGTCGAGACCGGCATCAAGGCCCATGCGCTCTACAAGCGCGATGTGGAGTACGTGGTCAAGGACGGCGAAGTGATCATCGTGGACACCTTCACCGGCCGCCTGATGCCCGGGCGCCGCTGGTCCGACGGCCTGCACCAGTCCATCGAAGCCAAGGAAGGCGTGAACATCCGCAAGGAAGACCAGACGCTGGCCACCATCACCTTCCAGAACTACTTCCGCCTGTACAAGAAGCTGAGTGGCATGACCGGCACGGCAGAGACTGAAGCCGCCGAATTCGAAAAGATTTACAAGCTTGAGATCGTGGTAATTCCCACCAACAAGCCGATGCTGCGGCTTGAGAATCCCGATGTGGTTTACCGCACCGAGAAAGAAAAGTACAAGGCTGCGGCTGACGACATTGCCACGCTGCATGAGAAGAAGCAGCCAGTGTTGGTGGGCACAACGTCCATTGAGAAATCGGAGCGGCTCTCGGGAATCCTGCAGCGCAAGGGCGTCAAGCACGTGGTGCTGAACGCCAAGTTCCACGAGCGCGAGGCAGAGATCGTGGCCCAGGCCGGCCGCCTTGGCCAGGTCACCATCTCCACCAACATGGCGGGCCGCGGCACCGACATTCTGCTCGGCGGCAATCCGGAATTCATGACCCGCCAGGAACTGGTGAAGAAAGGCAAGGCGCGGGCCATCAGCGTGGCAGAGGGAGCCATCAATCCCATGGCGCCCGCCGGCTTCCTGCGTTTTTACTACCAGGGCCAGGAGTTCGAGGTGAGCGATACAGATTGGGCCGAGAGCAACAAGGGCCACGCGGCCATCGCGGCGGAAGATCACGAGCAGGTGATCGCGGCGGGCGGCTTGTTCATCCTCGGCACTGAGCGGCACGAGTCGCGGCGTATCGACAATCAGCTTCGTGGCCGCGCCGGACGTCAGGGCGATCCCGGCGAGTCGCGCTTCTACCTCTCGCTTGAAGACGACTTGATGCGCATCTTCGCCAAGCAGTGGGTGAGCACGCTGCTGGAGCGGCTGGGCATGGAAGAAGGCGTTCCCATCGAGTCCAAGATGATCTCCAAGCGGATCGAGGGCGCGCAGAAGGCTGTCGAAGCGCAAAACTTTGAATCAAGAAAGCACCTGCTCGAGTACGACGACGTGATGAACAAGCAGCGCGAGGCTGTTTACGGACTGCGCCGCCAATTGCTTGAGGGCGTCGAACAGCGCGAGCTCATTCTTGAAGACTACGTGGGAGGAATTCTCTCGACCCTGCTGGACGAATTTGCAGGCGAGAAGGTGCGCCCCGACCAATGGAACATCAAGGGGCTTGAAGACAAGCTCGTCGATCACTTCGGCCTGAATCTTGCCGGGACGACGATCAAGGCGCAGCAGCTCAGCCGTCACGAACTGGGTGAAGAGATCTTTGAGATGCTCAAGCATCACTACGAGGCCAAGGAAAAAATTCTCGGCGCGGAGCAGATGCGCTATCACGAGCGGATGGTGATGCTGAGCGTGATTGACGGTCTCTGGAAAGAGCATCTGCTCTCAATGGACCACCTGAAAGAGGGAATCGGCCTGCGCGGCTATGCGCAGCAGGACCCGCTGGTGGCGTACAAGCGAGAGTCCTATGACATGTTCGAGGCCATGATGCTGAAGTTCCAGGAAGACACCGTCCGGTTCCTCTTCAGGATGCAGATTCTTGGACCCGACGGGCAGCCCGTGGACGCGGCTCCGCGGCCGAACCGCGCTGTTCCGCCCGCTCCACCGGTGGCCAGCGCTCTCCGTCCCGCAACGCTCGATGCGGAGCCGCGCGAGATCGGCATTCACACCCGCGCTGCCTCCACCACCATCGATGCGCTTGAAAAGGAGTTCCACCGCAAGAAGCAGCGCGAGCTTGAGGTGGCCAGCCGTTCGGGTGGCGACGCCTCTGAACCAGCGCAGCGCCGCACCGGCGAAAAAGTCGGCCGCAACGACCCCTGCCCCTGCGGCAGCGGGAAGAAATACAAGAAATGTCACGGAGCTGAAAAGTAGAAACGGCACACCGCGGCGCAAGAGCAAAATGCCGGGCTCTCAGTCGGAGAGCCCGGCATTCTTTTTCGCGGCGGTTACAAATCCAACTGGGCCCTGCGCCTATTTTTTCTTTGCGAAGAGGCTGAAGCTTTTCTTCTTGGTCTTGTCCTCGACAATTCCGCAGGCCGCACGCGCCATTTGCCGGATGGTGTTTGAAATTGGCGACTGATCGAGGGCAATCGGCGTGGCCGTGTTCTGCGTTCGGCGCGCCGTCGCGTAATCGTCGGGAATCTTCCAGTTGGTGGGCCGCGTGAGCGCCTTGGCAATCTGGGCGTCGTCAAAAAGCAGCGTCTTGGGTGTGTACCGGTTCATCACGATCTGGAGGGTTCGATTGCGCAGCGAAAAGAACTGGCTGATCAGGCGATTGGCATTGCGCAGCTCAGAGATGCCAACCTGCGCAATCAGGTAAATGATTGAAGACTCGTCAAAGATCGTGGAGTTCATCAAGTCAATCCGCGAACCAACATCGATCACAAGATAGACAAAATTCTGACGCGCCACTGAGATCAACTTGTCGATCGCTTCAATGGTGGGGGTCTCATTTGCGAAATCGTTGGGGGCAGAGAGGACCGACAAGCCGGCAGCGTGCTTGGTGAGGAGCGAGGATAAAAAGCTCCAATCCATGCGGCCGGGATCGCGCAACGCATTCGCGGTTGAGTAGGTAGCGGTCATGCCGAGGTTGATGGCCACATCGCCGAGGGGAAGCCCAAGGTCGATGAGGACTGTGGGCTCCTTTGACTCCTGCGCTACGGATAAGGCAAAGTTGGCGGCAATCGACGTAACTCCGCAGCCGCCCTTCGATCCCTGGAAGACAAAAACCTGGCCGAGCCTGGTGATGAGAGCGGCAGGCGGGGGCGCGGGCTCGCGCACCGCGGCGCGCGCCAGGGCTCCGGCCACTTCGTCCGGAATCAGTGGAAGGGTAAAGTACTCGGCGGCGCCGGCCCGCATAAAGCGGACAGCCTGCTTGACGTCCGGTTCGGCGGAGTAGAGCATGACGCAGGCATTCGAGCAGGCGCAGATGCGGCCGACCAGGTCGTACACGTAGTCTGGATCGCTGTCGACGTCGAGAATCACGACATCGTAAATCTCGCCGACGGCCCTGGGAACTTCGTCCAGATCGGGCGGAAACGATGAGAATTCCCTGACTTCGGCCCCTGAGCGCCCTGAAATTACGCTCAGAAATGCCTTGCGGCGATCGTCATCCGGACCAATCAAAGCGATGGACAGGACACTTTTGTCATCCTTGCCGGGAGCCGTGCGAGGGTCCTTCTCGCCGCTCGTGCTATTCCCATGTGCCGTCATCACTACCAATCCTATCCCATTGAGGACAGGAGGTTACTCCCTCTTTAGTGGGGTATGCGGAGGAGTTTCAGCCGTCCCCGGTTCCCGCTTAATTCAAGCCGCCAGAGGTCCACTTGGCAGGTTCAAATGTCTGATATTTCAACGGATCACCCCGGCCCGGCCCATACGGAACAGCCAGGCCGCGAGGGCTGGGCGGGGCTGCCGGCGATGGGCGCCAGATTCGCTCGCACCGTCCTTCGCTCCGCCCCCAAATTGGCCCTACTGGGTGGTGACAAAGCTAACGTCTACGTTCTCCGTTGAGTCCTCCGGCGCCGGCGCAAACTTCCACCGGCGGACGGCATCCTCGGCCGCAACCGAAAGCATGTGGTTCCCGCTCAAGGTCTTCACATCCTTCACCTTCCCCTGCGGGTCCACGGTGGCCTCAAGCCTCACCACGCCTTCAATCTTCATGCGCTTGGCAATCTCCGGATAAACGGGCGCCACGCGCATCTTAATGGCACGGTCGTCACCGGCCCGGGCGGGCAGCGCCGTGGCCAGAAGCAGACCCAGCGCCGCAGCCTGAAACATCAATATTCCCATTTTGCGCATACCGTTGGGGTGATTCGTTGAACAAATCTGATTCATGGGCCTTGATCCTCCTGAAGTTTGGAAAAGACATAAGGAGGTTATCGACGGCCTGCCCAGCTTCATAAGTGAATTCTGAGGTTTTCGTTACCAAAGGATGAGAAAGCAGCGTACCGAGTCCGATGCCGCCTTTACGCCGCGCCCGAAACCGCTGCGAAGGTGAGGTCTTTGGCGTCTGACCGGTGCTGCTCGCGCCACTGGTCGAACAGCCGGCCATAACTTAGCGTGATGTAGTCTGCCGGATCAACTCCCAAACGGGCGGCGGCGCCATCGATCCACTCCCCCTTGCCTTCCAGTTCGGCAAAGTTGCCAATCGGCGTCTCATCCACCACACAGTGGCCCTCGCCCTCCCGCCACTCGGTGCGCCATTTTTCGTAGCGGAAGGCCGGAACCAGCCCGAGCGAAACAAACACCTCAGCCAATGCGTTGCCATCGGCAACCTCGGTTTCGGTCTCAAGCCTGTGTTTATGCCGGTCTTCGCCGGGGCCTGCGTCCGGCAGGCGCTTGTGTGTCACCGTCCAGCGCCCGGCGTAGTTGCGGATGCGCAGGATTTCCGTTCGCGCCCGCATGGTGCGGCCGGGGGTGTCGTAGAGGACGTTGCTCTCGAAGGCGCGTGCGGTCTCAAGATGAAAGCCCGCCTGCTTCAGGCGCTCCGTCAGCCTCGCTACGTCCGCCACGCGGAACTTGATTTCAGTTTCAACCGCCATCGTAAGCAGTGAGTATACGGCAAACGGGCAGAGGCCAAACGCGCCGCAAGGCACGGCTCGCTGGCGGGATGCGCTCCGACCAGCGAGAATAGGTCCATGGACACCCTTCGCCTGATTGTCGATCCAGATCGCCCCGAATCCCCCGTTGCCAGGGAGGCAATCGGGCACGCTGCCGGTATTCTCCGCGCGGGCGGCCTTGTCGCTTTTCCAACGGAGACGGTTTACGGCCTCGGTGCCAACGCTCTCGACAAGTCTGCCGTCGACGCCATCTTCAAAGCCAAGCGGCGTCCCGCATGGGACCCCGTCATCGTCCACATCGCCGACGAGTCAATGCTTGAAGCGCTTGTGCACGATATCCCCGCCGTGGCGCGTCGTCTCATGCGTGCGTTCTGGCCCGGCCCACTTACGCTACTGCTGCCGCGCAGTCCGCTTGTCTCAGACAACGTCACTGCTGGCCGCCCTTTCGTCGGCATCCGCATGCCGGCGCATCCTGTTGCGCTCATGCTCATTCGACAGACCGGCGTCCCGGTAGCCGCGCCCAGCGCCAACCTCTTCGGCCGCATCAGCCCAACCACCGCGGCTCACGTCTTGCACGATCTCAACGGCCGCATCGACGCCGTTCTTGACGCCGGCTCAACCGCGCATGGCGTCGAATCCACGGTCCTCGATCCCTGCCAGTCTCCCATGCGCATCTATCGCCCCGGCGCTGTCACCCTCGACCAGATTCGAGCCGTCGGCGGCCCAGTCGAACTCTTTCAGGGCTCCGGAGAACTGCTCGAATCTCCGCGCGAAGCTCTGCCTTCGCCCGGCGTAGGCCTCCGCCACTACGCCCCCAGAGCCCGCTTGATTCTTGTGGAAGCAAACGCTGCGGACCTCGGAGCTCGGCTCGCGCAGGCCGCCCAAGGCATTCAGGCCGAACGATACGGCATCATGCAACCGGCCGACATTCAACTGCCAGCCGAACTGGCCCGTGCTCCAAAATTTCCCTGGGGACGCTGGTCTGAGCCTGAGCAGATGGCTCGCACTCTCTATGCCGGCCTGCACGCTCTCGATGCCTTTGGTTGCGCGATCATCCTCTGCCCATTGCCGCCGGCCGACGGCATAGGCACAGCCATCCGCGACCGGCTGGTAAAGGCTGCGAAGAGGGAATAGGGATTTGGGATTAGAGAACGGGGAGCGAGGGGAAAATCAACGGATATCTTTCTTGCAATCGAGGAAGGGGCAGGACAGCACAGCCCTCGACCGAGCGGCCTTTCTAATCCCTGTTCCCTGTTCCCTGTCTTTCTACTGCCCCACATCTCCCAGCTTGTACATGTACTTGATCGCCGATTTATAGATCAAGGTCTTGTTCCGGCCGCGCACCTTGAGCGTATTGCGGTCGTACCATTCGATGCAGCCTTCCACCTGCTCGCCGTCTTCAAGCACAATCACCATCGGCGTCTGCGACTGGATCTGCTTTTGCAGATAAAACAGCTCGGCATGACGCTGCGACGCTTCCACCTCGCCCATGCGCGCTGGATAGTGAACAGGGAAGGGCGCTGAGGTAACCCGCCGCTTGAGCGGGTTGCGCCGTTCTCGCTCGGCGCCGTTCTCTTCACGGGATGTGGGCACAATCGGTGACAAACTCATCGGGACGTTCCTTCCTATGAAAAGAAAAAATGACGTGCTCCGCGATCGAGGAAAAAGGAGTGAGGGCTCCGGCGGGAATCCCGGTACAGTTCGCCTGTGACGCGCCGTGCGGCCCGTCCAAACGAAAAGAGTTCTTTCGCACTCCACTGGATGTCTTGACTATAAGAATGCACTGACTTGACGCGCCTGTCGAGTCTGGCGTCTCGCTGCTTGGCTGGGAGTGCTGTTATTCCAACAGATGCAGACCCGTTTGAGCGGGTTGCTCTTTTCTTTCTGGAAGATTCCAACAGCTGCGCGTTAGCCCTAATACTGTTCACTTAACGAGATTTGTGGCATTCTGTATGAGGCAAGGACAGGAGGCCACAGGTGGCGCGTACGGTTGCGGAACTCCCTCCGGGGGCTCGGATCACGGACTACATCAGCCTTGGCGTAATAACCAAGACTTTTCCTCTCTCCAGTATTGGGCCTGTGCTTTCGGACACAGGGAAGTCTAGCATTCGGCAACGCGATCTTCCGGCTCAAGTGGTTGTTTACTACGTGATAGCTCTGGCGCTCTACATGCAGTCGTCCTATCGCGAGGTATTGCGTTGTCTGCTGGAAGCGGTGCAGTGGTTGCGTGATCCATCGCTTGGTGTTCGGGTTGCGGGCAAGTCAGGCATCTCTCAGGCCCGCACGCGGCTTGGCTGGGAGCCGCTGCGGCAGTTGCACGACGAGTTGGTGAAGCCTGTGGCGGTGCGCAACACACGGGGTGCGTGGTATCGGAGTTGGCGGCTGGTGAGTCTGGATGGCAGCACCCTGGATGTGGCTGACGAGAAGGCCAACGAAGATGCTTTCAGTCGGCCAGGAGCGAGCCGTGGCTCCAGCGCATATCCGCAAATCCGTTTTGTGTCCCTGGTGGAGAACGGTACGCACGTGCTGTTCGGCAGCCAGATGGACAGTTACCGGACGGGCGAGATTACGCTGGCCAAAGCGGTGCTTCCGCGCATCGGAAACGGCATGCTCTGCCTGGCTGACCGAAATTTCTTTGGCTTCGAACTATGGCAAACGGCACAAGCAACAGGCGCCGATCTGCTCTGGCGGATGAAAAAGAACATGCGCATGGCCTGCGAGAAGCGCCTGCCGGATGGTTCGTATTTGAGCCACGTGTATCCTTCGGAACGAGACTGGCGGCACAAGACAAACGGCATCGTGCTGCGGGTGATCGATTACCGCCTTGAAGGGATTGAGGGTTCCGAGCCGATTTATCGGCTGGCAACCACGATCCTCGATCCGGACAAGGCTCCAGCCGGCGAGTTGGCAGCTCTTTATCATGAGCGCTGGGAGATCGAAACTGCGTTCGACGAACTCAAGACCCATTTGCGCGGCGCAAAGATCGTGCTACGCTCGAAGACCCCCGATCTGGTGCGACAGGAGTTCTACGGACTCTTGATGGCTCACTTCGCCATCCGCGGTCTCATGCACGAAGCCGCCCTCAAAGCAGATGAAGATCCTGACCAACTCTCGTTTCTCCATGCCGTTCGCGTGATCCGCCGCAAAATGGCTGTCTATGGCGCTATTCCCCCCTGCGAAGAGAAGAGCTTTTCATAAGGCCGTGCTTGGCGAGATACTCGAGGAACGCGTCGTCTCCAGCCGCAACCGCCGCAATTTCCGCGGCGTCAAGCGCAAGATGAGCAATTTCCCGCTCCGACCCCGACAAAGAATTCCCCTGCCTCCGATCAACATCCAAAAAGCCATCAGAATAATTAAGTGAACAGTATTAGCGTTAGCCCCGTTCCCGCGTCAGCCCCGCTCGAGGGTTACGGCCATCGCGTCCAGCGACAATGAGCGCAGCAGGTTACGCCGCATGCCCTGTTCAACCTGGACCAGCGCCCGTGCCGCGTTGTCGATCCAATCCACGCTCAGCCCCTGGCCCATCCGTTCCAATTCAGCGGCCAGGTCAAGGTTGCGCACCAATCCCGGCGTGCCGGCAACCACCAGCAGCAAGTCCTCCACCAGGCTGCCCAGCGCGCGCAGCAGGTTCACGGTTTTTTCCTGGCCGTCGGCTCCAGCGCGGTAGGTTTCAGTGGAATGGAAGAGCTGGCTGTAGTCGGGCTCGCGCAGTGCGTTCCGCAGAATCACCAGCGCATCCTGGCGGCTGGCTACGTAGGTGTCCAAGTCGAAGGCAAGCGCACGGCCCACGGCGCCCTCGGCCAGCCGGGCCGTCAGCGCCCGGTCTTTCGCCGACAAAGCAGGCCGGCGCTCGGCCAGCAGCGTCTCCAACTCGGCAGCCGGCAAGGCTCCCAGCCGATGGACCACGGCCCGCGAGCGAATGGTGGGCAACAGTTCCTGTGGATTTTCGGTGAGCAGGATCAGCGATGTGTGCTCCGGCGGTTCTTCAAGGACTTTCAGCAGGCTGTTGGCCGCTTCCTTCATGAATGCAGACGTCGTGAAGATGGAGAACGAGCGCTTCGACTCCACCGGAGGCCGGTAATACGCAATATGAATCACCTGCCGCACCTGTCCCATCTTGATCAGGTTTTGCGGAGGGTCAGGCGGAACGATCAGCACGTCAGGGTGCGTCTGGATGAGGATGCGCGTTTCCTTTTTGTCGGTTTCGCGCAGGTCGTCGCGCGCCGCTACGGCCTCGGCCACGCGCTCTTCAAGGTTGGCGGCATCGCCAATGCGGGCGCAGTTGCGGCAGACGCCGCAAAAGTCTGGCAGGCCGTCGCTCTCTGTCGGATCAAGGCAGTTCACCGCCTTGGCCAGCATCAGCGACAGCGTGTATTTGCCCGCGCCTTTGGGGCCGGCCAGGATGAGCGAATGAGGAAACCGGTCCGCCCGCACCGCCTCGCGCAGGTGCCGCACCGTCGCCTCATTCCCCAGGAATTGCTTGAAGCCCATGGATTGAGTGTAAAGGCAGCGCGGAGTCTCCAGCTTCCAGCCTGGGGCTCTCAGCCACGTTTTACATCTGCGCGATCCGTTGGAGAGGAGCTATGTGTGTCGGAGGCGCTTTCTGGTGTGGATTCGTTGGGTTTTAAGATTTTTGTCAATTAGACTCGACATTATATACTTGACAAACCCATAGATTAAGTCTATTGTTTAGATATGGAAAACGGTGAAATCAACCTAATTGAACTGGCTCAACACTTTAGCAATGAGGATGCAGCGCGGGAATACATCGAAAAGCTGCGCTGGCCCGATGGCCCGCTCTGCCCCCATTGCGGCGAAGTGAATAACGCCTACCGCTTGACGCCTAAACCGTCTAAAAAAGATACGCATGTTCGTTCTGGCGTGTGGAAGTGTGGCGGGTGCCGAGAGCAGTTCACCGTGACCGTTGGCACGATCTTTGAAGACAGCCATATTCCCTTGAGCAAGTGGTTGCTGGCCTACCACCTGCTTTGTGCGAGCAAGAAGGGCATGAGCGCCCATCAGCTTCACAGAATGCTCAAAGTGACGTACAGGAGTGCATGGTTCATGGCTCATCGGATTCGCTACACGATGACTCAGGAACCGTTGTCATCGAAGCTCAATGGGATTGTTGAAATCGACGAGACTTGGATTGGGCAGAAAATGCGCAGAGGCCGCACTAAAGAAGAGAAGGATGCGAACCGGAGAAACAAAAATCAAAATAAGGCGTCCGTCGTGGCTGTGTTGCAGAGGAATGGCAATGTGTATTCCCGTCACGTCCGGAATGTCACTTCGGCCAATTTGAGGCCGATAGTCGATGAGATGGTGCATCCAGAGGCCCGCGTGATGACGGATAGCTCCACTGTGCTAAAGGGGCTTTTGATGGATCGCCAGCACGATCAGGTAAATCACACAAAGAATGAATACGTGCGCTACGAAGATGGCGTTTGTATTACGACAAACAGCGTGGAAGGCTATTTCGGGCTGTTGAAGCGAGGCATCAACGGGGTGTACCATCATGTCGGCCAACAGCACCTTGCACAGATACCTCACGGAATTCGACTACCGCTACAACTCGCGGAAGGAAACGGACTCTATGAGGACACTACATGCGCTGAAAAGCACCACGGGAAAGCGGCTGATGCTCCGGGACTCATGCCCGCGGGGTTAAGCCCAAAGGAGATGTATTTCAGAGCGATCAGAAAAGCGAAAGGCCCGCTGGCAGGCGGACCTAATCGCAAAAAATGAACTTGTGGACGGCGAACGAGGCGTTCTGGCGGAACGTTCCGATCTCAGTGTATCAGGAGGTCGGCGCGATGGCTGAGCCTATTTTCATGCGAATCGGAGCAGGCAACTCCGTTGGCCTGTCCGAATTTCACCAGACGACCGGAAACTTCTTAGGTCTCCTACAAGAATTTGACTCGGCGGTAGCCAATACCTCCAACGGATTTCTTGATTGGAGAGTTGCAGTCTTGCGATTAGATCCAGCTCCAATCATCGGCGTCACTCCTAGAGTGCGCCATCGTACTAGACATGCGAGAGATACCAGTGAATGGGTTGAAAGGGAACTTATAACTGGTATCGGCACCCTCACCGATGGCCAGGAAAGACCTAAGAATTTCTCCGATGCCGCTTTAACGAAGCTTCATAGGATTGCCAAGACCGCTCCCCAAATCGGGGATAGTCAGATTTACACCGCTGTCGGCGATTCGATCAAGCTCGAAACTTACATCACTGCGAGGACTTTTACCCAAGTTGAGGAACTAACAATTCCTCGCTCGTTCTCGTTTGGTACGGTGACGGGAAGCTTAGAAACGATTTCAATTCACAACGGTCTCGAATTTCGAGTTTGGGAGGAAAACTCGGCGCGCCCTGTTCGCTGCGTTGTTTCTCCTTCTCAGCGTGGGCGCGCCCTAGAGTTTCTAGGTTCCAAGGTAATCGTTTCTGGAAATATCAGGGCGGATCGCTACGGACGGCCAATCTCTATGAAGGTGGAGAATTTTGATATTTTCTCTACTGATCCCAATCTGCCGACAATAGGCGAAATGAAGGGCTTGGTGCCAGATTTTACCGGCGGTCTTTCTCTGAAGGAATATTTTGAGGATGACGATCTATGAAGCCGAAGAAAGTCTACTGGGATGCCAGTTGCTTTATCAGTTTGATCAGTGGAGATGATCCAATTGAGGGCCCTAGAGCATCTATTTGCGAGGATATTCTTAACAACGCACGAAACGATAAGGTTGAGATATTCACCTCCGTCTGGACAATAGTAGAAACCATTAGGCCGAAGTCCACGCCCGATGTTCCACCGCTACCAGATTGGGCTCAATTGCTTAATGCAAAGAACGATGAAGACGAACTACTCTTTCCGGAAGCGATAGAAGAATTCGCGAAATTCTTTACGTATTTCAAAAAGAAGACTGCTCCGTCTAGATTGCTGCCTGAAGAGAAGGCAATAAAAATCCGCCAGATGTTCGACTGGAAGTGGATTCGTTTAGTCCAAGTCACACCAGCAATTGCTCATCGTTCTGTAGACATTGCTCGCGCCCACAATATGAAGCCAGGTGATGCAGTTCACGTTGCGACTGCCCTAAATCGTGAATGTGAATTGATCCATAGGTGGGATAAGGATTTTCGTCGAACCGATTCCTTGATTCCATCAAAAGACCCAGAATGGATGACAGTTCAAGCCCAGCCAGAACTACCGCTCTCGACTCCTACTTTGCTATTAGATGGAGGAATTAATGCCCAAGAAGCCAACGAACACGAAACCAATCCCGCATATTCCGCTCCCGTTCGAGGAAGTGATGAAGGACGTGCTGAAAGTGAAGCCACCGGAGAAGCCAAAGTCACGGCCACCGATCCGGAAGCGCCAGAAAAGCCAAAAGCCGCCAGTGAAGGCGGCTTAGGCGGGGATGATTCTTAATTTCAGTTGGTAGGGGTAGTCGGATTCGAACCGACGTAGACGGATTATTCTGAACCATCCCGCTTAATAGAGTCCGCCGTCCTAGGCCACTAGACGATACCCCCACTGTGTCTAATATACCACACTATGGTGGGTTTGTCAAAGGCATAATGTCGATTAGACTTGACAACAATTCCGAAGAAATGTAATGTTTACTTGTCAACATGTAAAGGAGACCAATCATGCTCTGCTCAGCCAACAATCCAGCCTCGCGCCGCTACATTATCCGATCACTGATCAGCGCCGGCCTGGTTATTCTTTTCGCCGTTTTTGCCGCTATTTCGTTTCACCTTTGGCACCTCCACGGTGCACCCGCCTATGTTGTTGCCATCCTGCCCGCTCTCCCGATCCTTGGGGCACTCGTTGCCACCGGCATCTACCTCAAAGAAGAGAAAGACGAGTTTCAGCGCAATCTGCTGGTGCAGTCTTTGCTCGGTGGCATCGGCGGCACTCTCGCTCTCACGACCATCTGGGGCTATCTGGAGGACTTTACAAAAACCCCGCGCATGGATCTGATCTCGGTCTATGCATGGTTCTGGATCTTCGTCGGGGTCTCCTACGGAGTGGTCCGGCGGAGGTACAGATGAAGAACCGATTGAAAGTTCTTCGGGCCGAACGCAACTGGTCGCAGGCCGATCTTGCCGCCCGGCTTGAGGTCTCGCGCCAGTCGGTCAACGCCGTCGAAACCGGTAAGT
Source organism: uncultured Acidobacteriaceae bacterium (assembly GCA_963765025.1). GTDB lineage: Bacteria > Acidobacteriota > Terriglobia > Terriglobales > Acidobacteriaceae > Telmatobacter. The sequence goes on along the minus strand of CAVXVM010000106.1, from coordinate 23,451 downwards.
TCGACCCCAGTCTGCCGTTGGCTTTCAAACTCGCGCGGCTGTTTGAGACCACGATTGAGGAGATCTTTTCAGACGAAGCTTAGAGCCCTTTCATTCAACCGGGATTAGAAAAACAGTTTCAGCCGAGGGCTCTGGGTATATGCTGCCGTGGTGATGATCTCGACGAAATTTCTTGCCCTTGCCGTTGTTGCCGCAGCTGGCGCAGTTCATGCACAGAGTCAGGCCGGCCCTCAGGCCTTGCCGGGAAATGGCCTGGCGCAGCACGACTTTCTCTATGCGGGCGAATCGCACGACCGCAACATCTTCATCGTGCGCGGAGGCAAAATCGCATGGAGCTACAGCGACCCCGCCGGCAAGGGGGAGATCAGCGACGCGGTCATGCTGTCAAACGGGAACATTCTCTTCGCGCATCAGTTTGGAGTGACCGAAATTACGCCGGACAAGAAGGTGGTTTGGAACTACGAGCCGCCTGCCGGCCACGAGGTGCATACTGCCGTGCCCATCGGCATTGACCGCGTTCTCTATATCCAGAACGGCGATCCGGCCTTGCTTCGCGTTGTGAATACCGTGACGGGCGCCACGGAAAAGGAGATTACTCTCAAGACCAAACAGCCTCCGAGCACACACGGCCAGTTCCGGCATGCGCGCCTTACCAGTCGTGGGACACTTCTGGTAGCGCACATGGACCTGAATAAGGTGGTCGAATATGACTCGAATGGGAACGAGCTCTGGTCGTTTCCGGGGAACGGCATTTGGGGAGTCACTCCGCTCAAGAATGGAAATGTCCTGATCACAGACCGCGAGGGCGTGCGGGAAGTAACGCGGCGCGGCGACTCGGTCTGGAGCTGGAGTCCAGCCGATGCGCCAGGCTACAAATTCTCAAGCCTCCAACAGGCCTGGCGGCTGCCGAACGGGGACACCGTGATCAACAACTGGGTCAACGAGTGGAGCACAAAACCGGAAGAAAGGGCCGGGACCCTACAGGCCATCGAGGTGACTCCTACAAAAGAGGTGGTCTGGGCGCTTGCATCCTGGACCGATCCTGCGGACCTGGGGCCGGCAACGACGTTGCAGTTTCTCGATGAGTCCTCGTCGCCGGAAGATGCGCACTTCGGGGAGTTCAAATAGACGACGTCCAGGCCCGAGACGAAAATTTCTGCTCAGGGTTTCCGCACAGCCAGCCGCTCCGCCACCGCCGTCACAATCTGCTCGTGGATCTCTTCGATACTCTGGTCGCCCGCAATCAGCACCACGCGCTGAGGTTCGCGCGCCGCAATTTCGTTGTACTTTTCCCACACGCGGCGATGGAAGGCATCCTGCTCCTGCTCAAATCGGTTTTCGTCTTTGCCGTTTTCGGCGTCGCGATGGTTGCGCCGCCGTGCCCGCGCCAACGAAGCGTCAAAAGACGGCAGCAACAGCAGCGTCAGGTCGGGCTGCAGATTGCGGCAGACCAGCCGGTGCAGCTCCAGCACCACCTCGGAGCCAAGCGCACGACCACCGCCCTGGTACGCCTCGGTTGAATCGGTGAACCGGTCGCAAACCACGATGCGGCCGTCCTTGAGTGCCGGCTCAATCACTTCTGCAATCGCCTGCGCCCGGTCGGCGAACATAAGCGCCATCTCCGTCAGGGGCGCCACGCCCGTGGAGCGCGAGTCAAGCAGGATCTCGCGAATCCGGTCGCCGGTCTCGGTTCCGCCCGGCTGCCGGGTGAGCACCGGCTCCACGCCCCGCTTTTCAAGCCAAGCGGCCAAGCGCTTGATTTGGGTGGTTTTGCCCGACCCATCGAGCCCTTCAAGCGTGATAAAAAGACCGCGCGGCATGGGCTCAAGTCTATCACTGCGAAGGTTGAAGGCGACGCCGTGTGACGGATGGGGGAGACGAGTCTGCACGCGTTGTGTTACAAGAGCTTAACTTTCCAAATACCCTGGAGCGCCGGCCCGCCGCGGCGGGCGCTCAATCGGAGTCCAACGTGAAACCACGTGGCGTCATCTTCTATTTGTCATGCGCCCTTGTCACGGTCGCCGCCCTGTTCTCAAGGCCGATCGCCGCCCAAAACCTGACCCTTGAAGGGCAAACCGGTGGGTTTCTTACCCCCACCGCGTATGTAGTCTACGCGGAGAAGGGGCATTTCTTTTCTCACCCCGCGATAGGTTTCCACTTTATCGATGCCTCCAAGGTGATTGGCAATATTGAGACCGTTAGCCTCACTGAAAGCTTCGCAAGCCGGGCCGAGGTTGGGTATACGCGCAGCATCCACCAATTCGGCGACAGCGGCCCGGGCACAACGGTGTTGGCCAATGCAGTCCTGGGATCCACATCGTCTGCCTCCGCAGTGCCGGTCACGCCGGATTTTAGCCAGCTTTGGCACTTCAACGGCATGAACGTCTTCCACGGCAAGGTGGTGATATTCAACGACGGGCAATTCGGCGAGTGGATGCCCGGTGTCGCCGTCGGCGGCGTGGTGCGCACCGACGACAAGTTTGTCACCGGCGCGGCAGGCCAACAGGCAGTGTTGCTCTACGATCAGTACTGCATCAACACCCAATTGTGCGCTCCTGTGGCTGTCCCGGCCGTCAAAGGCTACACCAATGGCGACATCTACATAGCGGTAACCAAGACCTGGGCCAAGCCGCCGGTGCCGTTCCTGGCAAACATCGGCTGGAAGGCCACCAATGCCACCATTTTCGGAATCGGCGGTCAGAGCACGCGCTTCGGCGGACGTTTCTTCGGAGGCCTGGGAATTCCGCTGCCCATCGGCCACGGTATCGTAGCCGTGCCATCGGCGGGTTTTACGCAGGAGCCGCGCACATCCAAGGGCTTGGGCCCCAACGCCCCCACCGGTATTCCTTTCGTGGGCGGAAAAGCTGACCTGCCCACAACCCTGGACTACGCTGTCCGCGTGACGCAGAGAGAGCATCCGCACTTTGCCTTCGACATCGGTATCGGCCAGGTGGCGGGGAATATTGGGACAATCCCGTCGCTGACGTACTTACCTGCCCCCTATCCTGCGGTTGTCTACGTCCCTGTCGACCTGCAGGCGCGCAAGGTGGTGGGTATGGGCATCAGCTACCGGTACTGATCGAGGCTGCAGCGGCGGCTCCGTTGCTCAAACTGCTTCGTCAGTAAGCGAGTTGCCCCGCAACGCATAGACGTCGCACGAGCACGGTCACGGCCGATGAGGTGCGATATCCCGGGCTTAACCAAAAGGGTCCACGGTCGCCCGCGGGCCCTTTTTTCTTGATGACCCCGGTGCAATTGCCTTGATACGATTCCTTCCGCAATGCGTTAAGTGTCAGCTTTCCGCATTCATTCCTCGATACTTTCTCGCTTTTTTCTTCTTTGCCAAACTTTCTCAGCAACATGCATCTGAAACTTGTGTTTCACCGAACAGACCCCAACATTCCGGGCAGCAAGGCCGTTAGAAGACCTGCCGCACTCCGGAACAAAAAGGAAGGATTCCCCAATGACGTTAAGCTCAAAACTTCGCACCCTGCTCTTTGCCGTCGCCGTCGTGGCTCCCATGCTCACGCTGCCTGCCACGCAAGCAAATGCCGGCGTATTCGTCGGTGTTGCCATTGCTCCTCCGGTGTTGCCTGTCTATGTGCAGCCACCGCTGCCCGCTGAGGGCTTTATTTGGACTCCCGGCTACTGGGCCTACGGAGATGCCGGCTACTACTGGGTCCCCGGCGTGTGGGTCCATCCGCCCAGGGTTGGGCTGTTGTGGACTCCCGGCTACTGGGGATTCGCTGGCGGACTGTATGGTTGGCACGCCGGCTACTGGGGCCCCCACGTGGGCTTCTACGGCGGCGTGAACTACGGCTTCGGCTACGGCGGCGTCGGCTTCTTCGGCGGCGAGTGGCGCGGCGGAGTCTTTGCCTACAACAGGGCCGTGGCCAACTTCGGTGGCGTGCATGTGAACAACGTGTATGAAGATCGCACAGTGATTGAGCGGAACACAATCGTCAACAACAATCACGTCAGCTTCAACGGCGGCGCGGGCATCCAGGCGCACGAGTCGCCGATGGAAGCGCAGGCCGCGCATGAGAACCACTTCCAGCCCACGGCCAACCAGATGCAGCATGAGCACTTTGCCGCGCAGGATCGCTCGCAACTTGCGTCAGTGAACGGCGGGCGCCCGGGGACGATGGCTTCCTCCAGGCCAGGCGCCTACAGCCAGGTGGCGCAGCAGCACTCACAGTCGCAGCCCATCTCGTCTGCCGACCGCACCGCCGGCCGCAACTACAACCCGAATAGCCGCGAAGCCAACCAGGACCAGCGCATTGCCAACGGCGAGCGCACAGGTCAAATGACCTCAGGCGAAGCAGCTCGCGCTGACAAGACGCAGTCTGCAATTGACCAGCAGGTGCATAACGATCGCGTTGCCAACGGTGGCAAACTCACCGGAGCGGAGCGTCAGCAGATCAACGGCGAGCAGAATGCAGCCAGTCGTCAGATCTACAACGAAAAGCACAATGGCAACACGATTCAACCCAACGAGGTCAACGACCGCGAGGCCAACCAGCAGCAGCGCACCGCCAACGGCCTGCGTAGCGGCCAGATGACCTCGGGCGAAGCGGCCCGCACCGATGCGAACCAGTCCGCGCTCGATCAGCAGGTCCATAACGAGCGCGTCGCAAACGGCGGCAAGCTCACCCCGCAGGAGAGACAGCAGGCAAATCACCAGGAGAACAAGAACAGCCGTCAAATCTACAACGAGAAGCACAACGGCAACACAACGAAACCCCCCAGAGAGCGCTGAGCCACAACTGTGCTCAGCAACCCACGCAAGGCAGCGGCCGGCAGCAATGCCGGCCGTCTCGTTTTCTGCTTCTTGCCTGAGACAATCCGCTCCGCGCCGGAGTAGCATCACAGAGGTATCTTTTGGGCTCCTGCCGGCGCTGGTTGCGCCCACTCACTTGCTTATCAAGACCTGAAGAAAGTTCTGGAGGTAAATCCCATGAAATTATTCCGAAATACGCGCATGTTGCTTCTGGCGCTACTGATTTCTGTTGTGCCCGCAACCTCATTCGCTGGCGTCTTTATCAGCGTCGGCTTTGCTCCACCCATGCTGCCCGTGTATGACCAGCCCCCCTGCCCTGAAGAAGGGCTTATGTGGATGCCCGGCTACTGGGCCTATGGAGACGAGGGCTACTTCTGGGTACCTGGCACCTGGGTGCCTGCCCCCTATGAAGGCGCACTGTGGACCCCGCCCTATTGGGGCTGGTCCGAGGGCATCTACGTCTTCCACCCCGGCTACTGGGGTCGCCACGTCGGCTACTATGGCGGCGTTAACTACGGCTACGGATACATGGGCGTGGGTTTTGTCGGCGGCATGTGGCGCGGTCACGACTTTGTCTATAACAGGGCGGTGATGCGCGTGGACGATCGCTATGTGCGCCACACCTACGAAGACCGCAACATTGTGGAGAGGAACACGGTGATCAACGAAGGCCACGTCGCCTTCAGTGGCGGTCCCGGCGGCATTCGTCACGACGCCATGCCCGAAGAGCGTCTTGGCGAGCGTGAAGACCACCTCGGCGCGACGTCGTTCCAGGCTTCGCACGAGTCCTCCGCTATGGGCGACAGAAATGCCTACGCCACTCAAAATGGCGGTCATCCTCAGTACATGGCCGTGCCCCGTCCCATGAACCAAGGCATGCAGTCCAACCCGCGCGGCGGTTACCAGAACGAACCCGGTGGGCACCCCGGCGCTCAGGGTGGTTATCAGGGCGTCTATCAGGGACCCGCGAACCAGAACAACGGCAATCAGAACAATGGTTATCAGGGCCGCGGAAATCCGGGCGGCAATGCGAACCAGCCCCAGCCATACAACGCGCCGAACAACGGAAACAACCAACCCCGCAACTACGGCCAGCCGCAACCGAACAACGGCGGTCAGGAATCGAAAACCTACAACGCCTCGCATTCCAATACCGGCAACGCGCCGGCTCCTCCGACGCCGCAGCCTCAGCCAAACAACGGCAACCAGGCAGGGCGCACCTACAACTCGTCGCACTCCAACACCGGCAATGCTCCGGTGCAGGGCCCGCAGCCTCAACAGCACACGCAGCCGCAACCACAACCCCAGCACAACACGCCGCCCCCGCAAAATTCCAATCAGGGCAAGGGCAAAGGCAAAGACGATCACGACCACAACCACAACTAGATCCATTCGCGATCTAGAAGCGAAAGGCCCACGGACAACCGCGGGCCTTTCTGCGTCAACCAATCGACTTCATCAAGCGCTCTCGGCGATCTCCATCCCCATGATCTCCACTTCAAGCCCGCCGAAGTCGGGATGATCGTTCTCGCGAATGCGGTAGGCGAGATCGATGACGCTGGCCGCCGCAAGGCGCAACTCAAGCGCACGCCCGGCCAGTCCCCATCCCACGGCCCGGATCGTGCTGCTCGGCCCCGGCGGCGCATTTCCATCCTGCATCTGCGCCAGCTCAAGCCTCAGATGCCGCTCTTTCATGATGCGCGGCGCAGTCGCCAGCCGCACCCGGCGCGCCAAGAACATCGGCTCAGGATTTCCATGGCCCAGCGGCTCCAGTTTGCGCAGCCATCCAGCCAACACCGGCGTAATGCGGTCCAGCGGTAATTCCGCGTGGATGTTCAGCACCCGCTCCGGCTCGTGCGCCGCCAAATGTTCTGCCGCGTAGAGCCGCATCCTCTTTTTCAACTCGGGCAGCGCCTCGGCCGGCATGGCGAAGCCGACGGCGAATGCGTGGCCGCCGAACCGTGTGAACAAGTCTGCGCAGCTTTCAATCGCGTTCAAAAGTTGAAAGCCGTCTACCGATCTTCCTGATCCGTGCGCCACGCCCTCTTCCACACTCACCACAATTGCCGGCTTGGCCGTGCGCTCCACTACGCGCGAAGCAAGAATCCCGATCACTCCCCGATGCCAGCCGTCGCCGTCGACCACCAACAGGCTGTCAGCCGCCAGTTCCTCGTCGCCGGCCAGACGCTTTTCAATCACGCTCAGCGCTGCGGCCTCCGCATCGCGCCGTTCCCGATTCAGCCGCTCCAGTTTTGTGGCCAGCTCCGTTGCCCGGTGCGAATCGCGTGTGGTGAACAGCTCAATCACCTCTGAGGCCACATCCATGCGCCCTGCCGCGTTGATGCGCGGAGCCAGCCTGAAGGCTACATCGAATCCGGTAATCTGCTTGCTGGCCGGGTCGAGCGCGGCCGCTGCAAATAGAGCGCGCAGTCCCGCGCCCGCCGGACGCCGCAGCTCGCGCAATCCCAGTGCCGCAATCACGCGATTCTCTCCGTGCAGCGGAACCGCGTCAGCAATGGTCGCAATCGCCGCCATCTTCAGAAAACTCGGCAAGGTTTTTTCGCGGGTGCGCGCCGCGTCCCGCCGTTCAAGCAAAGCCTGCGCCAGCTTGAGTGCAATGGCCGCACCGCACAGCGACTTCTCAGGGTAGCCGCAGCCCGCCTGGTTCGGATTGAGAATGGCAAGCGCCACCGGCACTTGATCGCCCGCCTTCGCCAGGTGGTGGTCAGTCACAATCAAATCAAGACCCAGCCGTTGGGCCGTCTCCGCTTCAGCAAAGGCGCGCATTCCGGTGTCCACCGTAATCACCAGCCGCACACCTTCAGCGTACGCAGCTTCAAGCACGCTCGATTGCAGTCCATAGCCTTCGCGCAGCCGGTGCGGCACGTGGAAGCGCGCCTCGCCGCCCAGCATCTCAATCGCGGTCTTCAGCAGAACCACGGCGGTGGTTCCATCCACGTCGTAGTCGCCGTAGAGCAGCACCGGCTCGTGCAGTTCAATGGCGCGCTCCAACCGCTCCACGGCCGCCGTCATTCCCATCATCAGGAATGGATCGCTCAACTGGTCTGCTTCAGGATTCAGAAAGATGAAGGCCTGGCCCGGCTCGGTTATGCCGCGCGCCACCAGCAACTCGGCAAGGACCAGCGGCACGCGCGCTGATTTTGCCAGCGCCGCAGATAGAACATGATTGGTCTCCGTCAGCTTCCAGCGTTGCCGCGGAGGACCCGGCCGCAATTTTTCGCGCTTTTCAGGAGTGCCGGCATCTGCGGCAGTTGCTTCCACCAGGGCCTACTCGTCGTCTTCGTCGTCGTGGTGTGTGTCGTCGATGACGATGTCCTGAAAACTCTCGATATCTTCAAGCAGCGTCTGGAACCGCTCGTACCACTCGGTCGTGGTCTCGTGCAGAAACACCAGCCCCTGGTACACAAAGCCCAGCTGGATGTAGCCCAGCATGTCAGCGTATTTGCGCAGCCACTTGGCCTCCACCAGTTCGGTGGCCTCTTCGTCGGGGAAGTTCATCTCGCTGGCTTCTTCGATCAGCGCTTCCAGTTCGTCGTGCTCCAGCTTCATCTCGCTGAACGTCACGAAAGGTGCGCCCACATGCTTGGCCATCTCCACAAAGTCTTTCCACGACTCAGGGTTGCCCTGACCTTCCCACACAATGGAGGGAATGTCTTCCGTCACATATCCGGGCAGGCGGTGCATGCCGTGGCCCTCGATAAAGGCCACCATGTCGTCTTTGAGCGAGAGGAGGTTGTCAGAACTCATGATCTACCTCTTATTCTCTCAGATGGAGCCCCCGCGCCAGCAGCCTTGTGTGGAAACTTTGCCCCGGGCTTTGACAGCTCATTCCAAGGCTTTACTCTTTTGAAAGAGGTCATTCCCATTGCCAGCTTTTGAGCATCACGTCTTCGTCTGCCATAACATGCGCCCTGCTGACGCACCGCGTCCCAGTTGCACCGCCGATGGAAAGAGCGATCTGCACACGCTCCTGCAGCAATTGTCAAAGGAGGCCGGACTTGCCGGCCGGGTGCGCATCAACAAGTCAGGCTGCCTGGATCAGTGCGAGCATGGTCCCACCGTCGTCGTCTACCCTGAGGCTGTCTGGTACGGCAACGTGCGCCCTGAAGACGCAGAAGCGATTGTGCAGGAGCATCTCGTCGGCGGGCGTCCGGTTGAGCGCCTGCGCATCGCCGACGAGTGCCTGAACGCAAAAGCCTGCCCTCATCGCAGCTGACCAGCGCCCACGACGGCCCCAGTCAGCCACGACACGGCCAGCTACTGAGACTTGGTCGAGATCGTATGCACGATCGTGATCTGCGTCTTGCCCTGGTTGTCCTGCGCATTGTTGGTGATCGTCACCATCACGGAATCCTGCGGCGACTTGTTCATCGTCATCACCGTGCCCGTCGGTGCGTCGAAGGTCGAGCTCTCACTGCCGAACTTGCCCTTGTAGAAGGCCGTCACTTGGTCCTTCGAGTCGCTGGTCACGTAAACTGCCGTCACCACCTTGCCGGTGGGCAGGTCCATCTTCATGCCCCCCTTGCCTTGCGTGGCGCCCGGATAAACGTCCGTGCCCAGGTCATCCGCGCTATAGCTCTGCGAACTGTTCATGTCGATGGTGCCGCCCGGCGTATGGAGCGTGACACTTCCGCCATTCGAGTTGCCTGAAACATGAATGGCGTGGGCAACGCGCCACACCATGAAGGTGAACGCTCCGGCGCCCAGAATGCCGAGTCCGACAAAAATCGCCACCACAATCAGGATGATCTTGACCACGTTGTTGCCCTGCGGCGCTGGAGCGGTGGCCACCGGTTGCGCTGCCGGCACTGCGACCGGTTGCGCTGCCGGCGCTGCGACTGGTTGGGCGGGCACTGCTACCGGCGATCCGCAGGCTGTGCACGCATAGGCTCCTGCGGGAACTTCAGCCCCGCATTTCGAACAGAAACTAGCCACGTTGATCTCCTTTTTGCCCGGCGTTTTTCGCGGTTTTGCTGCTCCGGCCCGCCGGATACGCAAATATACCGCAACACGATACGCTAAGTCCCTCTATTTCATCTGCTTTCATGGCAATTTATCCCGCCGTCCCTCCGCCAACCGGAAAAATGCTCAAGCCCAACCCCGGCCCAGCCAGAAGCTCCAGCCGGGAACCGCAATAAGGGGTCCTTTGCCGGCGCCCAAAAGACTGAAGCGTGACGCTCAAAGCCTTAAGCCGTCTTTCGGTGTACAGCCTGCCGTCCCATGCGTTATCCTGAGCCTTAACCCATGATTTTTTCACGAGATTACATAGGGTATCTGGCCCGCCGTACGGTCAAGCACCTCATTGACGCAAAGATGATCACCACCGCCGACCTCAAGGCGACCGAGGCGCGCGTCAACGAGGGTCTGCTTGAGGAGCTGTCTCTCGAAGACCGCATCAACGAGGAAGTGCGCGTCATTCTTGAGGCCTACTCCGAGGAGATGCGCAAATCGGGCGCCCAGTACGCCGAGATGTTCAAGAAGGTAAAAACAGAGCTGGCCAAAAAGTACAAGGCGGTGCTATGAGGATCAGCCGCGACAAGCTCAACAAGCTGGCCCACACCGTGGCCGACACGCTGGCCGAGATCAACGAGGTAGGTTTTCTCGAGGATCGCAACACCATCCGCCAGGAAGCCCGCAAGGCCCTCGAGACGCTGCTCACCGACGAAGCCCGCATCGATACAGCCGCCCGGCTAAAAATCGCCAACCAGCGCAAGATCATTCAGGAAGGCTCCCAGGAGTGGGAGATCCTCTACCGCAAGTACTACAACGACGAAGTCCGCAAGCTCGGCATCTGAGCAATTGCCAGCCAAGCCGCCGGAATTGGCCCGTCAAACAGCCACCGGCCGCTTCAACCATCTTTGGCGACAAGTCGTTTCTTTGGTAAATTAGTAAGGGGCCATTCCACCAGCCCATTCAAGTGTGGCGCTATCGTCTAGGGGTTAGGACGTGAGATTCTCAATCTTAAAACCCGGGTTCGATTCCCGGTAGCGCTACCAAGCATACCTCCAGCAACGTCCAGCCAAGTCCGAAAATCTCAAAAAATTCAAGCAAATAAGCCCATTATTCGTCCATTAGCGGGTACTTTCGCCCATTGACATCCGGGGGCAACCGGGGGCAACATTGGGGGCAGCCAAATACTATTCCTTTGGAGTTGCCCCTATGCCCCTTACCGATACAGCTATCCGAAATGCCAAGCAAGCCTCCACAACCCGCAGACTGTTCGATAGCGGGGGCCTGTACTTGGAGATTGCCCCCACGGGAAGCAAGTGGTTCCGACTGAAATACCGGATAAATGGAAGAGAGAAGCGAATCTCCCTTGGAGTCTATCCCGAAGTGGGATTGAAGGAGGCTCGTGAAAATCGGGACGCGGCTCGAAAGCTCATAGCCAGTGGAATCGACCCGAGCCAAGCCCGTAAAGAACATAAACTCACGCAAGCCAATCAAGCGGCCAACACTTTCGAAGCCGTGACACGAGAGTGGTTCATCAAACAATCTCCAGCTTGGGTCCCGGCTCACGCAAAACGTAAACTTCAACTCTTTGAGCGCGACATTTTCCCGTGGATTGGCAGTCGCCCAATTGCTGAAATTGCAGCGCCTGAATTGCTCACTATTCTGCGTCGGATAGAGTCCAGAGAGGTTCAGGAAACTGCAAAGCGTGCTCTGGTAGGGTGTGGGCAGGTCTTCCGCTACGCAATCGCTACCGGACGGGCCGAACGCGATCCAGCGCAGGACTTGCGAGGCGCATTAGGCCCAGTCAAGACTGAACACTTTGCGGCAACGACTAACCCAAAGAAACTCGCAAGGATTCTTCGCGCCTTGGACGGTTACGAAGGTTCGCTAGTTGTCCGCTGCGCATTGCGTCTCATGCCGCTGGTTTTCGTTCGCCCTGGCGAACTTAGAACAGCCGAGTGGACGGACATCGATCTCGATTCTGCGGAATGGCGTTTCACGGTCTCAAAAACCGATACTCCCCATATTGTTCCGCTTTCGCGGCAGGCTGTAGCAATCTTGCGCGAATTGAAGCCGGTCACTGGTGAGGGGCGGTTTGTATTTCCTAGTGCTCGGAGCAACGAACGACAGATGAGTGACAATGCCATTCTCGCGGCGATGCGGACAATGGGTATTGGAAAGGACGTAATGACCGGGCACGGGTTTCGTGCTGTGGCGCGAACCTTGCTGGATGAAGTGCTGCACATCAGGCCGGACTTCATCGAACATCAACTCGCACATGCTGTAAAAGACCCGAACGGTCGGGCATACAACCGCACGGCCTTCTTGCCCGAACGTCGGAAGATGATGCAGAAGTGGTCAGACTACCTAGGCAAGCTGCAATCCGAGACTACGGAGTAGGAGTCGCTTGGCCTCCCAATCGCCCAATTGGACGAGGCGTCTAACGATTCTTCGCCATTGCAAGAATCAACTCTGATGAACATAATTTGGACTCTTGCGGAAGGGTCCGATCCTCGGTAATCATACAACGGGCTGTAGTCGAGTCCCCAGCCGTGCCATTGCGTGCCGGGGCATTCGGTTGAGAAGTCAGAGTCCCTTCAAAAGCTCAGACATTTTAGTATTTAGCCCTCTCGCAAGAATCTGTAAAGTAATCAAACCAATTTCTCGCTTACCCTGTTCTATATCCGAGATGTAAGTTCGCCCCATATCAAGACAAACCGCCATATCGGTTTGGGTCCAGTTTTTGCGTTTGCGCAGGCGTCTGATCCTCTGTCCGAGTTCCACCAAAGTTGTATTCCGCTGACTGGACACCACTTCATGGTCTCGGTAAACTCAGTCATCGTGTGTCTGATATACAAGACATCCGCCCACCTATCGAGGGGTTGGCATGATCGAGGACAGCTACAACGCTAAAGCAGTGGTCCCCGCAAATAGAGAAATCTTGCTTGGAATGTCACTTTCCTCTGCCTTCCACTAATGGGTTGTGAAGACGAGCGTTCTGCCGGAAAGGATCGGTCGATATGGGGATTAAGTTCGCGGTGCTTGCAATCTGCTTGTTCGTCTCGCAGCTTGCAATGGGGCAGCCTGCCCCAACGAAATCACGAACACTGATGTAATCAGCATGACCAGAGCCGGGATAGGTGAGCAGACCATAATGCACGTCATTCAAGGTGGGCCGGTAAAATTCGACACTTCCCCACATGCTTTGATCGCGCTGAAGGAGGCTGGTGTATCTGATCTGGTGCTCAACGCGATGTTGACGTCCGGCAACAACAATAGTCAGTCAAATTCCATTCAACAGCCTGCCCAAGCACAGAAACCGACTGGAAATTGCAGTCTAGCTAGTTCGAACGATGCGGCACGGGTGTCCTTCTTTAAATGTGAATGCAACGATGGAACCATGGATGGCTGCGCCAATCTCGGGTTTTATTACAGCAAGGGATGGGGCGTTAGCAAGGATTTGCAGCAAGCTACGTCGCTATTCAAGAAGGCATGCGATGGGGGCAGCGAAAGTGGATGTCGCTTCCAAAGAGCGGCCACCTCTTCGACGATAGGTAGTAGTTCGCAAAGCGAGACAGCGACCGGAAGTGGCAACACTGCTGAACAGAGTGATGCTGCTCGGGGGGTCTCCTTTCAACGTGATTGCGACTCTGGAACCATGGATGCCTGCGCCAGTCTGGCCGTTGATTACCGCATGGGATGGGGCGTTAGCAAGGATTTGTCGAAAGCGACATCGCTAATCAAGAAGGCATGCGATGGGGGCAGCGAAAGTGGATGTCGCGTGCAGGAATCCTGGGCACCCCCATCTAAGCAGACCGGCGTACCGGGAGCAAATACAATTCAAAGCCTTACTCTGAGAGTTCTGCAAGAACAATCCGTTCCCTACACTCAGGAGTCGGGCGGGGGGATCTCGACAAGCTGCAATATTGTTGGGACAGCAAATACTTCAGCCTACGTCAGCGCCTATGGCAACAGTGCCTATGGAAACGCCACGACTAACTCAAATCAGCACATGAGTTGCAATTCATACGACACGACCATGAGATGGCCTCACGTTCTCAATGTGATGTTCGCTCAAGCGTCCGATGGGAATTCGTACATCATCGCTTGCGATAGAGCATGGCGGTGGTCCAAGTGCGTTCCCCTGCGGGCGGGAGATGTGTTCAAAGCCCACTTCACAGACAAAGGCATAGAGGTTGAGGCGATCAACACAAAGGGCAAAGAGGAAAACCCCACGTACCATATTCTCCAATCGCGGTCTTCTCGATAGGCCCCGAGCGCAGAAAGCCCTGTACACGCTTTCGCTAAGAAAGTCGGAGCATTTCGGTGGCAACTAGTTTTCAAGTATCCGGAAATTGCGAGTCCGCATCAAAACTTCGAGAGGCTGAGGTTCCAAATGAAGAAGCTGTGCGCCGTGCTTATCGTTCTTACTGGTTTTCCAACTGTTGCCCAGTCTCCTCAAGTAATCTGTCCCGTCCGCAAGGTCCCGGCCCTATTCACTGGTCGGACAAAGAACGACAGCGAAGCGGGACAAGTCTACGAGTATTGCCACGGTGATGGAGATGGCCGTCACTGCTTTTGGGGGCACAATTAGACCACTCGTGGTCGCGTTAAGAGAATCGAGGGCGCATGGATTATTTTGTCTCCTTCATGGTGGTAGCCCTGATTTTTGCTGTAGGCATATACATGACCTACAGTCGGAACGAAAAGGATCGTAAGGCAAACCCAGTCGGTCCTTTCGTTTTGCGTGCAAATATTGGCTGGAACAGCTCCCCGGCTGATGTACGAAACCTCTTACTCAAGGAAGCCGGAGTCGATTCTGAATCCAAGCGCAATTCGCTGATAGTCCGATCCTGGGGAATGCTGGACGGTGACGTTCAAATTGCTCTGACCAAAATGCAGATTATCGCCGAATCGACCGCATCTCTCGATCCGAGTTTGCAAGGAGCACTGTTGAACGAACGCAGTGGGATTGGCAGTAAGAGGACTCACGCGGAATCTACCGCCGCAAATCAAAGGGCCTCAAAAAACCAAACGACATCTTACTTTGAAGCATTTTCTGACTTTGCAATGCGCCTCTCTGGGAGTCTGTCGCTTTCAGAATGGGCTACAGGCATACCACAAGGGTACACGCCGATTGAATTGGAGTGTATTGAATCGGTCAGACAAGTGATTAACCAAACAACGCTCAAACGGTTCGCAGAGAGAGTCGGCGAGAAAGACATTTCACTCGGCCCCGATGCCAGCGAGTTGCTTCAAAAATTGACGGCTGAGATTGGCCTCCTAGATTGTGCAAGAGAGGAACGGACGAATTCCTATGATGAATGGGGTCCTGACCTGCCCATAGATGATTTAGCGGCTATTGCTTCGACCTTTTTGAAAGCTTGGCTTTGCGACTCAAGTCCGTTTGTGCTCCTAGAGCTTGCTGATTTCTTCACTGAGACCGGACGGCCCAGCGAAGCAAGTCAGGCTATCGAGGTTGCACTGAAGTTCCCCGCTTTCGCAAGAACCATGAAATTGAGCGCTATGGAATCTGTTGCTCAGACCCTCGCGTACACCCTTCTACCGCCAAGTCGAAGCCTCGATGTTCGATCAATGGGCCGAGGACTCTTTTCCCCAAGGGCACTCGTGCTCCTTAGTGAGGAGGCCACGCGCGTCCAAATGGGGTTGGATGGGTTCCAATCATCTGGTTGCTTGCTTCAAGATGAGACTGTACCGGAAGAGTCCCAGCTCGAATTTGGCCTGCCGACGCTTACGGTACCAGACCAAGATCGGATGAAGAGAATTTGGGATGCGTGGGAACAGAAGGGGCAGGAAGGACTGGGGGCGGCTCTGGACGAGGCGTGGGAGAAGGATCGTCAATAAATCGCCTTCGAGCCGCACGTTGTTCTGAAAGGCCGCAGGGTTTTCCCAAAGCACCGATTAACCCACAAGGCCCTTGGCATCCTTCAGAGATCCGCCTGAGCCCCGCTACAGGAGGGTGTCGCGGATGGTCACGGGACTAGTCCAAGGTCAATGCGTTTTTCTGTGAATCCCAATCAAAACGCGACCTAACTCTAATTATGTCAATGGCATTCCCTATCTAAAGGCAATGATAAATCAAGATTTGTGCTCATTCTTCCCCATGTAGAAGGGAAAATATATCAAGCACCCTAAAGGCTCTCGGAGGGAAGATTATCCAGTGTACGTATGTACAACTATGAAATATTGTTGTATGAAATACAGCGATTTTATCCATTAAGTCTAAAGTATTGATTATCTCTTTACCGTGAAAATGTATTCAAACTTTCAGTAAAGGTAAGTATCTATCTCTTACTGAGAATATATATATATATACAAGAGCAGTAAGAGTAATCTCTAGTCTTTTAGCGGAGAGAATCTTCTATCGTAGAGATCAGTGCAGGCGCAAATCCGCTTGCGGTATCTTTCAATTTAATATCTTCTGTTGATATTCATCTATTACATCAGCAGTTAGCAAGGCGTTCGTGCACACCGACTGATGCAGAAATACCAACCAATCGGTGTGCGTTGTTGCCTGTTTATGCTGCTCGTGCTTGCTCATCGAAGGCAGCTTTCTTCAGCTTTACGATAAAGTCAACCGTCAATTGTTTGGCAGATTTACTCTGATCGTGGTTCTCCCAATAGCTTGTGAAGCTCTTGAGAATGGCCTCCTCATTCAGGCCAAGTGTTCTGATGTACGCCACCTGATAGGTTTTAAACTCAATAAGTCCACCGCAAATGTTCCACAACTGTCGGCCCAGTGGATCACCCTCTTCAGAATAAGGAAAGAACAACTTCACAGCGCACTTGCCGGGGTTATCGTTGGCCCATTCGGCATGGGTTCTGACGCGATACACGTTGGGCTTGAACTTTCTCGCGCCAACCTTTATCAAGAATCCAAGCCGAACCAATTCATTAAGACCACGCCGAATCGTGGACGGGTCACGCCCAAAGTAGATGGCTAAACGTTCCGCAGAACAGTGAAGTGTTCCTGGCGAGCCTTGCGTGCTGTTCGCATTGCTTCTCGAAAGCCTGTATGCCAGCGGGTATATGAGAGAGCAGATCGGGCTGAGGTCAGCCAGATGCCATTGCTCTGAGCAGTGAAAGGAGCTATCTTCCATTCGCTGTCGAGTGGTATTTTCCATTCGCTGGAATTCTTCTTTTTGAGTGTCGAAGTAATTCTCTTCAGTCGTCATTGCGCCCCCTTTACTGTTCCTTGATTACGGCTCTGAAATATCTGATCGGCGATCCATGCATCGATCTCCAAATCTACCCATGCTACGGCGCGACCACCGAGCGACACCTGTTTGGGGAATCGCCCTTCAGATATCCGGTTGTAGATTGTGCTCCGGGAAAGCCCGGTGCGCTGTCTCACCTGCTTTTCACGCAGGAAAGTCATGTGTCCCATCTTGAATCCTTTTGCAAAACATAACGGCCTCTTTTCTGTTTCTACTCGGTTGTGATTCAGTTGAGTTATGCTCGATTCGACTCACCCAAATAGGGGGCCGCGATAAATGAATTTTATCATGAAGCAATGTAAGTGCACACGCGGAGCATAAGCCATGAACTCCGGTGTTTATGCGGTCGTCAGCGACTTGCGAGCCAGTCTTGTAAGTGACTAGTGTCGGGATACAGAAGTTAGAGATAATATTTACAACAGCGGCACTAGGAGTTACTACTAGGCCTGAGAGACGCTACTAGGGCTGCTAGGGCTAGGAGGGACTGCTAGGGCTAGGAGGGACTGCTAGGGCTAGGAGGGACTGCTAGGGCTAGGAGAGACTGCTAGGGCTAGGAGAGACTGCTAGTGAAAGGTCGCAGACCTGGGGCCTAGGTAAAAGGGGAAGGTCGGGAGGCAAGCGAATAATCTGATAGGACGCCTCAGAGTGTTCCCGATCAGAGCGGGATTGTACCCCTGAATCGGGTTTCAGATCGCGGAATTAAGACCCATAGCAGCCACGGGCTGAAAGGGGCATTCGCCAGTTTTGGGTGGGAGTCTTCCATTGCGCCGTCAAAGCATTTCGCTTGTCACCTTGGGAAGCCCGGAAAAGCCCCAAGGATGCCCCTCAAGGCTTCGACAGGTCCGTGATGATGGGAATCCTTATCCTCGGTGCAGGGGACGCGCCGATGGGCTTCTGGCACTGGCTCCGGGACCCGGAAATTCTGACGTGCCGTGTGTCCAGAAGAGTACGAAGCGTGAGGATGCGGCTCGCAGTGAGGTGGTGACGCGCCAGTGCAGGGTTTTTGGGGCACGGCTTGGCTGGAGGTGAGCATGGCAGGTGTGTCCTCTGCCCGATTTTCCAGTTCTGGAATTTGTTATAAGGCATCTCTTTCCTCGCGGAGACCTTGCGAGGCAGAACAGATGATCGCGTGGATGGACGGAGATTGTAGGTTACGACGGGTAAAATCGGCTCGATTCGGTGGAATTGTTCCCGTGGTCTACAGTGATTACACGGTCAACGTGAACGTTTGCCACGGATTGTTTGCGCCTCCGCGCCATACTCTAAAAGTGTCTGGCGCGACCAGATGACCGACGAGCCATAAGTCGGTTATTTCCGGAGGGAGATTCGGTCTTGTAGATGGCGGCTCAAATTCTGTTAATGCTGTCCAAGGCACACCGTTTAACGCGTCCATGTAAACAACTAGGTGTCGTTCCGTTGTTCCTGCCGCACCGAGCTTTTTGCGATTGTCTATTTTCCACGCTTCAACTTCGCCAGCTTCAATTGCCTTTTCAGCCCCGACTGCTCCGCCGCCTCCCGGCATCCCAATCAATATTCGCGGACGACCTTCAGAACTGAAGACTCCCCCGCCGCTGATTTGAAGATCACGGATGATACTTTCTACTGACTGATATTCACGTTGAGGAAAGGAGAACCGCTCCACTCCATCCGCCTCCAATCGGGACAGGTATTCATCTGCGTGTTCTCTAATCTTCTGGATTTTTGCGCCCTTCACTGGAAGAATCATCCAGCTTCGCTTGCATTTCACTGCTGAAACTACCGAGCCGCCCCTTTTCTTATTTCGAATTGCTGCCATAGTCTCGACTTGCGGTTGATCAACAGCGGCGGTCACCTCCAACGCTGCCACTCTACCATCGGAGTGCCTGAGGTCGAAGTCCCATTCGCCCTGAGATTGTTGAGCCTTGTAATTCAATTGGCTTCCGGCCAAAATCGCTTCAAGTACACGCTTCGTAACACCCTCGGAATAATTCATAGCTTCCTCACGCCCATGAGCGGTCATGGGTAATTTGGCTTTTGGCACTTGCCTTAGGGTTAAGTGTTTCGATTGAAAGCGGCCTCAGGGATGCGGTGAAGATAGGGTCCGCTGCTTTTTGGTTGATAATAGTAACCCCAGAGCGTCTCCAGATTTTCGTTGAAAGCATCCCGATAGCTTACAACGCCCCAAATTATGATCGTTTGATCGTCCCTAAAATGACCGGGCAACCCCGTAGCTCCATTTAGAACTGATGCTTCTTTACCCACTCTCACTGGGTCAACTCCCGCCCACATCGGTGGCAGTTTCTCCAATTCAGGTCTCTCGGGAATCTTATCAACGATTTGGGCGCAAATCCTTTTTCTGGTTATCCAGCAGGGCGTTCTCCCTTCATTGAAACATCTAAGCAGGAACGGAACACTTGTAAATGGTTCACCGGAATTGCCAACTGTGTGAGTTGGCTTACTGGAATTAGGCCATTCCAAGTCCACCATTACCCATGCACGTTCAGACTTGATGAGCGCCTTGACATTCAGAAGAGCTGCTTCCGCAGCATCTTCCGCCGCTTTCGTTTGCCTCTTGAGTATCAACAGAGTGCCTAAGCCTACGCCGATACCAGCGAACCCCACGACAACCAGTGCGATTGTTGCCCAAAAAGCAGCCTTGTCATAAGAATCTTTTCTTGGGGCAGTGACGATCCTTACATCTGCATCAACATGTTCCCCTTTTGCGGGTTGGACGCTTTGGTCGTTGGTCTGTTGTGGTGCAATCGCCGTGACTGGTGGGGAAGCCTTGTTGCTGTGAGTTGTCTGTTGCGTTTGGTTCGCCCGATTCTCAGCTTGGAGGGGAGCGATCATCAGCGCCAGCGCGAACACCGCCAGGTATTTTCGCATAATCCCGAAATTGTACAACCGCAGCCGACCTCGGTTGATTTCAAATTAGGGTAAACATATAGTTGAAGAATCATCTCAAGAGTGCAAGATCGTGAGTATGGCTACCCAGACGGTGATCCTTTTTCTGTCTGGCCTGTCCACCCGAAGACACAAGGAGCGAAAGAAAGTGGCCATTCAGGCCTTTGTTGATGAAAGCGGTGGTATTGGGCAGGGAACCGTTTTCGTGTTTTCCGCGATGATCGCATCATCGGAGAATTGGGTTATCTTTTCTGATGCATGGCAGTCCTGTTTAGATGAATCCCCGAGCATTCAATACTTCAAGATGTACGAAGCTGCTAAACGCAAAGGGGAATTCTACGGGTTTTCAGAGACTGAACGAGATAACAAGGTTAGAAAGCTGTGCGAAGTAATCGCTAATACCGGAATCATGGAACACAATTGTGTGGTGAAGTTGGACGACTTCAACGCAACAATTGGAACCCATTCTGCTTCACCAATGGCTAGCCCGTATTTCTTCCCCTTCCAAGCCATCATCATGGGAGTGGGTTACGAGATTCTTGAGGCAGGGGGCCGTGGAGAACCATTTGAGATAGTTTTTGACGAGCACTGCATTTTCGGGCCGCCAGCAAAGGCATGGTATTCGGTCGTCCGGGCGTGTATGGACTCAGATCTCCGCGCCATAACTCCGATAGAGCCACGCTTCGATTCCGATTCCCGTGTTCTTCCACTTCAAGCGTGCGATTTGACTGCATGGTTGCATCGAAGGGAAAACAATCAGGGTTTAGGAAAATTCTCGTGGATTCCTGACGCGCTCTATGGGCTAGTGCCGGGTATGCATTCAAGTAGATTGACCATGGACCGCATGAGGGCGATAGTGGACAAGTCCTACAAGTTCACGCCAGAACAATTGGCAATGCAAAAAGATGTTATCGAGGCGTACAAGGAAACGTTCAACGATACTTGGCCACCCAGCAAGAGAGGTACGCGAAAGGCGCGTAAACAATGAGTAGCAAATCGGAATTTGAGGAGTTCGATGAAGCGATGAATAGCACCCTTCGCGCTGACCCGAAAGCGGTAAAAGAAGCGATGGAGCATAGAACTGAGGACATGCACACAAAGTTGGGGCCACGGGTCTGGCAGGGTACAGGAGTCAAGTACCGTCAAGGGGGCTTCCCACTGTCCGGCTCTTCCGGAAACTGGAATCCTCCTTCAATGTCACCGGCTCAAAACCATAATCCCCGCGTCTTCTCACTCTTCGGTTCTCGTACCTCGCCAAGCCCTGCTGAAGCCCCGCCTTGGCTTCCGGTGGCACAAAGCTAGGAAATGTTATGCTTTCCCAACCGAGGCAATTTGGCGGGCGTCCTAACACGGTATTGAAATGGAAGAATCTCTCTTACTGAGTATCCCTGGTGGATGTTCGAAGAATCTTTACCCTGCGGATTTCGCACGTCACGGGAATGGGAATTTGGGCTATGATGCGTCAGAGTGCGAGGGTGGACAGACAGGGAGATTCAGTAGCTCACTGTATCTAGGGAAAATTTTTCGTGCTGTTTAGGCTTTCACTTTATCCCGAAGAGTTGCTCGACGTAGACAATTGCCATTGGGGGCAACAATGGGGGCAACTATCTGGCTGCATTTTACTATGATGTTTATAATGAATAGCTTATATTGATTTTTCGATTCCCGGTAGCGCTACCAATCAAGATCCGCTAAAGCCCGCTAAAGCAGCGGGCCTTTTGTTTGGCCGGGAATCTTGCTGACACCCGTTAGCCGCAGTTCGCGCGATCCCTGACGCAAAGAATGCCACGCCCGCATTTTGATCCGCCGCTTTGCGGGTTCGCGTTGCGCCAAAGTTCCAGCTACTTGGTCACTTCGGCCGGAGGATGGGATGAGGGATCCATTTCGAGTTTTTGAAGGTACTCTATGTAGCCCAGGAGTGCGCCCCAATGGTAGAACCGATCGCTGCTCGTAACGTCGTCGCCGGTTCCGAGAATGGCGTTGTAATTCTCATGCACATGGCCTTTGTCATGCCACTCCTTCAGGAATAGCTCATAGGATTTTCCTGCAAACTCTGATCGCACAGGTCGATCGTCATAGTTGAGCAGGCCCAGGTACACCAGGTAATTCATGGGTCCCCAGATGCGGCCCCGCCAGTAATTCTGGTCGCCGAACGCAGGATCGTTGCGCGCAATGGATGGAATGATCCAGTCGCCCCAGAATTCCTGCGGATTCAGCAAATGCTTCTGGATCATCGCTTGCGCCTGGGCAGGGGTGGCCGTATGCGAAAGCAATGGGTAGAAGTTTGTGGGCGAAAGTCGATAGCTCAACTGGCCGGTATGAAGATCCTTGTTCAGGAAGATCTCCGCGCTGGGGCTCCACATCGATTCGAGTTTGCTTCCATAGTGCGCACTGCGCGCGCGCAGTTCCCGGGCTTCGTCCGTGCGTTCGAGTGTGTCGGCAATTTCCGCCAGCGCGTTGCAGTCCGCGATGTAGAGGCTCATAAGGCCAACATCGGCAAACTCAAGCAGATGAGTTCCGGGATCGTAAACCGTTCCGTCGTACATCGGGCTGTTGTCGAGCCCTGACTCGAGAATGGCGCCGGGGCCTGTACCGCGCGAGGCGTCGTCCAGATTGCCCGGCGGGTTCTCGCCATCGCTTCCCCACACCAGATAACCATCGAGATCCCGATGCCGCGCCCACCACCTGTTCCACTTCAGCAGGGCAGGGAAGGTCTCTTCCAGGAACCAGCGATCTCCGAACTTCTTGTACAGCCCAAGCACCGTAATGGCGCCAACTGGCGGTTCCGATCGGTCGAAGCTCTTCCAGTTTCCCGCGCGCGCATAGTTGGGAACGAATCCTTCCGCGGTCGACTCGCGAAGGGTCTCGATTGCATCTGCATAAGAGAGATCGCGATCGCCGACGGAAGCCATCGTGGCCGCAAAAAAAGTATCCCAGTCGAAGATCACGTAGCCGCCCCAGCTCACGCTCCAGAGGCGGCTCACGGGCGACACAACTCGCTGCTTTTCTGGTTCGTAGATTGTGTCCCAGCCGAGGGTGGTCTCAATTGCATCGGTAATCGGCTGGGTGCCCTCTTTGCCTTCGACAGAACGCTTATATGCGGCAAGCTGGCGATCGAGAATCGCTTGAGCCTGTTCCACTGTGCGTCGGCTACCGGTACTGATGGCAACGGGCGCGGTGAGATCTGCCGCAAAGTACTGGCCCACAGTGGGGATCGCGGAGTGGATGACGTCCTGCTGATTGCTGCCGGTCTCGCAGGTGCAATACACCGTGACTGCGCCGGCAGCATCGACCGCCCTGATGACGCCCGGTCGCCTTTCGACCGTCCCGGTGCTGTTCCAGAGATAATTCACTGAGAACACGGCTGTGGGCGGCAACGCCGCGCTTGATTCTGATGCCAGCGGCGTTACCAGAATCACAAGATCCCGGCCATCGTGGGCGCTTTGCACACGCCAACTGTGGCTTTTCCAGGCGACACGCAGGTCGGTATAGCTGCCGTCCCAGGCATGAGGGCCGGGAAAGACCTGCTCAGCGCCTGAAGATAATCGGCCGATGGAGATTATCAAGCGATACATTGGT
>CAVXVM010000105.1:0-44326 GCA_963765025.1 uncultured Acidobacteriaceae bacterium | reverse complement strand
TTGAAAGCCTGAATGCCGTGGTCGAAGAGGTCGTAGTTGCGGCCGATGTCAGCGAAGTCGCGCTTGACTCGCCTGACCCGGGCCAGAAGATCATGGTGCGCGAGGAATTGCTTGACGCCAATCCCGGCCGGCCCGGCGCGCCCATCTCCATCCCCGGCATGCCCATTGAGACGGCGGCCGGAGGCATCAAGGCGCCGCAGTACTTTGTGCCGGGTGTGGCAGGCGATCATGGCGAACCTATCGGCCAGTACATCGCCGTCGGCGGCTTCCTGGTTCCCAACAATCTTTCCGCCAACGCTCACGGCAATGGATACGCTGACCCCAACATTTACATCTCCGCGGCCCTCGGCAGCGTGGCCACGGATGGCGGAGCGTTCAACGTCCTTGAAGGCAATCATGCCCTCAACATGGCCGCCACCTACAGCCTGCGCCCACGGATCGGCACCTTCCTCACCCTCACCGGCGACTATCGCGACGCCGACCTGTCTGCCGGCTTCGCGCCTTCCGACCCCGACAAAAAAGAGTGGATTGCCTTTGAGGCTAATTACGGCAATGGCCTGATGCGCACGCTCGAGCATCGCAAGCAATTCAAATGGAATGCTATGCGCACCATCGATGCCGGCAGCCATCAGATCACGTTGCTGAGCATCGGGTACTGGGGACACTCGCGCGAAGGCAACCTGGTTCCCATTGGCTACGGCGTCCAGGTCAATGACACGCTCGATCCGCGACAGCAGGACCAGACGCACACCGGCCTGCTCGCCGCTGACGACCAATGGAAGGCAGGCGCGCGCGACGTAGCTTCATTCTCCGGCTACTTTCGCTCCTACAATCTTGCCCTTTTCTCGAACTTCGGCGAAGGCCTCATCCGTCAGAGCGAATTTCGCACCGTCGAAGGCGCTGAAGCCCGCGAGACGCACACCTTCAAGCCATCGTTCGAAGCCATGGCTGGCCTTCTCTACAACCACGACGACATTCATAATGACGATCTCGACCACTACCTTTCCGCCGACGCCCAAAGCTTCGGCACATTCGTGCCCGTCCTGGGCAACAACGTCACCCTGCGCGAGTTGGCTCCGTATGTCGCCTTGCACGGCGATCTCGGCCCGCATCTGCGCTTCTACGCAGGCCTGCGCCACGATTCCGTCGAAATGAGGAACGTGGACAAATTTCGCTCCGCCTATTCCTTTGACCAATGGCACAGTTTTGAAAGTCCCAAAGCGACACTCACATGGACGCCGGCCGGTATGGTCGCCGGCCGCTGGCTCCCATCAGCCTCCTTCAGCATGGGACAGGCATTCTTCACTGAGGACCCGCGCATCAATCTCGCGCCTTCCGCTACCGGAACCGGATCCAGCGCACTCGCCAATCCTTTCGAACGCTCGCACGACCTGCAACTCGTGCTCGAGAAAGCTTTCACCGGAACCGATGTTCGCGTCACGGTGAGCCGCACAACCATGACGGCCACTTTAGCCAAAGTCGATCCTGACAACGGATCGGCCGAAGACCTTGGACCGGGCACACTCAAGTTTCTAACCATAAATGCGCGCCACCAGTTCAGCTTCGGCACACTGCAGGGCGTGTTTTCCAAGGCCGATGCTCGCCTTGCAACATTCAACGGCGTTCCCGGCACCGTCGTTCCTGAAGCGCCGCGCACCATCTTCGACGCACTAACCACGCTCGACAAGTTGCCATTCGGCCTGCATGGCCGCGGCGAGTATGAGTATGTCGGCCACAAGTTGCTTGACCAGGGCAACGCGCAGCATCCGGCCCAGTACGAGGCAGTTCCCGTTGGCGAACTCCGCATGGCAGCGGTGCGTCCATTCTTCAACGGCAGCCTGGAGCTTGGCGCGAACGGCGAACTTGCGCGGGGCTACACAGGCCAGACGACCGAGAGCTTGAATCCAGGTTGGACTCTTTTGCAAACCCCTTACTGCGCGCCAGGCTCGGGCCCAACCGGCGCCTTCAACGATTTTGACTGCGGAACAAACCAACAGGCTGTAGGCGTGCGCATGGTCTCCTGGATCGGCGGTTCCATCTCCTGGCGCTTCGGCGAGCGCTAGAACTCTGCGACAAACTGCCTGCCAGTCCGTACCCGCTTTTCGTTCTATTTTGCGGCCGCTTCAGCCCGATGAGCGGGAGCTTTCTTCTTGAGTGCCGGAAGCGAGCCACGCGGGTAGGCAGTGGACTGGCGTACAACCAGCTGCGTAGGAATGTGCCAATCGCGCTGCCCAGCCTTGGGGTGGTCGGGCTCAATGCCCGCGCGCAGCGCCTGCACGGCTGCGGTCGCCAGCAGCTTGCACGACATCTGCACCGTGGTCAGCGGCGGCAGCATGAACTGCGCCAGGTGGATATCGTCGAAGCCCACCACCGAAATGTCGTGCGGCACCTTGTGCGTCGTGCGGTAAAGCCCATGCAGAACGCCGATGGCCGTCATGTCGTTGGAGCAGACAACGGCGGTGGGCAATTGATCGTGTGCTGCGATCAGCTCGATGGCCGCCATGCCGCCTTCCATGGTGTGATCGCCCTCCACAATATGGCCTTCAGGCGCGGTTAGCCCCAGCTCGGCCATCGACTCAAGAAATGCATCGCGCCGCGCCACGGCGGAACGCAGTCGAAGCGGCCCGGTGATAAACGCGATCGAACGATGACCGAGCGCCGCCAGGTGTTGCACAGCCCCGCGAATGCCTTCGCCGTAATTCACCTTCAGCACGCGAATATTCGGCAGCTTCGGTCCTTGATCCACAAATACCATCGGGAACTCGCTCTCCACCAGCTTCTTCACGAGCTCTTCTTCAATGCCAAAGGTCATCACGGCCACGCCGTCTACGTTGCGTTGCAGCATGCGGCGAATCAGTGACTCAGTGCGTTCCGGCTCGTAGTTGGTTGAACCGATCATCACTTCATAGCCCTGGGCAACGGCTAGGTTCTCAAACTCCTGCACCAGCTCCGGGAAGAACGGGTTTGTGATTTCAGAAACAATCAGGCCAAGGATGCGGCTTCGCCCTGACACCAGCGCGCGCGCCTGCGGATTGGGCACATAGCCCACCTCCTCCACGGCCTTCCACACGCGCTTCGCCAATTCGGCATCCACCGTGGTGATCCCGTTCACTGCGCGCGACACGGTGGCAATGGAAACACCCGCACGTTTGGCTACGTCGCGAATGCTCACGGAGGAATGACGTCGATTGGATTGCTTCTTTTTTGATTTGACTTTGGCGGCGCTCATTTGCAAGATGATTGTACGCTGTTCCCCGTGTTTCTAAAGCGGATTGGCAGGGAAGAATCGCGCGTAAAGGCCCTGATTATGCTGTATCGCTCGCAGACGGTTGCTGCACAGGGGCGGTCGAAGCCGAAGAATTGCACGCTTTCTGGAAATCGTTTCCCCGCCGTCGGCCAGATCCAAAAGGCCGGCGATTCCTCCAATAATTCAATTCACTTGAGCGGCTGGCCTCGTGCGGCCGTTACGGATGCCCCTGTCCCCCACTCGCCACTTCAATTCCGTGCCGCAACAATGCAACAACGGCGGCGAGACTTTCCTCAGCCCCGCGCCTGCTTCCCGGCAGGTTCACGATCAAAGTCTCTTTGTTCATCCCTGCGGTCCCGCGGGAAAGCCATGCGTACGGATTACTCTTGGCGCCAAGGGAGCGCATCGCCTCGGCCAGTCCCGGCGCTTCCCGATCGATCACCCGCCGCGTTGCTTCAGGAGTGCGGTCGCGCGGGCCCATGCCCGTTCCGCCCACGGTCAGCACCAGCGATGCGCCCGCCGCGCAAAACTCCTTGAGCTTTTCCGCGATTGCAATTTCATCGTCGGCCAGCAGCGCCGTCGCGATCTCCGCATCGGGCCAGTGCTGCTTCAGCAGCGCAACCGTCGCCGGCCCGGCTGTGTCTTCAAGCAGGCCCTGCGAACAGCGGTCCGAGATGGTCAAAACAGCCAGCAGCATAGTCCGATTCTAACTGCGATTCTATTCGCTCGCGAGCACCTTGATGGTCCGCAGCCACTTCTCCACTTCGTCGGGCCACGCCGTCACCGGCAACTCGGTGCGCCTCAATCCGTAGCCGTGCCCGCCCTGCGCATACACATGCAGTTCCGCCGGAACCTTCGCATTCTTCAACTGCATGTAGTACACCACCGCATTCTCCACGTGCACCGGATCGTCTTCCGCTTGCACAACGAATGTCGGCGGCGTATTAGCCGTCGGGTGAATCTCCGGATTCGGCGCAAAATTCTGATCGGAGTTTGCCAGATACCCGGGATAAACCACAACGGAAAAATCCGGCCGGCAACTCAGCTTGTCTGCGTCATCAATCGGATCGTAGAGCCGCTTGTCATAAATGTTGCTGATGGCCGCCGACAAGTGCCCGCCCGCTGAAAACCCAAGCACCCCGACGCGGTGCGGATCGATGCCCCACTCTGCTGCGTGTTGCCGCACCAGTCCCATCGCACGCTGCGCATCCTGCAAAGCCGCACTCGATTTTGGATAAGGTCCTGTGCCGGGTACGCGATATTTCAACAGCACGCAATTCACGCCCGCTCCCGTCAGCCAATCGCACACTTCGGTGCCTTCAAGATCGATTGCCAGGATACTGTAGCCGCCGCCAGGAAAAACCACAATCGCGGGACCCGCCGCGCTGCCTGCTCCTTTGGCTTTGTACAGCGTGATCGTCGGCTTCACTACATTGCCCAGCCGAATCACGGCGCGTCCGCCAGGACTGCCGTCCTTCGCTGTAGTCAGGTCCGCTTCAGCAGGCAGACTGGTAGGCGCGCCCGGCGCAACTCCCGGCCAGATCGGCATGGTCATGTGATCCGCCGGGGGAGGCCAGCCCGAACCCTGCGCCACCATTGTCGAGGGCTGAGCCAGCATCGCAGTGGTCAAGGCTGTCATCGCTAAAAGGATTATTTCACTCCGGCTCATCAAGGCATTCTCCCGGCAAAACAATTTACGTGCGTGCGTTGCCCCTCGTCGGCGGGCACTCAAGTTATAACCATGCGCACTTGTAGTTGTAAAACCTGCACGGCCCGGCATCATGCGCAGCCAAAAGCAAAGGCCGCTCAAGCGAGCGGCCTTTCTGCAATCAAAACTGCAAGCTGCTTACGCTTGCGCCGCCTCGGCGCCTGCTTGCGGCGCGGCTGCCGGCTTGGGCTTGGGCGCTTCCTGCTTCTTTGACGGAGCAAGAATCGCGTGCAGAATGGTTCCTTCCATGCGCGGCATGAACTCCACAATTCCCGCTTCGCCGATGTCCTGAATCAGCCGATTGACAATCGCGTAGCCCAGCTCGCGATGCGCCATCTGACGGCCGCGGAAGCGCAGGCTGGCCTTCACCTTGTCGCCGCCGGCCAGGAACTTCACTGCCTGATTCTTCTTGGTCTGGTAGTCATGCTCATCCACGGTGACAGAGAACTTGACCTCCTTCACCACAATTACCTTCTGCTTTTTGCGGGCGGCGCGCTCGCTCTTTTCTTTCTCGTAAAGGAAGCGCCCGTAATCCTGGATGCGGCACACCGGCGGAACCGCGTTGGGTGACACTTCAACGAGATCCAGACCCCGTTCGCGGGCTATCTTCAACGCCTCAAAGGGCGGCAGGATGCCCAGCTGTTCACCGTTTTCGTCAATCACGCGGATTTCGCGTGTGCGGATCCGGTCGTTAATGCGGATAAAAGACTTTGCTGAACGTTTGTCGAGTGCGATGGTACTCCTCCAAATGTCGCTGCTGCCCGCAATCGGGTGATCCCCGAATCGCCGCAGGTAGACGAGCGCACCCTGAGTATAGCATTGGCTCGGCTCAACTGAACAAAGGCTCGGTGAGGGCCGGGTCTGCCTCGTGCCGCATCGGGAGGCGCAGCGGCGTTTCAATCCGGCCCGCGGCGGCCTCAAGAGTGCCGTCGGCCTTGATTGCCCTGATCCGCACATTGAGCAGATGATTCGCGGCCACTGGCCCCAGGTTCCCGCGAGCAGCAGCAACCTCTACAGGAAGAAAGTTTTCTGTCAGCGCTGCTGTTCTTCCCTTTGCCGCAAGCGCAGCCGGCGTATGCAGCGTAATCGCGCCAATCGTTCGTCCGACAAATCGCATGCGATGCGCCGTGGTCTTTTCGAGAGCCAGCGCTCTCAGAGCAGCCATGCGCTCCTCCACCAGCATGCTGCGCCACGGGATTCTCCGCATGAAGCCCCCATCCGCGTGTGCCCGGCCGCGGCGAAAACGGGAACAGGTGAAGATAGCCGAAGGGAAGCGCGCGCACCAACGCCAGCGTCTCTTCAAACTCGGCGTCGGTCTCTCCAGGGAAGCCCACCATCACGTCCGCGCCCAGGGTGAGGTCGGCCCCCGCAGCCCTCAGCAGAGCCTCCACCTTCTCCGTGTAATGCCAGGGACGGTAGCGCCTGTGCATGCGGCGCAGCACAGCGTCCGAGCCCGACTGCAACGGCAGATGCGCATGACGCGCCAGCGTCCTGCCGCCAAACTCCGCCATAAGCGCGATCAAATCGGCATTCCAGTCCATCGGCTCAATCGAGCTCAGCCGAAGTCGCGGCAAGCCGGTCCGCTCCAGGCCCCTCCATTCCAGGACCTCTCGCACCAGCCCAGCCAGCGTTTGCGCCGGAGTACCTGGCTCCGCGAGCAGATCGCGTCCCCAGCGGCCAAGATTAATGCCCGAGAGCACCAGTTCGTTGCCGCCAGCCGCGACAAATCCTTCCACCTGGCGCAGCACGGCGGCGCGAGACAAGCTCCGCGAAGATCCACGCGTCTGCGGAATCACGCAGAAGGTGCAGCGGTTGCCGCATCCCTCCTGGATCTTCAAATTCGGCCGCGTCTGCTCGCCCGGCGCCAGTTGCGCTTCCTCAATAAACGAGTGCGCAAAGCTGTCGTCGGCCCACACCGGAGCGTGTCCCTGTGCCGTCTCCGGTGCGCTCGTTGCTGCGAGCGACTGAAGGCTCACAAAGCTTGGCGATACCAAGTCAGCCGAATGCTGACGCGCGCCGTCCATCACGCTCAGAACAATCTCTGGAGCAAGCGCCTTGTGGCTGTTGCCCACCACGGCCGCCACCCCTGCCATCGCCGACAACTCCTGCGGAGCGCGCTGTGCATAGCAGCCAGTCACCACGATGCGCGCCTGCGGATTCAGCCGATGCGTCCGCCGGATAAAGGCACGCGCCGCACGGTCTGCTTCCGCCGTAACGCTGCACGTATTCACAACCACCACATCCGCATCAGTCGGATCTCCCAGGGCCAGCCCGGCTGCGCGCAGTCGGCTGCCCACGGCCTCACCATCAGCGCGCGCCGCCCTGCATCCGAAATGTTCCACGTGGAAGTCCAGCATAGATATAGTTTAATTCCTTCTAAGAATTCGCCCTAAACAGCTTGTCATCCTGAGCGAGTCCGCCGCGGCGGACGAGTCGAAGGACCTGCGGTTGCTTTTCGCTCACCACAGGAAAAGCCCCGTGCCCCATCCATTCCGCGCCTTTTGCGGAATGGGTGGGAAACAACAAACTCCATATCGCGCTTTTTCTGATCTCCCTGATCCCTGTCCCTGATCCCTGTTCCCTGATCCCTGTTCCCTGATCCCTGTTCTGCCGCCCTGATCTGTCCCTGTTCTTTGATCCCTGTTCCCTGTTCTTAGGCCTATAATCTCCCCGAAACGAAAAGGACAAAAAATGACGAGATTGGCGAAGTACTATCTAGCTGCGGCCTTCGCGCTCTTAGCCATCATAAGTTTCCCCGCCCCCAGCAGTGCCGCCGAACGCCGCGTCCTTGTCTACACCCGCAACTACACGCCCGACGGCAAGGGATACGTCCACGACAACATCGCCTCCAGCGTTGAAGCAATCAAAAAGATGGGCGCAGAAAAAGGCTTCGCGGTCGACGTATCCGACGATCCAGCCGTTTTTACTGAAAGCAATCTCAAGCAGTACGCAGCCCTGGTCTTTTCCAACAGCAACAACCAGGCCTTCTCCACCGATGAACAGCGCAACGCCTTCAA
The DNA here is from genome assembly GCA_963765025.1 of uncultured Acidobacteriaceae bacterium. Classification (GTDB taxonomy): domain Bacteria; phylum Acidobacteriota; class Terriglobia; order Terriglobales; family Acidobacteriaceae; genus Telmatobacter. The sequence continues at coordinate 36,354 of CAVXVM010000105.1, read as the reverse complement.
ACACTACATCGAAGCCGGCGGCGGCTTCGTCGGCATTCACTCCGCTTCGGGCTCTGAGCGTGATTGGCCCTATTTCCAACAGGTGCTCGGTGGGAAATTTGTCGTGCATCCCAAAATGCAGACATTTACCGTGCAGGTGGTCGATCCCAACTTTCCCGCCGTCAAAAATCTGCCCGCCACCTTTGAATGGACTGACGAGTGTTATTTCATCGGAAATCTCAATCCCGACATTCACATCGTTCTAGCTACTGATCGCACTAAACTCAACTACCTGGATGCATTGAAGATGGATGTCTCGGGATTTCCGAATCCTTTGCCGCTTGCCTGGTATCACAACTTCGACGGTGGCCGCGAATTCTATCTCGCCCTCGGCCACAACAAGGAGGACTACGCCAAACCCCTCCTCTACGGAATCATTGAGAGCGGCATTCTCTGGGCGATGGGAAATCCCAAATAGTTTTTGGCTCCGTGGCAGGCAGAACGAGGGTTTTTCTGGACGGCAAAATCATTAAAATCTCACTCCGCGTGAATGTTCCCCGTCACAGGTCGAAAGCCCGATTCCGGTATACTGTGGACTGACCACCGTATATTCGGTTCCGCCGCCCAAAGCATGTCTACTGCCACCACAGCAACGGTCGAGCAACTTCCGTCCTCTCAATCGAGAGCCGGAACGCGTCACATCCTCGGCTTCGTCTACTTCACTTTTATCTGCTATCTTTCCATCGGCTTACCCCTTGCCGTCCTTCCCCCTTACGTCCATTTGCGCATGGGTTACAGCGCCATGCTTGCTGGTCTGGTCATCAGCATTCAATACATTGCGACGCTTGCCAGCCGTCCCTGGGCGGGGCGCATCAGCGACCGCGCCGGCGCAAAGGTTTCCGTCCTTTGGGGCATGGGAGCCTGCACGGCAAGCGGCGTCATGCTGGTGGTTGCCGCTTTGCTGCATCTCGTTCCCTGGCTCAGCTTCTCAGCCCTCATTGCCAGCCGCCTCATCCTGGGTGTAGGCGAGAGCCTCGGCTCCACGGGCTCAACGCTCTGGGGCATCACCAGCGCCGGTCAGGAATCCACCGCCAAGGTCATCTCCTATAACGGCATCAGCACCTATGGAGCCATGGCCCTCGGCGCGCCCCTCGGCGTCATCCTCGATAACCAGTGGGGACTCAGTTCCATCGGATTGCTCACCATCCTGGTGGGCGCCATCAGCCTTGCGCTCGCCTGGCGCAAGCCCCCGGTGCCCGTTGTTCATGGAGTGCATCTGCCCTTCAGCCATGTCCTCGGCCGCGTGGCCCCGCACGGCATGGGCCTCGCGCTCGGCGGAGTTTGTTACAGCGTCCTCGCCACCTTCATCACCCTCTTTTACGCAAGCCGTCACTGGAACGGCGCCGCGCTTTGCCTCACCGCTTTCGGGGTAGGCTTCATCGTGGCCCGCCTGCTCTTTATCCAGACCATCAACCGCTTTGGTGGATTCCCGGTGGCCATGGTTTGCCTCACCGTCGAGTCGCTCGGACTGTTGTTGCTGTGGCAGGCGCACTCGCCTTGGATGGCGATTGCCGGTGCGGCCATGGGTGGTTTCGGCTTCTCGCTCGTCTTTCCCGCCATCGGCGTTGAAGCGGTCAAGCGCGTGCCTGAAAACAATCGCGGCACCGCACTCGGTGTCTATACCGCCTTTGCCGATGTCTCCTTCTTCCTCACCGGACCCATTGCCGGCGCGGTCATCGGCGCCTTCGGCTACGCAAGCGCCTTTCTCTTCGCGCTCATCAGCGTGCTCTGCGCCCTCGGCATCGTCATCGTTCTCCGCCAGCTCCAGGGCAGAGAGCCCCAGAGCCTCTAGCGCAGCAGCACGCCTCCAGCTTCCTGTCTCTGAAATTCAAATCGAAAGCTGACAGTCATCCTGAGCGGAGATTGGCGCGTTTTTTTGCGCCTATCGTAGTCGAAGGACCTGCGGTTGCTTTTCGCTCATCTCAAAAAGAAAGCCGGGTGCCCCATCCATTCCGCGTTCTTTGCGGAATGGGTGGGATCGCAGTTCATTCAACTTCGATGCTTTTCTATTCCCTAATCCCTGTCTTTCCCGTACTCCGCGTCGGTCACCTTCTCCATCCATACCGCGGTCACTCCCTTGGCATCGGCTTCCTGCATCGCCAGGTGCACCATGGTGTTGCCTGCCGCGGCCCCGTGCCAGTGCCGCGCGCCGGGCTCAATCATCACTGTGTCGCCAGGATGAATCGCGCGCACCGGTTCGCCTTCCTTCTGCACCAGCCCCGATCCGGTCAACACGTGCAATACCTGCCCCACGGGATGCGTATGCCATGCGGTCCGCGCCCCCGGCTCAAAGCTCACCCGGAACAGCCGCACGCGCGACGGCTCCGCGCCCACTGCGATCTCATCCACCCACACGTTCCCAGTGAAATACTCTGCCTCGCCCTTGCGGCTGGTCCGCTTGCTGCTGCTCACAATCTCCACATCAACCTCCTCGGTCCTGCTCAAGCTCGATTGTAATGAGCCCGCGCCCCCTGCGAAGATGTGCCCTGACAAGATGAGTCCTGCCAAGAGGCCTTCGCCAACCAGCAGGCTAGGGATCCAACCAATCACTTCTCAGACTTCAACTCCTTCAGAGGAGTCTCTTCCGTCGCAATATCCTCTTCCACTTTCCACGATCCGTCTGCTTGCTTCCTGTAGACCTCAACGTAGTTGCCCGCCTGGCCCACGCGCTTCCCGGTTTTCCCATCGGTGGTCGTGTACTCGAATCTGCCTTGCGAATATGCCATCTCTCCCGACTGCGCGATCTCCACTTTAGTAGGCGCAAACACAAGTGAGAAGTTCTTGTCGCCCAGCTCGGGCTTCATTCCTTCGATGATCGCCTTGCGGCCAGTCATCAGCGGCGTGTCAGGGAGCATCGAAGCAGCGTCGTCCGCATAAAAAGCCGCTGCCTTCACAGGTTCCTTCGTGGCAAAAGCCTTCACCCACCGAGCCTCGGTGTCGCGGATCGCCTGCTCGTCCTGAGCACGTGTATCGGGCGCGGCCGTCGGCGCTTGCCTGCACCCTGATTGGAACGAAACGGACAATGCACAGGCGAAGAGAAACACAACGGATTTGAGCATCAGCCTGAGTCTGGATGTAAGCATGAGCAAGTCTCCTTTTGGTCGCCGAGCGCTGAAATACGTTTTTATCACGTCGCATCATTCCCCACAGTCCGCGACGTTATCGATTCATCGCTCAATGCGCGACCGGCCAAGGCACGAGACCAAGCGCTTCCGTCTCCTGGAACGATCATGGAGCGACCCCCACAAACAACGACGGCCACCCGGAAGGGTGGCCGCCATCTCTACAACCGCAAGCCGAGCCTACTTCTGCTCGTCCTTTTTCCAGTTGATCAAATCACCAAGCGTCGTCGTAGAGCTCGAGACCGGATGCTTATGCGAATCGGCCTTGTAGTGCTCCACTTGTGCCCGGCTGGCTTCCTGCCCAACTGCGCGCAGGCTCAGGCCAACCTTCTTCTCCTCGACGTTGATCTTGATGATCTTGAACTCGTGCTCCATGCCCGTCTCCAGCTTGGTCGCATCGTCGCCGGCCTCGGATATGTGGCAAAGTCCCTCCACGCCCTCCGCGATCTCAACGAATGCTCCAAACTGAGCCGTCCGCAGCACCTTGCCATGAACCTGGTCGCCCACGCGATGCGTTGCGAAGAAGCTCTCCCAAACGTCGGGCTGCAGTTGCTTGATGCCCAGGCTCAAGCGGCGATTCTGCGGCTCTACGCCTAGAACAACTGCCTTAACCTTTTCGCCCTTCTTCACGATCTCTGAAGGATGCTTCACGCGCTTGGTCCAGCTCAGGTTCGATACATGAACCAGCCCGTCGATGCCATCTTCGATTTCGATGAAGGCGCCAAAGTCGGTCAGGTTGCGTACCCGGCCTTCTACAATCGCGCCCGTCGGATACTTCTCCGTCAGGTTCTCCCAGGGATTGTCGAGCAGTTGCTTCATGCCCAGCGAAATGCGGCGGTCCGCCGGATTCACGCTCAACACAACTGTCTCCACTTCATCGCCCGGCTTCACCAGCTTTGAAGGATGCTTCAGCCGCTTCGACCACGTCATCTCTGACAGGTGAACCAGCCCTTCGATGCCCTGTTCCAACTCCACAAACGCGCCGTAGTCGGTAACCGACAGAACGCGCCCCTTCACATGCGCGCCCACCGGGTAGCGCTCTGAGGCGTCAAGCCACGGATCGGGCGTCAACTGCTTGAACCCAAGCGATACCCGCTGCTTGTCCTTGTCGAACTTCAGCACCTTCACCTGGATCTCGTCGCCCACATTCACCAGGTCGCGGGGGTGCGTCAGCCGTCCCCAGCTCATATCGGTAATGTGCAGCAACCCGTCGATGCCGCCCAGGTCCACAAACGCGCCGTAGTCGGTCAGGTTCTTCACAGTGCCCGTCAAAATCGCGTCTTCGCCGAGGTGCTCAAGCGTGGTGCTGCGTTTGGAGTTCTGCTCTTCTTCCAGAATCTCCTTGCGGCTCACCACCACGTTGCCGCGCTTCTTGTTCAGCTTGATCACCCGGACTTCGATCTGCTGGCCCAGGTACCCGTCCAAATTGCGGACAGGCCGAATCTCAAGCTGCGAGCCCGGCAAAAATGCCTTCAGACCGATGTCTACCGTAAGCCCGCCCTTGACGCGGCTCACCACCGTGCCTATCACCGGCGTCTTGTCGTTGGCGGCCTTTTCAATCACATCCCACACGCGCAGACGCTGCGCCCGCTCGTAGCTCACCAGGTAGCCGCCCTCCGGCTCCTCTTTCTCGATGACTACGTCAATCACGTCGCCGGGATTGAATCTTCACCGCACCGCTGTGGTCCAGAACCTGCTCCAGGGGAACAAGTCCCTCCGACTTCAGGCCTACATCCACCACCAGGTGCTTTTCCGTCTGCTTCAAAACGGTGCCGGAGACAATCTTGTCTCCATAAGCTTCGACGGCGGCCGCCTCGGCGGCCTGCTCGCGCTCAAATGCTGCCAGCGCGGCTGAAAAATCGTCCATGGACTCGAGTCCATGTTCGGGGGCCTTGGCGCGCGCGGCTGCGGGAACCGCAGCAGCTTCCGGCGCTGCTTCAGCTTCCGGCGCCGCTTGAATTTCGGGTGCTGCCTCAGCCGCTACTGCAGGTGCGGTTTCTTCGGCTGTCGCGGCCTCCACTGTTTCGGCCTGGGCTACAGGCTCGGTTGGGGCATCGGCGTCCAGCGCGGGTACTTCGACTACTTCGGCGATCTCGGGGTTGGACGTGGATTCGGACAACGGCTGCTCTAGCTCCGTCGCAGGTTCTAGCGTTGAGGTTTCAAGTGTGCTGTTCAGGGTTATGCTCTCGGGTTCGGGATTGAGGACGTTTGCCATTGCTGCGTGCTCCGGAATTCCTTGCTCCCTCAGCCAACCTTGCTGGCCGGGGTCGTCTCCTCGCTGCGATTGCCGCAGTCGGATGACCTGAGGCCGTTACCCGTGCCGTGTTGCAACCAAGCCAAAAGCATCTTCCACTGAGACGCAGTCCGGTTTTCCCCGGACCTTTAAATTTCGCGTTTCTCCTTGGATGATGCCCGGCAGGCTACGGCATGGCTGGAGGGCGGCCGCAACTCACTGCTGGAATCCGCGCAGGAAGCTACGCTCATGAGTGTACCAATCTAAGTACTGTCAGGTCAATCCAGCCAACTGCTCTAAATCTGCCGCAAACACCACGCAAAAAGGTAATTACACGGTTTTTACCGGCAGATTGCCGTGATTCTTCCCCACACTCAACAAATCGCGAAATCCACGAACCTGAAATCGCGAGTCCCCATCCATCTCGCATTCCACTTTTCCCCCTCACCAACAACGCAGGTGCCCCATCCATCGATCTCGAAGAATTACTCCGTGAATGATGAGGGGTGTGCCCCATTCATCACAGCCTCATCGTGATGAGTGGGTCTTCCGGTCAAACTCCCGAAAGCCGAAAGCCGAAAGCCGAAAGCCAGAAGCCAGAAGCCAGCAGCCAGAAGCCAGCAGCCAGCAGCCAGAAGCCAGAAGCCAGAAGCCAGCAGCCAGCAGCCAGCAGCCAGAAGCCAGAAGCCAGAAGCCAGAAGCTAGAAGCTAGAAGCCAGCAGCCAGAAGCCAGAAGCCAGAAGCCAGAAGCCAGAAGCCGAAAGCCGAAAGCCAGAAGCCAGAAGCCAGAAGCCAGAAGCCAGAAGCCAAAAGCCAGAAGCCAGAAGCCAAAAGCCAGAAGCTAGAAGCCAGAAGCCGAAAGCCAGAAGCCAGAAGCCAGGAGCTAGAAGCTAGAAGCTAGAAGCCAGAAGCCGAAAGCCAGAAGCCAGCAGCCAGAAGCCAGAAGCCGAAAGCCGAAAGCCAGAAGCCAGAAGCCAGAAGCCAGCAGCCAGCAGCCAGCAGCCAGAAGCCAGAAGCCAGAAGCTAGAAGCTAGCAGCCAGAAGCCAGAAGCCGAAAGCCAGAAGCCGAAAGCCAGAAGCCAGAAGCTAGAAGCCAGACAAGCTAGAAGCCAGAAGCCGAAAGCCAGAAGCCAGAAGCCAGAAGCCAGCCGAGAAAGCTAGAAGCTAGAAGCTCAGAAGCTAGAAGCTGAAGCTAAGCTAATCCCTGCCTCTATACTGTCTTGAACGGAAAGCCCACGATGGATCACCTCTGGAGTCCCTGGCGTTACACCTACGTCACCACGGCGGACACCGCAGTTCGCCCCGGCGTTCCTGAGAGCCTCTCCGCCTGGCCCGGCAACCGGGGCTGCGTCTTCTGCAACCTCATCGCCTCCATCGATTACGCCATCGCCAACGGCATGAGCGTCGACCAGGCTGAAGCCGCGGGCGGGCTCGTCCTGCGCGGCAAGCACTGCTTTATCTGTCTCAACGCCTACCCTTATACCTCAGGCCACGTCATGGTCATGCCCTACGCGCATCTCGACCGGCTGGCCGCGCTCCCCACTGAAACCGCGCATGAACTCATCGATCTGGCCCAGCGCACCGAGCTGGCTCTCGAACGGGTTTACTCGCCTCACGGCTTCAACTTCGGCCTCAATGTGGGCAAGGCCGCCGGAGCCGGCGTTGCAGGCCACCTCCATTTGCACGCCATGCCCCGCTGGGCCGGCGACACCAATTTCATGACCACCGTAGCCGAAACCCGTGTCCTGCCTGAAGATCTCGCCTCCACATGGAAGCGCCTCCGCGAAGCTTTGGCAGTCTAGCCCAGGATTTGTTGGCCAGAAACTTACCAAATTCCCAGCACAAAATCGTTTTTCTCGTATATGATTTTTTGGCTGTCGAATCATGTGGAGGAACCGCAATGAAAACGCTTGCATTGTTTTGCGCAGTCATCGGACTCATGCTGACTGCTCCAAACGCGCGGGCTGCCGATGTCACTGGCGCCTGGACTGCGGATTCGACCATGCCCGATGGCAGCACCTTTCAGCTTTCGTTCACGTTTAAGCAGGACGGGGCGGCGCTCACAGGCACGATTCAGGGCCCGCAGGGCGATGCAATCGACATCACCGATGGAAAAGTGGACGGCAACAAGATTTCGTTCAAGGTTTCATTCAACGGGATGACCATCACCCACGAAGGCACCGTCAACGAAAGCGGAGACGAAATCAAGGTGACTTCGAAATCCGATTCAACAGATTTTCCCGGCATGGACATCACGTTGAAACGTGTCAAAGCAGAAACGCCGCCCGCACCCGCGAAGATGTAAGACAGGCGCAAGTGCAAAAAAATCGTTGAACTTCAATAGCAGCCATGGGCAGGTCCCGGCTGCTCAAGAATTGACTGCAAGCGAGGTTCTGAAACAGGAAAACGAATCCCGTAGTGAAACTGTCCCCTCACTTTTTCTCCTGCTGTGGAGCGTTGCCTGGGCTGTTAGCCGTTAGATGACTGGTAGCCGTTCTACGACTGGCCGCGGTTCTAGGAACTGCAGAAAGCTCCGGCACGGAGGGATTTAAAGATGATTCGCATGATGAGCACAGCCGGCCAGGCCGTAGCCCTGCCTGAAGCCGCTAACTGGAATACACGCGGCCCCGCCGCCCGCCGTCCCGTGGCTCTACGTCCTGTTGCGCTCCGTCTTGACGCGCGCGGCCAGGCCTCGCTCCAGCAGCCCTGGAAAATTCACGACACCATCGCCATTCCCACCCGTGGAATCCTCATGGGCACGCTGCTTTCCAGCTGCCTCTGGGCCGCGCTAATTGTCGCCGGACGCGCCCTCTGGCTCTACCTGCGCTAGCGTCCTGCCAGCGAATCTCAGGAAAATCGGATTGTCATCCTGAGCGGAGATTGGCGCGTATTTTGCGCTAATCGCAGTCGAAGGACCTGCGGTTGTTCTTCACTCATCTTTAGAAGCTGTGACCCATTCATCGCAGTTTTATCGCGATGAGTGGGCGTCGAAACCGTGCCATCCCCACCCACAACTTACTCTTCGACTGATTCCCCTTCAGCCGCTCCCCCACCGGTCAGCGCAAGTTCCTCCCCCTCCGCGCCCGCCGCATCCAACAGCCCCCGCGGAAGCGACTTCGCGCTGCGCACCCCAAGGTCCTTCAGCATTTCAACCTGGCGAACAAGGTTACCGCGACCCTCGCTCAATTTCTTCATCGCATTCGTGTAGCTCCCCTCGGCGCTGCGAAGGCTCTTGCCCACTGCTTCAAGATCCGCTACAAAATTGACAAACTTGTCGTAGAGCTCCGCGCCCCGCTCCATCACTTCCCGCACTCCGCGCGCCTGCAACTCCTGCTGCCAAAGGTTGTCCACAATCCGAATCACAAACAGCAGCGTGGTCGGGCCCACCAGCAGAACTTCTCTCTCGTACGCATAGCGCCACAAGTTTTCGTCCTGGTGCAGCGCAGTTAGAAACGCCGGCTCAATCGGCACAAACATCACAACAAAGTCCGGCGTCTCCAGCGTATTCAGCTTGTGATAGCGCCGCTGCGCAAGCTCATCCACGTGCCCGCGCACGCTCGCCAAATGCCGCCCGATGGCCTCCGCGCGCCCCTCGTCGGTCTCCGCGTTCACTGAGTCGGTGTAGGCGTTCAATGACACCTTGGAGTCGATAATCAAATGCCGCCCGCCAGGCAGATTCACAATCACGTCTGGTCGCTGCCTGCGCTGCGACGCCTCGCCGTCGGCCCCCGGCGCGTCAAAGCTCTCCTGCACACGGAACTGTTCGCCTTCCCGCAGCCCGGCCTTCTCCAGCAGGTTGCGCACAATCAGCTCGCCCCAGTCGCCCTGCGCCTTCGACGACCCCCGCAGCGCCGTCGACAAATTCCGCGCTTCTTCCGTCAGCTGCTGATTCAAATTGCCCAGCGTCCCAATCAGCGTCTCCAGCTTCGTCACGCCGATCTTTGACGAAGTCTCTGACGCCTCCACCTTCTCGCGAAACTCCTTGATCTGCGCCCTCAGCGGTTCCAGCAGCGTCCCCAGTTCCTTCTGGCTGCCTTCTGAAAATGTCTTCGATTTCTTCTCGAGAATTTCGCCGGCCAGCGCTTCGAACTGGTCTGCCAGTGTCTTCTTGGCCTGCTCCAGCAGTGCGAGTTTTTCCGCCAACCCCGCCCGTTCGCCCCGCAGCTCCGCCTCAAGCTGGCTGATGCGCGCCGCAGACCGTTGCTCCGTCTCCTGCTTGCCTTGCAATTCACCGCGCAGCCCGTCGCGTTCCGCCGTCATCCTCATCAGTGCGCTCGCCCGCTCAGCCGCCAGCGACTCATACCCCGCCCGCGACGCCGACTCCGCCTGTGCCGTCTTCAGCCCTTCGCGCGCCGTCGTCAGCTCCGCCCCCAACTCCGCCGAGCGCTGCTCCAGTTGCGCCTTTTCCCCTTTGGCTGAGGCGCCGCGTAGCCAGAATCCCACCAGAATCCCAACAAATGCGGCCACCACTCCCGCAATCAACGCCTGCATCCGCTCCCCGCCTTCCTCTTCGCCAAATATACGCCTACCACCCCTGTGAATTTCCCGCCAACTTCCAGCCAAATTGCTTCGTGTCTTGCGGGCCCTTCTAATCCCTAATCCCTAATCACTGTCCCCGCCTTTACACACCCACACCCGCCCGGTAGACTTGAAGTTTCGGGGACATGCGCTTTTTTTTCTGCGCCATGGTTGTATTTTGTTGCCTGACACCAGTATTGTAGGCAGGCGGAAACCTCAGCGATTTTCATGCCCCGGACAGAGTCGTAAGTTTCCAATAAAACGAGGAGAAACGCAGCATGGCCGTTGAAGAAAAAGTTAAGCAGATCATCGTCGAGCAGTTGCAGGTGGACGAAGCCGAGGTTACCCCCGGCGCTAGCTTCCAGGAAGATCTGGGCGCAGACTCGCTGGACGTGGTCGAGCTCGTGATGCAGTTTGAAGAGGCGTTCGATCTCGAGATTCCCGACGAAGACGCCGAGAAGATCAAGACCGTCAAGGACGCCATCGACTACATCGAGAAGAACGCGAAAGGCGGCAAATAGTCCTTGGCGCGCAGAGTAGTCATCACCGGCCTCGGGCTGGTGTGCGGGGTCGGCAACACCGCTTCTGAGGTTTGGCGGCAGCTTCTGGATGGGGTCAGCGGCATGGGGCCCATCCATGGCTTCGATACCACAGGCTTTCCCGTCACCTTCGCCGCCGAGGTCAGGAACTTTGACCCGCTGAACTTTGTGGAGAAGAAAGAATCGCGCAAAATGGGGCGCTTCATCCACTTTGCCTTCGCCGCGGTTCAGGAAGCCATGGCCCAGTCGGGTCTCCAGATCACTCCGGAGAACGCCGAGCGGGTCGGTGTCTTCATCGGCTCCGGCATCGGCGGTTTCGAAATCATCGAGCGCGAGCACTCCAACCTGCTCAACGGTGGCCCTCGCAAAATATCGCCCTTCTTCATTCCCGCGGTCATCGTCAACATGGCGGCCGGGCAAATCAGCATCCGTTACGGAGCGCAGGGTCCCATCTCTGCCACCGCCACCGCCTGCGCCACCTCCGCCAACTCCATTGGCGACTCAGTCCGCATGATCCTGCACGGCGATGCCGATGCCATGATCGCCGGCGGCGCTGAAGCTTCAGTCACGGCGCTCTCCGTAGGCGGATTCGCCGCCATGCGCGCCCTTTCCACGCGCAACGCCGAGCCCACCCGCGCCAGCCGCCCCTTTGACAAGGACCGCGACGGCTTCGTCATCGGCGAAGGCGCAGGCATCCTCATCCTTGAGGAGCTGGAGTTCGCTCGCAAGCGCGGAGCAAAGATCCTTGCCGAGGTCATCGGCTACGGCATGAGCGCCGACGCTTACCACATGACCGGCATCGCGCCCGAGGGTGCAGGCGCGCAACGCAGCATGAGGGCGGCTCTCAAAGACGCGGGCATCAAGCCGGAAGAAGTCGGCTACGTCAACGCCCACGCCACTTCCACACCGGCAGGTGACGGCAATGAGTCACGGGCCATTGAACTGGTCTTCGGCGAGCACGCCACCAGCCACAAACTCAAAATCTCAGGCACCAAGTCCATGACCGGCCACCTGCTCGGCGGCGCCGGCGGCCTTGAGGCAGGCATCACTGTGCTGGCTCTCCAGCACCAGATGCTGCCCCCCACCATCAACCTCGACAATGTCGATCCCGAGTGCAAGCTCGACTACATACCCAACAAGGCCATAGCCCACAATTTCGACATCGGCCTCTCAAACTCCTTCGGCTTCGGCGGCATCAACGCCACGCTAATCATGCGCCGCTGGACTGAGTAGCTCCCGCCCTCAACACAACCAAATCGGCGCGCATTCAATCGAATGCGCGCCATTTTGCTTTTCGTCGTCACTCCAATTGCCGCGAAATTCAATCTCCAGATAAGATAATAAAAGTCCTACCTGTGCTATACTCGCCACATGGCCGCAGGAAAGAAGCGTCCCCTCAAACTCGTCAAAGTCACCGACGAGGCCATGATCGTTCGCTGCGTTGTTGGGGACGGCATGATCCGTGAAGAGATGTGGCAGGATGAAAAGGGCAATGCCGTTCGATACAACCTTGCCTTCATAAACTTCCATCTATTCGCTCGGGATAATGGTAGAGTCCTTGGTTACGACACGGCACACGGACAGTTACACCGCCACTTCGCGGGAACTGTTGAGGTCATCGAATCAGCCCCGTTCCGGGTGATCGTTGCACGCTTTATGGCAGAGGTCGGCGAGCTGAAATTGAGGAGGAGATTATGAAAACAAAAATCTACACCGACGGCTTTGAAGGATGGGCCAAGCGAGCCAAGGCGCGAGCCAAAGCCATGGATGAGGGGCGTCCATTTCCTCCCTCTCGTGGCATCACCTTTGAGAGCGCGGCAGACATGGTTCGTCTGCTCACCCCAGCCCGGCTCAATCTGTTTGAAGCGGTGAAGAAGAAGACGCTCCCCATTCAGGAACTGGCTGAGTCGCTGGGCCGGGATGTGAGCGCTGTACGTCGCGATGTGGTCGCACTCGAGAAGTTTGGAATCGTTACCTCGCGGCACGTCACCAACCCCGGTCATGGGCGTGTGCGCGTAGTCTCGGCTCCGGCAAGCCTCTCCATTTCGGCTGAGCTATAGACTCTCTGTCTTCATGAGACATGCGGCGCAAGTCGGTCTTGCACCGGAGGGAGCAGGGGCGGGGTACCCACAACGTGGGTCGAGGCCCCTGAACGAACTGTGACGATTACGCCGGGCTTCAGCCCCGGAAAAAATGCACTCGAATTTGAGCGCGCCTTATCAATCCGCCGCCCTAAGAAGAAAACAACTCCATCAGATTCGTAAGCGTCAGCAGCTTCTTGATCCGAGGCGTAAGGTTCACCAACTCCAGCACGCACAGTCCCCGGCTGATCGCAGACACTTTGAGACTCACAACCGCGCCCAGTCCAGCGCTGTCCATATAGTCAAGATCCGCGAAATCAATTGCGATGCGCCCTCCTTGAAGAATCAGCGGGCGCACAACCTGCCGGAGCTGCTCCGCGTTTTCGCTGATCAGTCTGCCCTGGCATTTCACGATCGTCAGGTTAAATCCTTCTTCAGTTTTGCCGTGCTCAATCTCGTAGCTGAACTCCGTGCCGGGTGCGGTAGACATGGATTCCCCTTGTCTCAATTCCACCGATTCTAACTTTCCGTGAACGAAGGATCGCGTTAATTTCTCGTGCCTAAGCCGCGTGCCCCGACGGACAGGTCTTCGTCCGTGGGGTGCTTTTCTGACCACTGACCACTGACCACTGACCACTGACCACTGACCACTGACCACTGATCACTGCTTTTATTCAGCCCCTGAGCGCGGCAAAACCCACGCCGAACAGCGTAATAATCGCCCACCATCCAAACACGGCCAGGTAACCCGAACTGCGCTTCACCCCGGCTACCGCCGCCAGCCCCATACCCGCCAGAATCATGGTCCAGATGGTGATCACATCCACAGCGGTCGCGAGTCTGTAGAGTGCCGGCCCCACATCCTGCGCGCTTAGAAATGCGCCGGCGTTGGTAGGCGCAAAGTTCTCCATGTTGAACGACTCCGGTGCCAGCCCTGCGAAAATGACGACGGTTCCAAGCAGGAATTTGATAATTCCCGGCAGCCCCGCGAACATCCACACGGTGAACACGCTCCCGAACTTGGCTCTTCCGCCAAAGACGAAGTTGATCGTCCCCAGAAGCACCACGGCCGCGATCGCCGTGCCAACAATGGCAATGATGGGGCTCGCAGCCATCCCGCCTTCCATCGCATACTGCGTGAACTTCAAGCTCATCGCACGTTGCTCTGGAGGCGCCTGGTCCAGCTTGGCCTCTGCCTTCGGATTCAGATGAATTGCGTTTTGGGCAACCTGGTCCCAGCCGACGCGAAAGGTGATCGCGGCAAAGAAGATATAGACGAATGCGATTGAGATCAAAAACGGCAGCCACCAGCTCTTGTTCCCTTGCTTGATGTCGTCAAAGGTCTTCGACGGCGCAGTAAATGTATTAGCCACGCGCTGCCACTGGGTCAGGCCCTGAACCGGTTCCGCCGCTGTCTGCACTCCCATGTCGCTCATGTGTTTGCCTTTCGCCCAGCCGAGTCTTCGGCTTTGCCCGCGATTGTAAACGCACCGGGCGCAAAGGTGTAATCAAATTCTGCACTTCTGAGGATTGGGTAGGATTCGACGGTGCCTGCGCTCTTATCCCTGCGTTGCAATGCCCACGGCAAGGTCCGCCGGAAGCTGGCTGCCGGGCTTCGCGGGCGCGGCATGCTGGCTCGGCGTCTGCGCCGGCGTGCTCTTGTGGCTGCGCGGCGTCACGTAGTTCTTGTACACGGTAATGTGGAAGCAGGCCTGCTCAAACTCCTCTTCCACGTCAATCTTGCCGGCAGTCTGCAAACCCAGCAGTTGGCTCCGCATCCACGCCATCTCCGCACGGCTCAAGCCCTGCTTGGCAATGTCCACGGTCGCACCCGTCAGGTGCGGACTCACGATGTCGCCCACCGCCGGCGCCGCGTTCCCGTTCACATGCATCAGCCGCCTCTGGTATTCCACTGTGCGCACGGCGGAGTTCACTTCAATCGGCTTGTGAAACGCCGCTTCATGCGCCCGTGCCAGGTCGGCAAGAAAGCGTGCCGTCCACGACCGGCAATAGCGGTGATGGTCCGCAAGATTCGGATTCACGATCAGCGCCGCCGACACGGGCAAGGGAACCAGCAGCTTGTGTTCAATGCGGCTCGTCAAATCCGCTTCGTCTTCAATCCGCTCCAGTCCATCCGCATCCAGGCGCGTGTTTTGCCGCGTCAGCGATGCCAGCGACCCCCGCAGCGGTGAAATCATCCCCATCGAGCCGAGGTTCAGCGATGCGGTCTCGGTGCCCTCAGGAATCTCCGGTGCATCGGCCCGCGCCGGTCTTGTGGCCGGAACCTCAACGTCGCTCGCATCGTCTTCCGGTGCCTGGCTGGGCCGTGCTGTCAGTGCTTGCGGCCCCGTCTGCGGTCTGACTTGTGGACTGGCCGGCGGCGTGGTCTGCTGCAGGTTCCGCGGCGCAGCTTGCTGATAGTTTTGCCGAATGCTTTGCGGCGTAATCTGCGGCGTACTTTGCGTCGTCGTTTCCGGAACGTCCGAATCCGTCTCCGCCGGCACATAGTCAGCGCCGTTGCCCCGCATCTGTTCCAGGGCCGCGGCTCGGCCTGCCTCATAACCGCTCTTGTAAGCCGCGGAATCTCCAGTCCCGCTGCGGTCTTCCGTCGTCACCACTGCGGCCATGTAGCGCGCGGCGCGGATGCGGTCGCTCGCAGTAGTCCGCCAGTGCCCGCGTCTGTATCCTCTCGCCGAGAAAGATTTCGACGAGGCCGAATTCGCCGCGAGCGATTTCGTCGAAGAAGAACCGGTCTTGTGGGTGCTGGCCTTCTGCGAACCGGCCCTGTGGGCCGTGCCGGAGAGGCGTGCGGAGCTGGGCGCCTGGGCCGCACTCGAAGCATGAACTGATCCGGACACGCTGGCCAAGCCTGCCTTATGCTGCACGCCACGCGCGCTCGCTGAGGCTTTCCTGTGCGTATGCGCAGGCTCAGCCTGCGAACCATGAGCCGCGACAGCCGAAACCGTCAGCAGCACAACTACGAAAATAGAGGTCCGGCGCATTGGGGAGTGTGCGGACAATCGAGAGCTTCTCCAGTGTAGCCCGAACCGTCCTCCCGCCCGAGTACCTCGCTGGATGCGGATTCGTCTGATAATTAGACGCCCCCACCAGGGTTTCGCTCGCATTCGCCTCTAGCCGGGTGGCTGGCAACCCACCCCTCGACCCGCGGAAACACTCACCGTGCCCCATCCATTCTGCGGTTTCATCGCAGAATGGGTGGGAAAGAACCAACTTCCCCTCGAGCCTTTCTGACCCCTGATCCCTGATCCCTGACCCCTGACCCCTGACCCCTAATCCCTAATCCCTGCCTTATCGTTCCCTGTTCTTCTAATCCCTAATCCCTAATGCCTAATCCCTGCCTTTCTGTTCCCTATTCCCTGTCCCCGCCGGGTGCCCCTGGTCCCTCGCACTTGGGGACCAGGGAATGAAGGCAGCGGGTGCCCCCGGTCCCTCGCACTTGGGGACCGGGGATTGAAGGGCGAAATCCGCACCATCTTCGGTGAGACAACAAGCACCCAACCTGAAAGCCTTTCTAATCCTAATACTGTTCACTTAATTATTCTGATGGCTTTTTGGATGTTGATCGGAGGCAGGGGAATTCTTTGTCGGGGTCGGAGCGGGAAATTGCTCATCTTGCGCTTGACGCCGCGGAAATTGCGGCGGTTGCGGCTGGAGACGACGTGTTCCTCGAGTATCTCGCCAAGCACGGCCTTATGAAAAGCTCTTCTCTTCGCAGGGGGGAATAGCGCCATAGACAGCCATTTTGCGGCGGATCACGCGAACGGCATGGAGAAACGAGAGTTGGTCAGGATCTTCATCTGCTTTGAGGGCGGCTTCGTGCATGAGACCGCGGATGGCGAAGTGAGCCATCAAGAGTCCGTAGAACTCCTGTCGCACCAGATCGGGGGTCTTCGAGCGTAGCACGATCTTTGCGCCGCGCAAATGGGTCTTGAGTTCGTCGAACGCAGTTTCGATCTCCCAGCGCTCATGATAAAGAGCTGCCAACTCGCCGGCTGGAGCCTTGTCCGGATCGAGGATCGTGGTTGCCAGCCGATAAATCGGCTCGGAACCCTCAATCCCTTCAAGGCGGTAATCGATCACCCGCAGCACGATGCCGTTTGTCTTGTGCCGCCAGTCTCGTTCCGAAGGATACACGTGGCTCAAATACGAACCATCCGGCAGGCGCTTCTCGCAGGCCATGCGCATGTTCTTTTTCATCCGCCAGAGCAGATCGGCGCCTGTTGCTTGTGCCGTTTGCCATAGTTCGAAGCCAAAGAAATTTCGGTCAGCCAGGCAGAGCATGCCGTTTCCGATGCGCGGAAGCACCGCTTTGGCCAGCGTAATCTCGCCCGTCCGGTAACTGTCCATCTGGCTGCCGAACAGCACGTGCGTACCGTTCTCCACCAGGGACACAAAACGGATTTGCGGATATGCGCTGGAGCCACGGCTCGCTCCTGGCCGACTGAAAGCATCTTCGTTGGCCTTCTCGTCAGCCACATCCAGGGTGCTGCCATCCAGACTCACCAGCCGCCAACTCCGATACCACGCACCCCGTGTGTTGCGCACCGCCACAGGCTTCACCAACTCGTCGTGCAACTGCCGCAGCGGCTCCCAGCCAAGCCGCGTGCGGGCCTGAGAGATGCCTGACTTGCCCGCAACCCGAACACCAAGCGATGGATCACGCAACCACTGCACCGCTTCCAGCAGACAACGCAATACCTCGCGATAGGACGACTGCATGTAGAGCGCCAGAGCTATCACGTAGTAAACAACCACTTGAGCCGGAAGATCGCGTTGCCGAATGCTAGACTTCCCTGTGTCCGAAAGCACAGGCCCAATACTGGAGAGAGGAAAAGTCTTGGTTATTACGCCAAGGCTGATGTAGTCCGTGATCCGAGCCCCCGGAGGGAGTTCCGCAACCGTACGCGCCACCTGTGGCCTCCTGTCCTTGCCTCATACAGAATGCCACAAATCTCGTTAAGTGAACAGTATTATTTCTAATCCCTAATCCCTAATCCCTGCCTTATCGTTCCCTGTTCTTCTAATCCCTAATCCCTAATGCCTAATCCCTGCCTTTCTGTTCCCTGTTCCCTGTTCCCCGGTCCCTCGCACGTGGGGACCGGGGAATAAAGGGCGAAATCCGCTCAATTTCCGATGCTTCAAAGCGCCCAAAACACGCCAAAAACACGTCAAAAAGCCGCTAAAAGTGCGCTAAAAGCGCCTTTTAACGCGCAAAAAACACGCTTTTAGCGTGTTTTTGGGTAATTCTATGGTTCCACTGGCTCTGAAACGGAACTTTCCTGGGTTTTGAAACACTCAATTCGCAACTTTTCTGGGGTAAGTATCTCGAAAATCGTAACCACTTGGACGATCATTTCGACGTGTTTCGTAACCATTTAAGCGACCATTTCACCCTGTTTGGGTTGTATATTTGCGAACATTCAGCAGGTTTTGTAACCCTGAATGGTTCCATTTCACGCTGTTTCGTAACCATTTAGACGACCATTTCGCACTGTTTCGCAACCATTCGAACGAACGTTTAACGTTGTCGAAGTACCACAAATGGTTACCTTTATCGCCCCATTCGTGAGCCCCCTCACCCCCCAAATACCCTCCTAAAAAACAAATCGCGTTCCCCGCAAAAGCAAAACTGTTCCCGGTTCCCCATTCCCTGTTCCCTGCTTTTTCACGCCTGTGCCAGCATGTAGCCGACCGCCGCTTCGAGCTCCGCCGGCGTCACGTCTTCCACCACGCCCGCATCGCCAATGCCAAGCGGCAGAACAAAGCGCCTTACCCCGCCCACGTTCTTCTTGTCCCCGCTGGTGGCTGCAATCACCTTGGCCGCGCGCAGCTTCAGCGCAGGCAGCGGCCCGTAGCGGTACACCAGGTTCTGCAACCGCTCGAACTGCGATCGCGAAATCGTCCCCCGCTGAGCCCCAAGATGAAGCGCCGCAATCATCCCCCAAGCCACAGCCTCTCCATGCAGCAGCACCTTATACGCGGTCGCCTGTTCAATCGCGTGGCCCACCGTGTGACCCAGGTTCAGAATCATGCGCAGGCCCGACTCGCGCTCGTCGATGTTCACCACCCCGGCCTTCATCCGGATCGAAGCAGCGATCACCTTCTCAAGCGCCTTGGCATCGCGGCCAAGAATCAGCGGCGCGTTCTCTTCCATGTACCGCACCAGCGCCCGGTCGCGGATGATGCCCGCCTTCACGCTTTCCATCAGCCCCGCCCGCAGCTCGCGATCGGGCAGCGTGCCCAGCACGCCGATGTCGGCAAACACCGCGCGTGGCTGGTGGAAGCTGCCCACCAGGTTCTTGCCCTCCGGCAGGTTCACGCCGGTCTTGCCCCCAACCGACGAATCCACCTGCGCCAGGAACGTCGTAGGCACCTGCACGTACGGAATCCCGCGCATGAAGATCGCAGCCACAAACCCGCCGACGTCGCCTACAATTCCACCACCAAAAGCAATCAGCAAACTCCCGCGATCCGCCCCCGCGCGCATCATCTCGCGCAGCAGTCGGTCCACGCTCGCCATCGTCTTGTGCTTTTCGCCGGGAGGAAGAAACAGCGCCACAGGCTGCTCGCGAAACGAAGCGCAGAAAGTTTCGCGCCACAGCGCCCAGATTGCGGGAGAAGTGAGAACAAAAACGCGTCTGGGCAACTTGCCAATCGCGCGCTCAATGCGCGGAGCCAGCGTCTCGAGCAGCCCGCTGCCCGCAACTACTTCATACTTTGCCGTTGGTGTATTGACTCGAATAATTTGCACGATGCTTCAATCTTAAATCGTGCAGCGGAGGCTATCCGAGCCAGATCAGCGGAATCAAACCAGCCGCGGCAAGACCCAGCAGGAAAAGCAATGCCTGCCTGCCCGTGGTGCGGTCGGCCATCGAGTAAGCATAGATCCCCTTCACCACGTTGTTGCTTGCAGCGGCGATCAAAATCGCCCCAGCCGCAACATTCACAGGCGTCAGCGTTCCCGCCGCCTGCGTCAGCCCCATGATGAACGGGTCAACGTCGCTCACGCCCATGATGGCGGCCAGCGAATCCACACCGCCCTTGCCGAGATACGTCACAGCCAACTGCGTAATCACCAGCATGGCCAGAAACAGGCCGGCAAACATGAACGCCGTGAGCATCTCCAGCGGATTTTTCGGATCGGCTTCCCGCTGCAGCTCCCCTGCGCTCTTGTCGGCGCGGCGCGACCAGAGCCAGCCGAAGCCGAGCGCCACGACGGCCAACACCAGAAACGGCGCCAGCAGCACGGCCATCAGTTGCCGGTTGAAGAGCGCGAGCAGCGCGGCCAGGCGCAGATACATCACGCCGCACGCAATCAGAATTCCGCCCGCAAACAGGTGCGGCTGGTTTTCGCGCTTGGCCCGCTTCGCCATCACCACCGTCGTCACCGTGGAGGAATAGGCGCCACCCAGCAATGCGGCCAGCACGATTCCCCCATGGCCCTTGGTCACCTTCTGCAGAACATAGCTCGCATAGGAGATGGCGCTGATGGCCACCACCACCAGCCATGTCTTGAATGGATTGATGTGGAACTGCCCGAACTCCTGGTTGGGCAGCGCGGGAAGGATCACTCCGCTGAGCAGAAGAAATTTTGCGAACGTAAAGATTTCGGCGGGAGCGACCGTGGTGGCAAGCTTTTCGAGAACCACTTTCAAATCCAGCAGGATCAGGCTGGCGACGGCCAGCGTTGTCGCAATCCAGAAATGCCCGTAGCAGGCCAGCGCGCCGATCAGAAAAGTTGCCAGCCCCGACATCTCTGTAGTGACGCCCGCGGTCTCTTTGCCCGAGAGCTTGTGCCAGTACGACATCAGCAGAAACCCTGAGATGACCAGGAAGCCAACGCTCAACGGCAGTAGTTGCGTGCCTGAGAGCAGGGCAAGCGAATAGCCGAGCAGTCCGATCAGCGGAAACGTGCGCACGCCTCCGAAGGTGTACCCGCCTGAAGCCTTGTGCTCTTCGCGCTCCAAACCCAGCAGGAACGACAGAAAGAGAACCAGGGCGATCTTGGCTGCCTCAGGTGGTAAGAGCTGGTAAATCTGCATGTGCGCTTCAAGCCTCCGCCGGGGGATGGTAGACAGCTTACACCCTGGTGTCGCATCCCAGCAGGATGCGCATACTGCGCGCACATCAATCGTATTGCCAGTCGCAACTCGGGAAGAGCGGGATCGCCTATACTCGTGTCGATGAAATTCGCATATATTCCTGCGTTGCTGCTGTCCCCGCTGCTTTTGAGCTTTGGTGTCCTGTCGGCGTGCGGTCAGCGCGCAGCCGTCGTGCCACCCCTGCACACCGAGGGCTACCGGATTCTTGACTCCACAGGCCATGCAGTGCGGCTCACGTCTGTGAACTGGTACGGATTCGATCAGAAGGAATTCGTGGCAGGCGGGCTCGACCACGCTCCGCTGGAAGCCATCGTCGCGCAGATCCGGCAGATCGGCGTGAATTCCGTACGGCTGCCCTGGGCCAATGAAGCGCTGGAGCACGATCCAGCAGTGCCCGATTACGCCGTCGCCGCAAATCCGCAATTCAAGGGGAAACATGCGATGGCAATCATGGACGCAGTCATTGCCGCATTGGCACGCGCGCACATCATGGTGATCCTCGATAACCACATGAGTCGTGCGGACTGGTGCTGCAGTGAGGCCGATGGCAACGGCCTCTGGTACAACCGCGAATACCCCGAGACAAAGTGGCTGGCCGACTGGCAAGCCATCACGCGCCGTTACCGCAAGCAGCCATGGGTCGTGGGGGCCGACCTGCGCAACGAGCTGCGCAGTGGTGCGTCCTGGGGCGGCCCGGATCCGAAACTCGACTGGCACGCAGCGGCCGAGCGCGGCGGCACGGCCGTGCTCCAGGCCAACCCAAAGCTGCTCATCATGGTCGAAGGTCCGGAGTATTCAACCAACTTCACAGGTTTTGACAAGCTGCCGGTAACTCTGCCCGTGGCGCACAGGCTGGTCTACTCACCGCACGCCTACTACGTCAGGGGGCAGGACCTCTCGAATCTCGATGCATTGAAGCATGCCTACGAAGCGCGCGTCCTGTTTCTGCTCCACACGGAGCCCGAGACTCCAATTTGGGTGGGCGAATTTGGCGTGTGCCAGACGCTTGACTGCGGCGGGAATTCCGACTGGCTCAAGATGTTTATCAGCCTGCTCAAAGAGAATCCCCTGATCTCGTGGAGTTATTGGCCACTGAATGGTGCCCAGTCCAGCGGAGTCGGGCGGAAATACGATGCCGTCGAGAGCTACGGGCTGTTGTCGACCGATTACCAGCACATCGCGGCGCCAAAGGTTGTGGAGCTTTTGCGCACGGTAGAAGATCAGCCCTAGGTCAGGTTGCGTTGGGCGGAGGATCAACCTGCGGGGAAGCGGAATTGCATTGGTGCGCCCGAAGCGGGCAGGCCCCAAGACCCCAGGCTCGTTCAAGCGCGATCAATGGGTCACCCAGTCTTCTCTGAATTGTCCGGATTACTGTCGGTTCAGGTGCTCGGGATGAAGGTCAGTTATGATGCGAGCTTCTGAGCCGAGACGCTGGACTGCGAAAAAATCCTTACCAGCTATGCAGCCACTCCTCGTCGCGGCCGATGCGTACCGGCGCATGGAACAACTCGCTCAGGCGGGCTTCTGTGAGCATCTCCTCGCGCGGGCCGTCGCCCACGATGCGGCCGTCGCGCATGAGGATGATGCGCTCGATTTCGGGAAGAATGTCGCCGAGGTGATGCGTCACCAGCACCAGTCCCGTTCCCTCCTGCGCCAGCCTGCGCAGTGTCTCTCGCAGTTCCCGTTGCGCGGCCAGGTCGAGCGCGTTCGAGGGCTCGTCCAGAAGCAGTTGGCTGGGCCGATGAACGAGCGCGCGCGCAATCAGGATGCGCCTTTTCTCGCCGGCAGACATGGTGCCCACGAGTTGTGAGCCAAGATGCGTGGCTTCCATGCGAGCCAGTGCTTCAGCGGCGCGCACGCGCATCTCCGGGGTCACCTCAAGATTGGGCCACAGCGTGGATGCCGAGAAGAAGCCGGCGGTCACGGCGTCAAGTCCTGTGGTCACGGCGGTCCGCTCTCCGGGCAACTCGAAGCCCATCGTGCCCGAGCCCACAATGCCGAAGTGCCTGCGCAGCTGGGTCAGATCCCAGCGCTCGCGGCCGAAGATGCGCACCAACATGCCCGGCGTGACGATGGGGTAGATCTGGCAGGTCATGGCCAGAATCAACGTCGATTTCCCGCAGCCGTTCGGTCCCAGAATGGCCACGTGTTCTCCGGCGCGAAGGTTCAGGTTCACGTCGTGCAGCACCACACGGTCGCCGCGCGCCACGTTTACCTGGCGCAGGCAAAGAAAATCCGCTGCCGGCAATTCCGTTCCGGCGTTCCTTGCCGCCGCGCTAATATTCTCCGCCATCAAGCTCCCGCCGCAGGGTCGAGACCCCGTCCACCTGCTAGATTAAATGGGTTGACCTCCATGTATTGCCCCGATCACCCCGATGACTGACCTTTCCCGACTCATTATTCCCCGCGGATTTCGCTTCGGCGCCATCAAAGCAGGCGTCAAGGCGAGCGGCCGCCCCGATTTTTCTCTCATCGTTGCCGACGCGCCAGCCAACGCTGCCGCGGCCTTTACAGCCAACAAAGTTTCCGCTGCGCCGCTCATCGTGGACAAGCAGCACCTGAGCGCCACCGGGGGCAAGGTGCGCGTGGTGGCCATCAACGCGGGAAATGCGAACTGCGCCGCCGGCCAGGCAGGTCTTGACGCCGCGCGCGCCACCTGCGATGCGGCGGCTCGCGTCTTCGGCTGCAAGCCGGAGGAAGTTTTTCCATCGTCGACAGGCGTGATTGGCGTCCCGCTGCCGGCGCAAAAGCTCATTGACGTGATGCCTGCGCTGGCCGGTTCGCTGGGCGCAGAGCAAGATCATTTTCTTGAGGTGGCTCACGCCATCCTGACCACCGACACGGTGGAGAAGACCGCCTTTGCGCGGCTTGAAGTTGCTGGCTCCGATGGCGCTCCGTGCGAGATCCGCATTGCAGCCGTGGCCAAAGGCTCCGGCATGATTCACCCGCAACTGGTGCCGCACGCCACCATGCTGGTCTACATCCTCACGGATGCGGCGGCCGAGCCCGCGGTGCTCGACACATATCTACGATCGGCCATCGAGGTCAGCTTCAATCGCATCTCGGTGGATGGCGACACGTCAACCAACGACACAGTGCTGCTGCTCGCCTCAGGTGCAGGCGGCGGAAAAATCGGTGCGGGCAATGCAGCCTTTGCCACGGCGCTCACCGAGGTATGCACCTCATTGGCGCGCCAGATCGTCTCCGACGGCGAAGGGCTCTCCCACGTAATTGAGTTGCGCATTGAAGGCGCGGCCAGCGATGCCGATGCGCTGCGCGTTGCAAAAGCCATTGCCCACTCACCGCTGGTCAAGACTGCCTGGGCCGGCAATGATCCCAACTGGGGGCGCTTGGCTGCCGCCATCGGCTACTCGGGCGCGCAGATTGATCCCGATCGCTTCGACATCTGGTTCGGCGAGCTGCCCATCTGCCGCAACGGAGGGCGCGCCCCGGAGTTCGACGAGATCTCAGCGCACGCCTACATCAGCCAGCACGATTTCACTATCAACATCCAGCTCCACCAGGGCGACGGCCGCTGCGTTTTCTGGACCACTGACCTTACCCATGAGTACATCCATATCAACGCCGACTACTCCACCTAGGCTGCTCCGATCGGAATTGTTTCGCACGCGAATCCAGGCCAGCGCTGACGCTTCAATTTACAATCGCAACAACTACTGAGGCCCCTCGACTCAATGACGACCGCAAGCTCGAAAGTTGCTTCCCAGCTCGATGCGGCGCCCCCGCAGAACGGCTTCACGCTTATCTCCAACGACAAGCTCCTTGAGCTCTACAGCACCATGCTGAAGTGCCGCATGCTCCAGGCCCGCATCCGCACTTTTTCAGGAGGACCGGCAGCATCGAATTCCCCCGTCCGGCCCGAGGCAGCAATCGCCGGCGCCACAGTCGACCTTCTTCCCGGCGACACCCTCGCCCCTTCTCCCCACGGCCTGGTCCCCGCCTTCATCAAAGGCCTCCCACTCGGCAACATCTTTCCCATCGTCGTGCCCGGGGGCGTCAAGCCGCGGCCGCCGTACGCGAGGATCAACCTGATACCGCCCTCTCTGAGCCTCGCCGCCCAACTCGAACGAGCGATTGAAGTGGCCACCGCAAACAAGAAGGCCAGGAACAAGCGCATCGTTGTAGCCTTCTGTGGCAACTCCACCGCATCGTCTGAGCCGCTGCACCAGGCCATGCGCAAGGCCGGCAAGCGCGACCTCCCCATCCTTCTCGTCTGCCACAGCGACTCCGAATCAGATGAGATCTGCCTCAAAGCGCAGGAGTGCGATTTCCCAGGAGTCATCGTCGATGGCGACGATGCTGTTGCGGTCTATCGCGTCGCTACTGAGGCCATGGCGCACGCGCGTCGCGGCAGTGGTCCGACTCTCATCGACTGCAAACCCTGGGTGCTGCCCGGCCAGAAACCAGCCAAAGGCCGCGCAACTCACGATCCCATCCTCAGGATGGAAGAGTACCTGACCCGCAAGGGCCTCTTCGACAAGAAGTTCAAATCCAAAGTGACCGCGAGCTTCCGTCGCAAACTCGAAGCCGCGATCAACGCCAACGGTCCCAGGCCGCTCTGACGGGCCGCGCCCTCGGCACCCTGCGTCAGCGCTATAATTCTTCTTCCGTTGCGTGAAGGAGAAAGATGATGCGCTGGAATCGAAGAAACTTCATCAAGGCTGCGGCATCCGTCGCAGTCGCGAGTCGGGGCCTTACTCTACGTGCTCTGACAGGGAACGCTGACAGGCTGAACTGGTTTCGCGAAGCCAAGTTCGGCATGTTCATTCACTGGGGTCCTTACTCCGTTGCCGGCGTCGAAGCCTCCTGGCCCATCCTCAGGCCCAACGGCGAAATTACTGAAGCTGAGTACCGCGCCCTGCCGGAGCGCTTCAACCCCACGCTCTTCGATCCGCATGTCATGGATCGCACTCGCAAAGTCGGCAGGACAGCGCTACATGGTCTTCACCACCAAACACCATGACGGCTTCTGCATGTTCGACTCCCTCTACACCAGCTACAAAATCACGCGCACACCCTACGGTAAAGACATCGTGAAGATGCTGGCCGATGCCTGCCATGCGGACAGCATGCCGCTGGGCTTCTACTATTCGCCTCCCGACATGAACCACCCCGGTTTCCGCGATACGTCGAAACTTTCTGCCACAAATTATCACGGCGAGCCCGAGCGTCCGGAGTGGCCCCTGTACCTGGATTACATGGGTCTGCAACTGGATGAACTGCTTACCCGCTACGGTTCGGTTGCCGAGTTGTGGTTCGATTCCGTCGACATGAGAGTACAGGCTGAATACGATGGACAGCGCTTCCTCGACCAGGTGCGCCGCCTGCAGCCGGAGACCGTGGTCAATAATCGCCTCGGTGTACCCGCCGACTTTATCACCCCTGAGCAGTTCATCCCCAAGGCCATCCCCGTGAAAGGCGTCCGCATGGACAGCCCCGATCACAGCCAAGCCGACAAGATGGCCGTCGCCGTTCCCCGTGCCGAGGACTTCCAGCCCTGGGAAACCTGCATGACCATCAACAATACGTGGGCCTACCGGCCTAAAGACCACAACTTTAAATCAACCGATGTATTGATCCGAGTGCTCATTGAGGTCATCAGCCGGGGCGGCAACTTCCTGCTGGACGTGGGCCCGCAGCCGGATGGCGTCATTCAACCCGAATTCGTCGAACGCCTCCAGGCAATGGGCGAGTGGACCAGGCGCAATGCCGCTGCAATCTACGGCAGCACCTATGGCCCACTTCAGGGCCAGGCCGCATACCGCACTACTTCGCGCGCCGGCAAATTCTACGTCTTCGCCATGGATTCGGCTGCAACGGAACTCATCGTCGGTCCTCTTGACCGGCCGGTGCGCGAGGTAAAGTTGCTGGCAACCGGAAAGCCGCTCACGTTCCACGCCAACGGCAAAAACACAAGCATCCCGCTGAACAAGGAGTTGTGGGAGCAGGGAATTCCGGTGCTCGAGGTCGGCTAGCGCGCCCGCGGATGCGTCTTGTCGTAGACTTGCGTCAACTGCCCGGTGGTCAATTGCGTGTAGCGCTGCGTGGTTGAGAGCCGTTCGTGGCCCAGCAGTTCCTGGATGGCGCGCAAGTCTGCGCCCTCCTCCAATAAATGTGTACCGAATGCGTGACGCAGCGTGTGCGGATGCACATCGGAGGAGAGTCCGCGCCGGATGGCGATGCGCTTGACGATGCGGCCCACGCTGCGTGTGGTGAGCCGCGCCTGGCCATTGCCCGTCTTGCCCAGCCCGCGCAGGCGCAGGTTCAGGAACAGTGCCGGCGTTGCGGCGCCCCATGTTTGCCCGGTTGCGGCCAGCCGCGCCGAGCGCTCAGTCATATAGGCACGCAGCGCTTCTGCCGCCGCGTCTCCGAGTGGAACGTAACGCTGTTTTTGTCCCTTGCCGCGCACCAGGATTGCTTCATTGGCCCAATGGATGTCGTCCAGGTTCAGGCCCGTCAACTCGGCGTTGCGGATGCCGCATCCATACAGCAGCTCCATAATCGCCCGGTCGCGCGCAGGCCAGCTTGCCGCCTCTTCGTCCACCGAGTCCACCACCTGGTTCATCTGCTCGATGGAGGGAACGCGCGGCAAATGTTTGGGCAGGCGCGGCGTCGATACAAGAGACGCCGCATTCTGATCGATGTATCCGGCGCGCGCCAGCCACTTGAACCAGCTGCGAATGGCTGCCAGAGCCCGCGCCGCCGAGGCCTTGGAAAGCCCGCGCTCATAAAGCGTGCCCATGTAGGCGCGGATGTCAGTATGCTCAATGCTCTGCACCGTCAGTCCCGCTTCGCCCCTTTTCGCGGCCCACGATGCAAAGCCATGCAACTCGCGTTCGTAAGCGCGCAGCGTATGCGACGAAGCGCCCCGCTCATTGGTCAGGACTTTGATGAATCCTTCCACGAGTGGACTAAGCGGCGATTCAATCGCGGGCGCGTGCGATGCGCTCATGCCGGCTCCCCGCTCTCGTCAGACCCGCCCGCGTCGGTATGGACAACGGTGGGCTGACCCTCGCGCTCCTCATCCGGTTCCGCTGTGATCCGTCTTGGCGAATCCACAGCTTCAAGTCTTGATGCCCCTCGCGGATGATGCTCGCGGTGCACAGCCTTGAGGCGGCCCAGCGCCAGATGCGTGTACACCTGCGTGGTTGAAATATCGGCGTGACCCAGAATCAACTGCACGCTGCGCAGATCGGCTCCATGCTCCACCATGTGCGTGGCGCAACTGTGGCGCAGCCGGTGCGGGCTGGCGGAGTTGTTTGACATTTTCACCACCTGCCACACCCACTGCCGCGTCAGCGGCATGCCGCGCAAGGAAAGAAACAGCCGTGCGGGGTCCGGTTGCGATTTATCTTTGCGTGCGGCGCTGGCCTTGCTTCTTGAGCTGATGCGCGCCAGGTGCGGCCTGCCCTTTTGCAGATATTCTTCCAGAGCCTCTAGAGCGATGCGACCCAGCGGCACAATGCGCTCCTTGTCGCCCTTGCCACGCACGTGGACGCGGCCTGCATCCAGAGCCAGGTCGCCGGTGGAGAGCGCAGTCACCTCTGAAACGCGCAGTCCACCCGCGTAGAGCAGTTCCAGAATGGCGCGGTCGCGCAGCGCCGTGGCCTGCGCCTGCGGATGCGAGGCGGCCATGCCTGCCCGCTCCAGCATCTCCGCCACCTCGGGCTCGGCCAGCGACTTGGGAAGCACCTTCCACGCGCGGGGCGACTCAATATTGACGGTTGGATCGTGATGGATGCGGCGGTCAAGCAGAAGCCACTTGTAAAACCCGCGCAGGCAACTCAGCTTGCGCGCAGACGAGCGCCCATCGATGCCGTGCTTGCGCAAGTGTTCAAGAAACCCAGCCACATCGTCCTGCACGGCTGTCAGCAAGACGCCGTTCCGGCCTTCGATGAATTCGGCAAAGGTTCTCAGATCGCCTAAATATGCCTCGCAGGTAAGTGGCCTAAGCCCTTTTTCCACGCGAAGATATACCTGGTATTCCTTTAAGAGCCCTTGATTACGCGTGCTTTCCACAACTCTGATTATCGGCTCGTTGCGGCCGCGTTACTTGTGCGGTAACGCGCGCCGAACCTCGTTCATCAAGGAATCAATATCAGCAATAACAACAACGCCATTTCCGCTTGAAGAGCAGTTGCATTCTCTTGCCCGTCACGCGTTGCCTTCGCGCCAGGTCTCGGGACCCGCCAGCTACTGTGCGTTCCAGTAGCCTTCAATCTCCTCGAGAGGCTTGTTCCTGGTTTCCGGCACGCAATACCAGGTGAAGATCGCCTGGGTAAGGCACATCGCTCCAAGAAAGCCCAGCGTGACTGCCTTGCCGATCACGTGAAACGCATACGGAAACACGAGCACCACAACCGCATTGGCCACCCACTGCAGCAGCACGGGAATTGACATCGCTCTGCCGCGCACATCGTTCGGAAAAATCTCCGGCACCAGCGTCCAGAAAACCGGCCCCACGCACGAGCAGAAGAAGGCCAGGTAGCCGAGGATGAGCACCAGCACCATGAGACCGTAAAAATGTCCGGTCACCACGGAAACGAGCAGCCCGGTGAGACAGAGCATCATGCCCAGCGAGCCCACAATGTAGAGCGGCTTTCGTCCGTACCGGTCGATCGTCCAGAATGCGACGATGGTGAATACAAACTCGGTTACGCCGACCAGGAACGTGGAGAATAGCGCGCCATCCACCTTCCATCCGGCCGAGAGGAAGATCGCGGGCGCGTAGTCAATGATGGTGTTGATCCCCGATACATGAATCAGAATGGCCAGGCATGCGCTCACAATCAGCGCTTTGCGCACTCCCGGTCGCAGCAGGTCCCTCCAGGACTGCTCTTCGCCGTGCAGAGACTGCTGGATGGCGGTGAGTTCTGTGCCCGCGGTCTCGGCCGATTCGATTCGTTCCAAAAGCCGGAACGCCTCGTCCATTTTGCCGATCCTCACCAGGAATCGCGGCGTCTCCGGGGCAAGCACAATCAGCACCAGAAAAATCGTGGACGGGATTACGCCGGTCAGGAACATCCACCTCCAGTTGTGCGGTCCGCTGTTGCGCAAAAGGTAATTGATGGAATAGGAAGTGAGCAGGCCAGTGACGATGGACATTTGATAAGCCGTGCCCATGCGTCCGCGAATCGATGGGGGAGAAACCTCAGAAACATACATGGGCGAAAGCAGCGAAACGCCGCCCACGGCCAGGCCGCCGATAAAGCGGGCGAGAACGAAAACCGAGAAACTCGGAGCAAGTGCGGTGGCAATGGACGTGACCACAAACAGGAGCGCTACCCAAACCAGCATGCGCTTGCGGCCATAGCGGTCCGTGAGCCGGCCGGCGATATACGATCCCAGCACGCAGCCAAAGAGCAGGGAACTGAAGGCCCATCCAAGGCTGAGATCGCTGAGCCCGAAGCGCCGCGTAAGAAACGGTCCTGCGCCGGTAATGATGGCGATGTCGAACCCGAAAAGCAGGCCGCCAAGCGCGGCCGTACAGGCAAGGAAGATGACGTAACTTCGGTTGAATCTTCCGTTCATCAGCGAACGCTCCTCTAATCTTGGCCGGCCCGGCCGCAATGTGCCGGGGAGCGATGATCCTCGTTCCCGGTGCGATTGGAGTCTTGCGGCGCTATGCAGGCAAAGCTAGCAAAGCAGGCTGTAGTTGTCGAATAGGCAGATTCCCGAACCTGTTCCGCGTGCACCGTTGTGGGCTTTATACTGGGGCACAATCCAAATTGCGGACTTTCAGCATTTAGGGCAGGAGATATCTCGATGGGCAACTCGGCACATGTTCTTGGCAAGGCGCTGATCCATCCTGACTACAGCCTGACCGGCGCAAGCAGCGCGCTGGCCGTTGAGCAGGGATTGGCCGAGGCGGACTGGTACCAGTGCCCGGTTCCGCGCGAGACCATGCGAGGGCTGCTCGAGCGCCGCAACGGACCCGCCATCCGCGACACCATCCTCTGGTTTGCGTTGTTGTTCGCCTCGGGTTATGCAACCTGGCGCCTCTGGGGTACGTGGTGGGCCATCCTGCCCTACGTCGTTTACAGCGCCATCTACGCCAGCACGTCCGACTCCCGCTGGCACGAGAGCGGCCACGGCACGGCGTTCAAAACCGACTGGATGAACAATGCGCTGTACGAAGTCGCTTCGTTCATGGTCATGCGCGAGTCCTCCATCTGGCGCTGGAGCCACAGCCGTCATCACAGTGACACCATCATCGTCGGTCGCGATCCTGAAATCGCCGTGCCCCGTCCGCCAAGCTGGACCAAAATCATTCTCACCTTCCTCGGCCTGCGCGCTTACCCGGCTTATTTCAATGCGGTGTTCATGCACTGCGCCGGGCGCATGTCCGCCGATGAAAAAACCTTCATCCCGGAGTCGGAGTTTGCGGGCATCTATCTTCGCGCGCGCATCTATCTCGTTGTTTACGTCTCTGTCCTCGGGCTGTCTCTCTACGAACGCAGCATCCTACCCCTCATGTTCGTGGGCCTTTCCACTCTCTTCGGTTCGTGGCTTATGCCGGTCTATGGCATGACGCAACATGCCGGCCTGGCTGAGAACGTGCTCGATCATCGCCTCAACTGCCGTACCGTAACCATGAACTTCGTCAACCGGTACTTCTACTGGAACATGAACTACCACGTGGAGCACCACATGTACCCGCTGGTGCCCTACCATGCGCTGCCCAGGCTGCATGAGGCGGTCAAAGACGACTGCCCGACGCCGTATACCAGCATTGCGAACGCGTGGCGCGAGATCATTCCCGCGCTTGCAAGGCAGATCAAGGATCCCGCGTATCACGTCAAGCGGCAACTGCCACCGCCGCGCAATCGCCTGCGCGAAGCTGCATTCGTCTCGGCTGGCGAGCCCGATGCCGCAGGCTGGATGGAGGTTTGCCCCACGCAGGCTTTAGGGCGTGCCGATGTGGTTCGCTTCGACCATGGCCACCGGACGTTCGCTGTCTACCGCGACGAGGCGGGCTCGCTTTACGCAACTGATGGTCTCTGCACGCACGGCAACACGCATCTTTCCGATGGACTGGTGAAAGGCAAGCTGATTGAATGTGCCAAGCACAATGGCCGCTTCAATCTCATCGACGGTTCGCCGGCGCGCGTGCCCGTCTGCCGCGGCCTCGCCACCTATCCCGTTGAGGAGGTCGATGGCCGTATCCGCATCAACATCGTCAAGGCAGGCGGCGTGGGAGCGCGGCAGCAAACGGCCTGCGGGTTCCGCGTGGTCAGCAACCGCAGCGTCGCCACATTCATCAAGGAACTGGTTCTCGAGCCGGAGAACGGCAGCGGCCCAATCAAATTTGCGCCGGGCGATTACCTGCAAATCGAGATCCCTGCCTACGACTCCATCCGCTTCAGCGAATTTGAAATTCCCGAGCCCTTCGCCACGGTATGGCGCAACCAGCACGTCTTTGACCTGGTGGCGCGCAATCCCCAGCCGGGCCGGCGCAACAACTACTCGCTGGCCAGCAATCCCCAAACCGAACGCGCGCTGCGCTTCAACGTGCGCGTCGCCACTCCGCCGCCGGGGCAGGAGTGCGCGCCCGGCGTCGGCTCAAGCTACGTGTTCTCTCTTAAACCAGGTGACCAGGTCTCCGCCATTGGCCCTTTCGGCGACTTCCATATCAAGCCCACCCAGCACGAGATGGTGTATGTCGGCGGCGGCGCCGGCATGGCTCCCTTGCGCGCGCACCTCGCTCATCTGCTTGAGACCGGGCACACGCAACGCAAAATCAGCTACTGGTATGGCGCGCGTTCGCGGCAGGAAATCTTTTACGAGGAATATTTCAGCGCGCTCGCCGGCGTTCACAGCAATTTCACATTTCATCTCGCGCTCTCCTCTCCGCTCGCATCCGACAACTGGACCGGGCACACCGGCCTCATCCACGAAGTGGTGCTCGAGAGCTATCTGCGCAGCCATCCCGATCCCACGGCCGTTGAATACTATCTTTGCGGACCGCCCATGATGATCAAGGCATGCAACTGCATGCTGGCTTCGCTGGGCGTTCCAGCCGAGCGCATTGCCTATGACGAGTTTTAGTCTTCTTTAAACCTTCACGTGCAAAATGCTGCCCTTTTGAACGAAAATAGAGTTGGAAGAATTCTTAATGAGCAGGATTGAGGGTCGTTTGACGGCAGCGCAAACTGAAATACACAAGTGGACCGCCCACGAGTTCAAGGGGCTGGTTCTTGATTCGAATCCGAAGGTCGCGATCTTTGATTGCGATGGAACCCTCTGGGGCGGCGATTCAGGCTACGGATTCATGGAGTGGTCACTCGAGCAGGGTTTGGTCTCGCGCTCCACGAGCGATTGGATTGACACGCGCCACCGCGCCTATCGCGCCGGACAGGTGAGCGAGACGGAGATCTGCGGAGAGATGGTGCAGATCTATGCGGGGCTCCGCGACCAGGAGTTGCGTGCCGCCGCGGCGCAATATGTAAAGGAGTTTGTCCACGATCGCGACTTTGTCGAGATGCTCGATATCGTGTCGGTTTTGCGCGAGCGCGGCGTTGAATTGTGGGCCGTCAGCTCCACCAATCGCTGGGTGGTTGCTGAGGGTGTTCGCGATTTCGGCATTCCTGAGGAGCGCGTTCTTGCCGCCGATGTGCGCGTAACCGACGGCCTCATCGGCAGTGAGATTCTCGATGTGCCCACAGGCGCGGGGAAAGCCGTTTCGCTCCGCCGCGTCGGAATAACCTCGCCTGACGCGGTCTTCGGCAACTCCATTCACGATCTGCCGATGCTTGAGATGGCGCGCAATCCCTTCCCCGTGAACCCGTCTCAAGCGCTGCTTGAGGCTGCCGCGAAAAACGGCTGGGGCTACTTCCGTCCTGCGGCCGCTGAAACAAACCCGACGGTGGTTCAAGGGGAATAAAACCCGGGCGGCTTTACTTCGACAGCCGCCACGATTTGACCACGTCAAACTCTGCATCGAATCCGGTACGCCGCCTCTTTTCTGGCATTTACACTATTCGTGTGGCAGAAGTTCAGCAAAATTCAAGTCCCCGTCCCAACGGCCCAGCACTACGCTTTGTGGCTGCGGCTCTGATCGTGCGCGGTGGCGAAGTCCTTATCGGACAGCGACGGCCAGATCAGCCCATGGCTTCCCTGTGGGAGTTTCCCGGCGGAAAGATTGAGGCAGGCGAGAGCCCCGAGCAGGCACTGGCCCGCGAATTGTCTGAGGAGTTGGGCATCACGGCCGCCATCGGAGCGCCGGTCACGCACATCCGCCACAACTACCGCCATGGCGGCGCCGTGGATCTGCAGTTCTTTGCGGTGCATGAGTTTACCGGCGAAATCGACAACCAGATCTATCAGCAAGTGCGATGGGTAAAGTTCGAAGATCTTACGGGCTACGAATTTCTGGCCGCCGACCGCGGGCTGATCAGGGATTTGGCAGCTGGAAAACTGCTGTAAGAAGGACCGCCGTTCATGAAGACCGGCACTACAGTCCTCAGTGCCCCGGCATCAACCCCCACAGCATCACCATCGTCATGCCGATCACAATCAGGCTCGTCCCCCACGCAATCCCATTCCAGAGCGTTGAGTTCTTGTGCTCGCCCATCAGATCCTTGCGGTTGATCAGCATCAGCATGAGGATGATCACAACCGGAAGCAGAACGCCGTTCAGCACCTGCGACAAAATGGCCACGTTGATCAATTGCGCGTCCGGCAGCACCAGCACGGTGGCCGCGCCGCCCACAATCAACAGTGTGTAAAGCCAGTAGAAGAACGGCGCTTCTTTAAAACTCTTGTCCACGCCCGATTCAAACCCCATGCCTTCGCACACCGTGTATGCGGTGGAGAGGGGCAGAATCGACGCGGCGAACAGCGAAGCATTGAACAGTCCGAAGGCGAACAGGATGAAGGCATAGTCACCAGCCAGCGGGCGCATGGCCTCGGCCGCGTCACTCGCCACCTGGATAGCGCCCATGCCGTGCACATAAAGCGTGGCTGCGCAGGCCACCACGATGAACCAAGCCACCAGGTCGGTAAAGAAGCTGCCCACAATCACGTCAAGCCGCGAGGCCGCGTAGTCTTTCACGCGAATCCCTTTTTCCACGATGGACGACTGCAGGTAGAACTGCATCCATGGCGCAATGGTGGTGCCCACCACGCCGATGGCCATGTACATGTAGGCCTTGTCGCCCCACACAGACCTGGCCGGCAAAGTTACCGTGGCCTTCAGCGCGTCGTGCCAGCTGGGTTGCGACAGCACGCCGGCAAAGATGTAGGCGATGTAGACCACCGAGGCCACAAGAAAAATCTTTTCGGTGCTTTTGTAGCTGCCCTTCACCACCATGTACCAGACCAGCGCCGCGCAAAAGGGCACCGAAATGTACTTGGTCACGTGGAACAGGTGCAGCGAGCCCGCAATGCCGATGAACTCCGTCACCACGTTGGTGTAGTTCACCACCACCAGCAGCACCATCAGGATGAAGGTGAGCCGCAATCCAAATTCTTCGCGGATCAGGTCACTCAACCCTTTGCCAGTGACCACGCCCATGCGCGCGCACATTTCCTGCACGACAATCAGCGCAATGGTGATGGGAAGCATGGTCCACAGCAGCGTGTAGCCGTACTGCGCGCCAGCCTGGGAGTAGGTGAGAATCCCGCCGGAGTCGTTATCGACATTGGCAGTAATAAATCCGGGGCCCAAAACGGCCAGGAACAGTAATATCCGGATTCGCCAACGCTTGACCATGACGCGCGACCTATTGTGGATTCATCTTGAGATTCCTCACTGACCATAACAGGCGAGGGCAGGATGAGCGAACCCCCTGCGTCCGCGGGCTCAGCGCCGGCCATGGGTACGCCGCATTACAATACGCTCGCACGGCCAAACGGCTATGGAGGAACTCTCGAATGCAATCTGACGATACGAACCAAGGAAAACT
Source organism: uncultured Acidobacteriaceae bacterium (assembly GCA_963765025.1). GTDB lineage: Bacteria > Acidobacteriota > Terriglobia > Terriglobales > Acidobacteriaceae > Telmatobacter. Next base: position 772 of record CAVXVM010000105.1, on the reverse strand, counting down.
TCCGCGTCGCAAACTGCTGGGTGGAATGGTATCGGCCACGGGCGCAGCAGCCCTGCTTGGATTGAACGCCGTGAGCGCTCAGGCCAGCGACACTCATGAGCCCTCGGCGCCCGACGCCCACTTCGCACAGGCCCGCCTGCGCAATTACAAGACCCGCCGCAGCTCAAGCTGGGACCGCACCGGCGGCAATCGCGACGCCGTTCCTGTGGAGCCAGGCGCCACCGCCACGGTTCTGGACGTCAGCGGCTCTGGAGTCGTCACGCACATCTGGTTCACTATCGCATCGCCCGACCCCATGCATCTCAAAAATCTGGTGCTGAGAGCCTGGTGGGATGGCGAGAGCACGCCTTCGGTCGAGGTGCCCATCGGCGACTTCTTCGGCCTTGGCCTGGGCGAATACTTCACCTACCAGTCGTCGCTTACCGCGGTGGCGTCCATCAAGGCGCTCAACGCCTATTTCCAGATGCCCTTCTCCACGGCCGCCAAAATTACGGTCACCAATGAAGGCACGGTGCGCACCAACGCCCTCTACTTCGCCGTCGATTACGTCACGCTGCCGGGTCTTCCCGCGGACCTGGGCCGCTTTCATGCGCAGTATCGCCAGGCCGCTCCCTGCAAGGGATGGACCAACGACTGGACCAGCAACGGCAGTCCCGGCATCAACGAACGCGAGAACCTCGACGGCAAAGACAACTACGTCTTTCTCGAGGCCAAGGGCAAGGGACATTTTGTCGGCAAACAACTGACGAGTCGAAGTGATGACATAACAATA
>CAVXVM010000104.1:0-7394 GCA_963765025.1 uncultured Acidobacteriaceae bacterium | reverse complement strand
TCGAGAACTGGGCTTAGCGCGCAGCGTGTGAGACGGGCGCGGCCCGAGTGACAATCGGCGCTCCACAAACGACAACCAGAAATCTATTTTGACAGTGCTCTGAGGGCGGAGACGCCTGCGCCGAGGAGGGCGGTTTCGTCGTCGGGGGGCAGGACTTCAAGCGAGAAGCTCTGCAGCGGGGTCATTTTGACCATGGATTCGATGTGTACGCGGAGCCTGGGGAGTTCTACCCAGTGGGCGTTGTGTCCGGTGAAGTAGAAGCGGCCGGGTCCGGCGAGGTGGATGAACGAGGCGGTGGCTGCGGCAAGGGCGCGATGCCAGAGATCGACGAAGTCTCGGCAGCGCGCGTCGCCGGCTTTGGCGTGGGCGAAGATTTCTTCCGGTTCGAGGTCGAGGAAGCGCATGCGCATGGCGCGGTTGCCCATGATGCCTTCAAGATGGCCGAGTCCGCCGCAGCCGCAGAAGCGCTCTTTGGGATCGAGGGTGACGGTGATGTGTCCGCCTTCCCAGGGGCCCTCGAACCAAGGCCATCGGCCGTAGCCGATGCCGTTGCCGATGGTCCAGACGCGGGTGAGCTTTTCAAGGCGGCCGTGTGTGGCGGCGACGCCGGCGGCGATGGCGTCAGCGTCGTTGGCGATGTGGACGGGCGCGGCGATAGAGTGCGGGGCGAGGGCGCGGGTGAGATCTTCAGCGAGGGGCAGGCCTTTCAACTGGGTGAGATTGGGCGAGTCCTCAATAACGCCGTGGCGGACGAGGCCGGGCACGGCGACACCGATGGCGCTTAGGGGGCTGGTGGCGCCTTTCTGGAGGAAAGCGATCTGGCTGGCGAGCATCTCGACGAGTTCGCTGGGGGGAAGGGCGCTGAGGGCGTCCTGCTCGGCGGGGTCGAATGGAAAACGAAGAGGCTTGCCGGTGAGGCGCTGGTCCTCAAGGCGGCCGGCGACGATGTGATCGGTGATCACGATGCCGATGGCGGTGGTCATGAGAAAGCCCTCCGAGGTTCAGCTCTTAGCTGCTAGCTTCTAGCTCCTAGCTTGTTTGTTGCGGCTTCGGAGCGTCCTTGCGAATTCGACGGCTTCTTAGTCTGACTGGTAGCGGTGGAGGCGGCCGAGGCCATTGAAGGCGGCTACCTTGTAACACTCGGCGAGCGTGGGGTAGTTGAAGACCGTGTCAATGAAGTAGTCCACGGTGCCGCCGAGGGTCATGACGGCCTGGCCGATGTGGACGAGTTCGGTGGCGTCCTCACCGATGATGTGGACGCCGAGGACTTTGCGGGTATCACGGTGGAAGATGAGTTTGAGGCGGCCGCTGGTGTCGCCGCGAATCTGTCCGCGGGCGACCTCGCGATAGTAGGCCATGCCGACTTCGTAGGGAACGTCTTCGCCGGTGAGCTGTTCTTCAGTCTTGCCGATGAAGCTGATTTCCGGAATGGTGTAGATGCCGTAGGGATAAAAGCCAGGGTTCGAAGTAGCGGCCTGGTCGTTGAAGGCACGGGCAGCAGCGATGCGTCCCTGTTCCATGGAGACGGAGGCGAGGGCGGGGAAGCCGACGACGTCGCCGGCGGCAAAGATGTTGGAGACCTTGGTTTGATAGTGCTCGTCTACGGCGATGCGGCCGCGGTTGTCGGCCTCGAGCCCGGCGGCAGCGAGGTTGAGCTCATCGACCGCGCCCTGGCGGCCGACGGCGTAGAGCAGGGCATCGCCGGAGACGCGCTTCTTGCTTTCGAGGTTGGCGACGACGGTTTTGTTGGGGAGCTCTTCAACGCTTTCGACTTCTTCGCCGAGGCGGAGGGTGACGCGGGCGTCGCGGAGGTGATAGCTGAGCGCCTCAATGATTTCGCGGTCGGCGAATTCGAGGAGGCGGTCGCGTTTTTCAATGAGGGTGACGCGGACACCGAGAACGGCGAACATGCAGGTGTACTCGACGCCGACCACACCGCCGCCGACGACGATGAGGGATTGGGGCAAGCAGTCGAGGCCGAGAATCTGGTCGCTGTTGAGGATGGTCTTGCCGTTGAGGGGCACCTTGGGTGAGCAGGCGGGCTTGGTGCCGACGGCGATGATGATGCGATCGGCTTCGAGGGTGGTTTCAGTCTGGATGCCTTCGACGCGGACCTGGGTGGGGCTGATGAAGTGGGCGACGCCGTGGACGACGTCAATGCCGTTGCGGGAGAGTTGCGCCTCGGTAACGTCGACTTCAGTCTTGATGACGGCCTGGACGCGGAAGGCCAGGTCGGCCATGGTGATTTTTTCCTTGACGCGATAGTTGATGCCGTAGACGGAGCGGTAGTTATAGCCGGAGAGGTGGAGCACGGCCTCGCGCATGGTTTTGGAGGGGATGGTTCCGGTATTGATGCAGACGCCGCCGACGACGGTGCGGGCCTCGACGACGGCGACGCGTTTACCCATCTTGGCGGCGGCGACTGCGGCGCGCTGGCCGGCGGGTCCGGAGCCGATGACGACGAGGTCATAGTTGACGGCGCTCATTGAGGAGTATCTCCCGGGGTTTGATGGCGGTTTGGCCGCAAGGGTACGCGGATGAGGCAGCAAGGATGGTACAGGCTCTACCGCGAGGCTACCATAACCCGAATAAGAATTAGATGTGCGGGATTGAGAGCGGGCGGGAGCGGGGGAAGGGACAGGCGGCGCCCCGGCGAGGGAGAGTAGAAACTTCGCCGGGGCAGCAGATCATGGGGTCCGCCTGGCTCAATCTTGAAACTTGCATAGATGCCACATCTCAATATCGAGACACTTGGTCCATATCGAGATTCTCGATCCTTGGGGGCGGATTCCGGCTATTTGATGAACGAGCGCAGGTAGTCCACGGAGTCCCTGATCTGCTGGTCGGTTAAATCGCCTTTGTACGCCTGCATCCTGGCAACGCCGTTTCGGGTGAGATCAATCATTTCCGCTCTGGTGTACTTTTTGACGGAAGGGTCTGTCACGGGCTTCACGTGCATGATCTTTCCTATTCCAGAGCTGGCCATTCCATCGGTGCCGTGGCAGTTCAGGCATCTTTGTTTGTAGATCGTTTCTCCAGCGGACTGGGCGAAACACACGGCCGGGGCGAGCGATGCAACCACAGCCAGAGCAAAACTGAATCGAAGCTTCGAGTTCATCGCCAGCCTCCTGACGGATTTCTGTTTCAGTTACGAGTGGACGGGATGCAGAGCACGCTCGCGAGCGGACTGCGGAGAAGCGGAGAATTTGCCGCCGGCCTGGGACTCACCGTCGAGGTGGAACTGGCGGATCATGCCGTCGAGGTCGCCGGCGAGGGAGGCGAGGTTGCGGAGGGCTTCGACAGCTTCTTCGGCGCCCTGGGTATTTTCAGTGGAGAGCTGCGAGATTTGTCCAGCGGACTCGGAGATTTCTCCCGAGGCTGCGGTCTGTTGAGTCGCCGCGGTGGCGATGAGGTTGATCTGATGCTCGACCTGTTTTGAGGACTCGATGATCGCTTCGAGGCTATTGCGGGCGTGAGAGGTTTCGCTCAAACCACTTTCCACGGCCGAACGGCTTTCGTGCATGACGTCGAGGGTTTCGCGGGTTTCGTCCTGGATGCTGCGGATGGTTCCGGCGATTTCCTCGGTAGCGACCTTGGTGCGTTCGGCGAGGCGGCGGACTTCTCCGGCGACAACGGCGAAGCCACGGCCGTGTTCTCCAGCGCGTGCGGCCTCGATGGCGGCGTTGAGGGCGAGGAGGTTGGTTTGCTCGCTGATTTCCTGGATGACGTTGACGACCTTGCCGATTTCTTCAGAGCGCAGGGCGAGGGATGTCATTTTGTCGGAGACGGAGGTGGTGGCGGCGGCGATTTTCTCCATGGTGCCGGCGGCGGCCTGCATGACGGAGCCGCCTCTTTCGGCATTGACGGCGGATTCGCGGCTGGCGCCTGCGGCGTTTTCAGCGTTATGACTGATTTCGCCGATGGTGGCGGTCATCTCCTGCGCGGCTGCGGCGATCTGGTTGATCTTGGTGGATTCGGCGCGGGAGTTACCGGCGCTCTGGACGGCGGTGGTACTGATTTCGGTGGTGGCAGAGGAGAGGGTGTCGGCGCTTTTGGCCACGGAATGGAGGACCTTGCGAATGGAATCAACGCTGGTGTTGAAGGCTTCGCCGACGCGTCCGATTTCGTCGGTGCCGGTGACGCGGACGCTGACGGTGAGGTCTTTGGCGGCCATGGCCTGAAGGGCGGTCATGAGCCTACCGAGCCGGGGCGCGATTTCGCGGGTGAGGACGACGCCGATGAGTGCGCAGAGGAGGATGATGAGCAGGGTAAGGCCGGAGCTGACCCAAATGGCGCGGGTAGCGGCGTTGGTGGCGCCCTCAGCGCCCTCGGTGCCTGCCTTTACATTGAGCTTGAAGTCGTCGCTGATGGCCGCGAGAGCATTCGAAAACAAAGCGATGGTGGAGTCGGCGCTAATCATGTCGAGCGCGTCGCCGGCTTTTCCGGCTTTGACAAAGTCAGATCCGCGGTCACTGGCCAGCATGTATTGGGCCCAGGTGGCCTGCATTTTCTGATCGATCTCGCGTTCGCCGGGATAGGCGATCAGCGGCTCATACGCTTTCATCTGGGCCTGGTAGGTGTCGAGCGCATGCTGGCGATTGCCGGAGTGCTGGGCAATGCAGTCAGGCGTTTGACAGATCATGAGGTCAAGATCTTCGCGGCGCACCGCGTTCATGGCTGCCCGGCCGTCAGAAAGGTAGACGACGGAAGGGAAGGATTTCTGGCTTACGTCGAGACATTTGGCGCTGATGCCATGGAAGACGATGAAGGCGTAGGTCCCCAGCAGAAAGCTGAGACCGCATACGAGGCCGAAGGCGTAAGTAAACTTGCGGGAGACGGGAAGGTTGCGTAACCACTGCATGGCGGGTAGCCCTTTCATTGAGCGAGTCGCTGAGCTTATCGGCGGAAATTGGCGAGGCTTGAGCGGTTTCGTTTTCAGAGGCGGGTTGAGACGGTTCGTGTGCTTGCCGAAGCCAGGGCGAGCCGATATTCTTGGGCCGTTTCTCCCTTCTTTTGTGGAGATGCTCCCAGGAATGAGGTTTGCTATGTCGATGGCGCATTTCAGGCCGGTGTTGCCGGCTTTGGTTTTTCTGGCTGGATTTGGCGGAGTGCGGCTGGCGTGTGCGCAGGCTGCGCCGGGAGTCGCCGTAGCGCCTGCCCAGGCAGCCCCCGCGCGGCCTACGCCTACTCCGGAACAAATGGCCATTCAGGCGGCCTCAGAAAAGGACCATCAGCGGATGATGGACCTGCTGGGGATCAAGGCGTTGCGGGCCGGGGCCAGCGGGGATGCAAATGCGCCGAATGCGGCGAACTACGACGAATCGAAGGCCGACGTGTATACCAATCTGCCCGATCCGCTGGTTCTGAAGAACGGCGAAAAGGTGACTTCGGCCCAGATGTGGTGGGCGCAACGGCGACCGGAGATCCAGGAGGATTTCGATCGCGAGATCCTGGGGCGTACGCCTGCCAACTTGCCGAAGGTGACCTGGGAGGTTGTGAGTACTACTGCGGAGAAGAACGGCGACGTGGCGGTGGTGACGAAGCGGCTGTTGGGGCACGTGGATAACTCAGCGTGGCCGGCGATTAAGGTGGACATCGATCTGACGCTGACGACGCCAGCGGATGCGAAGGGGCCTGTTCCGGTGATTGTGGAGTTCGGCTTCAGCCGCGAGTTTATGGCGCAGATGGCGAAGAGGTTTCCGCAATTGGCTGCGGGCGGCGCGGCGAATCAGGGACCGACGTGGCAACAACAGGTGCTGGCGAAGGGATGGGGCTATGCGGAGCTGGTTCCAACCAGCTACCAGGCGGACAACGGAGCGGGGCTGACGGAAGGAATCATTGGGCTGATGAATAAGGGGCAGCCGCGCGCGCCGGATGACTGGGGCGTGCTGAAGGCTTGGGGATGGGGTGTGAGCCGCGCGATTGATTATTTTGAGACCGACAAGGCGGTGGACGCGAAACAGATTGGGCTGGAAGGGCACTCGCGCTATGGGAAAGCGACGCTGGTGACGATGGCTTATGAGCCGAGGCTGGCCATTGCGTATGTCAGCTCGTCGGGCGAGGGCGGGGCGAAGCTGTACCGGCACATCTTCGGCGAGCAAGTGGGCAACGTGGCCGGGACCAGCGAGTACCACTGGATGGCGGGCAACTTTATGAAGTATGCCGGGCCGCTGACGCCGGGCGACATGCCTGTGGATGCGCATGAACTGATTGCGATGTGCGCGCCGCGGCCGGTGTTTTGTTTCCGGCGGAGCGACTAAAGGTGACGGCTGGGTGGACGCCAAGGGAATGTTTCTGGCGGCTGCCGGTGCGGGGCCGGTCTATCGGCTGCTGGGCAAACGGGACATGGGGACGAGCGAGTTTCCAGCTATCGAAACGCCCCTGATCGATGGAGACATTGCTTTCCGCCAGCACACGGGCGGGCACACTCCTGCGCCCAATTGGCCCACCTTTATCGCCTTTGCTTCGCGGCATCTGCATGTGCGGGCGGTTTCATCCCTAGTCTCAGAATCGAGACCAGGGGTACCCGGACCTACTCCTGAAGAACTGGCGCGGCGAGAGGCAGAAAGCAAGGCGGCGATTGCAAGATCATCAACACATGATGGACATTCTGGGGATCAAGCAGCTGCGGCCGGCTGCGAGCCAGGATCCGAAGTCGCCGAATGCGGTGAACTACGACGAGTCGAAGGCGGACAGGTATCCCGGAACGCTACCCGACCCGCTGAAGCTGAAGAACGGCAAGCGCGTGACCTCAGCGAAGATGTGGTGGAACGAGCGCAGGCCGGAGATTGTGGAGGATTTTGACAGCGAGGTTTTGGGCCGCGTGCCCATGAATGTGCCTGGCGTGCGTTGGGAGGTGACGAGCACGACGACGGAGATGCTAGGCGGCGTGGCGGTGGTGAAAAAGATGCTCAAGGGGCACGTGGACAATTCGGTTGATCCCGAGGGCAAGGACTCGAATTTACGGGTGGACATCGACCTGGTGGTGGGGACTCCGGCGAATGCGGCGGGGCCAGTGCCGGTGATTATGGAGCTGGCGTTCAGCCAGGAGTTTATGGCGGCGATTGCGAAGTCGATTCCGGAGATGATTCCGGGCGGGCCGGGGAACACGGGGCCGAGTTGGCAGGAACAGGTGATCAAGCGGGGGTGGGGCTACGCGATCCTTGAGCCAACCAGCTTTCAAGATGACAGCGGCGCGGGGTTGAACAAGGGGATCATCGGGTTGGTCGATAAGGGACAGCCGCGCAGCGATCCTGCGGAGTGGGGCACGCTGCGGGCATGGGCTTGGGGCGCGAGCCGGGCGCTGGATTACCTGGAGACCGACAAGCAGGTGGACGGGAAACAGGTGGGGATCATGGGCCACTCGCGATTTGGGAAGACGGCGCTGGTGGCGA
>CAVXVM010000103.1:0-14381 GCA_963765025.1 uncultured Acidobacteriaceae bacterium | reverse complement strand
TTCAACGTGGGGCCGTTCGTGCTGCTGGGCGCGATCTGGTTCTTCATGCTGCGGCAGATGCAGTCGGGCGGCAACAAGGCGCTGTCGTTTGGCAAGAGCCGGGCGCGGCTGCTCTCGATGCAGCAGAAGAAAATTACCTTCAAGGACGTGGCCGGCGTGGATGAGGCCAAGGAAGAGCTGAAGGAGATTATCGAGTACCTGCGCGAGCCGCAGAAGTTCCAGAAGCTGGGCGGCCGCATTCCCAAGGGCGTGCTGCTGGTTGGGCCTCCGGGAACGGGCAAGACGCTGCTGGCGCGTGCTGTGGCCGGCGAAGCGAACGTTCCGTTCTTCTCGATCTCAGGTTCGGACTTTGTGGAGATGTTTGTGGGCGTGGGCGCGAGCCGCGTGCGCGACCTGTTTGAGCAGGGTAAGAAGAATGCTCCCTGCATCATCTTCATCGACGAAATCGACGCAGTGGGCCGGCATCGTGGCGCGGGCCTGGGCGGCGGACACGACGAGCGCGAGCAGACACTGAATCAATTGCTCGTGGAGATGGACGGTTTTGAATCGAATGATGGCGTGATCCTGGTGGCGGCGACGAACAGGCCGGACGTTCTGGATCCCGCGCTGCTGAGGCCCGGACGTTTTGACCGGCGCGTGGTAGTGGGCCTGCCCGATGTGCGCGGACGCGAAGAGATTTTGCGCGTGCATGTGAAGAAGGTTCCGGTTTCAGACGACACGAATCTGAACGTGCTGGCGCGCGGAACACCGGGCTTCAGCGGCGCGGACTTGGCCAACATGGTGAATGAAGCTGCGTTGAACGCCGCGCGCGTGAATCGCAAGCAAGTGACCATGTACGACTTTGAGCTGGCCAAGGACAAGGTGTTGATGGGCGCCGAGCGCAAGTCAATGCTGTTGACCGACGAGGAGAAGAAGGTGACCGCGTATCACGAGGCCGGCCATGCGCTGGTTTCGTTCTTCCGCGACCACTCCGATCCGATTCACAAGGTGACGATCATTCCGCGCGGCATGGCGCTGGGCGTAACGGTATTTTTGCCCGGCGACCGGCACAACTACACGCGTGAATACCTTGAGGCCAAGCTGGCCATGAGCTACGGCGGGCGTGTGGCTGAGGAGATTTTCCTCAACCAGATGTCGACCGGCGCGGGCAGCGATATTGAAGTGGCCACCGACCTGGCACGGCGGATGGTGTGCGAGTACGGCATGAGCCGCCTGGGTCCGCTGACTTTCGGCAAGAAGGAAGAGCAGATCTTCCTGGGGCGCGAGATTGCGCAGCATCGCGACTTCAGCGAAGAGACGGCGCGGCAGATCGACCTGGAAGTGCGCAGGCTGATCGACGAGGCCTACCAGACCGCTCACTCGATTGTGGAATCGAACAAGGACCCGATGCACCGGCTGGCGGCAGCGCTGCTGGAGCGCGAGACGATCGATGCGGAAGAGGTGCGGATGCTGATCGAAGGCAAGGAATTGCCTCCGCTGCGTTCGATTCTTGCATCGCCGAGCGACCCGGACGGCAGCTCGCAGCAAGTGCTGAAGCCGGAGACTCGCGGCGGCCCAGGGTTCCCGGAGGGTTCGCCTTCGCCAGCGTGAGAAAGACAGGGAACAGGGAACAGGGAACAGGGAACAGGGAGGGCCGCTCACACGAGCGGCCCTTTTTTGTTGGGCGCGAGCAGGTTTGATCGGCGTTGATTGAACCTTGCTCGCTTATGATCCGACATAATCAATGAACACAGATGGACGCCGAAAGCAAAGCACGCTACGAATGGCTGGCGCTCCGTTGCCAGTCGGGCGAAGTGGGCGCATTTGAGGACCTGATTGCCGTTATGGAGCGGCCCTTGCTCTACTACGCAGCCAGTTTGACCGGGAGCATGGATAGCGCGCTCGACGTTCTCCAAGAGGTTTGGATCAAGGCATTCGGCGGGATTCGAAAGCTGAAAGACCCCGGCTCTCTGCGCCCATGGTTATACACGGTGACGCACGGAATCGCTGTGGATCGAATCCGAAAAAACTACTCGCGCGAGCAGGCGGAGAAGGTTCAGTACGAGGATTTTCAGGAGGCCGAGGAACCGTCGTTCGCGGAAGAGGACGCCGCTCAGGTTCACGCGGCGTTGAATCAAATCGGCCTCCATCATCGCGAGGTTCTTGTGCTGCATTTTCTTGAGGATCTTTCGCTCAAGGAGATTGCAAAAGTCGTCGGCTGTTCCGAGGGCACGGTCAAGTCGCGCATCCACTATGGCAAACGGCAAATGAAACAGATTCTTGAGGGAGTGAACTATGGCACAGCAAACGAGTAACCTGCGCGAAGGTCTGCTGGCGGCAATGCCGCAACCGGAAAACCTGGCCGCCTATCGTGAACAGACCGCTGCGTTGCTGGCAAAGCACGCGAAAGCGCTTCGGTGGGCAAAATTTGAAGGAATGCTGTTCGGCTATTGTGCCATGGCCTTCGGGTGGCTGTGGCTTCAAAACCTATGGCACCTGGACGCCGCGGTGCTTCTCAGAGTCCAAATCATAAGCGCCGCCATGTTCCTGTGCGCAGGGTTAGCGAGCGTGCGCTACAAAATCTATGACAGCCAGATTGCCACCTTGAAAGAAATCAAGCAGGTTCAGCTGCAGATTCTTGAGTTGCAGGCCTCGCTTGGGAAGAGCGTCGAAGACCAGATTAGGGAATAGGGAATGGGGAACAGAGAACAGGGAATAGGGAACAGGGAACAGGGAACAGGGAGGGCCGCTCACACGAGCGGCCCTTTTTTGTTGGGCGCGAGCAGGTTTGATCGGCGTTGATTGAACCTTGCTCGCTTATGATCCGACATAATCAATGAACACAGATGGGCGCCGAAAGCAAAGCACGCGAGAGCGCTTCGGTGGAACGGAATCACGGCAAACATGTTTGTATTCCTTGCTGCCGTGCTGTTCTGGTGGAGCGTTTACCCTGGCCGCCTGGGCGCGATCTACGCGGTGCAATGCAAGGTCTATGACAGCCAGATTGCCACCTTGAAAGAAATCAAACAGGTTCAGCTGCAGATTCTTGAGCTGCAGGCCTCGCTCTTGGGAATGGGAGAACCCCCGGCTTTGCCGGGGTGGCAGTAGAAGTTTGACTTTTACGGGAGTCGCAGCCGGTTTCTGCTCTCGCATTTTTCAGGCAAAATCGTGAGCAGGAGTAGGGGCATTAGCACTGTGCCTACGGCACTCCGAATGCAATGTTGTTGGCGCTCACCCAGCGCTGAAGCGCTGGGCTAATTTACAGTGCGCCTACGGCGCGGGCGATGAGCTGCAACCGAGATGGTGCTCTTCCACTGGCCCCTTTGAGCGGCCACCAAAGCTAAAGCCTTCGGCTATGCCGGAGGATACTTACTGGGAATAGGGAATAGGGATTAGAAAAAGCTTTTGGGTTGAGTGCTTGTTTTCCCATCCATCCCGGCAAAGAGCGCCGGGATGGATGGGGCACGGGGTCTTTGCGTGTGAAGTCGTGAAGGGGTAGGGATTGGGGGACTGAAAAAGCTTTTGGGTTGGGTGCTTGTTTTCCCACCCATTCTGCGATGAGGCCGCAGAATGGATGGGGCACGGGGCTTTTTCTTGAGATGAGCGAAAAGCAACCGCAGGTCCTTCGACTCCCCGTTCGCTTCGCTCAGGGTCGCTCAGGATGACAGTCAATCTTGATGCGCGGGTCAGGAGACCCGCGATGCAGCCGGCCGGGAGGCCGGCGCTACTGATTCAGCTAGAAGATTTTGTAGGCGATGCCTACGCTGCCGCCGAAGGGGAAGATTTGGGGCTTGAGCAGCCATTCCTGGTACTCGAAATCGATGGCGCGCAAGGTGAATCTCCGGCTGAGATGGTAATCGACGCCTCCGCCATAGGCCAGCACCGTGGTGTTGCCGTTGATGTATGTGCCGGTGCCAAGGCCGATGAGGAACTTGGCATAAGGGGTGGCGCGACCGTAGGTTTTGATAGGAACCTTGGGGCCGATGAGATAGGTGTCTTCACCGATTGGCTGGGTGTAGGCCACATACTCATTGAAGCGGTTCCAATTGCCCTCGCTCTCGATGGTTAGCCAGCGGTCGGCTCTGATGTCAATGTAGGCGCCGACGCCAAACGTGGGCTGCGGGACAGTCTGGGCGATGCCGTTGCCGGCATAATCAGTCTGGAACATGGTGCCGAAACCACCGACGCGGATCCTGGCCTCGTGTTCGTACCCTGCGGGAAGCACCTGTGCTTGAGCGCAGAGAGCCAGGGAAGCGAGGAAAAACGAAAAGAAGACTCGGATTGAAGTTCTCATAGTCGCGTGCACATCCAGTTCTGGTTAGACTTAGCTCCTGAGGTGGAGAATAGACCGCTCAAGCGGAAAGTCCCCGGTGCTGACGAGGAGCACATGGTACGTCAGCCGGGGACTTGCCGCGGAGTAAATCACTGCGGGTTCTGCGGTGCAGGAGCGGGTTGCGCCTGGGTATTTGCCTGATCGGCGCCCTGCGGTTGAGCAGGCGGAGTATTTGCCTGGTCGGCAGGCTGCGGTTGAGCAGGCGGAGTATTCGCCTGCTCGGCAGGCTGCGGTTGAGCAGGAGGAGTATTTGCCTGGTCGGCAGCCTGCGGTTGGGCAGGGGGAATGGCGGCAGGCGGAGGCGATCCGGCTGGAGGCGCGACGGCGGGAGGCGTGGAAACGGAAGCCGTCGGGCTGGCCGAAGGCTGGTTCGCGGCCGGGTTTACCGCGGCGGGTGTAGCTTGTGCCGACTCATAGCGCTGCAGCTTGAAGAAGATGGGCGTGACTTCAAACGGCATCTTGTCGCGGGCGTTCATGGGCGCGTAACGCTTGGCGTCGAGCATGTGTACGGTGTCGTCCCACGGATCGACCTTGAGCCAGCTTCCCAGGGGAAGGGCGGCGGTCTGGGTCAGATCGTCCCAATCAATCTTGGGAGCCATCTTTGCCAGGTCACCCATCCAGGGGGTTCCGTCTGGCCTGAGGAGCGAGTCGCCGAGCTTGGGGGTGTTGAGCGCCTTGAGCACCTTGGAGCGATCGACGAGCTGTGCGTAGTAGAGACCGGCATTTGCAAGCCTGTCCTTATACATCGAAGCCTGCAGGTATTCCATTGCCTTCTTGGCAGCTTCGTCGTTGTCGTGATCGTTGTGGTACATGTTGATGCGGACGAAGGAGGACTCGTCAGGGAAGAGCAGACGGTCATTGAAGGCGTAGCGGGTGTCGATGTGATGGCCCATGGCGATGTGCGCCAGTTCCATTGCGATGATGGAGGCGATGGCTTCTTCACTGGGCAGCGAGTCAATGAGTCCTCTGCTGAGCAGGATGGTGTTGCCGACGGTGGTGGCTTCAACCGTGTCAGTGAGCATGACGCGGGTATGAATCTGGTCAGTGAAGGCGAGGTTGTTGGGGACGACGAGGTTGACGACGATCTGGTCGAGGACCTTGTTTTCGTATCCGCCGTTGTTGAGCGGGGCGACAAGTCCAGCCTCGACGAGGCGATCGATGACGTTGTTTTCAGCCTGGGTGACCCACATGCGCGAGGCCTGGAGCGGGCCCACGTCCTGAGAGTCGTTGCTGCGGTCAACGGCGTCGTCGACTTTGACGCTTACGTTTTCGCTGTCGCGTGTGGGCAGCTTGAGGGAGTAGCCCCAGAAGTGAGTCTGGGCCTTGAGGCCGACGGACTTGGTGCCTTCAATGCGCTGCGATTCTTCAACGTAGACTTCGACGGGAAGCCAGATGCCGGGCTGCACGTTCATGCGCCAGCTATCGAAGTGGAAGTAGTACTTTGATGAATCCTCAGTAGCGGGGCCGGTGTAGGTACCGTTGAAGCGGACAACGTTGTTGTCCTGGTCCTCAATCCAGATACGGCCGTAGAAGCGGCCCATGCCGGCGACGCGGGGATGGACGTCAAAGACCCAGGTTCTGATGGAGCCGACAAACTCCTTGCGGACAAAGCTGAACACGTAATGCTGCTGGTCGAACCCAGTGGGGTCGATGAACATCATTTGCATGAAGCCGGTGTCTGAATAGGTGAACTTTTCCAGTCCCAGCATTTTGGTCAGCCCGGTCATGGCGCCGAGGGAGCCTTTGAAGAAGCCCTTGTGCTCGTCCTGTCGGTTTGAATAGCCCTTGTCAAAGAAGGCCTTGCCGAAGTCGACGCGGCTGAGGATGAACTGGTCGTCGACAGGAACCTCGTACAGTTTCACGTCAGGATGGGTGTCCTGGATGTAGGTCTCGACCAGGGGGGTACGCATCTTGATGTCCTTGATGAGGACCTTCTCCTGTGCGACGGCTTTATCGACGAGGGCTGACTGTTCAACCGTCAGCAGGCGGGCCTGTTCGTACTTTGGTTGATGTCGAGCATACGCGCAGGTCACTCCCATAGTAAGGATCAGGAAGTTGAGGGAAATCTTCCGAAAAGTCATGTCAGGCTCCTAGATGGCTTCTTCCAGTGCTGTCTTCAGTCGCTTGCGTCTGGTTTGACGTGTTGCGACTGAATCCGGCTGCATTCCAACATTGTGATGCATTTCAGCATACTAAAGGATGATGTTACGCCAATTGAAACGAGATGGTAATCGTGGTGGTGAGATCGACCGGTCTTCCGTCGCGAGTGGCGGGGCGAAAGCGGATCTGCTGGGCGACGCGGCGAGCTTCTTCGTCGAGTCCGTGACCAAGGCCGCGCACGATGCCCTGTACGACGACCTGGCCGTTTGCCAGGAAGGTTACGCGCAGCACGACGTCACCCTGGACCTTGAGCTGGCGGGCTTCGCTGGTGTACTGCACAGGCGGTTTTGAAAGGACCTCGAGGTCAGTGGTGGTGGGAGTGGAGACCACGCGCTGCTGGACCGCGGCCTGGGTGACGGCTGGAATGCCAGCCGAGGCGACCTTGCCGTAACTGCCGCCGGTGTTTGCCGAGCCGGTGGCTCCGGGGATGCCGGCGGAGGCTACCCTGCCGACCATGCCGGCGTTGGAACCTGACTTGAGGCCGTTGCCAATGCCGGTGGAACCGACCACGCCGTGCGGCGCGACCGCCGGGCCTTTCATGCCGCCGTAGGGGTTGCCGATGGCGGCGATGGTGGCGGGACGGGTGGCGTTTGGATTGGGAGTGACGCCGAAGGTTTGGCCGAGATGCACAGGCGCCGTGGAGGGCTTGACCTTGTTATCCTGCGCGGGCATGGCGGCGGTCATGGCGGGCTTGGGCTGCGGAGTGAGGATGACAGCCGGCTTGGCCGCGGGCTTGAGGACCGGCAGCGCAATCTTGGCTTCCATCTGGATGGGCTTGGGTTCCGGCTTGGGCTTGGGCACCTCGATCTTTGGAGCGTCCAGCTTGACCTTGGGCGGCTCGGGCGGCGGCGGCAACTTGGGCGGCGGAGTGACCTTGACCTTGGGCGGAGG
The DNA here is from genome assembly GCA_963765025.1 of uncultured Acidobacteriaceae bacterium. GTDB lineage: Bacteria > Acidobacteriota > Terriglobia > Terriglobales > Acidobacteriaceae > Telmatobacter. Next base: position 7,018 of record CAVXVM010000103.1, on the reverse strand, counting down.
CGGCGGAGTGGTGGGCACGATCAGCTCGGTCATCTCGTACTTATGCTGCTCGATAATATGCTTGGCGGTGGCGCCGATATAAATAGCCAGCCCAAGAATCGCCAAGTTCACCAATGCGCTTGTGAAAAACGAGGCGGGGCTCCTCTCGGGGTCGGGAAGCGGGCCAAAATTCGTACGTCCCGGAGTGTAACTCGTCGTCGACATGTAATCAGACCTCGTCCGCGGCCACAGGGGCCGCACAGTATTGGTTTAGCCGGGAAGAGCTGAAAGGAGCCGGCATATCGACGATCATCGCCTTGCCCGCAAGCCACTTCATCGCCAACCTGGTGTCAGCACAACGCAGAGCCTTCAACGTCCGGCGATGGGATAACGACATTCCAACCCCGGCATGAGCGCCTTGAGGAGAACCGGTCCCGAGCGAGCCCAAGAAACACGCGCTTGCGAGGCCGTGACCTAATGCGCCGCCACCGACAGTATGTGCCGGACCAAAGTTCCGGGAAATACCACCGATGGGCAATAAGGACCCTATGCTTCTAATACTGATGGCGAATGGCGCGGGGGAAGGAACGTTATGATTGCGCAACCGTGAATCGGGGCTTGTGGTGCAATTCGAATTGATTGTCGCATAGACCTCGGACATTTCGACACTCCACTTTCCATCCAAGGCATCCGCACACCACGCGCTTTCTTTCGTTCCAGCAGCCAGTTCGCTGCCCGCTTTTCGAAATTGGGAGCCGGAAATGAAACTGAACCGGCTAGAACCAGGAATTGAACCAAACTCTTTGGGCACTGAACAGACGGCCCGAGGGTCTACTGGCGGGAGGGTACGAGCCGTTCCTGCCATGCCCTATTGTAATAGACTCAAGGTTACCCAAAGTGCTCAGGAAAGGACAGTCTTTTTTGTGAAGATCTTAGTTACCGGAGGTGCCGGGTACATAGGTGGTACAGTTGCCGGTCTGCTTGCCGAAAAGGGACACGACGCGGTTATTTTTGACAATTTAAGCCATGGCCGGCGGGAGCTTTTGCCGGCAGGCGTCCCGTTTGTGGAAGGCGAGGTCGCGGACCGGGGATTGCTGGAGAAAATCTTTATTGAGGCTCGGGAGCAGGGGAGGCCTTTTGACGGCGTTTTGCATTTTGCGGCGCTGATTGAGGCCGGCGAATCGATGGTGTGGCCGGAGACTTTTTTCAGGAACAACACGGCGGCGACGCTTTCACTGCTTGAAGCGATGCTGGCGGAGGGGCCGAAGCGGCTGGTTTTCTCTTCGACGGCCGCGGTGTATGGCGAGCCGGAAGTTGTTCCGATTCAGGAAGATGCGAAGCTGAACCCGACGAATCCGTATGGGGCGTCGAAGCTGCTGGTGGAGCAGATGCTGGCTTGGTTGAACCGCATCCACGGGCTTCGTTACGCGGCCCTGCGGTACTTTAACGTGGCCGGCGCGCCGGAGGGACCGGGCGGCGCAATTACGCGGGGTGAAGCTCATGAGCCGGAGACGCACCTGATTCCGCTGGTGCTGGATGTGGCCCTGGGGCGGCGCAAATCCATCAAGATTTTCGGTGAGGATTACCCCACTGCGGACGGCACCTGCATCCGCGATTACATCCATGTTTCGGACCTTGCAGACGCGCATTTACTGGCGCTCGCAGCTCTGGAAAACCCGCCGAAAACGGCATCAAACGAGGCCTACAACTTTCGTCCGCTGGTCTACAACCTTGGTAATGGGAAGGGTTTCAGCGTACGCGAGGTGATTGAATCGGCGCGGAGGGTGACCGGGCGTGAAATTCCTGTGGAGAACGAGCCCCGGCGGGCGGGCGATCCCGCGGTGCTGGTGGCCAGTTCGGAGAAGGCGATTCGCGAATTGGGATGGAAACCGCGCTATACGGAGCTGGACGATATTATTCGCACGGCGTGGATCTGGCATCAAAAACGCTATGCGGGGTAGAAATTTTTTGGAATGTGCATCCCGAGCGTGCGTCGGGCCCTCCAATGATTGAGGGCTGCAGGTGTTGTGATGCAAAAGGATGATTCATTGAAGAGCGGGCGCGAGACGAAGGGTTTTTTCAGGGCGTTTCTCGACTTCTTCATTCTGTTCAGCGGGATTTCGACGGCGCGGAACCTGGAGCGCACGCAGGGCAAGCCGCTACGCACGCGGGGATTGTTTTTGTTTCGGTCGGACAAGGGGCGCTAGGGCTTGTTTGTTGGCCGGCCCGTGTTGGTAGCTCAAGAATTGTTAGAATTGAATCAATGAGTGTGACTCGCGAACAGGCTCTGGACTACTTCAACTCGCCCGACCTGATTGGTCTTGGGTTTGAGGCGGACGCGGTGCGGCGCCGGCTGCATCCCGAAGGCGTGGTCACCTACATCATCGATCGCAACATCAACTACACAAACTTCTGCACGGAGTACTGCACGTTCTGCGCGTTTTACCGGCCGTTGCCGAAAAATGGCAAGACAGACCCGCGCTCGGACGAGGGCTACATCCTGGAGTTCGAGACGATCTACGACAAGATTGCCGAGACGCTGGAGATGGGCGGAACGGGCGTGCTGATGCAGGGGGGGATCCATCCCGACTTGAAGATCGACTGGTTCGAGCGGTTGTTCACGGGGATCAAGCAGAAGTTTCCGTCGATCTGGCTGCACTGCCTTTCGGCTTCAGAGGTGCTGGCGATTGCGGAGTACTCGGGATTGGATTTGCGGACGACGATTGCGCGGCTGCGCGACGCGGGGCTGGATTCGATACCCGGCGGCGGCGCGGAGATTCTGGACGACGAAGTGCGGCACCGGATTGCGCGGCTGAAGTGCAACACCGATGACTGGGTGAGCGTGCATCGCACAGCGCACCAGTTGGGCATGCGCACCACGGCGACCATGATGTTTGGCGTGGGCGAGACGTTCGATCAGCGCGTGAATCACTTTGAAGTGGTGCGGCGGTTGCAGGAAGAGACGGGCGGATTCACGGCGTTCATCCCGTGGAGCTTTCAGCCGAAGAACACGGCGCTGGGCGGCCGCGGCTGGGACGAAGCGACATCCGTGGAGTACTTGAAGACGCTGGCCATCTCGCGGCTCTACCTGGACAACATTGAAAACGTGCAAGCGAGCTGGGTGACGCAGGGATTGAAGGTGCTGGAGCTGGGCCTGCACTTCGGCGGCAACGACGTGGGCTCGGTGATGCTGGAAGAGAACGTGGTGAAGGCCGCGGGCACCAGCAACTGCACGACGGAAGAAGAGCTGCGACGGATTATTCGCGATGCCGGATTCAAGCCTGTGCAGCGGGACACGCTGTATCGGACTATGTTTTTGAACTAGTGGCTGCGCCGCAGGCGGCGCAAAGAACCCAACTTCATCTTTCAGCTTCTTAGGCCCAACCGCCAAAGCGGATTCGTTCCCCCGGTTGTAGCTTATATGTTACACTTAGGACGTGATCGAGATCGTCCGTTATGTTCGCGAAGACGGAACTGAGCCGTATACCCAATGGCTGAAGGCCATACGGGACACAGCAGCCAAGGCCAACATAGCGATGCGACTACGCAGGATCGAGGCGGGGAATTTTGGAGATTCGAAACCGGTGGGCGAGGGAGTTAGCGAACTGCGAATTTTCACGGGGCCCGGCTATCGAGTCTATTACGGAATGCACGGCGCGTCGTTGGTGATCCTGCTGTGCGGCGGAGACAAGGCTAGTCAATCGAAAGATATTGTGCGAGCCAAAAAATTCTGGGTGGAGTGGAAGCGGAGGCAGCCATGAGCAAAATTGTCGGCGTGGTTTCACATCACGAACGGGAAGTGGAAGAGCTTCGCGCAGATCGCGGCTTCGCTGTTGAATATCTCAAAATTGCTTTGGGTTCTCTTGACGACCCAGAAGAACGCGCTGCCGGACTGCTTGCATTGCGCGCGGTCGCCGAAGCTTACGGAGGCCTCGGGGCCGTTGCAGCGCAGGCGGGGATAAGCCGTGAGGCTCTTTATCGCTCTCTTTCTCCGAAGGGCAATCCGACGATGAAAACGCTGGTGGCTGTGCTCAAGCCGCTGGGGCTGCGCCTGTCGGTACAGCCGGAAACCTCTGGCCGAGCCTAAGTTCCCAAAAGCAGGTGGCGTTGTTGTACGGGCTCCCTTGGGCGCCCGGCACGCCGACGCCCGCTCATCGCGATAAGGCTTGCGATGAACGGGGCACAGTTTCTTGGCGCAGTTTCTTGGGGATTCGCAATCCAACCCATCACCCAACCACACAGTTTTCAGGGGGAATTTGGGAGCGGGTGGGGTATAAAGGGGCTTTGATCGAAGCTCGGCGCAGTGCGCGTACCGGAGGGTGGATTGATGGGCAACGGCAAGATTGCTTTGGTGACTGGAGCGGGGAGCGGGATTGGGCGGGCGGTGGCGCTGGCACTGCACGGGGCCGGCTATGCAGTGGTGCTGGCGGGGCGGCGGATGGCTGCGCTCGAGGAGACTGCTGCGAAGTGCGATGCTTTGCAGCCGGCGATGAAGCCCATTGCCACGGACGTGAGCAAGCCCGAACAAGTGCAGGCGCTGTTTGACGCGGTCCGGGCCGAGTATGGCCGGCTGGATCTGCTGTTTAACAATGCAGGGGCGAATGCGCCGGGGATTGCGTTTGAAGACCTGACCTACGAGCAGTGGTCGACGGTGGTTGGAGCGAACTTGACGGGGGCTTTTCTTTGCGCGCAGCAGGCCTTCAGGATGATGAAGGCACAAGAGCCACGCGGCGGGCGGATCATCAACAACGGATCGATTTCAGCGTATGTGCCGCGTCCGCAGTCAGCTCCTTACACATCGACGAAGCACGGAATCCTGGGACTGACAAAGTGCCTCTCGCTGGATGGGCGGGCATACGACATTGCGTGCAGCCAGATCGACATTGGCAATGCGGTGACGGAGATGAGCGCGCGGATGGCGGTGGGCATCAAGCAGGCGAACGGCGAAATGATGGCTGAGCCAAGGATGGACGTGAAAGCCGTGGCGGATGCGGTGCTGTTTATGGCCGGTCTGCCGCTGGACGCGAATGTGCAGTTCATGACGGTGATGGCGACCAAGATGCCGTATATCGGGCGCGGGTGAGGGGAAGGCGGCTGCAGGCTTGCAGGATGAAAATTTGGCAACTTGCCGAGCGGCGCAATCATCTATCGTTTAGCTATGACACAGACTGGTTCACCCTGCTTGCGCACACTTGGCAACTCTGACCTTCATTTGACGGCGATCGGCTTTGGCGCTTGGGCCATTGGCGGCGGCGACTGGGCCTATGCCTGGGGCCCCCAGGACGACGAGGAGTCGATTGCTGCGATCCATCGCGCGATTGATCTGGGCATCAACTGGATAGACACGGCGGCGGTGTATGGCCTGGGCCACTCGGAAGAGGTGGTGGGGCGCGCGCTGAAGTCTGCGCAAAAAAAGCCGTATGTGTTTACCAAGTGCGGTCTGCGCTGGGATGCGAACCGCACCATCTACCGTTCGCTGAAGGCGGCGTCGGTGGCCGAAGAGGTGGAAGCTGCGCTGCGGCGGTTGGGTGTGGAGCAGATTGACCTCTACCAGATCCACTGGCCCGACCCGGAGGGAGAGATCGAAGAGGGTTGGGAGGCGCTGGTGCGCGCGAAGGAGCAGGGAAAGCTGCGCTGGATTGGCGTATCGAACTTCAACGTGGAGCAGATGAAGCGCATCCAGAAGATCGGCGCGATCACGAGCCTGCAGCCGCCCTACTCCATGCTGCGGAGGGCCATTGAAGCGGAGATTCTTCCATTCGCGGAGCAGAACAACATCGGCGTGATCAATTACTCACCGATGGTGTCAGGTCTGCTGACCGGCAAGATGACGGCGGAGCGGATTGCGGCTATGCCGGCGGACGACTGGCGGAGGAAGTCAATCGAGTTTATTGAGCCGCGGCTGAGCAAGAATATGCGGCTGGTGGAATTGCTGCGCGAGATCGGCGGCGGACATGGGGTAACGCCCGGCGTTGTCGCGGTCGCCTACACGCTGCATCATCCTGCCATTACGGCGGCTATCGTAGGCGGACGAAGCGGGAAACAGGTGGAGGAGATGTCGGCGGCGCTCACGTTCAGGTTGAGCGAAGAAGAGTACGAGCGGATCAATGGGTTCCTTGTGGGGTAAAAGCAGGGAATAGGGAACAGGGAACAGGGAACAGAAAAGCAGGGACTAAGGGACTTAGGGACTAAGGGATTGGAAAAGCAGGGACTAAGGGACTTAGGGACTAAGGGATTGGAAAAGCAGGGACTAAGGGACTTAGGGACTTAGGGCGAATGCGGACAACGAAAAAGCCCCGGCGATGGCCGGGGCTTTTCTTTGTGGAGCTGGAAGCGAACAGCGAACGCGAATCAGAACTACAAAAGCGAGTTACATTGCTGCGACAAAGTCGGGTACCAGGACGGCGGCATGTTCCTGCAGCAGTTGAGTCATGCGGGCGGCCATGCCGGTGTACATTGAAGCGGCGCGGAACGCGTTAACTCTTACGCCTTCGCTGGCCTGGGTAAAAGCATATTGGACCAGGGCGGAGAGCACGCAGACTCGAATCTGCATGGCATCGCTGTGGAGAGTTTCCACCAGCAATCGATCGACGCCTTCGCAGTGGCGGGAAGCATAGTCGGCCATTTCGAGCATGACTTGCGCGTTCTGGTAAATGACCCACAGACCTTTTGGGCCTTCCATGCGCTTCCATGCATCTTCAGGAGTTGTGCTGAGGCCCTCTTTCCAGAGGAACTGGTCGCTCAGTTCACGAGCGCTCCAATCGGGACGAAGCTTTGCCAGGAGGGAATCCCAAGTTTGCGCATTGCGCCGTCGAACTCCGACTCTCCAACGGACGAGATAGAGCGCAATGGCCGCAATAGCAGCGAGTTGAACCAAAGGCAAAAACATTTTCGTGCTCCTCGGGTCAGGACGCGGTAACCATATATTTTGGTCACTTCTCCCCTGATCGGGACTTACATGTATCTACTTTTAGCAGAGATTCAAAGCTTGTGTATGAGAATTATTCACGTTCTGCCACTTTAGTTGTAGAGGCGAGGA
>CAVXVM010000102.1:0-16290 GCA_963765025.1 uncultured Acidobacteriaceae bacterium | reverse complement strand
TTTGTCCGTGAGCACATCTTTGGGCGCGGCGAATACGTTTTCAATAAACGTGGGAGTCACCAGGCGCAGCGAAACCTCGCGATAAATGCCGCCGAAGGTCAGATAGTCGATTTCATACCCAAACGGAGGAATGTCGGCCCGTTCGGTCGAGTCCACCTCGACCGCCAACACGTTGTCGCCGTCCCAATCCAGATGCTGTGTCAGTTCGAACGAGAAAGGTGTAAATCCGCCTTTGTACTCGCCCAGCTTGATCCCGTTCAGCCAAACGGTCGACGCCGTCATCACGCCTTCAAAGTCTACAAACACTCTTCGCGCCCGCGCACCGCCGGGCAAGCGAAAATGCCGCCGGTAGATCGACACAAACTCATACAACTTATCGTCGAAGCTGTGCCACGGCAGCCGCGTGTTGGTGTGCGGAATCGTTACGCGCGCAAAGCTGCTGTCGTCAAACAGCCTCTCCCGCGCATCATTCGTCGCCCTCGGGCTGTAGCGCCAGCGGCGATTGATTGGCAGCACAACACGGCCTTTGGCTTCGGGCATTGTGTCGTCGGCAAAGGCGGGCAAAGCTGGCGTAACGGCCGAAGCGGCAATCAAAGTACCGGTGGTTCTCAGAAAATTGCGGCGATCCATAAGGCTCCTTGCAAATCAATTGTTTTGTGCGCCCCGCGCCAAGTGCACCCGATTTTCAGCGGGAAGCGGAGCCACGTTCGAAGACCGCCCGTAGTTTATAACGTTGCGGTTAACCGTGTCCGGTGTCCCGGCCCCACCCGATCTCTCTTTCACCACGTCTATACTTGTAAGAGCATGCTGCCTTTTATTCACCTCGGACATTTCTCCATCCCCACTTTCGGCTTGATGCTCTGGCTGGCAGCCGTGGCGGGCGCTTTTGTCATGGAGCGTGCCTTCCGCCGCGCGAAAATCGACGCCGACGCAGTGGGCATGGTGGCCGTCACCGTTGTGCTGGGAATTGTGGGCGCCAAGCTCTGGCATGTCATCGACACACCGCAAGAGTTTCGCGAGATGGGCTGGCGGGTTTTGTGGGATTCGGCGGGTTTCGCCTGGTTTGGCGGCTTGCTGTTCGGCATCTCGGCGCTGTTGTTTCAGGGCTGGTGGGCAAAGATCGGCGCCCTCCGCACGCTCGACTTGGCTGCTCCTTCCGCGGCCATCGGTTACGGCATTGGCCGCATCGGCTGCTTCCTTTCAGGCGACGGCTGCTACGGGCTCGAGACCAAACTCCCCTGGCCCCTGGGCATGAGCTTTCCCGATGGCATCAGCCCCACCCTGCCTGGAGTGCGCGTCTACCCCACACCGCTTCTTGAGCTCGCTGCCGGGCTGCTCATCGGCTGGTGGCTCTGGCGACAGCTTGGCAAGCCGCACGCCGTGGGAGCCATCGTTGGTCAATATCTGGCACTGAGCGGAACAGCCCGTTTTCTGGTTGAATTCATCCGCCGCAACCCCAAGGTGCTGTGGGGACTGTCGAATGCGCAACTGGCAAGTGCTGGTTCCGTCGTTGCCGGCGTCGCCCTGATCGTCTGGGCTGCCAGTCGCCGCGTCAGCGAAGCAGAAAACACACCCGCCGCGATCGAAAAGCCAGCGTAATAGGTACCTGCCTCCATCTCCAGGACAAGGGCCAAACTCTCTTGCAATGATTGCTCGGTGGCGCTTCTCAAAAAAAGGCCCATTGGCAACGATCTCCTTAGGTATGATGGGCCTTCGAGGCAATCATGTTCAACCGAGTTCAAGTCAGCGTGCTGATCTCGCGGTGTGCCTTCCCCGCAATTCTGGGCTGCTTGCTCGTCTGCCCCGGCGCGCATGCGCAGGACGATGGCCCGAAGCCAGTGCAGTTGGCGCCCAACCTGGCCCGCTTTGAATCGGTCGATCGGGCGTCCGGCATCCACTATGTCCGGCTGCTGCTCTCATTGCCCAAAGCTGCTGACGCGGCTGACGGTTCAGCTCCACCCCGATTCTCAGTTGAATGCCGAGACATCAAGGGAACGCACGACCTGCAGTGGTTTCTCAGCTTCGGAGGAGTGGATAGCTTCGAATTCGTTCCCCCGTTTCACTCCACGCCGCAAATTCTCTATCCACCGCGATTTCCCCAGGTGAAGCTCCGGATGGTCTTCGAGGGTTACATCAAGTCGAAGCCGTTCGTCAGAACCTGGTCCGCCCTCCACAATGGAGAATTCCGCTACAGCGACCCCGGCGGGTACAGCTCCAACATGGAATCTGCCCGCTGGTTTATGGGGTTTCTCAACACACTTCCCGGCCTGCGCATCGGCTACCAGAAACCTGAAAAGGGGGACCCGCCGGAGCTCTTCTTCCTAACTCAGCCCCTTTTAGACGAGGTAAAAAAGACCCCCATCTGTGCGCCCTGAGCTTCAAAGATGCCGCAAACAAAAACCCTGCCGTCGCCCTCATTCCGCTGGTATTCTTTGACAACTCCAAAGGAGCTGTCTTCATGTCCCCTGAATCACAGCCTGAAATTCTCATACGGCAAGCCGTGCCTGCCGACGCCGCAGCCTGCGGGCAAATCTGTTTCGATGCCTTCTCCATCATTAACCAGGCCCACGGATTTCCCTGCGATTTTCCGTCGTCTGAAGTCACCATCGGCTTGCTCACGGCGCTTATTCCCGATCCGCATTTCTACTGTGTGGTTGCAGAATCCAACGGGCGCATTCTGGGAAGCAACTGCCTCGATGAGCGGTCGGTTATTTTCGGGGTTGGACCGATCACCATCGACCCCGCGGTTCAGAGTCGCGGTCTGGGCCGCAAACTCATGGAGGCTGTCATTAGCCGTGCAAACGAGAAGGGCGCCGCCGGAATCCGCCTGGTGCAGGCTGCCTTTCATAACCGTTCGCTCTCTCTTTACGAGAGCCTGGGCTTCGACGTCAGGGAACCGCTCTCCTGCATGCAGGGCAAAACCGCTCAAAGGACCGTCCACGGGTGCACAGTGCGGCCGGCTCAGCTCGCCGACCGGGAGGCCTGCGCCGAAGTTTCGCTCAGCGTTCATGGATTTGCGCGGAGCACAGACCTGAAGCAGGGAATCGAACAAAGGAGCGCCCTGGTTGTCGAGAGGGATGGGCGCATCACGGGCTACACATCCAATCTTGCGTTGTTTGGCCACACAGTCGCCGAAACCAACCTCGACCTGCAGGCCTTGATCGCCTCCGGGGGCCCCTTTGGTGGTTCCGGAATCCTGGTTCCGTCGCGGAATAGTGCGCTTTTTCGCTGGTGCCTTGCCAATGGTCTGCGCGTCGTGCAGCCTATGACGCTGATGACCATGGGCCTCTATAACGAGCCCTCGGGCGCCTGGATGCCGTCTGTCCTGTATTGAATGTTGGGGTTCGCAGTCCTTAGCCGAGCCGCCTAGAACGAGAAGTTAGCCTGGAAGATCAAAGCCCGGTTTCCCGGAGTGGGGTTGGCGAATGCGCCCCCGGCCAGCGACTGGGACTTATTGAAGATCGGCGAGTTCAGCACGCCATTCGGGGTGCCCAGGTTCACGATGTTGAGGAGGTTTGAGGCTCCCACCACAAAGGTCAGGCTGTAGCGCCGGGGAGCCCCGGCATCCAGGCGAATCTTTGCACCGCCGGTGTTCAGCCCCTGGTCGCTCACCGCGGAGCTGTCCATGGTCTGACCCTCGCTGGCAACCTTCTCCCTTGGTCCCACGCCAAACGTCTTGCTTGCCCGCAGATCGAACAGAACGTTTGCCGGACCTGTGCCCAGGCCGAAGGGAATCATGGTCTCTCCCTTGCCCGCAGGATTGGGGTCCAGGCACCCGTAGCTCGTGGAAATCAATCCGGCTGTGCCGCAGGTCCCGTATGCCGGCCGGGCATTGAACTGGTTGTTGCCCGTCAGGTCTGCGCCGGTCGTCAGGTTGTAGGGGGTTCCCGACTGCGCCTCAAGCAGGGAAGCAAGCACAATGCCCCATGGAGCCGTATAGCTGGTGAGCAGGTTCATGCGATGGCGCACCCCAAAGCTGGCCCGGCCATAATCCAATCCTGGGTTCTGGGCCACGGAAACGAACTGATCCACGCCCTGCGTGTCGCTCATGGCCTGGTTGAAGGTGTAGGAACCATTGAGCACGAAGCGTCTTAATTGCCAGCTATTTGTGACGATAAGTTGATGCTGTTTATAGAAACCGCCGGACTGGAACTGGTAGTTGAAGACGGGCGGAGGAGGGCCGGTCACCGTGTAGGTGGCCCCGTTGAACGCCGGCGCCGTCACGTTGTTTGAAAAGTATTGGTGCACGCCCTGCGTGTAAAGGTAGGTCACGCTGAATGTGATGTTTTTGGTTGGCTGGAGATCGATGCCTGCCCCGGCCTGCATGTCGAGAGCCGCATGGAAGTGCGGATCGACGGAGTGAAACGAGGGAACCGAGGTGCTGGCGGCGATCAGCGTGCTCGCGGGCGCAGGAGCAGTGGGGTCGTAAAACGTTGGATTATTAACAACATAGCTCTGCTGGTTGATCAGGTTGTCGTGCTGAGCCCGGATCACCCAGGGTGCATCGCCGATGGAGCCGAGCGAGTTGGCCACGGAAAAGCGGTCGTAGAACCAGCCGTAACCCAGGCGGATGACGGCCTTGGCATTGGAACTGCTTGGCTTGCCGGGACTCCATGCCAGGGCGATGCGAGGAGCCCAGTCCGCGCGGTCGTGAATCCAGTTCTGGCTCTCGAATCTTGCCCCTATTCCAATCATTAAATTAGGTTTAACGCGCCAGTCGTCCTGGAAGAAGAGCGCTCCGTCAAGCAGCGTAGCCCGTGCCACGGGGTTGTTGATGATGGCGGCGGCATACTGGGTGGGCGTGCCCGCGTTGTAAGCGTCAATCGAGCTGAAGGTGTACTCCCCGTTGCTGCCGGCCGTCGAGTAGTTCGTGTCCCGGTATTCCCGCAGGCGGGTTCCGAAACGCAGCGTGTGATTGCCCGCCGTTGCTGTCGAATAGTCCTGCAGTTCGAAGTTGTCCTGGTGGTCCTGGACCACCCCGTCGTTGTTGCCGCCACCAATAAAGGCGCCCTGGACGGTGATGGAGGGGGTGGTCAGGCTGGAGATCTGATTTTCGCGGATACGTATCCATTGCGCACGTATCTCATTCAAGAAGTTATTGTTAAATACAATGGCATCGCTGAACTGAAGGGTGTTTTCCTTGTTGTTGTCGGTCAGTGCCTGGTCTGCCAGATTCAGGACGCCCACGCCGCCCCCTGACTGCACACCCCGGTAAAAGTAGTCGCGGATGGAAATCGTGTTCTTCCCCAACTGGAAATCAAACCGCGGGCTTACCGCCAGAATGCTGATGGGGTTGGGAACTTCCTCGCGCAGGCTGGCCGCCGTGTTTTGTGGATCGACCGCATCCACAACGCTCTGGTTCTGCTTCTGCACAACTGAGGCGCTGAGGAAGAACGAGGCGTTCTTGCCCATCGGACCTGAGATGTCTCCTGTATAGGAGTAGAGGTAGTACTGCGGCTGATCCTGCGCCTGTAAAAGGGGATTGCTCGAGTTGGTGGCCGAGGTGCCCCCGTAGCCGGAGATGCTTCCATGCAGTGCCTGGGTCCCCGGTTTGGTGATAATTTCCACGCGCCCGTAGCCCACGCGGTCAAACTCCGCTGAAAACGGGTTCTGGTTCACCCGGATCTCAAGAATTGAAGATTTGGGCGGAAGTTGCCCTCCGGCGAAGCCGTCAATGTATATCTGGCCGCCGTTGGGTCCGGCTGCGGCGCCTGCTAACTCCTGCAATTCGCTCTGCAACTGGTCCGGGTCGTCCGAGAGGGCGTCCAGATCCCTGCCTCTGAAAACCAGCGCGCTCGAGTTCTGAGTTGGACTGACATCAACGCCGTTCACGCGCCCGTTGACGGTCACTTCATCGCGCTCAATGGCAACAGAAAGAGGAAGATTGAGCTCCTTGACGCGGCCAGCCGCCAGCGCAATCCCCTGGATGGTGAGAGGCTCAAAGCCTTTGGCCGTTGCTTTTACGGTGTACGATCCGGGAGCCAGCGTGCGAAACGCATAATGGCCGTCCGAGCCTGTCTGGGTTTCAACGACCTGCCGTCCGCGTGAAACAGCAACCTTCGCACCGGGAACGACCGATCCCATCGGGTCAGCCACTTCGCCCTTGAGCACACCTACCTGCGCCGTCGCACTGCCCTGAAAAATCAGGACAATAGCGGCAAAAATGAAGGCGCCCGCGGCTGGCAGCTTGCTGGTCATCGTCTCTCGTTCGTCCGTAAGGAGGCACACACCTCCAGAGACATTATCCCAAGGCAATACGAAAGCGGTTCAACGCTCTTTGCGCTCGCGTCGATTTTGAGCATAGTTGGTTAACAATCAGCCACTTGCCGCCTGGCGCGATCGGGTGCGCTTTGCTGGTGCCCGAGCTTCCCAGGGGATTCATCGATCTTTCGCGTGCCTCTAACTGAATCAGAAGCATCTCCTGTGCAAGACCGGCCCGAACGCCGCCGGGCTGAATCTCAAGTGCAACTTGATAAATACTCGTCAAATTGCACGAAATAAGATTCTTAAACTTGCGCCTAGCCAAGCTTGTACGGTGCCCGATAAGACCGCGACAGCAAGGCCGTGGCTTCTGCATCGTTTTCGATCGTCTCCGTCGCCACGTCCCACTTGAGCTTGCGGCCAACCATCATCGAGATCAGTCCCAGGTGACCCGGAAGGGTGGAGTGATGCGCCACCTGCACCGGCGTAATCGCCGGCTTGCGCGACTTGACGCTGTCGAGGAAATTCCGCCGGTGCTCCGCCGACTCGTACAGCTTTACCGTGCGCAGACCCTCCGGAAGCGATTCCGGCCTGATCCAATCTCGGTTCGAAGCGTCAAATCCGCCCCGGTCGACCCACACCCATCCGTCGCTTCCAATCCACTTGGTCCCCATGTTGATGGCCGGATGCCCGCCTGCAATCGTGATTGTTACATCACCAGCATAATGAGTAACGTCCTTGCGATAAGTGCAAGTGATACTGTAGATTCCTGCGGTGTTCCAGAGGGCGTTGGGCGCAGGGAAATCTCCGTAGCCGTCGATCTCCGAAGGGCCGCTCAAATCAAAGCCGAGGCCCCAGTGGGCGATGTCGCCATGGTGCCCAATCCAGTCCATCAGCTGTCCGCCACCGGTGTTGTAATTCCAGCGCCAGTTCTTGGGTACGCGCGCTTCAATATACGGCTCCATCTTCGACGGACCGATCCATGTGTCAAAGTCGAAACCCTGGGGCGGATCGGTAACCGCCAGATCCCACTCCGGCGTTCCGGGAACCACCAGGGCCGGGTCGGTCACCTTTGAGGGCAACGTCGCCAGCTTGGCAAGCAGGGCAGGCTTGGTTCCGGCAAAGTCGTAATGACCGGCTGGCAACCCCACCTCAACATGAGTCACCGTGCCGATCAATCCGTTGCGTACGATCTCGGCGGCTTTGTGGAAGTTGGGTACCGACCGCTGCCACGATCCTGTCTGCCAGATGATGTTGTTGGCCTCAACCGCCTTTACGATTGCCTGCTGCTCGGCCACGGTGCGGGCCAGCGGCTTCTCGCCGTAGATGTCCTTTTTCCGGTGCGCTGCCGCAGTGGCCATCAAAGCGTGCCAGTGGTCAGGTACGGCGATCATCACCGCATCGATATCGTCCCGCGCCAGCAGTTCCCGGTAGTCCTTGTACGCCTTGCAATCCTGGTTTCCGTTGGCCTTGTTTATGGTGTCGACTGCAGATTGCAAGTTCTTTGGATCGAGGTCGCAAGCAGCGATAACCTGACAATCTTCTTCACCTAAAAACACCTTCGTGTTGGCGGGCCCCATCATGCCCCAGCCAATCACTCCCAAGGTGATCCGATTAGAGGGCGAAGGGCGCCCCGACTGTCCCCAGACGCTCCTCGGCAAAATGGCTGCCGCGCCGGCCGCCTTGATAAAAGAACGCCGCGTCAGGTTTGAAAGAGTCTGCCCGTCCGATTGCCTTTTCTTCATAAGTCGTCTCTGCCTTCGCTTGTCTCCGCATTCGCTCAAAGTCCCTGTAGAGAAGTTGAAGGCACGAATGCTGCGGAAACTTGTGCGCGGGAAGTCTAGCACGGCTGCTTTGGCGCAAGAAAGCTGTCCTAGAGCCGCTTGATGAAAGCCATCGCCTCAGCGAGCTGGGGAAACTGGGCTTCGTCGGCCTTGAACTCGCGGGAGTGCACGCATCTGCGCAGTCCCCGCATCCGAACCGGGTGCTTCAGGTGCAGCATCTCGTGGTAAAGCAGGTATTCAATGGCATAACGCGGACTCGAAGGCCGGTCGAAGACGCGGCTCACCACAATGGTGTTGTGTGCGGCGTCGTAGTGCCCCAGCGAACGCCGGGCATGATGTTCGCTCCAGGTGAGGTCCGGCCGGCCCAGCAATCCGCCGAAGAAGCGCACATTGAGCGAGTCGAAGACCTCGTCCAGGTTGTAGAACCTGCCCTCGGGGCCGAAGAAGCGCTTGCTGCCCCGCGCATAACGGATGAGCTCCGTCTGCCGAGTTACGGCGGCTGATGAGGCGAATCGCTTGTACCGGGCGTTATGCGCCGCGTCGATCGGTTTTTTGTAGAGTTTGGCCAGCAGAATGTGCGCAATAGCGCGAATCACCGTTTCCGGTGCGCCCTCCAGCAGGTCTGAGAGACTGACATGGATCCGCCCTTCGCGGAGACGGATGGTGGTGTTCAGCGAAGTAAACCGCCTGAAGCGCAGCTGAATCGGCGGCATCGGCGCGCGTGGGCGCACGACCCTGTATTCTTCCTCAAAGATTGGGACAAATTCCGCGTTCACAACGTCAGAGGACAGTTTACAACTGCGAGCTTACAGTGGACAGTTCATGGGGATAGGGAACCGAGATCCGAAGACAGGTCGACCTTCGCCAAATCACCCCCGGGCTTGCCTTAGTGGATGCGCGGACGTTTTCAGCAAGTCGACAGCGGTCGATTTGCTCCTAAAATGTACGGGAGTGGCTTACGGAGGCGTTGGGTATGACGGATCGCGGGTTCCCAATTACCGAGTCGAAGGCTATTCCGACAGTGCTAATGGGGCCTGTTCCCCGTAAAGTGCGGATGTCGGGCACGGGTTGGGCCAACATCATCGCGGTGATGGCATTCCTCGGACTCGCAGCCGCATGGACATTCTACATATACGGTAAATCGATGCCTGTTCTGAAAGTCAGAAGCACCCTGCGCATAGGCGCCAGCGAATCCATGGGCCAGATCACCAAGGAGTGGACCTCAGGGCGGAATTCGACCCAGCACATCAGTTATGCATTTGATGTCGCGGGGAACATCTATACCGGTGACTCCACCGTGCCCGACGCGATTTGGAAACAGCTGAAGAACGATAGCGAAGTGAAGATCGACTACCTCCCAACTGATCCGACGATCAATCATCCAGGGGGTTGGGAGGAGTCGACATGGTCAATCTGGTCGCCGCTCATGGTCGCATTGGCCCCGGCGCTTGGCGGCTTCTCGCTCATCACGAAGTTGCGCTCGCAGCGGCGCCTGGCGGTCGCGGGGCTCCCCGCTCAAGGGCACATTACGGAACTTACCAAGGGAAATCGGGGCGGATTCATGATGAAATATGAATTCAGAACTGAAGCTGGAGACCTCGTGGGAGGTGGGTACGGCGGTGACAGGACCCTGGAAATCGGTTCGGCCGTCTGTGTTCTCTATCTGCCTGCCCAACCCCACCGCAATCAGATCTATCCAATCGAGACTTTTCAAGTCGATCAATGAAGTCACCCGCGCCGCGGTAGGCAAACCTGTCCCCCGACTCATGAACTCCGTCCCTGTTGCTACTTCGGTTCCCACCGATCCTGGCCTTTTTCGTCCGGGTGCTGGTTGAAGTAGTCGGTCTGCTCCTTTAGCAGGCGGTCCGCCTGCGCGGCCAGGTCCTCGCCGCTTTCGATCGCCTCTTTGCGTGCCAGGCTGAATCCCGGCTCGCCGGCCAGTGCGCGAAGCGTCTGTTGCCAGCCGGGAGTGGCTTCAGAAAGCGCCTTTAGGGACTTGCGAATGTCAGCCTTGCGGTCCGAATACACATCCAGGTTGTCGCCCAGCTCATCCATCAGGGCCGCAAAATCCTCCAGCGCGTCACTCAGCCGGCTGCTGCGCGCATCCGACGACGCGCGCTTCCCCAGCGCTTTGATTGCGTCTGCCTTTTCCTTCAGGAATTGGGTGTAAAGGGCCACGCGGGCATCGGGATCAATCCCGGCTTCGGCGATCTTCTCCACCTGGGCGTCGGTCAACGGCTCCCGCTTTTGCTTTTGTGCGAGGAGCGGCGAAGCGACAATCAAGCACAGGACCAAAGCAACTAGGCAACGCATCGGGAATCCCTCTAGCGCTCTTATCTAAGCACAGCAGTGGGGTATGGGAAAAGTGCTGCGGGAGCGGTCCTGATCTCACAAGGAATTCTGCCTCCTTCCCCGGTCCCCAAAAGCCAGGGACCGGGGGCACCCGCGTAGGAGTCTGGACGATGGAGATCGGGCCACCTGCCGGGAGATTTGACCGAACGAGCGGGAGGGGCAGGGTTGCATGCACAGGAGGCCAAACTCTCCCGAGCACGCACGGGACGCAGCGAAGCGCGGCGCCCTGTGCGTGACGAACAGGTAGCTTTGTGGTGCCTAGGCTTCAGGCAGGGTCAGCGTTTGATGGTGGACATCACCTCGCCGGCCTCGGCGTCTTCAACGCAGAGGGTCGTTTGGAACTCCAGAAGGTCGTTCCAGAAGGCGAGCCAGGAGTAAAGCGCCTTTGCATCATCGGTTTCGGCGATCAGGACGCCGCCACCGCTCATGCCATGCCAGCGGCCAAGCATTTTGACGCCAGCCGGCGGGGGTGCTCCGGTTTTGAGGAAGCGTGCTTCAGAAGCGGTGACGCTTGCTTTGGGGATTGTCCACGACACGATGAATTTCATGACCTCGCTCCTTTGTACTTTGGTTGGGAAATGTCAGGGGGCCCAGGCACGCGAGTGTTACAGCCACTGCGAACGGTGGAACAGTTTTATTCCTGGAGATTTGCAGAGGACGCGCAGCTACCCTATAGCAGGGCGCGAAGCAGCCAATCCTGGAGGGGCGGTGGGAAGCGGCGAAGGCGGAGCGGAGTTACTTGTTGTGGAAGACCTCGAGCATCGCCTCGCTCTCGGCTTGACTGACGTCAGCGAGCGTCTCCTGAACGAGCGGACGATCTTCAAAACTGCTGGCGTGCAGCATCCCATTGAGGCGGAAGGCGGTGTGATTGAGCAGGATCTCTGTGTCCTTAACGCGCTTGTCGTTGTTGGCCATCGAGAGATGGATCTTGTGGGTAAGAGCCTGGATGCGCTTGAGTAGGGAGGTAGCTTTTTCCACGTCGCCGGCCGCATACTGGCGGACGCTGACCTCGGTCATCTGGTGGACCAGCTCAGCGTAGAGGAAACATTGCTCGCGGGGTTGTGCCTGGTTGGCGCGGGTTTCAAGCGCTTCGATGGTGGCAAGATCGGCAGGTTTATCGTCAATGCCGGCGGCACACACCGGCAGAGCGGTGACACCGAAGAGAAGCGCGACTGCCAACGACCCTTGGAACCGCATGAGGAACCTCCGCTTGTTGCGGCAACACCTCGTTACGAGAATATAGGCCGGATCTGCAATCTGGTGCAAGGACAAAATTTTCACCCGGTGCAAACCAGGCACTACATTACTAAAGTTTGCCAGGTGCGGCCAGGAGGCGGGTCAGGGCTTCTTTTCAAGCAGTTGGAGCCGTTGCCGGGCCTGCCATTCCTGGTTGGGATACTTGCCTGCGGCGGCGTCGAGGAAATGATGGTAATAAGCCACTGCCTGCGCCTTGTCGTGCAATGAATCGTAAGATGTGGCCCAGAGGAAATAGGTTGAGGCATTCTCAGGAAGGAACTTTGAGCGCATGGTAAGCGCGTGCAGCGCCACGGAAGGCTGGCTGGTGTGCGAGGCGGCGAAGGCGAGGCCGCTCCAGCCCTCGGTGCTGGCGGGATCAATCTGCGTGGCCTTGTCGAAAACCGCCATAGCTTCAGCAAATCGGTTCAAGTGGACCAGGTTCTCCCCGTGCGCAACCAAAAGATCGGCGTCAACGGGATTCGCGGCCAGAAGCTTGAGGTAGAGCTGGTCTGAACCGGCGTAGTCTCCAGACTCGGCGGTGACCTCAGCCAACATGCTGGTGAGGTCAGCATCAGCGGGATGAGCGGTGTGGAGTTTTTGTAAAAGCGGGAGCGCCTCACCCTTGTTTTCCGCGGCAAGCACGGTGGCCAGTTGCGCCGTGAGCGCGGGATCGTCAGGAATCTTTTCGAGCGCGCCGCGCAGCAGGTCTTCCGCGTCTGGGTACTTCTTCTGAGCGATGAGGACGTGAGCCAGGCCGGTGTTGGCGGGTTGCGACTTGGGGTCAGTGGCAAGGACTCGGCGAAAGGCAGCCTCGGCGACGTCATACTCACCGGCCTGCTCAGCAAGGCTGGCGGCCAGCAGCGTGTCGGCCGGGGTTTCCGGCGAGAGCTTCAGCGCTTCAAGCAGGTCATCGGTAGCCTGCGTGGTGTCGTCTCCAGAGCCGGGCTCCGGGCGATCGATTTTGGCGAGGGCTCGCCAGGCGCGGGCCTTGAGTGCGGGACCGGCCTCTCCGGGGTCGAGCTGGGTTGCGGCAACAAGCTCGGGACGCGCTTCGTCGGGCTTGCCCCGGCGGGCCAGCAGCAGTCCAAGAGAGAGATGAGCCTCAAAGGATTTTGGATTGGCGGTTGTGGCGCGGCGGTAGAGCGACGCGGCATCGTCCAGCCGGTTTTGCGCGTCGGCCACATACCCTGCGTCGAAGAGCGCGCGCGCGTCCTGCGGGTGCGACACAAGCCACGGATCCAGCTTGGCCTCTGCTGTCTTCCAGTCGGAGCCGGCAATGGCGGCTTCGGCTGCTGTCACCTCCGCGCTCACCGGCTGTGCCTCCGCGTCATTTGCGGCCTCGGGCGTAACACCCTGAACCTGCGCGCCGGAGTTCGACGAAGACTCCTGTGCAAACCCGGCAGCCCCGCCGTAAGTTACAGCCATCAGCAGCATGAACAACGCAATGCGACGCACGAAATACCTCAACCTCCAGTTTAAATGCGTCCGTCCGCGCTGGGGTCGGTGCCGCTTTTACGCAAGCTTGGTAAGGGGAATTTCGTTACTGAAGTGCTGTGAGGGCAAACCTAAGTTTGCACCAGAAACCGTGCAACGTGAACAACTTCACACCGGGCCTCGGCATCCATCTTGCAGGGAGTCTCAGAGGTCAATGCCGGCAGCGGCGGCAGGCTGAAGGCTCTCTTCCCGGTGCACCAACGTTTTGAGGTGGGCCAATGACATTCGCCACGATGCAACACATCCCCTTGGCGTCTGCGTATCTTTGTCAGGATTGCAACTGCGTGAGCAATTGCGCCATCCAGTGTCCGGCTTGTGCTTCGCTCGCCCTGATGGGACTGTCCGGAGTTCTCAATCGCGAACCTGAGGTCATCGTCAAGGTGACGTGCCTGGAAATTCCGTCGATGGCAGCCTAGCTTCGTCCGGCGCGTTCCCAGTCGGCGGAAAAATTCGAAGATGCAGCGGACCGGCTCGTTCATGCGAGCCAGCATGTTGGACTGTCCTTCCCTCTGCTCATCAAGCCCGGAAACGCACGGGGCGGCTGCACAGCCCCATCTCGGCATCTCCATCTCGCCCTCGATTGATCGGCGCCTCTTCATGTTTCCAACAGGGAAACGCTCTTTCTGCCCCCTATAATGAAGAATGGCCGGTTGCGCTCTGAGCCTTTCCGAGGCGACTGAGATGCCGCCCATGCAGTTCTCCGGTGCTTTCCCTTTGAACGATGCCATCATCATCCGCGGCGCGCGGACGCACAATCTGAAAAACGTCTCCTGCGAGATTCCTCACGGAAAGCTGACGGTGGTCAGCGGCGTGTCAGGGTCCGGCAAGAGTTCGCTGGCCTTCGACACCATCTACGCCGAGGGACAGCGGCGCTATGTCGAGTCGCTTTCAGCGTATGCTCGCCAGTTTCTTGAGCGGATTGAGAAGCCCGATGTGGACGAGATCGACGGCCTGGCTCCGGCGATCGCCATCAAGCAGAAAAACTCCACGCGCAACCCCCGCTCCACCGTCGCCACGGCGACCGAGATCTACGACTACCTGCGCCTGCTCTATGCGCGCTGCGGAACCGTCTACTGCGTTCATTGCGACGGGCTGGTCAAGCGCGACTCCGTTGACGAAGCGGCTGAAGCCGTGCTTGCCCTCGGGGAGGGAACGCGCCTCAACGTCTTGTTCCCAGTCGTCACTGCCACACCGTCGCCTGAAGCTGTGGCCGCCGCCGCAAAAACAACAAAGCCCTCGCCGCGCACACAAAAATCCGCGGTCAAAGCCAAACCTTCGGTCTCTGGTGGCGACTCCCCGCATACTGAAACACTGAAAGCTCGACTCACCGAGCTGCGGGCTGGCGGATTCAACCGTCTCTGGCAGCAGGGAAGCATCGTGGAATTCTCCACGCCCGAGTCGCTGCTCGATCTCGACTTCACGCTGCCCGTCTTCGTTCTGCTCGACCGCATCGCCGTGAGCGCCGAGAACCGTTCCCGCATCGTTGACGCCGTCGAGGTCGCCTATCGCGAGGCCGGCGAAGTCATTTTTGAAGAAGCGCCCCGTGACGAGCAGGCTGACAGCCGCCGCCTTCGCTTCTCCGGCGCATACGAGTGCAAGAGCTGCCACCGGCCCGGCAGCGAACCAGAGCCGCGCCTGTTCAGCTTCAATAATCCCTTCGGCGCATGTCCACGTTGCCAGGGTTTCGGCAACACCGTGGACTTCGACCTGAATCTCGTCATTCCCGACAAGAACCTAACCCTCGCCGACGGCGCGATTGATCCGTGGAACCGACCCAAGTACCGCCCCTGGTATAGCGACCTGCGCAAGCTTGCTCCCGAGCTTGGCGTGGCGCTCGACATTCCCTGGCGCGATCTGCCCGAGGCTCAAAAGGAAATCGTGCTGCGCGGCAAGGGCAGCTTCGTCGGCATTTTTGGATTCTTCGCGCAGATGGAGCGCAAAAAGTATAAGCTCCACGTGCGCGTGATGCTCAGCAAATATCGCGGCTACGCGGAGTGTCCTGATTGCCGTGGCCAGCGGCTGCGAGCTGAAGCCCGTTCGGTGCGCATCAACGGGCAGAACATCTGCCAGGCCGCGGCGCTCACTATCGCCAAAGCGCGTCAATTCTTCGATGAGCTCCGCCTCTCGCCCATGCAGGAAGAGATTGCCGGACCCATCCTTCACGAGGTGCGCCAGCGGCTCAGCTTCCTTGATGCGGTGGGCCTGGAATACCTCACCCTCGATCGCCTCGCTTCAACGCTCTCCGGCGGTGAAGCGCAGCGCATTCAGCTCGCTACCTCGCTCGGCTCCCGCCTTGTGGGCGCACTCTACGTTCTCGACGAGCCCTCCATCGGCCTGCACACACGCGATACGGCTCGCCTCATTCGCATCCTTGAAGAACTCCGCGATCTTGGCAACACCATCCTTGTCGTGGAGCACGACGCTGACTTGCTGCGCGCTGCCGACCACCTGCTCGATCTTGGACCAGGCGCTGGAGAGCACGGCGGCAAGCTCATGGCCGAGGGCATCCTCGCGGAGATTGAGGCCAATCCCAACTCGCTCACCGGTCGCTATCTCTCCGGAAAGATCTCCATCCCTGTGCCCACCCGCCGCCGTACACCCGGAAAAGAACGGCTCGTCCTGCGCGGCGCCCACGCCAACAACCTGCACGGACTCGACGTCGAAATCCCGCTGGGCCTGCTCGTCGCTATCACCGGCGTCTCCGGATCGGGCAAGTCCACGCTCGTTCACCAGGTGCTGTACCGGGCCGTTGCGCGCGCACTCGGGCAGAGCGATGGCGCCGATCCCTCCGGCGTTTTCACTTCGCTTACCGGTGTTGAACGTCTCAATGACGTCGTGCTTGTCGACCAAACCCCCATCGGCCGCACCCCGCGTTCCAATCCCATCACCTACATCAAGGGGTTCGATCTTGTGCGCGAGCTGTTTGCATCGCAGCCTGAGGCCAAGCGCCTCTCGCTCACCCCCGGCCACTTCTCCTTCAACGTGCCCGGCGGCCGCTGCAATACCTGCGAGGGCGACGGCACGGTGACCGTTGAAATGCAGTTCCTCGCCGATGTGGAGCTCCCCTGCGAGGAGTGCAACGGCACGCGCTATCAGGCCAAGATTCTCGATGTCCGCTACAAGGGCAAGAACATCCACGACGTGCTGCAACTGACGGTCAAGGAGGCCCTGCGCTTCTTTGCCGGCCAAACCAAGCTGCTTGAAAAGCTCGCTGTGCTGGACG
>CAVXVM010000101.1:0-6607 GCA_963765025.1 uncultured Acidobacteriaceae bacterium | reverse complement strand
ATCCCGCAGAGGAAATCCAAGATCGCCTGTCCGTCACAAAACTCGACGAACGGGTTCGGCAGTCCCGCTTCAGCGAAGCCCTGCCGTATCAGAACGGTGTGCCCCTCGTCGTCGTCAACGATCAGGATTGAAGGAAGTCGAGGCATGAGACCGTTCGGATCTTCTTAACCAGGCGCAGGCCTGATGACCTGGACCTTGGATCGTCGGTTACAAGAAGGTCGTAATAGTTGACGAGCAGCGCGGCCCAGACCGCCTCATCGTCCTTCGCCGTCTCGATCCGGCATCCGGTGCCCTCCAACGCGTCCGCGACGAGTCCGCGCACGACAGGGTCGTCCTCGACGACAAGGATGCACCTGGATCCGCAGTGATTCATGGATGGCGCACCCTTCCCTCATGCGGTTTCCTTTGGGACAGGTGCCGGCTTGCGAGCAGCAGATCCTCGACCAGGCGCCGATACAGAGGGAGGCCGTCGGAATGGGCACCCGTCCTTCACCCATGCCGCATACGCCAGCGCGTCCACCTCGCTCGAGTCCGCAGGCGCGGCTCCGCACGGGGCCCTCGGGCCACGCGAGCCGGCAATCCGCGTCATGTGCCGCTTCATGATCGGGTTGTGAAGAAGTATAGCGGAGACGGCGAGGAAGTGGTTTTGCGGGCCGAAAAAGGAAGGGCTGAGCCGTGATGCACGGTAGTATCCTGATTTGCCGTTTTTCCTTTTCCGCTTTCCAGGAGGAAGGCATGCGTGGAACCGGATCCCTGACGATAGGTTTGATATTCCCGTTCATGAGTGCAGACGGGAACATCCTACTCGAACATCAAATCTATTTTCCTCATAAGGAGAAAGAGTCTGTTGGGCTGAGTAATGAATGGAGTGAATTCGTATTTGAGATAAAACTCTCGTGCTCCTTCTTTGGCATCCACAACAACGGCCCAGGAGGACACATATTTTGAGGCCTTCCATGCCTTGTAGAGCGCATCAGACAGGAGACGTCTCCCGATTTGCCTGCCTTGCATCGATTTGTCGACTCCCATTCGTCCAATCAGTGTTGCACCGATTGGGCGCTGCGGCAGTCTCTTCTGCAGCCGTACCGGGAGATCAGCGCTAAGGATGGAGATTGCCGAAAGGGTGTAAAAGCCTGCAATGGATTTTCCGTCGCTCGTCAAAACGAAGGCATTTGCAGTTTTCCTACTCACATCCTGTCGGATCGGATCTCCCTGGAAATAGCTGTCGAGAGCTTCCACACCGCACGAAAAAGCCGCTCGATCATGTTGATCGCCGAGCGGCTCAGAATAATAACTAGTGTTTTCAGTCACGCTCACCGTTGTAAGAACTCCTCCTTATATCGCCGAGCTGCGTCGGCGAGTCGAGGACCGAGCGACGGAGGGGCTGCCAATGCTTCCGCGAAGAGCTCTGCGTCCGGCCGTTCTAAAGTCCATACTTCGTAATCGCGGATCGTGCTTTGTGCGTTCTCAACGGCATTTTGAATGATGAAATCTGTGATTGTAAGCCCTTTAATATGAGCAGCTTTCTCGATAAACGCCTTCTGTTCGCGCCGCAGACGCACATCAATCCGCTCGCGGGTTTCCCTCGCTGGCTTTTTCGCTCTCTGCAAAGTAACTATGGCCATGTTTCCTCCGGGCCCTGTACGGAGTATCTCCGTACAGTAAAAGTGTATCGCACATTTGCACTCATCGGTTAATTACTCAGAATAATTCAATAGCCGTACACCCCCAGGGCCTTCAAGATCAATCAGCTCAGGGCCCATTTTGGAGTAGTGCGAACTGATTCGCGATACCCGAGCAAACGGGATTCCGGGAAGGGTAAAGATGGAGTTCCGGGGGAGTTGCCGGCGATCCGTCCCGCCAAAGTGGGATTCAGGAATCCTGTCGGTAAACCGCAGTCTGCTCGATGAGGGTCTGCTGTGCTCTGGGGAAAACAGCATTCGCCAGGAGATTGATGATGAATGATGCGCTTTTAAGGGTCTTCAAAAAGATGCGTGCCTTGGCGACTCGCGAGGAAGGGCAAGACCTTGTTGAGTATGCTCTTGTTGTCGCTTTGATCGCATTTGGTGCGACCTCTGGAATGAAGAACGTAGCCTCGGGGATTAATACCGCATTCAGCAACATCAGTTCCAGGCTAGGCAGCGACATCAGCTAGTTGTTGGAAACCTGTTCCGAAGCAGTTGCATCGCTTCTGCAGGAGTCCTCGGCTGTGCACCAGTTTCGTTGAACAATTCGACAAATCGAAGTGTTTCGAAAAGCAGTCCGCAGGGGCTTAGGCCCATCTGCGCCGTTTTCGGCATCCGCCGCAGCGGAAAGGTGTGCCCTAAAAAGAAACTGAAGTGCAAGGTCTACAAAACAAGGGAGCAGAGAAAAGGCCCGGGCCTAAAGGCCCGTGTGTTATCGCCTTCTTCTTTCAGGGGCCTCGAAGGCCCCTGCTCCCTCCGCAAATACAAGACCGTATAGCCTGTTTCATTCCCAGCGGGTCGGCGACGCCGGTGGACGACTGATACAAAACCAACGAATTTTTCTTTAGTGAACTGTAGGCTCGGGGCGCTAGAAGGGCTTTTCCGTGAGGAAGGGTTCTTGCTTGAGGGAGCCGTCGCGCTGCTTGACGAGCATCTGGACCTTGCCCTCGGCGGCGTCGAGCTCCTGCTTGCAGGCGGCTGACAGGCCTACGCCCTCTTCAAAGAGCTTGAGCGACTCTTCAAGAGCGAGATCGCCCTTTTCCAGTTGATCGACGATGGTTTCAAGCTTCTTGAGCGACTCTTCAAATGAGGGCATAACGGCGGCTCCATGGACTCCGGCGATTGCAGAAAGACCGGACTGATTGAGTGTAATCGACGGAGAAGCGTTTTCCGGGGCTGAACAGGCTGCGGACAAAGGGATCTGGGGCTGTATTCCTTCCCCGGTCCCCAAATGCGAGGGACCGGGGCACCCGCGTTATGCGGGGCTGCTCTTACATGGGGTTGGTGCCCTTGGGCAGCACAGAGGCGACGACCTCAGCGGCTACGCTGTAGAGGCCGAACGGAGCGCTGACCTGCACGCCCTGCACATAGGGCCGGACCGCTTCAAGCATCTCCCTGGCGATTTTGATGCCTTCTTCGCGCGCAGCTTCGGGCGTATCGGCCTGGGCCATGCGCAGCATGATCTCTTCGGGCATGGAGACGCGGAGATCGTTCTTCATGAACTCGGCATTGCGCAGGCTGGTGAGCGGCCAGATGCCGGCGATGACCGGGATACGGTGGTCCTTGATGCGGGCGAGGAAATTCTCAAGCAGGCGCAGATCGAAGACCGGCTGGGTGATGGCGTACTCGGCTCCCGCTTCCACTTTGTAGGCGAAGCGCTTGAGCTCGCTGTCAATGTCGGGCGCTCCTGGATTGGCGGCGACACCGACCGTGAAGTTGGTGCTGGCGCCGATGGAGTTTGCGCCGATGTCGAGGCCGTGGTTGAGCCGCTGCACCATGTTGACGAGTCCGATGGAATCGACGTCAAAGACAGTAGTCGCGTCAGGATAGTTGCCCAGCTTGTGCGGATCGCCGGTCATGCAGAGGATGTTGTGCAACCCGATGGACGACGCTCCCAACAAATCCGACTGGATGGAAAGAATGTTCCGGTCGCGGCAGGTGTAATGCAGGATGGTCTCAATGCCGGTGTGCTGCTGAATCTGTATGCAGAGGCTCTGCGCGCTCATGCGGGCCGAGGCATGGGGCGAGTCGTATACGTTGACGGCATGCACGCCGAGCTGCGCAAGGAGCTTGGCGCCTTCAATCTCGCGGGAGCAGTCAATGCCCTTGGGCGGGACGACTTCAGCGAGGGTAACGAATTTGCCTTCGGCGAGCAGGGAGCCGATTCGCGAGCGCTCGGCCAGCGGCGCCGGGGGCATCTCAGGGTTGGGCACGGGCACTGCGCCGGAACCGATGAACTGCGCCTGCTCGTCCATGGCGCGGATGGCGGAGCGCATGGCGCGAATGTGGTTGGGCGTGGTGCCGCAGCAGCCGCCGACAATTTGCGCGCCGGCGGCGATGGCCTTGCGGGCAAAGCTGGCCATATACTCCGGCGAGCAGAGATAGATGTTGCGGCCTTCGACTTCGCGGGGCATTCCGGCATTGGGCATGGCGGCGAGGGGCAGCATGGTGGCCGGACGCATGGCTTCAATGGCGGTGAGCACAGTAGTGGGTCCGGTGGAGCAGTTGACGCCTACGGCGCTGGCTCCCCACTCGGTGAGCAGGGCCGCGGCCTGCTCGGGCGAGGCTCCGTCGAGGCAGGTGTCTTCGTCGTCGACGGTAACCATGACGAGGACGGGCAGCTCGGGCGCGACTTCGTGTGCGGCGGCGAGGGCCTGGCGGGCTTCATTGAGCGCGGGCATGGTTTCAATGATGAGGAGGTCGACCCCGCCTTCAACGAGGACGCGGATCTGTTGAGCAAAGGCTGCGCGGGCTTCGTCGAGGCCGGTTTTGCCAAGAGGCTCAAGGCGGACGCCGAGCGGGCCGACGGATCCGGCCACCCAGGCCTCGCCGCCCTGCCGATTCGAGAGGTTTTCGACCGCCTGGCGGGCCAGCCGGACGCCGGCGGCATTGATCTCGGTGGCTTTGTCGGCCAGGCCGTAGCGAGCCAGCCGAATGGGGTTTGCCCCAAAGGTGTTGGTCTCAAGAATTTCGGCCCCGGCCTGCAGGTACTCCTCGTGTACGGAGAGGATCAGACCAGGATCCGAGAGATTCAACTCCTCATAGCAGCGGTTGATGAAGATACCGCGGGCATAGAGGACCGTGCCCATGGCGCCGTCGGCCAAAAGGGGTCGATTGGGAAAGATCTCGGCAAACGTGGTCATTCTTTAGCCATGCTAAGCCACGCCAGCCGGGTACGCCATAGGAGTGGCCTGCTTTGTTATACTTCGGGAGTCATATACTGGGCAGAAACAGTGGATGAAACACCGGTTTTTGCGGTCTCAAGAAGGTACCCAAAACCCTGCTCAAAACTTAGTCGGGCCCGGCGCCCGTTGGAATGCCATCATCCGCGGCAAGGTCCGCGCGTGCGATCGAGGTAAGGGATTTTGAACAAGAGAAGTCTTTGGATCAGCGCCAGCGCTGCCCTGTTGATTGCAGCGGGTCTGGCGGGTTGCGGCACAACCTCGTATTTTGGCGGACGCGTCCTTCCCCCGAGCGGCCTGAGCAATCGTGTCATGATCGCAATCCAGAACCCCAGCGCTTTCACCAAGGGCGAACTGCAGATTGTTGACGCATACTATGACATTCGCAGCGGGCGCACGGGCCAGCCGACGGAGTTCTCGGTTTCAGGGTACGGTGCAGCGCTGCCCATCTCGATCCAGAGCATGCCGGAAGAGAACGTGGCCGCTGTTTACGGCTCGGGCGACGGCAGCTTGACCACAGTCAACTACCAGACTGAGAAGACCACGGGCACGGTCGGGGGCTTGAATGGACTTTCTTCAAGCATCTTCATGACGCGCAATGGGACGTTTGTTTTCGCGGCCAGCCAGGCTTCACACGTGCTTACCATCGTGAACCAGGGGAACGGCGCCTCTTATCCGCTCAGCCTGCCGGGCGTTTACCGGGTGAGCGTGAATCCGGGCGGCTCAATGGCGCTGGCGTTTGTTGAGAATTCGAATTACGCCTACTATCCGCGGCAGCTGACAACTGCCCAGTCGCTCGCGTTCTCAGGCGGACCTTCAACCTGGCCGAAGGCGGCAGTGGACTGCGAGCCGCAGAATGCTCCCGGCTGGTGCCTGTTTCAGGCGCAGAGCCCTGACCAGCTTGACGCAACCGGCAACTACTACGGCGCTCCGCTGGTGTTCGACAGGCCGAGAAAGGCAGTGTTCTCTGCCGACGGCAGCACCGCGTACGTGCTGAACTGCGGACCAGAGTGCGGCGGGACAACGGCCTCGATTTCTCTGCTGCCGGTGTCGCCGATGATCGACCTCATCGGCCAGCAGTCAGGACTGCTTCCGTGCAATGCGTCGCCCTGCACCAATACGCATACCTTGCCGATCACCAACATACCGATTGCCGGCGGAGCGAGCAATGCGCTGATTGACTCGTCCACCATGTACGTAGTTGGGCAGAAGCTGATGCCCGACGGCTACTTTGGCGGTTATCTGACGGTGCTGAATCTGGCCACCAATACGCTGGTTCCGTCCAGCGGCACTTCGCCGAACCCGGTGTCGATCAGCGACGGAATGCCCGGCGCAGTGAGCCGCATGATCGAGGCGGACGACAATACGCTTTGGATCGCCATGACCAAGTGCAACGAGGGCGAGCGTTTCTACAACAACCAGCCGTATGGCTGCCTGACGATGTACAACACTTCCGCCAACAAGGTGGTTCTGCTGGAGCCGTACATCGGCGACGCCACGGGTATCGCGGCCGTCACCGGTCTGCACAAGATTTACACGGCGCAGGGCGGCCAGGTGTACATCACTTCAACCAAGGACGGCACGGCCATCGATAACCAGTACGTGACGGTGACCGGCACAGCGTTCGATGTTGCATACATGGACGCCATTACCGACACCAACAACACTGTTTATTAAACTGCCATGGCTGCTGACAGCGTAGCCGATGTTCTTGCCATAGCCGCGCATCGCGACGATGTG
>CAVXVM010000100.1:0-16095 GCA_963765025.1 uncultured Acidobacteriaceae bacterium | reverse complement strand
AGAGAGGTGGGGATTCGAACCCCCTATAGTCTTCTGATTTTATAGCGGTCCAACAAACCGCCGCCTTCAGCCACTCGGCCATCTCTCCGGGTCCAGTTGGCATCATAGGCGCGCACGTCCCCGGCGGTCTGGCCCGTGAAATCGAACCCCGACCTTATCAATTCCCTTTACCATTTCCCTTAACCAATTCGTTGAAGCCCGCGCCCGCTGCGACGCCCGCCTTCGGCCATCAGAAATTTCCCGCTTTGCCCGCAAAACCGCTGTTGTTAGATTTCAGATGCGTACCGCCGCAAGTTCGCCCGGCAAAAAGATGCGGCTTCTGCCCCTCATCGCCGCCACCTACTTCATGGTCTCCGGCGGCCCCTACGGCATTGAGGATATTTTCGGCGGAGCCGGCTTCGGCTGGGCCATCGCCATTCTTCTCATTCTGCCCTTCGTCTGGAGCCTGCCCACCGCCCTCATGATCGGCGAACTGGCCAGCGCCATCCCTGCCGAAGGCGGCTTCTACATCTGGGTCCGTCGCGCGCTCGGTCCCTTCTGGGGATACCAGGAAAGCTGGCTCTCCCTGTCCGCCAGCATCTTTGACATGGCCCTCTACCCCTCGATCTTTGTTCTCTATCTCGGCAAATTTTCTCCCGCCTACCGCCGGCCGCAGCGCCTGGATGCTCTCTCGCCCTCGTTGCTCATCTGCACCCTCTGGAATCTCCGCGGCGCCCCTCCGTCGGCCACGGCGCAGTCGCGCTTTTCTTTTTCCTGCTCGCGCCCTTCGGCATCTTCGTCGCCCTCGGCTTCTGGCATGGACTCACCTTCATCCCGCCTCCATGGCGCACTGCGGTCGCACCACCGGCTTCGGCCCCGGCTCGGCCTTCTCCACCGCCATTCTCGTCGCCATGTGGAACTACATGGGCTGGGACAACGCCTCCACCGTCGCGCAGGAAGTCGAAAATCCCCAGCGCAATTATCCCCGCGCCATGATCGTGGCCGCCGTCCTCACCGCCGTCACTTATATTGTCCCGTTGCTGCCATGGCTCTCGCCGGTCTCTCCACTGATAGCTTCGCCACGGGCGACTGGGCCAAGCCGCTCGCTCTCTCGGTGGCCCCGGCGTTTTGGGAGAATTCCTCGCCACCGCGATCGTCGTTGGCGGCTGCATCACCGGCGTCGGCATGTTCAACGCATTGCAGATGAGCTATACGCGCCTTCCCATGGCCATGGCGCTTGACGGCATGTTGCCGCGCGTCCTCGCCCGCCGCAATCAGCGCGGCGTTCCCTGGGTAAGCGTGCTTCTGTGTGCAGTGGCCTGGGCTCTCGCGCTCAATCTGCCCTTCGAGCGCCTCATCTCCATTGACCTGATTCTCTACGGCTCAAGCCTGCTGCTGGAGTTTGCCGCCCTCGCCGTTCTCCGCTTCCGCGAGCCCCATCTTGACAGGCCCTTCAAAGCAGGAAACAGGACCGTCGCCTGTCTGCTCGGCGTCGCTCCCGCCCTGTTGATCGCCTATGCGCTCTATGTCTCGCGCGCCGACAAGATCATCGGCACAACCTCGGCTCTACTCGTCGCCATCGCCGTCGCCCTGCTCGGCCCCATCCTTTATTGGGCAACAGCCATCCTGCCCTCGCGCCGGCAACCACCAGCCATCTGAATCGTGTTTTGAAAGGGGAGCAGCTTCAGCCGCGCCAATCGATGACCTAAATGAAATTGGGCTTTAGCCCCTGAGGGACGTTTGGCCCCTGGCTTTTCGTTCCCCGCCGCTGGTACTAGGTTGCCTGAATCGTGTTTTGAAAGGGCGCGGCTTTAGCTGCGCCACCTGATGACCTAAATAAAGCGAGGGCTCTAGCCCCTGAGGGATGTCCAGCACCGGTTCGACGTCATCTATCCAACCGCCCCTACTTCTTTTTCGCAACCTGCGCGTGATGCTTCATCTTGCCGTCTTCAAACTGCTTGGCGGCCACCAGCACGCGGTCGCGGGCATACGCTGCGTCGCGCCAGCCCTTCATCTCCACTCGCTTGCCCTCAAGATCCTTGTAGATCGAGAAGAAGTGAGTAATCTCCTTCAGCATGTGCGGATAAATATCCGTGTAGTTCCACACATTCGTGAAACGCGGATTGTTTTTCCCCACCGCCAGAACCTTCTCGTCCAGCACGCCCTGGTCCATCATCTCCAGCAACCCGATCGGCCGCACTTCCTGCACGCATCCCGGAAAGCTCGGGCTCGGCACCAGCACCAGCACGTCCAGCGGATCGCCGTCGTCGCTCAGCGTCGACGGAATAAATCCGTAGTCGCCCGGATAGTGCACCGGCGAATGCAAATTGCGGTCCAGCTTGAAGACGTGCAACTGCTTGTCGTATTCAAATTTCTGCGTCCCATCCAGCGGGATTTCGATCACGCACCGAAACACCTCGGGGCAGCGGTCGCCTATCGGCAGT
This sequence comes from uncultured Acidobacteriaceae bacterium, assembly GCA_963765025.1. Lineage (GTDB taxonomy): Bacteria > Acidobacteriota > Terriglobia > Terriglobales > Acidobacteriaceae > Telmatobacter. The sequence goes on along the minus strand of CAVXVM010000100.1, from coordinate 13,672 downwards.
TCCAGGTAGTTCACCATTTCGATGTACGTCTCCTTCGGGTTGGGGAGCGTGGGTCCGCCGCCGCCAGTCGAGCTAGTTTGAAAGCTAATGGCTGTCGGGCAGCCCGATAAATCCCACTTTGAGGGGTAGTGAGCGGTGCATGGGGGAGCTGTCCCCGGTTTTCAACCGTTTCCGGCCAACATCCCGGAACTACTATAATCACAGCTAATGAAGGCACATGTCTACGTCACGCCCAAGACTTCGGTCCTGGATCCGCAGGGCCAGACCATCCAGAACGCCCTGCGCAAGATCGGCTTCGCCAGCGTCAGCTCCGTCCGCCAGGGAAAGTATTTCCAATTGTCTCTAGAGGACGGCCTCGCCGCAGACGCTGCCCGCGCCCAGGTCGAGCGCATCGCAAAAGAAGTCCTCACCAACCCCGTCATCGAAGAATTCACATACCGCATAGAGGAATAAATTCCTGTTGATCTCGCGGCGGGTGCCCCCGGTCCCTTGCGTTTGGGGACCGGGGATGCGTCAGAGCGCCGGGTGTCGGATTCCGCATCTACTCAGCAGAAGCCGGCGCTATCAGCCCATCGACCTACTTCTTGAACACAGTCACCAGGTTGGGCCCGGCCTCAGCGTCTTCAATCACGGCCACAAGGCTCAGCTCAAGCAGGTCGGCCCATTTCGCAGCGCCCAGATGTAGTGCGGCGGCGTTGTTGGATTCGTAAAGCGAGAAACCGCCCGAGCAATCCACATTGTGCCAGCGCCCCAGCAGCTTCACTCCCTCCGGTTCTCCTCCGCCCTCGGCAAGAAACTGTTCGGCAGCGGTTTTCACTGATCCAGGCAACAACGTCCACGTCTGCATGAATTTCATTTCGTTCCTCCAGGTTGTTTTTTGGTTTTTTTGATCGTTAACGGAAAGATCCGCGAACATAGCGCCATCGTTCCGATCTCTTGTTGTCATTTACGTAGGACTCTGCTCAAAGCAAGCCGCTTCTCAGGTAGGGTTAGCAGGGCCCTGGTCAGCCGTACTCCGGGGAATGCCTGACCAAGCGCAGTGTACAGGACGTTGCGGCTGTGGAAGCGATTTTGTTTCAGAGCAACGCGCTGCCTTGAAAGGGCGCGGTTTTAACCGCGCCGCAACCCCGTCCACGAGAACCTGAAACCTCGTGTACGCGGCGCAAGCCGCGCCAACTCCTTTCTCCCCATCGCCTTTAAACGGATCTCGCCCAACCAGCAACTGCCAGACGTACGGCTGCCCCCCATCCACTCGGAAGGCCTCGCCCCATCTGCGAGAGAATAGACCAGATGCAATCAACGAAACATCAGCCGGATGCCGTTGGGTTCGATTTCGGCACCACCAACAGTTCTGTCGCACTTTTCAATGAGCGGTCCGAGGTCGAGCTCGCTTCGTTCCCGTCGCTTGGGACTCAGGTCGAGTCTTTTCGCTCAGTCCTTTATCTTGAGCAGTCCCGATCGGAAAACGGTTTTCGCAGAACCCATGGCCTCACCGGCCCCGCGGCCATTGAGCGCTATCTCCAGGCCGAGGAAAAGGGCCGCCTCATCCAGTCGCTCAAGTCTCACCTTTCCAGCCGCTCCCTTACCGGGACTGAAGTCTTTGGCCGCCGTTACAAGCTCGAAGACCTGATTGCACGCATGATCGCAGATATCCGCAAACACGCGGCAAAGCAGTTCGAGAGGCCAATTCGCTATGCCATGGTGGGCCGCCCGGTTCGCTTCGTCGGCTCAGAGTCGCCGCAGGACGACGCCTTTGCTGTCTCCCGGCTGCGCGAGGCCTTTGCAACTGCGGGCTTCGAGCGTGTGGATTTCGAAATGGAGCCGGTTGCGGCCGCTTGCGCCTATGAATCTACACTCGACCACGACGAGTTGATCCTCATCGGCGACTTTGGCGGCGGCACCAGCGACTTCTCGCTTCTTCGCGTCGGCCCAGGCGTTCGCCGGCGCGGACGCACTCCCCAGGATTTGCTTGGCAACAGCGGCGTCGGCCTCGCAGGCGACGCCTTCGACGCCCGCATCGTGCGCAAGCTCGTCTCCCCTGCGCTCGGTTCAAACTCTGACGCGCGTTCGCTCAATAAAGTGCTGCCGGCTGTTCCGGCGTGGATCTACGCCAACCTTGAGCGCTGGCACCATCTCTCCTTCCTGCGCACCAACAACGTACGCGAGATTCTCAAGAGCGCGCGTATTCGAGCGTTGGAGCCGGAGAAGATTCAGGCCTTGATCGCCCTCATTGAAGAAGACCTCGGCTACCAGCTTCACCAAGCTGTGCAGCAGGTCAAGTTCGAGCTCTCGCGCAGCCACACTGCCGAGTTTCGTTTTCACGACGGCAGCCCGGGCCTCGCCAATATCGACCTGCGCATTCCGGTCACGCGCCATGAATTTGAGTCCTGGATCAAAGACGATCTGCAAGCCATCGAGAATTCGATTGACGGGCTGCTCAAAACCTCCGCTATCGATCCACGCGAAGTGGACCGCGTTTTTCTCACCGGCGGCAGTTCATTTGTACCCGCCGTTCGCAGCATCTTTGCGTCCCGTTTCGGCAACGACCGCATTCGTGGCGGAAACGAGTTTACCTCCGTAGCCCACGGCCTGGCCCTGCGCGCAGCCGAGTCCCTGCGCCAGCTCTAGCCGCAGGGCAAGCATGAGTAAATCAAAGCGAAGGAACCCCTCGTACGCCCCTGATCCCACCGCCGGGTGCCCCCGGTCCCCCGGGGTCCCCACGGATAGGTCCTCGTCCGTGGGGTGAGGTATCTCGCACTTGGGGACTGGGGATTGAAGGGCGAAATCCGCACCATCTTCGGTGGGACAACAAGCACCCAACCTGAAAGCCTTTCTAATCCCTAATCCCTAATCCCTGTTCCCTAATCCCTAATCCCTAATCCCTGCCTTATCGTTCCCTGTTCTTCTAATCCCTAATCCCTAATGCCTAATCCCTGCCTTTCTGTTCCCTGTTCCCTGTCCCCGCCGGGTGCCCCCGGTCCCCCGGGGTCCCCACGGATAGGTCCTCGTCCGTGGGGTGAGGTATCTCGCACTTGGGGACCGGGGATTGAATACAGCCCACGAGAAATCTGCACCATCTTCGGTGGGACAACAAGCACCCAACCTGAAAGCCTTTCTAATCCCTAATCCCTAATGCCTAATCCCTGCCTTTCTGTTCCCTGTTCCCTGTCCCCGCCGGGTGCCCCCGGTCCCCCGGGGTCCCCACGGATAGGTCCTCGTCCGTGGGGTGAGGTATCTCGCACTTGGGGACCGGGGATTGAATACAGCCCACGAGAAATCTGCACCATCTTCGGTGGGACAACAAGCACCCAACCTGAAAGCCTTTCTAATCCCTAATCCCTAATGCCTAATCCCTGCCTTTCTGTTCCCTGTTCCCTGTCCCCGCCGGGTGCCCCCGGTCCCCCGGGGTCCCCACGGATAGGTCCTCGTCCGTGGGGTGAGGTATCTCGCATTTGGGGACCGGGGAATAAAGGGCGAAATCCGCTCCATTTCCGATGCTTCAAAGCGCCCAAAACACGCCAAAAACATGTCAAAATGACGCTAAAAGTGCGCTAAAAGCGCCTTTTAACGCGCAAAAAACACGCTTTTAGCGTGTTTTTGGGTAATTCTATGGTTCCACTGGCTCTTAAATGGAACTTTCCTGGGTTTTGAAACGCTTAATTCGCAACTTTTCTGGGGTAAGTATCTCGAAAATCGTAACCATTTAGACGACCATTTCGACGTGTTTCGTAACCATTTAAGCGACCATTTCACCCTGTTTGGGTTGTATATTTGCGAACATTCAGCAGGTTTTGTAACCCTGAATGGTTCCATTTCACGCTGATTCGTAACCATCTAGACGACCATTTCGCACTGTTTCGCAACCATTCGAACGAACGTTTAACGTTGTCGAAGTACCACAATTGGTTCCACTTATCGCCCGATAAGTGATCCGCCTCACCCCTCCCAAACCCCCTTAAAAAGAATTTGGTCCCCGCAGAAGCAAAACTGAAAGCTGAGATCCGATAGCTGAAAGCTCGTCTCCGTTCCCTCCCCATTCCCACATCGTCCTCTGCTCCTCCACCTTTGTGTCACAGCCGTCAAGGCATAGGTCGCTTAGAATTGCTCCATGTGCGGCATCGTTGGCTACGTCGGTAACAAGAAGGTCGTTCCTGTCATCATCGAGGGGCTAAGGCGCCTCGAATACCGCGGTTACGATTCGGCTGGTATCGCTGTTGGCAGTCCTTCGAGCCCCACGCTCGACGTGCGCCGCGCCCCCGGCAAACTCGGCAACCTAGAGGAGGTCCTGCGTGAAAACCCACTCAGCGGCACCTTCGGCATCGGCCACACCCGCTGGGCCACCCATGGCCGCCCAACTGAAGAGAACGCCCATCCCCACCGCGACTGCACAGGCCGCATCGTCGTTGTGCATAACGGCATTGTTGAGAACTACCTGGAGCTCAAGCGCGAACTCACCGCGAAGGGTCACAAGTTCGTCACCGAGACTGACACCGAGATCATTGCCCACCTCATCGAACAGGTGCAGAACGACGCGACGGCAGCCGGCGAATCCATCCCGCTTGAAGTGGCCGTCCGCCGCGCCGTCAAACATCTCACCGGCGCATTTGCTCTTGGCGTTCTCTCCGCCGCCGAGCCAGACAAGATTGTCGCAGCGCGCTTCGGCCCCCCAGTCGTCATCGGCGTAGGCGAAGGTGAGTCCTTCGTAGCCTCTGACGTTCCCGGAATTCTTCATCACACCCGCAATATTTATTTCCTCGCCGACGGCGACATGGCCATCCTCACGCTCGCTGGTGTCCAACTCACTGACTTCGACGGCAAGCCCGTTGACCGCGCCATTACCCGCATCTCCTGGGATCCCATCCAGGCAGAAAAAGGCGGCTACAAGCATTTCATGCTCAAAGAAATCTGGGAGCAGCCCCGCGCCATCACAGACACAACTCTCGGTCGCGTCTCCCTTGATTCCGGCAAGGTTTACCTCGGCGAAATGAAGATCGCCGACGATGAACTAGCGCTCGCGTCCAGCATCAACATCGCTGCCTGCGGCACCAGTTGGCACTCCGCGCTCACCGGCAAATACATGATCGAGCGCCTCGCGCGCCTGCCCGTCGATGTGGACTACGCCAGCGAATATCGCTATCGCAATCCCATCCCCGATCGCAACGCGCTCGGCCTGCTCATCACCCAGTCCGGCGAAACCGCCGACACGCTTGCCGCACAGCGCGAAATGATCACTCTCGGCTCAAAAACCGTGGCCATCTGCAATGTGGTAGACGCCATGGTGGCCCGCGAAGCGCACGGCGCTATCTATACTCATGCCGGCCCCGAAATCGGCGTCGCCTCCACCAAGGCCTTCACCGCGCAACTCACGGCCTTGTTCTTGCTCGCGCTCAAGCTCGGTCAATTGCGCGGCAGGCTCGACAAGGAGCAATCCATCGCGCTGATTGAGGAACTGAGCCGCATTCCCGCCAAGATCGAAGAGGTTCTGCGCGGGTGCTCAGCGCAATGCGAGCAGCTTGCCGCCAGCTTCTCCACTGCGCGCGACTTCCTCTATCTCGGCCGCGGCATTCATTTCCCCATCGCGCTCGAAGGCGCATTGAAGCTGAAGGAAATTTCCTACATCCACGCCGAGGGCTATCCGGCCGGAGAAATGAAGCACGGCCCGAACGCTTTAATCGACGAAACCCTTCCAGTTGTGGTTCTCGCCACGCGCGATGAATCGGATCCCGCTTCAAAGCTTCGTTACGAAAAAACGCTTTCGAATATTCAGGAAGTCACCGCGCGCTCGGGCCGAGTCATCGCCGTAGCCACTGAGGGCGACGCAACCATCGGCACTCTCGTTGAGCACGTGATCTTCATTCCGCCGGCCATCGAGTTGCTCTCGCCGCTGATTGAGATCGTCCCTCTGCAGTTGCTGGCCTACTACATCGCCGTTCGCCGCGGCTGCGACGTAGACCAGCCCAGAAACCTCGCCAAGTCCGTCACTGTCGAGTAAGGTGAACGAGAAAATCATGCGAGCGAGAAAGTCTGCTCCCTGAAGAAGGCCTTTTCCCAAGGAATGTCATCTTGAGCGCAGGTCGCCGCGGCGACCGGAGTCGAAAGATCCGCAGCTGCTTCTAAAGCCAGGCGAGAGCCGCAGACCATTTCCTCAGCTGAACAACCAACCGTACACTCGACCCTCGCAGCCTGAGAGCGCTCTGTCGCGTCAGCTGTTCTTCACATCACAGCCTGAGAACATTGCATTCCAGTACGATGCAGTCCGTGAAAGAGCATTTGTACTTCACCTACATCGTCGCCAGTCGCAGTCGAACCCTTTACATCGGCGTCACAGGCGATCTGCGCAAGCGCGTCTTCCAGCACAAATGGCGAGAGCACGAGGGATTCACCCAGCAGTACAATTGCGACCGCCTCGTCTGGTTTGAGCGATATCAGGAAATCGTGCAGGCCATCGCCAGGGAGAAACAACTCAAACACTGGAGCCGCACCAAGAAGCTCACCTTAATCGAACAGACGAATCCCGCATGGGTAGACCTGAGCCGGGATTGGTTCGACCTTGAGCCCGCCGACCTAAGACGGGCGACAGATCGCATGGACGCCTAAAAGCAACTGCAGATCTTTCGACTCCGCCCGCCACCCCAACAAGCGCTGTCATCTTGAGCGACCGTAGTCCGCCGCGGCGGACGAAGGGAGTCGAAAGATCCGCAGTTGTTTCTAAAGCCGGGCGCGAGCCGGGCGCCCCAATTCCCGCTTCTGAGACCCGGGATCGCAGCCCAACATGACTCGCCTCGCGTTGCAGCTCACGCCCGCCCCGCGAACTCGCGCGTTTCCGTGTACACCTTTACCTTTTCGCCCTCTTCAATATAAAGAGGAGCTTTGATCTCAAGCCCTGTTTCAAGCCGAGCCAGCTTGGTCACATTCCCGCTGGTGTCTCCGCGTGCGCCGGGCTCGGTGTAGGCAACTGTCAGCTCCACTTTTTCCGGCAAAAGCAGGCCAATGGGGTTCCCGTTGAATTTATGCAGTTGAATCAGTGCGCCTTCCACCAGGAAATCCAGCGCATCGCCCATCATCTGGGTTGATAGTGCGTGCGTCTCAAAACTTTCCTGGTCCAGAAAGTACGATCCGTCTCCATCGCTGTAAAGATACGAGGCCTCGACTGTCTCCAGATCCGGCTCCTTGAATCGGTCGCCGGCCTTGAAGGTCTTGTCAAACACCGCCCGCGTCAGCAGGTTGCGCATCTTCAAGCGAACCAGCGTTTGCCCGCCCCGCGCCGTGGGCGTTGAGACTTCTGCCTCCATACAGTAATAAGGAGTGTTCTCGAACTCAAAATACATCTTGCGCTTTACAGTGATGGCTTCAATCAGTGCGGCCATAAACCCCTCAAAAAGAACGATCTTTGGAACCTGAAGACTCCAGTGAGAATTCCCCTCGGCCCCCTGCCCATTATAGATGCGTGTGCATCTGAGCCCCCTGAGCCGCCTTGTTGAGTTGACTGAGGTACCTCGGCTCTGAGAAACTCACCCCCATGCGTTACAACGGAAAGATTGAATACGCGCAGGAGCGGAAAATCCGCGAGCGGAATACCCGTCTCTACCGTGTTTTGCACCTGCCAATCTGGATTTGGGTCTTTTTCCTGGCCCCCGGACCCCTCGTTTTCAGCATGTTTGCCCATGGATTTTCGTGGCGCAACGCCACCTGGCTGGGCATCGTGCTGGTCGGCACTGCCATCGCCGGCCTCAAGGGTCAGCTGCCGGGCGTCGAACCTCGTCCCTACATCCTGCGCTTTGACGAGGACAAGCCCAATCCCCTCTATCGCAAGATCTGCTACACCTTTGCGTGGAACGCCGTCATCAGCTTTGCCTCACTCAATTTGATCGGCCTAGCCATCGCCTCGCTCACCGGCGAATGGCGCATGAAAGAGATCTACACCTACGCCTACTCGCCCCTTTGCGCGTTCATCCTATTCCTGGGCCTCATGGGCAAGCTGCCTCGCGTAGGACCCTCCACCAAGGGCGAAGGCAATGAGAGGCGCTATTTTTACGGCTCGGTATGGGCGGTCACAATCTCCCAAACGGTGTTGCTGATTGTATGGAAGTTGCTGCCTTCCGCGGTCGGTCCAACCCAGGTTGGAAGCCAGATCAAATTCCTGGTTTTCGCCAGCTCCCTGTTGATCATGGGGCTGATTGCCTGGCGTGGACGGCTCCCCCGGACCCGGCCGATCGTTCCCGGCGAGATCATGGTTTCCGACTAAAGCATTTTTATATTTACTGTCCATCGGTTTTGAAAGAGCACGGCTTTAGCCGTGCCGTACGATGCCATTGATATCGATGGCCTTTAGCCCCCGAGGGAAAGCCGACCGCCTACACTATTTCCAAATCCGCCCTAAGGGGCGGATTCTGCGACTCCACCATCAATTTGTCGTTTGATGTGATTTAAATCACAAAACATGGTGTTGCTGCCGGAGTATAAGGTAGTTGCCATGTGCCTTGCTATTCCTGGAAAAGTCGAAGAAATTTCTTTTAACGGGTTGATCCGGGTCGGCCGCGTCAACTTCGGCGGTGTGGTCAAGAACGTCTGTCTTGACTACGTGCCCGAAGTCGAAGTGGGCGATTACACGATTGTTCACGTCGGTTTTGCGATTTCGAAGATCGACGAAGAAACCGCCAAACAAACCCTCGAGGACTTTAGAACACTCGGCCTGCTGGACGAGGAGCTTGCCAGCGAGGAAGAAGCCTTTGCGCGCGCGGCTAAAGCTCCGCAGTCGCGCTGCCCTGACGGGAGCTGCGGCGAGAAATGAAATACCTCACCGAGTTCCGCAACGGCGAAATCGCTCGAGCGATGGCGCGCGAGATTCACTCCGTGGCCACGCGGCCGTGGAAGATCATGGAAGTCTGCGGCGGCCAGACGCACTCCATCATCAGGAATGGCATCGACCAGATGCTCCCCACAGGCATCGAGATGATTCACGGTCCCGGCTGCCCGGTGTGCGTAACTCCGCTGGAGTTGATTGATAAAGCGCTGGCCATCGCCGCGCAGTCGGGCGTGATCTTCTGCTCGTTTGGCGACATGCTGCGTGTGCCCGGAACAGACCAGGATCTGTTTCAGGTCAAGGGCGCGGGCGGCGATGTGCGGGTAGTCTATTCTCCACTGGATGCGGTGGAACTGGCGGCGAACAATCCGGATCGCCAAGTTGTCTTTTTCGGGGTTGGATTTGAGACCACGGCTCCGGCCAACGCGATGAGCGTTCACCTGGCGAAACGGCGCGGCCTCAAGAATTTTTCGGTGTTGGTTTCGCATGTGCTGGTGCCGCCGGCGATTGAAGCCATTTTGCAATCGCCTGGAAACCAGGTGCAAGGATTTCTGCTCGCTGGGCACGTGTGCAGCGTGATGGGCTACTGGGAGTATCCGCCCATCGCGGAGAAGTATGGCATTCCCCTGGTGGTCACCGGCTTTGAACCGCTCGATCTTCTCGATGGCATTCGGCGCGTGGTTCTCCAATTGGAGGCGGGCCGTCACGAGGTGGAGAACGCCTACAGTCGCGTGGTTACGTTCGAGGGAAATCGCGCGGCGCAAAAACTGCTGAGCGAAGTATTTGAAGTAAGCGATCGCGCGTGGCGAGGCATCGGCATCATTCCCAAGAGTGGATGGAAGCTCAGCGCGGCGTATCGCGAGTTCGACGCCGAAGAGAGATTCGAGATCAGCGGCATTCATACAGAGGAATCGGCTCTGTGCCGCGCGGGCGATGTGTTGCGCGGCGCAATCAAGCCGGCCGAGTGCGCGGCCTTTGGAAAAGAATGCACGCCGCGTCATCCGCTGGGAGCCACGATGGTCTCAAGCGAGGGCGCTTGCGCGGCTTATTTCAACTACGGACGCTTTCTTTCAGCGGAAGAGCTGGCGAGCGCGGGTTCGGCTCTGACGGGAGCCGCGCATGAATGAGCTCCTGAAGACCGGCGTGCCTGACTTCTCAAACTGGTCGTGCCCGCTTCCACTGCTTGGCTATCCCACCATCGTCATGGGCCACGGCGGTGGCGGCAAGCTGGGCAACGAATTGGTGGAGCATCTTTTTCTACCGGCATTTCGCAATCCGGCGCTTGAGAATCTTGGCGACGCCGCGCTGCTCGATGTACAAGCAGGAAAGATTGCGATGAGCACGGACTCATTTGTCGTGCAGCCGCTGTTTTTTCCTGGCGGAAACATTGGCGAGCTCGCGGTCAACGGAACGGTGAATGATCTCGCCGTGTCTGGCGCGGTGCCGCGCTTTCTGAGTGCCAGCTTCATTCTTGAAGAGGGCTTTCCTCTTGCGCAGTTGGCGGCGATTGTTGAGTCCATGGCGAAGGCCGCTCGGACTGCGGGAGTGAAGATTGTTACCGGCGACACAAAGGTTGTGGAGCGCGGACACGGCGATGGCTGCTACATCAACACGGCGGGCATCGGCGTGGTGCGCGACGGAATCCAGGTGGGCCCGCATTGCGCGCAGGCGGGCGACGCTGTGCTGGTGTCGGGGACCATCGGCGATCACGGCATGGCGATCATGAGCGTGCGCGAGGGATTGGAGTTTGAGAGCCAGATCCGCTCAGACTGCGCGGCGCTGAACGGAATGATCAGCGATGTGTTGAACGTGGCCCGCGGCGAGGTGCATGCGATGCGCGATCCTACGCGCGGCGGGCTTGCTTCCACTCTGAATGAGATTGCGCAGTCGTCGCAGGTGGGCGTGTTGATTGATGAAGCGAGCCTGCCGGTGCGGACAGAAGTGCAGTCGGCGTGCGAGTTGCTGGGGCTCGATCCGGTGTACGTGGCGAACGAGGGCAAGGCCGTTTTCTTTGTGGCCGAAGAGGCCGCCGATACGGTTCTGGCATTGCTGCGCGCGCATCCGCTGGGACGCGAGGCCGCGCGCATTGGCCAGGTGACGTCGCAACACAAGGGCATGCTGGTAGCGCGCACCGCGATGGGATCGAATCGCGTGATTCCTACGCAGATCGGCGAGCAGTTGCCGCGCATCTGCTAGAAACAGCAAAAACAAAAAAACAGAAACTTAGGGACCGAGAGCCGAACAGAGGGTGCCCCTGGTCTCTCGCCCTTGGAGACCAGGGAATGAATTCACGTCCCCGAACAGATCTGAGCCGAACAATCGCGCCTATTTGCTTTTGCGTTCAGGCGAGATTCGTTCCAGCAGTTGGACGCGAATGGTTTGGCCGGGGGCTTTTTTGATCGCCTTGAGAATCTTCGGCCTTGACCGGCAGTTTGTGATTGCCATCGCCGAGGGCCATGAACGAACTCTGGAATGCAACGCCGTCCATGGCGCCCCGGACCTTAACCAGACCGCGCGTGCCGAAGAATGCGGCGGACTGGGGCCAGACAACATAATTCCATCCGCCGGGATTCGGACTCTTCTGAAGCTTCGCAGCAAAGGATTTATTCAGCATGCACGTAACCATCCTCAGCACACCTCTCCGCACCCTTGTTGAATCGGGTAGTACACCATGACGTAGAACATCTTGTTTTCCTGGTCGCTTCCCTCGAAGCCGTCGTCGAAGTTAAAGCTCCACTCCATGTTACCCGCATAGTGAGGATCTGGCGGCGCGTTCTGGGTCAGGTCGCATGATGGGTGGTCTGCCGCTGGCGATTATCCTTAGGTGTGGCTGATTTTGTAGAGACATTCCCCGAAACACCTCCAGAGAACAGCGCGGAGCCGCAGGCGACTGCGAACGAAAAGCCGCGCCGCAAGCTGACGGTCCGGACAATCGCGCAATGGTTTGGCCTCGCAATGCTCGCCGCGTGGCTGCTCTTCGCACTGCTGCTCATAGCTCTCAAGTGGATCGATCCGCCGACAACGATGGTCCACATGGAGCGGCACGCGCAGGCGTTGATCGCTGGGAAGCCTTACCACGAGCGCTACACCTTTATTCCGATGAGCCAGATTTCGCCGCAGCTACAGCACGCCGTGGTGGCTGCGGAGGACGCGCGCTTCTACCAGCACCATGGCTTCGACTGGCACGAGATTCAGCTTGCCGCCGATGAGGACATGGAAGGCGGCCGCCGTCGCGGGGCTTCAACGATTACGCAGCAACTGGTGAAGAACCTTTTCTTCGGTACCAACCGTTCGATTTTGCGCAAGGGAGCGGAGTTCACGCTGGTGCCGGTGGCGGAGTTTGTGCTGGGCAAGGAGCGCATTCTGGAGCTCTACCTGAATGTGGTGGAGTGGGGGCCGGGCGTGTATGGCGCGGATGCGGCGTGCCGGACCTGGTACGGAACATCGGCAAGGAATGTGAGCCGGGATGAGGCGGTGCGGCTGGCGGCGATTCTACCGGCTCCGCTGAAGCGCAAGCCGGAACGGATGAATCAGTACAGCGGCCTCATCCTCGAGCGGGAACGGCAGATGGGCTGGTAAAGGCAGGGTCTAGGAAATAGGGAATAGGGAACAGGGACTAGAACTGGTTGCATAAATCGGGTTTTGAAAGGGCACGGCATTGGCCGTGCCGCAGAAGGCGCATAAAACCTGGGCTTTAGCCCCTGAGGGATGTTATGGACTGGTTGCCTGGCATTTATGCATCCAGCTCTGGAAAACATCTGGGGCTGAGTTCCTTACCATTCCACCCATCGCAGAAGCGGGTGCCCCCGGTCCCTCGCTTTTGGGGACCGGGGATTATCCGTGTGTTGAAGTCACCTCAAGAATCTCTACAGGCTGACCATCGGGAAAGTTGATCGACACTCCGTGTGTCCAATCAGCAGCGCTAGTCGTGCTCAGCAGTCTTCCTGTGATTACGGAGCGCAGCGCGTAGTTGCCGGCGGGGAGCAGAGGTAACTTCACATTGGCCTCGACAGCTCGCGACTTGTTGCGGAAGAGCGCAATCACACCGTTGCCGCCGCGGTCGAAGCGCGCAAAGCCGTCCCATGCGCCTGCCGAGACTTGCTCGAAACTGCCGAGCGGGAAAAAGCTCTCACTGATTTTTGTGCCGTGGCGCAGTTTCTTGAACCATGAAATTTTGTCGTGGTACCAGGCGCGGTCGGCAGCGGAAAGCTTGCGCAGGTCGCCGAGCAGGACGGGCGCCGAACCAATGACAGTGGCAAAGCTTTCCTGAATCGTGGGCAGCTCCGCGTGCAGGTTGCCGATCAGCATGCTTTCGACAGGCATGGACGTGGCGCGTTGGTAGAGCAGTTGGCGGGCCTGGCGCGGACCGGCGGAATCGGGCTGCTTGTCGTCCACGTTGCTCATCCAGTCAAGGTCGCCGTCCGCGAGCAGGCCTGCGTCGATGATGTGCTTCTGTCCCCATAGCTCGAATGTGAGATCGAGCAGCACATCGGGATGGCGCTGATAGACCTTCGCGGTGACATACGCGATGCCTTCATAAATCAGGTTGAGCGATTCAGCCCAGGAGCCGTGCAGGTGTCCGCTGGCCCAGCAGCCGGGCGCTTCGCCATAGGCATTGAAGATGGTGGTGAGGTCGAGCTTGACGTAGGCGAGGCGGAAGCGCTCGATGGCTTCGATGACGCGCTCGGCGGCAGCATCGCGATAGGCGGTGGCCATGCACATGACGCCCTTGGCTCCGGCAGCCGTGCCGGTAATTTTGGGCTTGCCCTGTTGATCGAGCGCGATCCACTCAGGATGCTCGCGATAGACGGCCGTGGATGTGCCGACGGCGGCCAGCGGAATCCATAAGCCGAGGCGCATGCCCTTGCC
>CAVXVM010000099.1:0-16598 GCA_963765025.1 uncultured Acidobacteriaceae bacterium | reverse complement strand
GCCATTGCCATGTATCTCGGCCACCGCATCGGCCCCGCACAGGCGCGCCCAGGCTCCTTCGGCCTCATGTACGGCCTCCTGCAGCAGCAGTCTGCCCTCATGGCCTACGTCGACGTCTTCCGCTGGACCGCCGTCCTCGCCCTCATCTGCGCTGCCGCTACCTGGCTCTTCAAGAAACCCGCAAAGAACGTCGCCCCACCCCCCGGCGCTCACTAAGCCCGCCCGTCGTGCGCGTTGCCGCCATGCAAATCCAATTTGGATCCTCGAGGGAAGAGGGCGGGGAGGTGTCCTCAAGAATGCTCCGAAACCGGCCAACGGATGGCCATTAACCCCTGAATGCCTGCCGCCCGCCACGCCAGGGGCCTGGCTTTGGAACCCTTGCAAAGAGATGCTGAATGGAAGCGCCAGGGAGTATATTGGTGGGTTGCCGGGAAGGCAAAATGAAATTCCAGATCGGGGAGAGGGAGGGAGAAAAAATGAAGCCGAGATTCTTATTCGCTTTTGCGCTGGTTCTTACGATCGTTGCGGGCACGCTTCCGATGGTTCTTGCCCACGGGCAAGACCTGCCGAAGGTGGTGCTCCAGATGCACTTCAACCTCGCCCCGTTCCCGAAACCTGCTCTGCTCATGCCGGGGGAGCATTCTTGTCCCTTTTTCCTTTGGACAAAGGATTTCACTCCCGATCAGAGAATAAGCTTTAATTATGTCGACCAGGACGGGAAGACGATGAGCAATACCCCGGTATTGGCGAACGTAACCATCGTCATCGATTCAAAGGATAGCGTTCCGGTAGCGATGAATGATAGCTCACTGAATTTGGTAGAGAAAGTCTGGCAGATCAGTATGTCCCAGCAGACGTATAACGCCAACGCGCACTGCCTGGAAGGCGTTCCGATTAAAAAGGCAAACTGATCGCACCTGGTTGGCGCGGCAGCCGGGTTAGCGAAATAGAAGTAAGCGCGCCCCGGCGCCTTCGGGCTGCTCTACGGCCTCATGATGCAGCAGTCCGCCCTCATGGCCTACGTTGACGTCTTCCGCTGGACCGCCGTCCTCTCCATCATCTGCGCCACCGCCACCCGGCTCTTCTAAAAGCCCACCAAGCACGCCGCCCCGCCCCCCGGCGCACACTAAAGCGGAATCTCAGTCCGCTCAATCATCGATTCCACAGAAGTCCCAAGCATTGAAGCGCCTTACGCCGCATCCCCAAACACCCGAACCCCAGCCGACCGCGCCGCATCCGCCAACTGCCGATCGAACGTCGCCAGCACTGCCGCGTGCCGCAATGCCAGCTCTAGATAGGTGGCGTCATAAGCCGTGAGTTTATGCCAGCGCCCCAGATCAAGCACCCGCGACTGAAGGGCAGCGCAAGGAAGGTCGTCCTGTGTAATCGTCAGCAACGCGACATCGGAAAGATAGCGCACCGAATCCTGCTCGGTGAAGCGTTTAGCGCGTTCAAAAACCAGCAGAGTGTTCGCGACTTCTCCGTACCACAAGGCCGGTACCTCTGCCCCATTCGCGCTCACTTCGCCAAAAGCCCGGTCGGCCAAAGCCGCTTCGGTTCGATCCGCCCGCGTGATAATCCAGGCCAGCGCCATTGACGCATCCAGAACTATCGTCACGGCCTGCCTTCCTCAATTGCCGCACGAATTTCCTCGTGAGAAATCCCCGTAATCTTCGGATGCCTGAGCCGCTGGAAGGCAGCCTCCCGCTCTTCAGCAGACGGTTCAACGCGAGCCGCACGCGTCGGCACCACGTCCGCCACCGCCCGCCCACGCACCGTGATTGTGAACCGCTCTCCCTGCTCCACCTTGCGCAGAATCTCGGACAGCTTGGTCTTCGCCTCGAAGATTCCAATCGTTGAAGTCCCCGTAGAAGTCGCAATTGTCGGCATCACCCCTCCAATCAACTAGTCTATCAACTAGTTTACGCCGCCCCGCCCTTTTCCGCCAGTCCCCACCTTCCCACCCCTCACTCCCCCCAAGCCACAAACCTCTTCTTCTCTTCGTCGTACTCCTCAATCCGCCCAGTCAAAATGTCGTAGTACCACCCGTGCACCCGCAGCCGCCCCGCCTCCATCGCCGTCCGCACCGCCGGCTGTGCCTTCAAATTCAAATACTGCGCCACCACGTTCCCGCGAATCAGCGACGCCAGCTCCGCGCTCTCCCCGTCCGCCGGATTCGGCGGCTGCCTGAAGCCGAAAGCCGCCTCCACGTGATGCAGCCAGCGTTCCGCTTTGGGCAACCCGATCAGCGCCTTCTTGTCCAGCGCCGCCTTCATCGCCCCGCAGTCCGAGTGGCCGCACAAGATCGCATCCCGAACCTTCAGCACGTTCACCGCGTACTCAATCGTGGCCGTGCATCCATCCACGTCATGGCTCGTCACCGGAATCACGTTGCCCGCATTCCTTGTGATAAACAAGTCGCCCGGCTCCGTGCCCAGAATCATGTCCGGCACCACGCGCGAGTCAGAGCAGGTGATAAACAGCCACTCCGGCCACTGCCCCTCTGACAGCAGATGAAAATGGCTTCGCCGCTGCGGAAATACCTCCGCCAGAAATCGCTTGTGTCCCTTGATCAACCGATCCATTCACGCCTCCAGCCGGCTCACGTCGCGCGCTCGCCCAAACCTGCCCCCAAAACCTGCCTATGCCAGCCTAACGCACTGCCTGGCCCGTCCCTACCATTCTCTGAACCCCCGATCCTGTACCATTTCACCGTATCCGGTCGGCGCCAAACCGCGCCCGGGAGACTTCACGCGGGTGCCCCCGGTCTCGTCCGCCGCAGCGGATCATACCTCGGAAATCAGAATGAAGTGGGTGCCCCCGGTCTCGTCCGCCGCAGCGGATCATACCTCGGAAATCAGAATGAAGTGGGTGCCCCCGGTCCCTCGCACTCGGGGACCGGGGAGACCAGAACTCGAGGAGCCAAATCCCATGTCCCGAATCACGTTCCGCACTGTCCTTTCCGCCCTCATCCTCATCGTGCCGTCCATCTCCGCCCAGTCCATCAACTCCATCGACCCGGCCCTCCGCGAACGCGTCGACCGCATCGCAAGCCAGGTCCTCAAGCAGACCGGCGTTCCCTCCGCCTCCGTCGCCCTGGTCCAGCACGGCAAGATCGCCTACACTCACGCCTACGGCAACGCCCGCCTCGCCAACGACCACGCGCCAGCCCTTCCCGCCACTCCCGAGATGCGCTACTCCATCGGCTCCATCTCCAAGCAAATTACTGCTACCGCGCTTCTACTACTCCAAGACCAGAAAAAACTATCGATTGATGACCCGGTCGGTAAGTACATCCCCGGCCTCACCCGCGGCGACGAAGTCACCATCCGCCAGATCCTCTCCCACACCTCCGGCTATCAGGACTACTGGCCCGAGGACTACGTCATGATCACCATGCGCGGACCCACTACCGCCCAGCAGATCCTCGACACCTGGGCCAAAAAGCCTCTCGACTTTGAGCCCGGCACCCAGTGGCAGTACTCCAACACCAACTTCGTCATCGCCGGCTGCATCGTTGAGAAAGTTACCGGCGAACCCTACTTCCAATTCATCACCGAACACATTCTCCGCCCGCTGGGCATGACCAGCGCGTGGAACTCCGACCAGACCAAGCTCGGTCCCGACGACGCCACGCCCTACTACCGCCATGCCCTCGGCCCCCTGCGCGTCGCACCCAAAGAAGGCCTCGGCTGGATGTTTGCCGCCGGCGAACTCGCCATGACCGCACACGATCTGGCCCTCTGGGACGAGAGTTTGCTCGTCGGCTCCATCCTCTCCGCCGAGAGCTATAAAACAATGTTCACTGAGGTAAAACTGAAAAACGGCGAAGGCACGCACTACGGCCTCGGCGTCGGTGTGAGAGACGTCAACGGTCATCGCTCCATCGTCCACGGCGGCGAAGTCTCCGGCTTCGTCTCCGAGAATCAGGTCCTCATCGACGACGGTGCCGCCGTAGTCGTCCTCACCAATCAGGACGCCGTCGGCGCAGCTCAGACCATAGCCCACCTCGCCGCTCCCATCGTCGCCGCCTATCCGCCCACGCCAGAGGAACAGCAGGCCCTCGACCTCTACCACGGCCTCCAGCAGGGCAAAATCGATCGCAGCCTTCTCGCCCCCAACCTAAGCGACTACTTCACCCCCGAAGCCCTCGCCGACTTTGCCGCCAGCCTCGCCCCTCTCGGCGAACCACTCACCTTCAAGCAGAACCACACCGAACTCCGCGGCGGCATGACCTTCCGCGCCTTTGACATCGTCTACCCCGGCAAGCATCTTGAGCTCACCACCTACACCTACCCCGACGGCAAGCTCGAGCAATACCTTATCGAGCCGGTGGAGTAATCGCGGATCATGTGGTCTCACCGCCCCTCCTTCACCATCGCGCTCACCGGCATCAGCCGCGCCCTCATCGTGAGGGATCGCATCATGGGCTCTCAGGGCCTGACTGGACGAGCGCCTCCGCTCTGGTTTCCGTTTCGCGCCACGCCATCCCCAGCGGCGCCAGCATCCTCGACGCCATCTATGTCGAGCCCGTCGGCCCGCCGGCCCGCGCAGCCGTGCTCCTCTGCCACGGCATCGGCGAAACCGTCCGTCCCTGGTTTCCCGTTCAGCAGCTTCTCGCCATCAACGGTGTCGCTTCTCTGCTCTTCGATTATTCAGGCTACGGAAAAAGCACCGGCGCCATCGACTGGACCCAGTTTGAGCAGGATGCCGTTGCAGCTTTCCGCTGCCTTGAAGGTCTTGCGCACCCGTTGCCCGTGTCCGTTCTCGGTTTCTCGCTCGGATCGGGCGTCGCCGCCGCCGTCATCAATCGACTCCACGCCCAGCGCCTCATTCTCTGCGCGGCCTTCACCTCATTCCGCGATGCCACCCACGCCATCGGCATCCCTGCACGCCTCGGCCCCCTTGTGCCCCCCATCTGGTCAGCCGAAGAATCCCTTCGCCATTGCGCTCTGCCGATCCTCATCGTCCACGGAGCAAGAGACCGCCTTTTCCCCGTGAAAATGGCCGCAAAACTGGCCTCACTTTGCGGCCCGAATGCAAAATTGGTCATCGTCCCCGAAGTCGGTCACAACCGCCCCTTCCGCAAGCCCGAACTAAACTTCTGGGGGCCCGTCATCAACTTCCTCACCACAACCAACTGAGTCGGGCGTCGAGGAAACCGCGGGTGCCCCTGGTCCCTCGCATTTGGGGACCAGGGATTGAAGAACCCGTGGGACAGCAATGCACTCACCCCAGGAGCTTTTGCTGATCACTGACCACTGACCACTGATCACTGTCTTTCCGATACACTAGAGGTGACCATGTTTGAAAACCTCACAGACAAACTCCAGCGTGTCTTCAAGACCCTCCGCGGCCAGGGCACGCTCACTGAAGAAAACATCGCCGAAGCCTTGCGCGAAATCCGCGTTGCCCTCCTCGAAGCCGACGTCAACCTCCAGGTCGTCTCCGACCTCATCGAGCAAATCCGCCAAAAGGCCGTCGGAACTGAAGTCCTCACCGCCCTTTCGCCCTCCGAGCAGGTCGTCAAAATCGTTCGCGACGAGCTCATCTCCACCCTCGGCAAAGACACGGCCCGCTTCAAGTTCGCCTCGCAACCGCCCACCGTCATCCTCATGGCCGGCCTGCAGGGCTCCGGTAAAACCACCACCTCAGGCAAGCTCGCCGCCTGGCTCAAAAAGGGCGGTCACCGCCCCATGCTGGTCTCGGTCGACGTTTACCGTCCCGCCGCACGCGAGCAGCTCAAGGTCGTCGCCAAATCTGTCGAAGTCCGCATCTACGAGGGCGACCTCAAAGGCGAATCAGCCGGAACCGCTTTAGTCGAGCGACTCGCCAAGGAAGCCCTCCGCGAAGCAAAAATCATGGGCTGCGACACCCTCATCGTTGACACCGCCGGCCGCCTCGCCATCGACGAAGGCCTCATGGACGAAATGGCGCGCCTCAAAAAGCTCCTCAACCCCAGCGAGATTCTCTTCATCGCCGACGCCATGACCGGCCAGGACGCCGTCAACTCCTCGCTCACCTTCCACCAGCGCCTCGGCCTCACCGGCGTCGTCCTCACCAAGATGGACGGCGACGCCCGCGGCGGCGCGGCCATCTCCATCCGCCACGTCACCGGCCAGCCCATCAAGTTCCTCGGCGTCGGCGAAAAGCCCGACGCGTTCGAGCCGTTCCATCCAGACCGCATCGTAGGCCGCATCCTCGGCATGGGCGACATGATGTCGCTCATTGAAAAAGCCGAGTCCACACTCGACCGCAAAAAGTCAGAGGACTTCGCCAAGAAAGCCCTCCTCGGCGACGGCTTCACCCTCGAAGACTTCCGCGACCAGTTGCGTCAAATTAAGAAAATGGGCTCCATGGAGAGCATCCTGAAAATGCTCCCCTCCGTAGGCCCCTTCGCCGGCCTCCAGCAGGCCTCGCAGAACATCGACGAAAAGCAGTTCACGCGCCTTGAAGCCATCATCAACTCCATGACGCCCAAGGAGCGCCACAATCACGAGATCATCAGCGGCACGCGCCGCAAGCGCATCGCCGCCGGCAGCGGCACCTCAGTTCAAGACGTAAACCAGCTCCTCCGCCAATACGCGCAGATGGCAAAAATGTTCAAGCAGATGGGCAAAGGCGGATTAGCAAGAAACATGATGCGCGGCGGATTAGCCGGCATGGGCATGGGCCAGAAACAACGCTTCGGCCGCTAGACCCATACCCTTGGCTTGTCATCCTGAGCGGAGCGGCTTGGGGCCACGCGCAGTTTTATCGCGTGGGGTAAGCGGAGCCGAAGGACCTGCGGTTGTTCTTGCTCTTGCTCTTGTTCTTGTTCTTGTTTTGCAAAAGTTGGATCAAATGTTTCACACGCAACAACCCATGACCGCTCTCCAAGACCAACTCGACGAGATCACCGCCAACACCCGCCACCTGGTGCAGCAGGAGCGCCTCGCCGTCGGCGAGCGCGCCGTCGCCGATCTCTTCGACTCCGGCATTGAAGACCGCATCCTCCCCGTCGGCGACCTCGCCCCCGAGTTCGAACTCAAAGACACCGCCGGCCGCCTCGTCCGCTCGGCCGACCTCCTCGCCCTCGGTCCTCTCGTCGTCAAATTCTTCCGCGGTCGCTGGTGCCCCTACTGCGTCACCGAGCTTGAAGCATGGCGCGATCTCTACGGCACCCTCCGCGAGCACGAAGGCCTCATGGTCGCCATCGGCCCGCAAACTGCACGCCAGAGCGACTTCATGGCCGGCCAGCACGGCCTGCCCTTCCCTGTCCTCGCCGACCCCGGCAACGCCCTCGCCGAAAAATTCGGCCTCGTCTACACCATCCCCGAATACCACCGCACCTACTACCAATCCATCCTCGTCAACATACCCTTCGTCAACGGCGAACCAAGCTGGCGCCTCCCCATCCCCGCCACCTACGTCATCGCCAAAGACAAAAAGATCCTCTTTGCCGAAGCCCACGCCGACTTCCGAGTCCGCCCCGAGCCCGAAGAAGCCTTAGCAGTAGCCATCCACCCGCACCACCGCTAAGCCCCTGCACCTCAAATTTCAAAACTATTGCTTGTCATCGCGAGCACCAAAATTGCTCGTCATCCTGAGCGCCAAAATTGCTTGTCATCCTGAGCACGAAAATTGCTTGTCATCCTGAGCACGAAAATTGCTTGTCATCCTGAGCACGAAAATTGCTTGTCATCCTGAGCGAAGCGCAGCGAAGTCGAAGGACCTGCGGTTGCTTTTGCGGTTGCTTTTGCGGTTGCTTTTGCAGTTGCCCTTCGATCTATAAAAAAGAAATTCCGAACAAATCTAACTAACCCACCCTTTAACCAGTTCTTCCGCCGCCCCAAAACCAACTCCTCGAATCAAAAACACCTTACTCCGAGATAACTCCCCACTTACTAACTCAACATAACTCTTCGCCACCCCGAACTTATCCGCCAAAAACTCAATCAGTGCCGAGTTAGCCCGCCCCTCAATCGCCGGAGCATGCACCGCAATCTTCAGCCGCGTCTTCTCCCCCTCGCAATACACGCCCAGAATCGCCGTCTTCCGCTTCGCACCCGGCAGCGCGCGCACCGCCAGCGTCACTCCGCCCTCCACCGCACGCACCATCATTCTTCTCCGGTCCACGGCGCCCGCTTCCCAAACAACGCCGTCCCAATCCGAATCCGCGTAGCGCCCTCTTCAATCGCAATCGCAAAATCCCCGCTCATCCCCATCGACAACACATCCAACTTCAATCGCGCATGTCCCGCCGCCCATTTATCCCGCCACGTCCGCAAACTGCGAAAGCAAGCCCGCGTCACATCCTCCGCCACGCCCCAAGGCGCAATCGTCATAAGCCCCCGCGTCTCGAGATTCCCCAAATCCGGCAATCGCTCCAGCAGCTCAGCCGCCTCCAAAGACTCCGGCTCCAACCCCGCCTTCGTCTCCTCCGGGCTCAGCTTCACCTCGATCAGCACCGGCAACTTCTTTCCCAATCGACCCGCGGCCTCATTCAGCCGCTCCGCAAGCTTCAGTGAATCCACCGAATCCACCGCATCAAAAATCTCCACCGCCCTCGCCGCCTTGTTTGACTGCAAATGCCCTATCAGATGCACGTGCATTCCTTCCGGCCCTGCACCCCTCCGAAGGGCTGCTGCATGCAATGCCACGCGCCACTCCGCAATCCCCGCAGCTTTACCCGCAAACTCCTGCACGCGATTCTCGCCAAACAGCCGCAGCCCCAGCTCCGCCGCCTCAACAATCTTCTCTGCCGGATAGGTCTTCGACACGGCCATCAGCTCCACATCGCCGCGCCCGCGCCCCGCCGCACGGCAAGCCCGCACAATCGTCTCTTCAAGCCGTTCGAGATTTTCCTTGAGTGCCGTCATCGCTTCCTTAACCGGACAAGCCTTTCATCAAGCCCGCCGCAACTCGTCCGCCCGCGGCATGCATCTAACGTAGAACAATGGGCACAGTAATCCTACTCACCATCTCCAACATCTTCATGACCTTTGCCTGGTACGGTCATCTCCGCTTCAGGCACGAGGCCCTCTGGAAGGTCGTCCTCGTCAGCTGGTCGATTGCCTTCTTCGAATATTGTTTCCAGGTCCCGGCCAACCGCCTCGGCGCGGAACGTTTTTCACCCGTGCAGCTCAAGGTCATTCAGGAAGTCATCACCCTGATCGTCTTCGGCGTCTTCGTCACCTTTTATTTCGGAGAGCACCTGCGCTGGAACCACGCCGTCTCCGGCCTCTTCCTCGTCGGCGCGGTCTTCTTCGCTTTTCACCAGTTCTAGATTGAAATAATTACGAGTGCCCCCGGTGCCTCGTTCGCCGCAGCAGAGGCACCGGGGAATGAAGTAACTCAACTACGCGCTTTTCCTAATCCCTAATCCCTGACGGGGTCCCCGGCGAGCGATCTTTGCTCGCTGGGGTGGCTAATGCCTAATCCCTGTCTTATCGACCACTGTTTCTCAGTGCCCGTGCCCTTCCAAAAACTTCTCCGCCTCAAGCGCAGCCATGCAACCCGAACCCGCAGCCGTAATCGCTTGCCGGTACCGCCGGTCCTGCACGTCCCCACAAGCAAACACCCCGGGAATCACCTTCCCCTCGAACGTGGTCAGCACGTTCCCCGTCGTCTTGATGTAACCGTCCTCGTCCAGGTCCATCTGCCCTTCAAACATCTTCGCGTTGGGTTCATGCCCGATGCCCAGGAACAGCCCCTTCACGGGCAACTCATCCTCCGCGCCCGTCTTCACATCCTTCACCTTCAGCCCCTTCACATCCTTCTCTTCCACGCCCAGCACCTCCAACACCACGGTGTTGGTGCGCAGCTCGATGTTGGGATGCGCCATCGCCCGCTCCAGCATGATCTTCGATGCGCGGAACGCGTCGCGCCGGTGCAGTAGCGTCACCTTCGAGGCAAAGCGCGTCAGAAACAGCGCTTCCTCCATCGCCGAATCGCCGCCGCCCACCACCGCGATCTCCTGCCCGCGGAAAAACGCTCCATCGCATGTCGCGCAGCTTGAAACTCCGTGCCCGATCAGCGCCTGTTCGCTCGGCAACCCCAGCCAGCGCGCGCTCGCGCCCGAGGCCACAATCAGTGTCCGCGTCAAAATCTCGCCCGTCGAAGTATGCAGCTTGATCGGGTGCGCATTCAGGTCAACGCGGCTCAAATGCGCCACCTGGAACTCCGCGCCAAACCGCGCCGCCTGCTTCTTCATGTTCTCAATCAGGTCCGGCCCCTGGATGCCTTCCGGCCATCCCGGAAAATTCTCCACCAGCGTCGTGATCGAAAGCTGTCCGCCCGGCTCGTGCCCTTCAAGAACCAGGGGCTTCAAACCCGCGCGCGCCGTGTAGATGGCCGCAGTCAGCCCGGCGCATCCCGAGCCCAAAATTACCGTGTCGCGAATCTCGCTCATAAGTTTTCCTATCCCGATTTTAGCTGCTCGCCCTTACCACTCGTGCCTCGCCCCATCCCTCTCAATCCATCGCGATCAGTGGGAAGGTATGAACTCACCATCGCTTTTAACCATCGTCCACTGCCGTCTTCAATCCAGTTTCGCTGCCAGCAACCCAGGCCGTTCCTTCGCCAGCTTCAACACCAGCTCACCCAGCAGCGTGTTCGCCCACGCAAACCACGACCGCGTAAAACTGGATGCGTTGTCCTTGTCAAACGATTCATGCATGAACCCGGTCGCCGCTGTCGAATCCCGCAACCAGCGCAGGCACATCCGTATCTCCGCATCGTCGGTCGAGGTCAGCGCCCGGTACATGATCCCCATCGGCCAAACCATGTCCAGTCCCTCGTGCGGCCCGCCCACGCCCTCGGCCACCCTGCCCTTGAAGAAATATGGATTCGAATCGCTCAGCGCAAACGCCCGCGTCCGACGGTAAAGCGGATCGTCCACGCTCGCGCAACCCAGGTACGCCATGCTCACCAGTCCCGGCGCGTTCGCGTCGTCCATCATCAGCGCGTTGCCGTAGCCGTCCACCTCGTACGCCCAGATCTCGCCAAACTTTTCGTGATGCACCTTCCCATGAATCTCCAGCGCCCGCTCCACTTCCATCGCCAGCGCCGCAGCTTCCGTCGCCAGCTTCGCATCGTCCAGCACATGCGCCGCCATCTCCGCCAGCTTGCGCAGGCTCATCACCGCAAACAGGTTCGCCGGAACAAACAGCGGATAAATGCACGCATCGTCCGACGGCCGGAACATTGAGAAGATCATCCCCACCGGCCGCGCCGGGTTGCCGAACCCGCTCAACGCCACCGTATCGTATGGAACCGCGGAGTCGCGCTCAAATGAGTACGGCCCCTTATCCTGCTTGCGCTGCTGCTCGCGGAAGGTCCGCACAATCGTCCACGCCGCCTCCTTCCACTCCGCGTCAAACGGCTTCGTATCCGCGGTCGCCTTCCAGTACCCATGCGCCAGCCGCAGCGGATAGCACAACGAATCCACCTCCCACTTGCGCTCGCCCACGCCCGCGTGGTGTTCCGTCTTGTCGTGCACCGCCCAGCTCAGCGGCGGTTGCTTCTCGTCGCGCATGAACGCATTCGCATAGGGATCAAGCAGGATCATCCGCGCCTGCCGCCGGATCAATCCTTCCAGCAACTGGCGCAGATCAGCGTCCTCCTTCGCCAGCGCCACGTAAGGCCACACCTGCGCTGAAGAGTCCCTGAGCCACATTGCGTCGATGTCGCCTGTCACCACGTAGGTATCGGGCTTGCCGTCCACCGTGCCCGCATACACCGTTGTATCCAGCGTGTTCGGAAAGCAGTTCTCAAAAATCACCGCCAGCGCCTCGTCGCGAATCTGCCGCTTCGTCTTCGCAATCAGCCCCTCGACCGCCGCGCTATGGAAATGCCGCAGACTCACAGCCGGTCGTCCCGCCGGCAACGCCAATCCCACCTCGGCTCCCGCGCTCATTCCACCCTGAAGGGCCGCCAACGCCGCCGCACCCTTCAGCCACTCCCGCCTGCTCATCCCTGCCATCGCACACGTACCCCGTCCGCACCGCGCTCAACACACGACGCGCATTCCTCTCTATCATGTCACTTATGGCGAATTTGACTCTTATCTACGGACTCAGGCTGCTGCCCGAAGGCGAGGTCACGGCAATCGAGGACGCGACCCTCAAGCTGGCCAACGGACACGTGGCCCACGTTACCATGCACTCCATCGAAGGCTCACGCCAGGAGATCGAGGCGCAGCTCAAGCGTTCGCTCGACGCTTTCTTTGATTTTTATCCGGAAATTTAACCTGCCCCGCGCTCAAACCGGCGCGCCTCTCGGGTCTACTCGGCCGTCAGCGAGCCGCTATGTCGACCTGCCTTGACAGGCGGAGGCTCGCGCCACGGCTCTGCACCTCGGACGCCACCGAAATCACCGCGGAAAGTTGCTCATCCGTGCAAGCGCTGCCGTCCATCTGGGAGCACTTCAGCCAACCATTCGGTTCCAGGTCCAGGTATTGCACCATCGAAAGCGGCTTGCGCTGCCTGCGGCTCGACACGATTCCGCGATTCAGGTCGGCCACCTGGTCCGCCGTACACGCCGAGGAGCCGTCAGAACTCGTGCACCGCAACAGCGTCATCGTATCCGAGGCCATCGGATCAGATACACCCCTCAAGTTCATTTCGCCGTCGCTCACTGCCCCGCCGTTCCCGCCCTTGGCTGCGCTGGCGCCCTGACCAAACAGCGACAAGGAAGCCGCGGCCAAAACGACCGTCGCACATATTCGCATAACTGGCTTTATCCGCATAAGTCTCCTCTAATGTTTACGTTGCGCCGCAGGCCGCGCCCCCCTCAGGGAGTTGGTCAACCCACCTCGCTACGTGCCCAAACTATGCGGCCCTACCCCCATTGGCAATACAACTTTGGCCCTTAAACACCCCAGAAGGACACCTCAAGGCAGGTGACCTCGGCGTCAGCCCGTTACGCAAAGACCTCAAAAATTGAGCCTTATCAACCTACATCTTTTGGTGATGCGCGCAACTCCGGTCTCAGGCAGTTTTGCCGGTGCCCCATCACTAAAACTTCGCAAGAAGACCGACTTTCATCCTCATCAAACAGGAATCCCCACGGACAGTCCTTCGTCCGTGGGGCGATTGCCCGGGTTGGTCTCGGGCGATGAGCGGAACATCAGCGCACTCAACCCAGAGAACTTTCTATTCCCTGTTCCCTATTCCCTGTTCCCTGTCCACACCGGGTGCCCCCGGTCCCTCGCACTTGGGGACCGGGGAATGAAGGCAGCCCACGAGAAATCCGCACCACCTTCGGTGGGACAACAAGCACCCAACCTGAAAGCCTTTCTAATCCCTAATCTCTGCCTTATCGTTCCCTGTTCTTCTTCCCTAATCCCTAATCCCTGCCTTTCTGTTCCCTGTTCCCTGTTCTTCTAATCCCTAATCCCTAATCCCTAATCCCTGCCTTTCTGTTCCCTATTCCCTGTTCCCTATTCCCTGTCCACACCGGGTGCCCCCGGTCCCTCGCACTTGGGGACCGGGGAATGAAGGCAGCCCACGAGAAATCCGCACCATCTTCGGTGGGACAACAAGCACCCAACCTGAAAGCCTTTCTAATCCCTAATCCCTGCCTTATCGTTCCCTGTTCTTCTAATCCCTAATCCCTAATCCCTGCCTTTCTGTTCCCTGTTCCCTGTTCTTCTAATCCCTAATCCCTAATGCCTAATCCCTGCCTTTCTGTTCCCTATTCCCTGTTCCCTATTCCCTGTCCACACCGGGTGCCCCCGGTCCCTCGCACTTGGGGACCGGGGAATGAAGGCAGCCCACGAGAAATCCGCACCATCTTCGGTGGGACAACAAGCACCCAACCTGAAAGCCTTTCTAATCCCTAATCCCTAATCCCTGCCTTTCTGTTCCCTGTTCCCTGTTCCCTGTCTCTCCCTACGGGCTGGCGACGTCGATCGACTTAGTCACATGGAAGCCACCGCCACCCTTGTTCTTCGTTTTGCTCGCCGCAGAGGTCTCGCCCGCCACCTCAATCACCGCGGAAAGCTGTGCATCCGTGCACGCGCTGCCGTTCGTCTGCGTGCACTTCAACTGCCCATTCGGACCCTGTGAAACGGCCTGCACCAGCCTCAGCGGCTCGTGCTGCCGTCTGCCCACCAAAATCCCGCTGTTCAGGTCAGCCACCTGCGCTGGCGAACAGGCCGTGCCATCGTCCCCCGTGCACTTCAGTCCGGCCGTCGAAGCTGCGGCCACTGGTGCCGCTCCTGTTGCCTTGGTCGCCGGCTTGGCCGCAGGCTTCGCCCCGCTCGCCCCCTGCCCTATGGCCGGAAGGCCTGCGGCGCACACCACCGCCACGCAAAGAAACATTCCTCGCTTCATCTTCTTAAACCTCCTGTTTTGTTTTGCTTGCGCTGCTCGATTCTCGGTGCTGAACTTTCCATCTTGCCGGGTTTGGAGACCTCTTCTGGCAGCGTGCCCAACCTACGCCGCCCTGTAAATCCATCAGCAATACAACTTTCGCCCCGGAATCACAGGCGTCAAGGACCCGCAACCAGCCGCGCCCCACCCGGAACGAGGACCCCGTGCCCCATCCATCCGCAGCTCCACCGCGGATGGGTGGGAAAGAACGAGCTTCCCCTCGAGCCTTTCGGGCTTTCGCCTCCACCGCGAACCAGCCCCGCCAAAAACCCAACAATCTGAGCGTTCTCTAATCAAAATCCTTAAGAATCTCTCATCTTCCCTGCACCTCTTAGGCCATTCACATGCACTTTCCCCCTCCAGAGGGAATCGTGTTCATCCTGGCCAAATCCCGCCCCGCCCTGCTTCCAGCATTGCTCGTCGCCGTCGCCACTCTCTTCGCGCCCGCGATCGCCCGCGCCGGCGGACCCAAATTCATCGCCGGATCCTCCTTCTTCAACCCCGGCGTCCAGGGCCAGCCCGTCCACTGGGCCAACGGCCAGCTCACCTATTACGTCGACCAGGGTCCGCTCAACGCCCAGGTCTCCAACCAGCAGGCCACCGCCATGGTGGACGCCGCGGCCGCCCTTTTTGGCGCCATCCCCACTGCCGGTGTCACCCTCACCGACAAAGGCCCCCTCAACGAAGACGTCAACGGCTCAAACATCGTGGTCAACACCTCAGGCCTGATCGCGGCGCCCTCCGACGTTACCCCCTCCGCCACCACCTACCCGCTCGCCGTTATTTACGACACTGACGGCTCAGTCATCGACGCCCTCTACGGCGCCACCGCAAGCCAGCCCACCAGTTGCCAGAACAACGGCGTCTGGGTCTTTATGGACAACCTCAATCCCGACACCACCATCGCGCACGCCGTCATCATCCTCAACGGCCTTTGCGCCACCAACGCCAACCTGCTCTCCATGATGAGCTTTGATCTCGAGCGCGCCTTCGGCCGCGTCCTCGGACTCGACTACTCCCAGGTCAACCCCGCGCCTTACCAGCCTGAGAGCTCGGCCGGCTGGCCCGTCATGCAGCCCCTCGGCGGCTACTGCGGCCCCACCGGCGGCATCTGCATTCCCAACCCGTCCGTCCTTCGTATGGACGACATCGCCGCCCTCAACCGCATCTACCCCATCACCACCCAGAATCTCTCCTCCTTTCCCGGCAAACAGCTCACGGCCGCCAACACCATCTCCATCCAGGGCACGGTCTCTTTCCGCACCGGCAGCGGCATGCAGGGAGTCGACGTCACCGCCATCCCGCTCGACGCCAACGGCAACCCGCTCCTGCAGTTCGCCGTCTCCTCCGTCTCCGGAGCCTACTTCTCCGGAAACCACGGCAACCCAATCACCGGATTCACCGACCCAGACGGCATCCCCTTCACCCAGTGGGGCTCGTCCGATTCCACGCTCCAGGGCTACTTCGACCTCAGCGACATCCCGCTGCCTCCCGGCGTCACCTCCGCCAGCTACCAGGTCACCTTCGAGCCCATCAATCCCCTCTACATCCTCGAGAACTCCGTCGGCCCCTACACCGTCGGCCAGGTCGCACCCTCCGGCACGCTTTCCTCCATCACCGTGCCCAATCTTGCCGCGGGCAGCCTGCAAACCCTCGACGTCAGCGCGCCCGACTCCGCCATCGGCGGCTATCAGGACGCGATCGGCACCCAGGCCCTCCCTCGCCCCATGCCCGCCGGTGGCCAGTGGGTCGGCCGTCTCAGCCAGGTCGGCCAGAGTGACTGGTTCAGCTTTCCGGTCCGTGCCGGCCGCACCTTCACCATCGTCACCCAGGCCACCAACGAAACCGGCACGCCCACTGACAACAAAGCCATGCCGGTCCTCGGCGTCTGGGACGCATTCGACGCCGTCGGCTCCACTGCCGTCGGCACCGCGCCCGCCCTCAACGGCTTCGCTCCCGGCGAAACCTTCCTTCAGGTCTCAACCAGCGGCGCAGACATCGTCCGCATCGGCATCGCCGACCAGCGCGGCGACGGCCGTCCCGACTACTCCTATAACGGCTGGGTTCTCTACGCTGACACCGTCTCGCCCCTGCGCCTGCCCGCCGGAGGCGGCCCTATCGTCATACGCGGCATGGGCTTCCGCATTGCAGACACGGTTCTGGTCGGCGGTCAGCCTGCCCTCGTCACCAGCATCTCGCCCAACGAGATCACCGCCATCGCCCCCGCAGCGGCCAGCGGCG
>CAVXVM010000098.1:0-13866 GCA_963765025.1 uncultured Acidobacteriaceae bacterium | reverse complement strand
ACCCGCTCCCATTTCGATGCGCAGGATTACATGGAATCGGGCACGCCAGGCGTAAAGAGCACGCAGGATGGCTGGCTCAATCGCGCGCTTCAGGCAGAAGACCTGCGCAAACGTTGCGCAGGCACCTGTGAACAGCACACGGCGTTCCGCGCCCTTGCCCTGGGCAACGATGTGCCGCGCACGCTGGCCGGAAAAATTCCAGCGATTGCGCTGAACAACGTGAACGGATTCACGGTGGCAGGCCGCGGACCGGCCCTGTCACCGGCGGCGAGCGCCTTTGAAGCGATGTATGCCGACAGCGGCGACCACATCCTCCACGCCGCCGGAGACGAGACCTTTGACGCGGTGAAGATGTTGCGCGCAGCCAATCCCGCGCAATATACGCCCGGCCCGGGGGCAAACTATCCCGGCACAGAGTTCGGCAACAGCATGAAGCAGATTGCCCAATTGCTGAAGGCCGATCTTGGCGTTGAAGTAGCCTTTACCGATGTGAGCGGCTGGGACACGCACGTGAACCAGGGCAGCGTGAACGGGCAGCTTGCCAATCGCCTCGGCGATTTCTCCGCGTCGATTGCCGCCTTCTGGCGCGACCTGGGCGACGATGCTGCCAACGTGACGCTGGTGACGATGTCAGAGTTCGGACGTACGGCACGCGAAAACGGCACCGGCGGCACGGACCATGGCCATGCGAACGCCATGTTTGTTCTGGGCGGCGACGTAAAAGGCGGAAAGGTCTACGGACGCTGGCCCGGCCTCGACAACGACCAGCTCAATGAAGGCCGCGACCTCGTCCTCACCACCGACTTCCGCAACGTCCTCGGCGAAGTGGTCAGCCAGACACTAGGCGCCACCAACATGGATGCAGTCTTCCCCGGCGCACAACTAGCGCCCGCTCGCTTCCTCCGATTGGTTTAGTCGCTAGTCTGCACAGAAAACAGAAAGCCCGCCGCGAGATCAACTCTCGCAGCGGGCTTTTCATTTGGTGTTCATGGCCGCCGCCCTCTGGGCCATGCAGAACGCCGTCGTTCCGTAGAAAAGCAGATTTTCGAATCAGCTGTTCCCTTGGTCCCTTGTTCCCTCGTTCCCTGCTTTTCAATGCTTCCCGTACATCTCCATCACATCCTTGCGAAGATCCATGCGGCTTGACTCGCGCGAATAGAACATGTGTCCGCCCGGATACTCATGCACGGCCACGCGCGTCGGGTCGCCCATCACCGGCATCTGATCCACCGTAAGAATCGATCCCATGAACGGGCAGGAAAGATCATTCCAGCCGTGCACAATCAGCACGCGCATCTTGGGGTCGGCTGCAACGGCCTGGCGCAGGTCAGGCACGGCTCCGGTGCGCAAATCCTGGTTGCCGCGATCCCACAGGCGGTTCACGTCGTATGAGAGTGCGTTGTAGCGCGCGTCCACCTTCCACCCAACGGTGCGTGTAACAAAATCCACCATCGCCGTTGTCATAGGTGCCACAATGCTGGCCAGGATGGGATCGTTCGCTTCCTGCTCGGGCGCAAAAGGAAACGGATCGAATGAGGTGACGTTGGAGTCATAAATCGATCCGAGCTTCCCTTCTTCGCGAAAAACCTCGCGCAAATAAGCCCCGGTCTCAAGGCGTCCGCCGGAGTACTTCACGAACTGCGGATCGAGCCCCGTGAGCTCCGTGACACGGGCAAGCATTTTCTGTTTTGCAGCCTCATCGGCGCGGCCCTTGATCAGCGTGGTTGCGTATTCGCCTTCTGTATAAGCGATCACGTCGGCCATTGCCTCCGGCGTGAGCTTCTTCTCGCGCTCAAGATGAGCCGCCGTAATGGGGGGCAGCGTCATCATCCATGGAATCGGCGACAAATCACCGTTGTTCTCAATCGTCGGATTCAAATAGGGCGACACCAGCACCACGCCATTGAGGGCGACACCCAGTTGCGATTGCAGGTAAAACGTAATGCGGGGCCCGCGATAGCCTCCGTAGCTTTCTCCGACAAGGTATTTGCGCGAGGCCAGTCGATTGTTCTTCACCAGCCAGTCGTACACCACGCGCGAAAGATACTCGACGTCGGGCGTGGGGCAGTAGAAGAGCTTCTTGGCCTGGTCTTCCGGCACCGTGGCGCGGCTGAACCCTGTGCCGATCGGGTCGATAAAGACAAGGTCAGTGAAGTCGAGCCATGTTCCCGGATTGTCCTTGAGCACAGTCGGATCCGATGGGCTGTCGCCTTCATTGCCTGCGTCAATGTGCTTGGGACCGATGGCTCCAAAATTCAGGTAGACGCTCGACGCGCCAGGTCCGCCATTGAAGGCAAATGTTACCGGCCGACTGTCGCCGTCAACGGTATAGGACGTGACCACAACATTTCCTGCGACTTTGCCGTCCTTGTCGCGAACCGGCAACGCGCCCACGGTCACGGTGTACTTCAGCGTCTTGCCGTCCATCTGAATGGACTGCTGCGCATGCACCTCGGCAGGAAGCGGCGGCAGGGCATCTTTATCAGGGGCGGCAGCCTTGTCGGTAGCGGCGGACTTGTCAGCACCCGCGGCCGAATTGTTAGTGCCCGCAGCCGGTTTATCAGCCTGAGCAGCAAACCCCTTCGGCGTCGAAAGTGCTAGGCAAAAAAGGGCGCAGACAATGAGCGCATTGCCCCGAGGGATGGTTGGAAGGGAAGAAATGTTCATTGAACTAAGATACAGGCATTGGCAGCCCCCCCGCCCCTTGATTTACCCTCAAGTTCGGTATGAAATTTAAGCTGTCACACCTCATCCCCTCTCTTGTGCTGGCGAGCCTGGCTGCAGCGCCTTTCAGCGCAACTGGCCAGCAGTCCACGCCGGCTCCCGCGGATCTTCCCGATGCGCCCACTGCCAACGTCGCCGTGACGATTGTTCCCAACGGCCCCACCGTCGTCATGGACACCTCCATGGGCCGCATCACCTGCCAGTTCTACCAGAAGCAGGCGCCTTTGGCGGTGGCGAATTTTATCGCGCTGGCTGAAGGGTCCAAGGACTGGACCGACCCGGGCACACACAAGGTGATGCATCACAAACCGCTCTACAATCACACGACTTTTCATCGCGTGATTCCGGAGTTCATGATCCAGGGCGGCGACCCTGTGGGTACGGGCACGGGCGATCCGGGCTACGCCTTTGACGATGAGGTCGATCCGAACCTGACCTTCGACCGGCCGGGACGATTGGCGATGGCCAACTCCGGTCCCAACACCAACGGAAGCCAGTTCTTTGTCACCGAGCAGGCCTACGACACGCTCAACGGCCATTACACGCTCTTTGGCCAGTGCGACGATGCCAGCGTGGATGTCGTCAAGGCCATCGCCCGCGTGCCGCGCGACAGCGACGACAAGCCACTGACGCCGGTGACGCTGGACAAGGTGACGATCGTCCGCGAAGGCCAGCCGTTACCGCCAGCACCCAGCTCCGCGCCCGCTCTTAAGCCTCCCGCCGCGCCTCAACCTTAATCCACAGAACGGGTAGCCCAGGTCTCGTCCGCCGCGGCGGATGAGACCCGGGAATCCGAAAAATCAGGAGTTCAAATGGCACTTGCAGCAGGAACCTACGCCGTCTTCACCACCACTGAAGGCAAGATTACCGTCCGCCTGTTTGAAGCGGACGCGCCCATCACCGTGAAGAACTTTATCGAGTTGGCCGAAGGCAGCAAGGAATGGGTTCATCCCACCACGCGGGCCAAGTCAACTGACAAGCTGTTCGACGGCACCATCTTTCACCGCGTCATTCCCGACTTCATGATCCAGGGCGGCGACCCGACCGGAACCGGCATGGGTGGCCCCGGCTACCGCTTCCAGGACGAGACCAAGGGCTCGCCGCACAAGTTCGACAAGCCCGGCAAGCTGGCCATGGCCAACAGCGGCCCCGGCACCAACGGATGCCAGTTCTTCATCACCGTCGCTCCCACCACGTGGCTCACCGGCAACCACACCATCTTTGGTGAAGTGGTCGAGGGCATGGACATCGTCAGCAAGATCTCGCTGGTTCCGCGCAACGGCCAGGACAAGCCGCACAAGCCGGTCGTGCTGGAATCTGTAGTGATCGAGCGCGTTGCCTGATAACGCAAAGAACCTAGTGTCCCGAGTCTGAAGTTTATTTAAGAAATCGACTGTCATCCTGAGCGGAGATTGGCGCGCATTTTGCGCCAACCGCAGTCGAAGGACCTGCGGTTCGGCTGCACGACTTATGCGACGAACTTCTGACTCACCACACTAGGCGAAAGATGATCCTCGGCGCAACGCCCGGGGGTTCGCTTCTTTTCCGAGAACAGTCCGTATCATTGCCAACAAAGAAAAGCAGCGCAACCATTCATCCTCTCATGCACAGGTCGAGCAGCTTCTCTCCAAACCGCTCCACTTTCGTCGGCCCCATGCCGTCAATTTCAAGCAGTTCACGTGGATTGCGCGGTCGAGCCGCTGCGAGCGCATGAAGAGTGCGATCATGCAAAACAACGTAAGCCGGAACCTGGAGCCTTTTCGCCTCTGCGGCCCGCCAATCTTTCAAGCGCGCGGCCAACGCTTCACCTTCTGCGTTCAGTTGTGCAAGCTCGGTCGAGCTTGAACTGGAATTGCGCGATGAGCCATTCCTTGACTTACCCGCTGCACGCTTCGCTGGAGCCGCGCCTGCGGAGAACGATTCGACAATGCCGTCACTAATCAGCAGCGCAAGCGGCGTCATTGGCCTTACAGCAAGCCCCGCGTCCGTGAGGCGAACTTTGCGAAAGCGAATCACGTCGCCATCCTTCTCAAATTCAGCCTCCTCAATTTCGATCAGGCCCAATCGCGTCATGGCATCGAGCAGAGCGTCGAACTCGTCTCTGCTTGCGACGTCAAGGCTGCGCTGCAGCGTTCCGGTCGCCCGGTAGTCGACGGGCCGCAACTCTTCGATGATCTTCTGGACCATGGCACGCTCAGCTGAAGAGGCTCGACGAAACTGGCGCAGTTCCGCCCCTGCCGGGTCGCACACATCGCACTTGCCACAGCGCGTCGAAGCATCGTCGATGTCGCCGAAGTGCCGAACCAGCGCGGACATGCGGCACTCTGACGACACGGTAAACTGCACCACCTTCTCAAACTGTTCTGCGCGGAACTGCGCCTGGATCGCATAGGTCTTCTTCCAGCCCGCGCCGCCGCGAGTCACGCCGCCGCCAAAATCCACGCGCGCGCCGCCGTGAATTTCCAGCTTCTCAAGCGCCTTGTCGAACTCCTCCTCCGACAGCTTTGACGCTGCGCGCAGTTCTTCAACGGGCTGCGGTTCTTCTCTCAATCCATGGAATACCTGGTTCAGGTGCTCAACCGGAGGATAGTCGCGATTGAGAAAGAACCCATGCGTCCGCTGGTCGGCGTAGGAGTGCATCAGGTACGTTCGGCTTGGCGCGCCGTCACGGCCTGCGCGACCGATCTCCTGGTAATAGCCTTCGAGCGTGCCCGGCAGCCCGGCATGAATCACGGTGCGAATATCGGCCTTGTCGATTCCCATTCCGAATGCGATGGTGGCTACCACCACGTCCAATGTGCCCGCCTGGAAGGCTGTTTGCACGCGCTCGCGCGTCTCCGCATCGAGTCCAGCATGGTACGCTGCGGCGGCAATGCCTCCGCTCGTTTTGCTCCGGGTGTTTCTCGATCCCCCTGATAAACCTTCGGCGAGCGACTCCGCCTGCTTGCGCGAAACCGCGTAGACAATCGCAGGCCGGCGGCGCGGATCGGCAAGCAACTTCGCAATCGTTTCCGCCCGCTCCGGCACTGGCAACTCGACAACTTCAATGGCGAGATTGTCACGCCTGAATCCATGAATGAATTTGAGGGGCTTGATCATTCCGAGTTGCGAGAGGATGTCAGCCTGCACCGACGGGGTGGCTGTTGCTGTCAGAGCGATCACGGGCGTGGCCTCATCGCCGTTGCGGAGCGCAGGAAGATACTGGCCCAACATCCGATAGTCGGGCCTGAAGTCATGACCCCATTGCGAAATGCAATGCGCCTCATCAATAGCGATCAGCGACAGCCTGCGTTTGGCGAGCATCTCTGCAAATCCTGGAACGCGCAACCGCTCAGGCGCGACGAACAGGAACTGCAAGTTCTCACTTAAGTAGTCGGCGCATGCCTGGCGGGCCACGCTGCGATCCAGGCCGGAGTGGATGCGCGCAACCCGCAGACCGAGCGCGCTCATCTTGGCGGCCTGATCTTCCATCAGTGCGATCAGTGGCGAAATCACCAGCGCCGTGCCGCCACGCGCAATGGCCGGCAATTGGTAGCAAAGGCTCTTCCCTGCCCCGGTCGGCATCACCAGCAACAGATCGCGACCTTCGATGGCCGCGCGGCATACCGCTTCCTGGCCCGCCCTGAACCGGGCAAACCCGAACACCGACTGCAACAACTCACTTAGATTGCCGAGTTCAGCGCTCTCCGCCAAGATGCATCACTCCCACGGCCTCATGGGCTGCCCGCATCCCTGAGACTTCACCCTTCCAACTTTACAGGAAAGGGTGATTGCAGGCTGTGTTCAAAAGCAGGCGCTGCATCTAAGAGATGAGATTCATGGACCGCCGAGGACCTCGCACCGGTCTTAAATTAAAATGAAGAAGACCAGCCAAAAGGCCCTCGCCATTCTGCCTCTCTGAAAGCCAAGCATTGAGCCCTCAGGAAAAAACAACCCGCGCAAACCCGGTTGAAGAATCGCCGGCCACTGAGACGCGCGAGCTAACGGGCGCTGCGCACACCTGGCGTGCCCTCCGGCATCGAAACTTCAGGCTCTTCTTTGGCGGCCAGAGTATTTCGCTCATCGGCACATGGATGACGCGCATCGCCACTTCCTGGCTTGTGTACCGGTTGACGGGATCGGCACTGCTTTTGGGAACGGTGAGTTTCGCCGGCCAGATACCCACGTTCCTTCTGGCGCCTTTTGCCGGCGTCTGGGTTGACAGGCTCAACCGCAGGCGGGTGCTGGTGGTCACGCAAGGGCTGTCGATGCTTCAGTCGCTGGCACTGGCTGCGCTCACGCTCTCAGGTCATGTCAACCTGCCCCTGATCCTGATCCTCGCAGTGAGCCAGGGCATGATCAACGCATTCGATATGCCCGGCCGCCAGTCGTTCATGATTCAAATGGTCGACGACCGGCGCGACCTGGGAAACGCCATCGCCATCAACTCGTCGATGGTCAACATTGCTCGATTGATCGGGCCTTCCCTTGCCGGCATGTTGATTGCGGCCACTAGTGAAGGCTGGTGCTTTCTTGTGGACGGCATCAGCTACCTGGCCGTGATCGCTTCACTGCTGGCCATGCGCCTGCCGGCACACACGCCCCGTCGCGCGGTCACTTCCATGGCTCACGAACTGGCGGAGGGGTGGTCGTATGTCACCGGGTTCCTGCCCATTCGCACCATCCTCACGCTATTCGCCGTCGTGAGCCTCATGGGCATGCCGTTCGTAGTGCTTATGCCGATCTTTGCTGTGCGAGTACTGCATGGAGGACCGCACACGCTTGGCTTCCTGATGGGCGCAATGGGGTTTGGCGCGCTGGCATCCGCCATCTCGCTGGCAGCGCGCAAGAATGTGCGCGGACTCATTCGCATGATCCCCATTGCAGCGGCGGTGTTCGGGCTGGGCCTCATCGGATTTGGCTTGTCACGCGTCTTCTGGCTTTCAATGATCATGGTGCTCGTAGCGGGCATGGGCATGATGCAGGGCATGGCAGCCAGCAACACCATCATCCAGACGCTCGTGAGCGAAGACAAGCGCGGCCGCGTGATGAGCTTCTACACCATGGCCTTCATGGGAATGGCGCCCTTCGGCAGCCTGCTCGCCGGAACAATGGCGAGCAAGTTTGGCGCGCCTTTTACGGTGATTGCCAATGGCGCGGTAGTCCTGCTCGGAGCAGCGTGGTTTTTCACGCAGCTGCCTGGAATCCGCGTCGTCATCCGCCCCATCTATCGCGAGATGGGAATTCTGCCCCTGGAGGAGGGGGTTCAATCATGAGTGAACTCAAGCTGGAACCGAAAAGCACTGCCATCGTGGTCATCGATCTTCAAAAGGGAATCTCCGCCCGCATGGGCGCAGCCGCGCAGCCCATCGTCGCAAACGCTGCCCGTCTGCTCGCCGCTGCGCGCGCCGCGGGAGCGCAGCCCGTCCTCGTTCATGTTGGCGGTTCGCCTGATGGCGCCGACCGCCTTCATCCGCCTACCGACACACCTGCGTTCAGCGGCACAATGCCGCCCGACTGGATGGATCTCATTCCTGACCTCGACCGCCAGCCTTCCGACGTCGTCGTTTTCAAGCGCCAGTGGGGCGCATTCTACGGCACCGACCTCGACCTTCAGCTCCGCCGCCGCGGCCGCACTGCAATTGTTCTTTGTGGAATCGCTACAGAAATTGGTGTCGAAAGCACCGCTCGTGATGCCTACGAGCGCGGCTACGAGCTCGTCTTTGCTTCCGACGCAGTGGCAGGCATGAGCCCCGAGGCCCACGCCAACTCTCTCGAACGAATCTTTCCGCGCATGGGCCGCGTTCGCACCACCGGTGAAATCATCGCCGCCCTTAGCTCTTAGCCCTTATCGGCCGGGCGGGGAAACGACGCCGTGCCCCATCCTTGACGCGTCTTTTGCGTCAAGGGTGGGACTCCAGCAATCTACACAGAGAGCTTTTACTGTTCCCTGTTCCCTGTTCCCTATTCCCTAATCCCCGTTCTCCCGCTCCCTACTGCGCAACTCCGCAAAGGTGCACGTTCACGCCCAACTCGGCGAACATCGCCGCCTTGGTGGCCAGCGCTTTATCCGCCATTTCAGCAGTGGGCGCGTAGGCCACATTCATGTGGTTGGCCTTGTGCCGAGCCATCAGCTGATTCTGGCTCACCCCATGCAGAACCGTATGCACAATCGGCCATGGCGGCGTCGTTTCTTTCCAGCGGCGTTCCGTTTCCTCCGCCGGCAAACTCACCACTGTGCCCCGGCCCAGATCGCAATGGAGCTCGCCGCCCTCAACAAACACGCGGCTCCAGACAATCTCGCCCGGTTTGCCCACACCCTTCAGCGAGCCGCCGCCCAGCGGGAAGTACATCGCCGGCTGGCGTTCGCTCGTCGCGCCCGCGTATCCGCCAACAAAGTGACTGGCCGGCGCGGCGCCTGAAATCTGCAGCAGCCACACAAACGCGTCCAGTCCGTCACCCTTGTAGTGCTCACCCCAGCGAACATCGTGCAGTGTTGTCGCAGGATCGAGGCCGAGAGCCTTCCAGCAGAGGTTGGTGACGATCGCATCCGTTCCCGCGCACTCGTCCACTTCGTTGAAGTGCACCAGCGGCACACCGGGGTAGAGCTCTTCTTTGGTGCCCTCGGCGTAGACCGGAGGGCGATCGGAATTGTTCAGCATTCCCTCGGCCAGGTCCGACGCGGGAACCATATCTTTCAGTCCCTGCTGATACTGGATTCCGACCGCGTCACATCCGTAATCCCCGGCAATGCGCACGGCCGCAATGTACATCTTGCACTGGTCGAGCACCTGCTCCAGGGTCAACTCCGTCGCGGCATCCTTGCCAAAAGCAAACTTGACGCCTTTCTCAACCAGCCAGTCGTAGACCGCGCGCGCTTCAGCGTCTGTGACCGTCCGCATCTTGGCCACCAGCGCCGACTGGCTTAGCCGCTCCTTGAAGATGCCTGCGGGGTTCAGCAACTCATCGTCGACGATAGCGTTGTACATGCCCATGCAGCCTTCGTCAAAGATGCCCATGATCGCCTTGCGATATTTGAGCTCCTCAGCGAGTTGCGCGCCGAGCGCCGCGCTTTCAGCCGGCAGCTTGCTTTGGTCCAGGTCGTGCACGTGCGACAGATCGTGCGTGATCTTTCCTGTCTTGAGCCACTCGTCCAGGCCCTTCAGGAAGAACTCGTCTTTGAAATCGAGACTCCAGATGGACGAGAACTCGCGCCCCGCCTTGGTGAGCGAACCGTTCAGGTTCAGCAGACCGACGAGT
The DNA here is from genome assembly GCA_963765025.1 of uncultured Acidobacteriaceae bacterium. Lineage (GTDB taxonomy): Bacteria > Acidobacteriota > Terriglobia > Terriglobales > Acidobacteriaceae > Telmatobacter. The sequence continues at coordinate 3,903 of CAVXVM010000098.1, read as the reverse complement.
CCAGGCCATTGACCAGACCAGTTGGCCACGGTAAGAATCGGGCCCTTGTGACTGCGCAGTCCCGGCAAAACATGATGGCTGTACTGCCAGGCGGCAGTGGCAAACACCAGCTTCGCCTCGGGATGGATCTTCATGAAGACATCCATGCCCATTCGCTGTGAGTCGATGAATCCGTGCTTCTTCGCCTCGTTGTACGCGTGCGCGCGCACCAGCTTGAAGCCTTTTTTCGCGAAAGCGGCCGTGAGTTTCTCTTCCATATCACGCTGCGCAGGCCAGCACACCTGGTTGGCCGATAGCCGCAGATCGCCGCTGGTAACCAATAGGATTTCATTTTCAAGTGGCTTTAGAATTCCGTGCTTTTGAACCGACATTGCGACTTTCTCCTGACTTTCGTTAACGTTTTCGCCCACAGTGAAATATACACCCTTTGGCCGCCATCCGGCTCAATCCGCGTTCCGCCTGGCGGCATAACCGCCGGCGGACAGGCGGCTGCAATCGCGTGGTCAAAAGTTTGGGCCAGGCTCATCCGTTTAGCATGGAAGTGAGCCTCGGACTCTAGCTCAGGAAGACGAAAACCCTCAATGGCGCCAAGCAAATCCCCGCAAAAGCACGCCGCGCATCGGCCACAACCGGCCCGGCCGCGCGAGAAGAACGAGCCACTTCCCAACGTGTCAGGCAAGTGGCTGCTGAGCGCTATCGCCGTGACTATTCCGGCAGCGGCCTTCTGCGGCTGGGCTGTTTTATGTCTTCTTTTCTGGCAGGGAAGCTGGCAACTGCTCTACCACCCTGCGGCAACCATTGCGCGCACCCCGGCAAGCATCGGCCTTGCCTTCGATCCCATCAGCTTCGCCGTTGCAGATACCGGGGCGACCCAACTCCAGGGCTGGTGGATTCCGGCCGGAGCCGGCTCGCGCCCTTATACGGTGCTTTACCTGCACGACCGGAACGGCAATCTGGGAGACACACTCGACGACCTGGCGAGCCTGCACAGCGCAGGCGTGAGTGTGCTGGCATTCGACTACCGCGGATATGGCCAGAGCCTGTTCGTCCATCCAAGCGAGGCTCGCTGGCGGCAGGACGCGGAGTGGGCGCTCCAATATTTGACGGCGACCCGGCACGTGGACGAGCACGCGATTGTAATTGCCGGAAGTGGGCTTGGCGCCAACCTTGCCCTCGAAATTGCGGCGGCCCATCCTGGCCTCGCTGGAGTGGTGCTGGAGGCCCCGCTCGACGCGCCGATGAGCACCATCTTTGATGACCCGCGCGCTCATCTGGTGCCGGCACATCTGCTGGTGAGCGACCGCTTCAGCGTAGCGGCTCCCGCTGCCGCATTGCGCATTCCGTCCCTTTGGATTCTTTCGAATTCGCCCGCTGGCCAGGCGGAAACGGAGCTGGCGTTTCAGCGCGTAGCCGCCACAAAAATGCGCGTCTCGCTCCCTGCTTCGTCAGACGGTCGCAAAGATTTCCTGAATGCGCTAACGCGCTGGCTCGACGATCTGCCCAGGTAATTGAAACGGCCCGCCGCATCGGGCTGATGCACGCACCCGCGGTCTACTTGACGATGTCCCGGTGCAAGGCCTTCACCTGGTAGCCGGCCTTCTTCAGTCGCTTGCTCATCTCCTCAGCCATCATCACGCTTCGGTGATGGCCTCCGGTACAGCCAAAGGCTACAGTCAGGTAGCTCTTGCCTTCCTGCACATAATGCGGAAGCAGGTAAAGCATCAGATCGGTCACGCGATCGAGAAACTCCCCCGTCTGCGGAAAGCCGCGCACGTAATTAGCCACACGAGGATCAAGTCCGGTCTTGTTGCGGAACTCGGGGACGAAGTGAGGATTGGGCAAAAAGCGCACGTCAAAAACCATGTCGGCATCGAGCGGTACGCCGTTCTTGAAGCCGAAGCTCAGGCAGGAGACAAGCAGCCGGTTGACCTTTTCCTGGTGGCCGTAGCGGGCCTGGATGTGGGCGCGAAGTTCGTGGACGTTGAAGGTTGAAGTGTCAATCAGCGTATCGGCGACGTTGCGAATGGGATCGAGAAGCTGGCGTTCTTCAACGATGGAGCGCCACACGGTTTCACTCTTGCCGAGTGGATGGGGCCGGCGCGTCTCGGAGTAGCGTTGCACGAGCGACGGATCCTGCGCGTCGAGAAATACCACGCGAGTGCGCAGCAGCTTTCTCACGTCCTTGAGAATCTGCGGCAGGCGATCGATGGTGGTTCCTTCGCGGACGTCGACAACGATGGCAGCCTGCTCCACCTCAGTAGACTTGCTCACCAGCTTGGCGAAGTCGGGCAGCAGTTCGAGGGGCAGATTGTCGCAACAGTGGTAGCCAAGGTCCTCAAAGGCTTTCAGAGCCGAGGCCTTGCCCGCACCCGAGATGCCGGTCACGATCACCAGCTCCTTTGAATGCTTGCCGGCGCTCGCAGCCGGCACAGCCGCAGCTCCGCTTTTCCGCGCAACCTTTCGCATTGGTTTCTTCTTTTCCTTCGGGTCCACGGGGGGCATTCGCCTATGCTACACCGAAAAACACGATTTCGTCGTTAAGGAATCGTCAACCTGGCCCATCGATCCGCTCTACTGTCCTGGTCCGTAGTTCGCCATTGAAATATCGATCGTTTTGCGTCAGTGCACGATTTCAGAGGAAGACAACAACTCCCGCGAAGCCGGATCAACTGTCAGGGCACGACTTCAGTCGTGCCGAAAAGGTCGCAAAACGAACAGGCTTTAGCCCCTGCGGAACTCTCTGTCGAGCCGCTCCGACTGGCCGAATAATTCAACGAACGTCGCCGCGCAAGCTCATTGGGCCGCAGTCAGACGGCCGCGCTCGGCCAGCGCAAGGGCCTGCGGGGCGTCAAGCAGGGGCGAAAGCAGTGGGCCCTGGCCCAATTCGCAACCCATCCGGGCAAGCGCCCGCAGTTGCTCAGGTGTCTCAATTCCCTGCGCCACCACCTGCACTCCCAAGGTGCGGCCAAGGCGGAGCAGCGAGTCCAGCACGGCCTGCTGGCGGCCCGCGGAGTTCGCGGCCGCGGTCAGCTTCGCGTCCAGCTTCACCATTTCGATCGGAAGGCGCACCAGGTGATTCAAGGGCGCCAGGCTCGATCCGAATTCGTCCAGAGCCACGCGCACACGGCAATCCACAAGGCGCTGCAGCACCGCCACCGCCGCATCGGGGCTCTCGTTCACCACCGACTCCGGCACCTCAAACAGAATCTTTGTCGGGTCGGCGCCGCTCGCATTGAGAGTTCTTTGCAACTGCGCCACCAGGTCCACATTGTAGAACTGCTTGTACGTCAGATTGATGCTCAGCGTGATGTCGGCAGCGGGCGATACATTGTGCCAGCTGCGCAACTGCCAGCAAACGGCTTCCATGGTCTCACGTCCCAACGTGACCGAAAGGCCGGTCTCCTCGGCCACGGCGAGCAAGTCGGCGAAGTTGTCGGCCGTGCCGTCTCCCGAACGCCAGCCCAACAAGCACTCGAACGCTTCCACTTTGCCTGTCTGCAAACGGCAAATCGGTTGATACCGGAAATCAAGCAGCCGCTTCTCAAGGCGGTAACGCAACTCGCGCTCGCGCTCCTGCTGGCTGCTGACGCAGACTTCAAGGTGCTTGTCGAAGATTTCGTAACGTCCGCCGCCGGATTGCTTGGCGCGATACATCGCAAAGTCGGCGTCACGCACCAGCAGATCGGCTGTAGTGTGATCCGGACCTGCCAGGGCCGCCCCGATACTTGCGCCGGCCTGCACAAAATGGCCAAAAATATCGAACGGGCGCGACATCTCAGCCTGAACGCGCCTGGCCACCGTCTCAAGAGCGCCAATGTTTTGAATATTGTCGACCAGGATGGCAAACTCGTCGCCGCCCAGCCGCGCGGCCGAGTCGTGCGGACGAAGCGCCGCGCTTCATTG
>CAVXVM010000097.1:0-7987 GCA_963765025.1 uncultured Acidobacteriaceae bacterium | reverse complement strand
GATGCCTCGGTCAGGCTCGCTACCAAGGGCGTCTTTGGTGTCCTGGTCTTCTTACTGGGATTGTTCGGATACGTGATTGGTGCGAATCTGGTCCTGACGGCACTGGTGAAGCCTTTTTTGCCGGAGCACACCGGCCTGTGGCTCGACGGCAACGGGAACTTCATGTCCGCGGGCCTCCAGTTCCCTGGTCCCGGATCGTCCGCGCACGAGGTTCTTGGCTTTTGGTACATCCCGCTCGCGCTGGCCTCCGGGAGCCTCGCTTTACTGGCCACTACATGGGCGATCCGCACCTCACTGCGCACATCGCAACATTGGCAGGCGAGAGTTTAGCGCGCCTATCGGATCCGCTGGGCCGCTCTCGTATGTTTGCTGACTCATTCCCGGTGCTACAGTAGTTGCGTTCCGATACTTTTTCCGGGGTTCGATCTGTTGCTTGGTTTTCGCATGTTTTTCGGGGTGGTTCTTCTTGTTCCTCTTGCCGCTCATGCCACTGGCCGCGTCGAGGCCGCGGCGGTTCCATCAGAAATGCGATCGACGGCCTTCACGGTCAAGGTGAACGGCCATCCGATCGACGTGGCGCACGCGGCAGCCAGCTACGAATTCGTCAGCTTCGACATCACCGGGCCGGTGTTGGTTGAGATTACGGCCATCCAGGCCGGATTTTGGGACAAGGGCGTTGATATACAGCCATGGAGACTGGGACTTCGGCCAGTGCGCCATGGGGCCACCATCAGCTTCAAGCTGGCTGCGCCGGCCAAGCTCTCCATCTCGCGCCCAGGCGACTTTCTCAATCACGCGGCCATGCTGTTCGTGTTTGCGGGCGCGCCGCCCAAGCCGTTGCCTACCGATGTGCAAGTACATGTGGTCGAAGCGGGCGTGCACCGCGAGAGCCTGAATCCCAAGAGCGGCGAGACCTATTACCTTGAGCCGGGAGCCTACATCTTCGGCAGCCTGAACCTTGAGAAGGCTGAAAACGTGAAGGTGCTGGGGCGTGGAACGATTGTGTACGACGGCCCCCAGGATCCGACCAGCGACGAGGGCTGGATGCAGAAGCCGGACTGGCATTGCATTGAGGCGGTGGAATCGCACAACGTCGAGATCGACGGCCTCACTTGCATTGTGCGCTCCAGAACATGGTCCATCCAGATGAAGGATTCGGGTGGATTTGTGTACGACGATCTGCGCGTGATTGGCGGGAACCCGGGCAATGCCAACCAGGACGGGATGGACTGGCTGGGGGGCGGAGACACAACGGTACGCAATTCGTTCCTGCGCTCCAGTGACGATGTGTTCGCAATGCAGGGCAACTGGGACGGCTACACCGAGGAGGACCTGGTGCGTCCGGGTCACGACGTGCAGAAAATCCTCATCGAGCACAGCGTGCTGTCAACCAGCATCTCGAACATTGTGCGATCGGCCTGGCCCCAAAAAATCTTCAATTCGCGCGACTTCATTCTGCGCGACAGCGATGTGCTGCACGCCGGCATCGGGGCATGTGGGCAGACATTTGGCCTGCTGGGCATGTGGGGCGCAGAGGGCGCAAGCGGTGATCACAGCAACTACACGTTTGAGAATATTGCGCTCGACAACTGGTATTCACTGGTGCAAATGGAGCAGGAGGCGCCGGGCATCCACGGATTTACGTTTCGCAACATCTGGGCGCTCGATCAACCGCCGCTGGTTGCGTCCTCCCTTACCGGAGATGTGTCCGCCGTGACCTTTGACAATGTGAAGTATGGGCAGCAGAGCGTGGAGGGCAACGTGGACATGCCGTTGACGGTGAGCGCCGGCGCTCAGGCCGCGCACTTTGCCGCGCCGCATGGGGTCCGTGCGTCCTTCACTGTGAATACGCCGGTATTCGCACCGAAACAGGAGGTCGACTTTACCGCGAAGGCGGCGCCTGGCGCGCGCTACACCTGGCTGTTTGGCGATGGAACGGTGGGGCACGGGCGCAGTGTTCAACACAGGTTTCCCGACGCCCAAGGCACCGAGTTGGATGGAGCGAACGGCGCAGGGCGCTTCAGGGTTTTGTTGCACGTTGAAGACAAGGCAGGCAACCAGGATTGGGCGGCACAAGGCGTGGTTGCGGTGAGCCAATGGCACGATGCCGGCAACACAGCCGTTCCCTCGCTGCCCGGCCTTGCGTGGAAGATCTACGCGGGAACATGGACCGAACTGCCCGATCTCGCCAAGGAGCCTGTGGTCTTTAAGAGCACGGGGCCGAACATCGAAGCCGATGCCCAGGGTTTTACGCGCTATGCCGTTGCCTGGGACGGATTCATCGACATTCCCGCCGACGGGGGCTATACCTTCGACCTGATCGACGCCGATGGCGCACGGCTGGTGATTGATGGTGTTCAAGTGGCGAAGACCGGGCCGCCGTTTTCCCAGGTTTGTGGCTCACCGGGCAACGCGCTGCGCTTCGACCGTGGCGCCATGGGTTTGCGCGCTGGCAAACATACCATTCATCTGGAAGGGCTGACTTCGGTGAGCCAGGGCTCGCCCCGCCTGCTGTGGGAGGGTCCGGCCCTGCCACTCACCGACGTGCCTCCGGCGGCCTTCAGTTATCCGCGCGAAGATGAATTGATCCCTGCAACGGGAAAAGAAACCGGTAAGAAGTAGGATGAACCATGAAGACGCGCTGGTCAGCCGCCACGGCCACCGCGGACTTCGCCGTTCCTCCTCTACTGAGGAGCGCCAAATAAATCGCCGTCAGCTCAATTATTTCGGCAATTGACTCGTATCCCAGCCGCCGCCTAGCGAGCGCACCAGTCCCACGCTCGAGACAAACTGGCGCGTCTGGATATCGATGGCGGCACGCTGGTTTGAGAGCAGGGTGGCTTCGGCCGTCAGAACTTCAAGATAACTCGTCACTCCGCCCTTGTACCGCTGATTCGACAGATCGAAGGACTGCTGCGCGCTGGTAACGGCGCGCTGCTCGGCGCTCGACTCCTGCTCGAGGATCCTGAGGCCTGAAAGCTGATCTTCAACGTCGTTGAAGGCGAGGAAGACGGTGTTGCGGTACGCGGCGGCCTGCGCTTCGTAGTTGTGGCGCGCCTGGTCAGTGAGCGCGCGGCGTTGGCCCGCGTCAAACAGCAATTCCACTGCCTGGCCGCCCAGCGACCACAGCGAACTCGGGCCCTGAATCCACGTCCCTGGATTGGTGCTTTCAAAGCCGCCCGCTCCGCCCAGGTTGATGTTGGGATAGAAGGCGCTGATCGCCACTCCGATCTGCGCATTGGAGGCAGCGGTCAACCGTTCGGCCGCGGCAATGTCAGGCCTGCGCTCAAGCAGTTGCGAAGGCACGCCGACGGGAACCTTCGGCAGGGCAAGATCGAGCGGCGAGGGTGGAATGCTGAAGGTGGACAAATCGACGGTGGCGATGGTGCCGATGGCGTGCTCAAACTGCGCACGCGCGACGCCGATATCCACCAGTTGGGCGCTCACGGTTTCAAGCTCTGTCTGCGCCTGGGCCACATCTGCCCCGGTGGCGACTCCACCGGCGAGTCGGCGGCGAGTGAGGTCGAGCTGTCCCTTCAAATCGCTTTCGGTTTCCGTCAGCAGTTTTGCCTGCGCGTCCAGTCCGCGGAGCTGAAAGTAGTCCGCAGCCATCTCCGCATGCAGGCTGAGATCGATGTTGGCCGTATCGGCAGCGTCGGCTTGCGCCGTTTCGCGGGCAGCCTCAACGGTGCGGCGCACGCGCCCCCAGAAGTCGGGCTCCCAACTCGCCTGGCCGCCAATCACCAGGTCGTTGTAGTTGGTCGTGGCGCCCGCCATTGGCCGATTTGCGGAGACCCGGTCGCGGCTGGCGGTGATGTTGCCGCTGAGCGTTGGGAACAGGCCGGCCCGCGCCGAAGTGACCAGGTCGCGCGCGGCCAAATATGTCTCAAGAGCCTGGCGAAGGCTTTGGTTGTTGGCAGCAATGCGCTCTTCAAGTTGATTGAGCTGCGGGTCCTGATAGATCTCCCACCATTTGCCGCGCAACATGCCGTCGGATGGGTTGGCAGCCTGCCATTCACCACCCGCCGGATTGGGCGGAGGAACCACGACCGCAGACGCGCCGGCTTCTTTATAGATTGCGGGAGCCTGATATCCGGGTCGATTGTAATCGGGCCCCACCGGCTTGCAACCGGCAAGCGTCAACGAGGCCACGAGAACTGGGCCCAGCACAAAAGCCTTAAGCACTGCCGCATGCGACGCGCGGCCGCCAGTGCCGTGTGCGAGTTGGCCCTCGTCGAACCGCATCGCTATTTGCCTCCCGCATTGGACTCTTTGCCAGGATTGACGACGGTGACCCGTTCGCCGTCGATGAGCGAGTCCGGTGGATCCTGGATGATCCGATCGTTGGCGCTGATGCCGCTTGCAATCTGCGCGGTTGCGCCGTCGTCCTGGCCGATGATCACGGGAACGACGTGGGCGCGAGTGCCGTCGCTACCCGTCTCCACCAGGCCCAGACTCATGCCGTCACGGCGGAAGATGAGCGCTGCGACAGGAACGATGAAGGTTTGGCCGATGTTTGGCGTCTTAAAGTGTACCTGGGCCAGCGAGCCGGGCAGCAGTTCTCCTGCGCGATTGTCCACGTCGACCTCCACCAGCAGGGTGCGGCTTGCCGGATCGATGGCGTCCGCGGTCCTCACCAGCGTTCCCTGGTAAGTTTTTCCGACGTGCTCGGCAAAGGTGAGGTCAACCTTCATGCCTGGCTTCACGCTCTGCGAGTAGATCTGGGGCAGGTTGGCGTAGACGCGCAGCGTCTGGATGGCCTGCATGTGAAAGAGTTCTTTCGCTGCGCCCTGGTCGATCAACTGTCCGGTGTCGATGGTGCGCGCTGTCACCACTCCGTCGAAGGGCGCATAGACCTTTTCAAACGACTGCAGTTCCGTGATCCGCTGGACATTGGCCTGGGCAGAGCGAACGGCTGCGGCAGTGGCCGCGGCCTGGTTCACGTAGGTATCCGTGTCCTGCTGCGAGACGGCATTGGTCTTCACCAAATCCGAATAGCGGTCCGCCTGAATGCGAGCGTTGTTGGCCGTGGCCTGGGCAGTCACCAGCTCATCACGAGCCTGGGAAAGTTGCTGATCGAGCTCAGGCGTGGAGATTTCGGCGAGCAACGCGCCCTTCTTGACCTTTGCGCCGATGTCGAAGTACCAGTGAGTCAGGTAGCCGCTGGTGCGCGCGTAGATGGGCGAATCAGTAAAAGCGGCGACGTTGCCGGGCAACACGAAGCTGTCAGTGGGTGCACCTGTTTTGGGGGCCGCGACGGTGACGGTGGGCGCGGCGAGTTCTTGCGTGCGTTCGGCGAGAACAGTGTCAGCGTGAGTGCGACGCAGAATGCCAAGGCCTCCGAGAATAAGGGCCACAATGAGCAGCAGAATCAGGCCTGCAACGGCCAGGCGCGGCGAGATAGGCTTCTGGTCCTCTGCACTTTCGTGACCGTGTTGCTGTTGCGGGTTTTGACTAGGCGTGTTGGACGTTTTAGCCATGAGGAGTTACTCCGAAATCTCGTCGAATTCATCGAATGCTGACGCTCGCGCGATGCCGTGAGCATCCCTGCGCCGACGCTCGATGCGACCGTGAATGAGTGCGAAAAAGGCAGGCACAAAAAACAGCGTGGCCACGGTGGCCAGCAACAAACCGCCGATGACGGCTCGGCCGAGGGGGGCGTTTTGCTCGCCGCCGTCGCCCAGACCAAGTGCCATGGGAACCATGCCGATGATCATGGCCAGCGCCGTCATGAGCACGGGGCGCAGGCGCACAAAGCCGGCATTCAAGGCGGCGTTGCGGGCATCGCCGACCAATACTTCCAACTGCTCGCGCGCAAAGCTCACCACCAGGATGGAATTGGCCGTAGCAACACCCATGCACATAATGGCGCCGGTGAGAGCCGGAACGCTGAGCCGGGTATTTGTGAGGAAGAGAAACCATACGATGCCCGCCAGCGCCGCCGGAAGTGCGGAAATGATCAGGAAAGGATCCAGCCAGGACTGGAAGTTGACAACGATGAGAAGGTAAACCAGCAGAACGGAAAAAATAAGCCCGATCAGCAGGCCTTCATAGGACTTGTACATGGTCTCGCTCTGGCCGCGCAGCGTAAAGCGCGAGCCGCGAGCCAAATCCTTCTTGTGGGAGTCAACGATACGCTCGACGGCGCGAGTCACTGTTCCCAGGTCGGTTCCATCCACATTCGCGTAGATATCAATGACCGGTTCCGCATCGTAGTGACTCACAAAACCCATCTCCGTAGCCGGCGTTATAGTGGCCAGATTGCCGAGTACGTTTACCGGGGAGGCCACTCCGGGCACAGCGATGGAAACAGCCCCGGACTGGGCTGCGCTGGCTGCCTGAGCCGTCGCGGCAGGGCTGTTGATGGGCAGACTATCGAGCGCGGCTAGCGAGTCCATCCTGTACTCCGGCGTCTGGACTACCACCGAATAGGTGACCCCGTTTCTGGGATCGAGATAGAAGTTTGGGGTGGTTTGGAAGCTGCCGCTGAGATTGACGAGCAGGCTTTGCGCCACGTTTTGCTGGGTCAGGCCGATCTCCTGCGCCCGGGTACGATCCACGTTCACGGTCAGTTTCGGTTCGTCGAAGGGCTGCTGGATGCGGGCATCGGCCGCTCCGGGAACATAGCGGACCTGATCGACTATGCGCTCCGCAAGGTCGCGGTTGGCATACAGATTGGGACCGATAATCTGGATGTCAATGGGCGCCGAGAGGCCAAAGTTCAAGATCTGCGTGACGATGTCCACGGGCAGCGCGTAAAACATGACACCGGGATACTGGCGGGCGAGTTCGCCGCGCAACCGTTCGACATACGCCGCGGTGGGGTGGTGATCCTTGGCCAGTTGCACCTGGATATCAGCGTCGGCTGCACCGACCGGCGCCGAGGTCGAGTAGGAAAGGTTGAGGCGCGAGTTGGGCAGTCCGATGTTGTCGACGATGGAGACCAACTCATTGGCCGGAATCTGTTGGCGGATGGTGGAGTCGACGTGATCGCAGAGGGCGGCCACCTCTTCAATGCGGGTTCCGGTGCGGGCGCGGACGTGAATCTTGAACTGGCCCGCGTCAACTGAAGGAAAAAAGTCTCGGCCAAGCCAGGGCAGCAGCAGGCCAACTGAGGCGATGGTGAAGGCTAGGAAGAGGATAAGGAAGACGGGAGCGTGGTCCACGCCGAGGGTGAGCAGTCGCAGGTACTGGTTGCGAAAGGCCGTAAAGCCTGACTCGAACGCGAACTGAAAGCGCGTAAAAGGATTGCGGCTGACACGTTTCTTGGCCGTCTGCGCGTCGTCGTGTTCCTGCAACAGGTACTTGGCCATGGTAGGAACCAGCGTGCGCGAGAGCAAGTAGCTGGCCAGCATGGCGAAGACCACCGCTTCGGCCATGGGAACGAACAAGTAGCGCGCCACCCCGCTCAGGAAGAACATGGGCACAAACACAATGCAGATGGAGAGCGTGGAGACAAAGGCCGGAATGGCGATCTGCGCCGAACCATCGAGGATGGACTGTTCCAGTTCCTTGCCTGACTCCAGATATCGATTGATGTTTTCGATGGCGACGGTAGCATCGTCAACCAGGATGCCGACGGCGAGGGCCATGCCGCCCAGCGTCATGATGTTGATGGTCTCGTGCAACGCGTAGAGGGTGATAAGCGAGCAAAGAATGGAAAGGGGAATCGAGACCGCGATGATGATTGTCGAGCGCCAGCTTCCGAGGAAGATGAGGATCATGATGGCCGTGAGGCAGGCGGCGACGATGGCTTCGCGGACGACGCCACTGATGGCGCTTCTCACGAAGATGGACTGATCGGCCAGGGCGTTGATGTGTACCTGCGGGGGTAGTTCATCGCGGGCAAGCTGGAGTTTTGCCTGCACGTCGCGGATGATATCGAGCGTGGACGATGAGCCGGTCTTCATGATGGCCATGAGGATGGCGCGACGGCCATCCACGCGCACGATATTGGTTTGCGGCGGATTGCCATCGCGGACATGGC
>CAVXVM010000096.1:0-27843 GCA_963765025.1 uncultured Acidobacteriaceae bacterium | reverse complement strand
TGAGGTGACGGTGCCGGAACCCCCTCCACCGCCACCTGAACTAAAACCTGCTGTACCTGTTGAGGGCGTCAGATAGACCGTTGCCGTTCCGCTGACCCAAGTCGTCACGCAGACTTGGAAGGTATCCGCGCCGGCGACTCCGGGGGGAGCCGTGACATACCCTCCGACCGCCGTGATCGTTGCCTGTGCGGTTGTCGAGTTTGCCGGATAAACCTGAATCGGCCGGGCCGTTTGCCCCGCCTGAATCGTCTGCGGCGTCAGTGTTGCCGAGAAGGTTCCACTGACGTCGATGCGCACAGTCGAGGTATGGGCAAAGTCAATCTGGAGTGTGGCGCAACTGTTTGGTCCCGTGGTTGAGGACAGACTGAACGGTCCCGCGTGCTGCGCCAGAGCGGGAAGACAGAAGGCCAGAAGTAACAGGATTCCGTAGGTTTTACGCATGGTTCCCCCTTATGCGTCAATTCGTATGCTTTTTCTCGTTGAGTTTGGCGGCTTGCATTTGAAGCTTCGCCAGTTTCTTCTCTTCGCGCGCTTTCGCTTTCTTGATTGCACTTGGATTTTGCGCATTCACACCAAGGCCGAGATTCAGATGCAGAACACTAAACACGGGTTCACCCCGTAGGGAGTTTTGCACTCCTGTACATCCAAGAGATTCACGCTCATAATCCCATTGTCGCCGGGGCTGTAATTAATCCCGCCGCCGCCACACTCGCCCACTTCGCTTTGTCCGGCACTGGTATTACTGACGCTCCAGTACCCGACCGAGCCGCGAGCGTACATACTGATGATATTGCAATTCAGATTTGTCTTGGCGAGCCAGCCACAGGTCGGAAGGACTTACCGAAGATCTGGCCCTCGCGGCCCTTCACGCCGGGCGAACTGTAATTGATGGTGATGGACTTGCCGCCGATGGTGGCTGTCGCAGTTGCCGGCGGGCTTGGCCGGGGCTTCTTGGGAGCCGTTTGCGCAAGCAGGGGCATGGCGGCGATGAGAGCCGCGGCGATAAAAATTCTTCTGTTCATGATGATGTTCTCCTTGGGCTGAGCCCATTTCGCCTTAAGCGAACCCAACTGGACGATTGTCGCACCATCCGGCCCGGTTGGGGAACCGTGAAAGAAGGACACCGAGGCAGCCCCTCATCGAGCGCGACGCCTGCTATGATGCGGCCCAAGGAAGATGCATGGCTAACACCTTTGAATCGAACTCGCCCGGAGCCCGTTTTCGCCTTGCTCTGCAGGAGGAACGGCCGCTGCAGGTGGCCGGCGCCATCAATGCTTATACGGCGCGCCTGGCCCAGGCTACCGGCTTCCGCGCCTTGTATTTGTCCGGCGGAGGCGTGGCGGCCAACTCGCTCGGCATGCCAGACCTCGGCATCAGCACCATGGAAGATGTGCTGACGGACGTTCGACGGATTACCGATGTAGTCGACCTTCCGCTGCTCGTCGACATCGACACCGGCTGGGGCGGAGCGTTCAACATCGCCCGAACCATCCGCTCCATGATCAAGGCAGGGGCGGCCGCCATCCATATTGAGGACCAGGTTAGCGCCAAGCGCTGCGGCCACCGGCCGGGCAAGGAGCTGGTACCCACCGAAGAAATGGCCGACCGAATCAAGGCCGCCGTGGACGCGCGCACCGATTCTCATTTCATCATCATGGCCCGCACCGACGCCCTGGCCAATGAGGGACTCGCCGCCGCGATCGGCCGCGCGCAGGCCTACGTTACCGCCGGCGCCGATATGATTTTTGCCGAGGCAATTACCGAACTGGCCATGTACCGGGAATTCCGCACAGCCGTCGGCGTGCCCATCCTGGCCAACATTACCGAGTTCGGCCAGACACCGCTCTTTACGCGCGACGAGCTTGCGGCTGCCAACGTAGACATCATTCTGTATTGCTGCGGCGCTTACCGCGCCATGAACGCCGCCGCGCTCAAAGTGTACGAAACCATTCGCGCAGAGGGCACGCAGAAGAGCACGCTCCCCTTGATGCAGTCGCGCGCCGATCTTTACAAGTACCTCGACTATCACGCATACGAAAAAAAACTGGATGAGCTGTTCGCGAAAGAAAAGAACCCAGACCAGACTTCCTGAAAGGCTCTGGACACGCGTGCCATTCATCGGTTAGCTTGATGCTCTCCGGAGGTCAAAATGTCCGAAGGCAAGCCCGGCTCCCCCGCCGCCACTTTCAAACCCAAGAAGTCCGTGGCTCTTTCCGGCACGCCCGCCGGCGAAACCGCGCTGTGCACCGTGGGCCGAAGCGGCAACGACCTGCACTATCGCGGGTACGACATTTGCGACCTCGCCGCGCACTGCGAGTTTGAAGAAGTGGCGTACCTGCTGGTCCACGGCAAACTACCCACCGCTGTCGAACTGGTGACGTACAAAGCCGCATTGCGTACCATGCGCAGCATTCCAGCGTCGGTCAAGCAGGCGCTCGAGATCCTGCCGCCCTCAACGCACCCTATGGACGTGCTGCGCACCGGCGTATCCGTGCTCGGCTGCGTGTTGCCGGAGGCCCAAGACCACAACGAGGCGGGAGCCCGCTCCATTGCCGACACGCTGCTGGCCTCGCTTCCATCCATGCTCCTTTACTGGCACCATTACGCGCGCAACGGCCGCCGCATCGAGGTGGAACGCTTTGAGGATTCCATCGCGGCGCATTTTCTGCATCTGCTGCACGGTTCTGCGCCCAGCGCCCAGGCTACGGCGGCCATGCAGACGTCGCTCATCCTCTATGCCGAGCACGAATTCAACGCCTCCACCTTCACTGCGCGCGTCATCGCCGGGACAGGCTCCGATCTTTACTCAGCAATTGCCGGCGCCATCGGCGCGCTCAAGGGTCCCAAGCATGGCGGAGCCAACGAAGTTGCGCTCGAAATTCTGCTGCGCTACGCCACGCCCGATGAAGCAGACGCAGACGTGCGCCGACGCGTAGCTAACCGTGAGGTGATCATCGGCTTCGGTCATCCGGTCTACACCATCAGCGATCCGCGCAGCGAAATTGTGAAGGAGACGGCGCGCACGCTCGCGGTGGCCGCGGGCGACATGCGGCTCTTTGCCATTGCTGAGCGCATTGAGAAAACCATGCGCGAAGCAAAGAACATGTTCCCCAACCTCGACTGGTACTCAGCCGTGGCTTATCACCTGATGGGCATTCCGGTGGATCTGTTCACGCCGCTCTTCGTCATTGCGCGTACGGCCGGATGGTCGGCGCATGTGATCGAGCAGCGCCAGGGCGGTAAAATCATTCGCCCCTCCGCCGTTTACACCGGCCCGGAGAACCTGGCGTTCGTCCCAATCGCTGACCGTCGCTAAAACCGATACACTACTCCTTATACATAGGAGTCAGCGTGTCCTCGCACATCAGCCAAATCTCAAACGCTCGCCCCGAGCCCGACCGAGTTCTCACCGATATCGCCGACTACGCCTTGAACTACGAGATCACGAGCGATCTCGCCTACGCGACGGCGCAGCACTGCCTCATTGATACGCTCGGCTGCGGCCTTGAAGCGCTCGAGTATCCGGCATGCACCCGTCTGCTCGGCCCCATCGTCCCCGGCACAGTGGTTCCCAACGGCGCGCGCGTTCCCGGCACAAGCTACCAGCTTGACCCCGTGCTGGCCGCATTCAATATTGGAGCCATCATTCGCTGGCTCGACTTCAACGACACCTGGCTGGCCGCCGAGTGGGGACACCCTTCCGACAATCTTGGCGGAATCCTCGCCGTGGCCGACTGGCTCTCGCGCACTGCCATCGCCAACAACCAAACACCCCTTCCCATGCGCAACGTATTGACGGCCATGATCAAGGCACACGAAATTCAAGGTTGCATTGCCCTTGAAAACTCATTCAACAAGGTCGGCCTCGACCATGTGGTGCTTGTGAAGGTGGCCACGACCGCTGTGGTCAGCAAACTGCTAGGCCTCACGCGCGACCAGACCATCGCCGCACTATCTCTCGCATGGGTTGACGGTCAGAGCTTGCGCACCTATCGTCACGCGCCGAACACCGGGTCGCGCAAAAGCTGGGCCGCGGGCGATGCCACCAGCCGCGGCGTGCGCCTTGCGCTTGATGGCGCGCACCGGCGAAATGGGTTACCCATCCGCCCTCACAGCAAAAACGTGGGGCTTTTACGACGTCCTTTTCAAGGGCCGCGAGTTTCAATTCCAGCGGCCGTACGGCTCCTACGTGATGGAAAACGTGCTGTTCAAAATCAGCTTTCCGGCGGAGTTTCACGCACAGACCGCTGCTGAAGCAGCCATAACCCTGCATGAGCAGCTCGCCCAGCGCGGGCTCTCCGCCGAGGCGATCAAGTCCATTACAATTCGCACCCACGAAGCCTGCCTGCGCATCATCGACAAGAAAGGCCCGCTCGCCAATCCAGCAGATCGCGATCACTGCGTGCAATACATGGTCGCGGTCCCACTGCTTTTCGGCCGGCTCACGGCAGCCGACTACGAAGATGCCGTTGCCTCCGACCCGCGCATCGACGCACTTCGCGCCAAGATCACTTGCGTTGAAGAGCCGCGTTTCACAGCCGACTATCACGATCCCGACAAGCGATCCATCGCCAATTCCCTGCGCGTTGAATTGAACGATGGCACTGTGCTGGAGGAAACGGTCGAGTATCCCATCGGCCATCGCCGCCGCCGCAAGGAAGGATTGCCCTTGCTGGTGGAAAAGTTCAAAACCAATCTCCGCCGCCGCTTTCCCGATGCGCAGCAGGAGAAAATCCTCGCCGCCTCGCTCGACCGCAATCGCCTCGAAACGATGCCCGTGCATGAGTACGTCGATCTGTATGTGCCCTAAGCTTCTTCGAGTAGACCGGAAACCCGATTTGCCATTCAGATCTGTTCGCCGGCCAGCCGGGGCGACTTTCGAGCGCGCAAGGCATCAATTACCACGGCGACGTGCTCTCCATCGATAACCAGAGGCTGGGAGCTCAGAGCCGATCGCTGACAACTGACAACTAACCCCATTACACTGAATCCATGTTTACTGGCATCATCGAGCAGACTGGAACGCTCGTCAGTCTTGTTGACCGCGGGTGGCGTTCGCCGCATCACGGTGGAAGCGCCCGGAATTGCAGCGCGCCTGCGCGAGGGAGACTCCCTCGGCGTCTCCGGCGTCTGTCTCACCGCGCTTGACGTCGATCCCACCTATTTCCACGCAGATCTGGCACAGGAGACGCTCGACAAAACATCGCTCGGCGCGCTAGCCGCAGGCGCCCGCGTCAACCTCGAACTGCCCACCGCCGCCGGCAGCCCGCTCGGCGGCCATATTGTCCAGGGCCATGTGGATGGCTGCGGCGTCCTCACAGCACTTGACCCAGTCATCTCGCCGGCCAGTCCGGAATTCAACAAGCAGACGACCGACTGGACCCTCAAAGTCCGCGTGCCGGAAAACGTCCGCCCCTGGATGGTGCACAAGGGCTCCGTAGCCGTTGAAGGCATTAGCCTTACCATTGCGGACTTCGACGGCGAGACGATCATGATCGCCATCCTCCCGCTCACCTACTGGCGCACCAATCTACACACGCTAGCCCCCGGCGCGCCCGTGAATGTAGAAGCCGATGTCCTCGTAAAGCTGGCCCACGCCCAGATGCAGGCCCAGAAGAAACCCGAGTTCGACCTCACCGAAGCCTGGCTGGTCGCCAACGGATATTGAGTCCCCTCCGTGGGGCCCCCGTAAGCGCGATGGAGGGGGCACCGGATTGGATACGTATTTCGCATGCACAAAGTCTTCCACCGCGTGTGAGTTGCTGAATTGCGCGCAAAAACAGCGGCTAGAACGCGACGGTTTGGCATCTACAGGTGAGGGGTCGCTGCCTGTGCGGAACCAGAACGACGGTTTTGGCCCGAAGTCTTCAGGACCAGCAGGACACTCGTTGAGCAAAATGCACATTTTGGTATGTATTTAGGAGTATTTTGCAGTATTTTTGCGCGTAATTGCCACGTTTTTTATTCAGGTTTGAAGCAGACGCGTCACAATACTTGAGGCGAAACACGCCTCGGCGGGTACCATTGACGGGTCAAGTAATTCATAATTGAAATCGCAGGGTAGACTGACCGACTATGCCTGAAACACCTGTAAGACCGGACCTCGGGGCGCTGCGCATTGACGCCCACAAGCGCGGCGCCAAAAAATCTGGCGCGCGCATCACCATTATTCTTTTCGTCTTACTGGCCGCGCTCGTGATCGTGGGCGCAGTCTACGCGTACATGCGTCAGACGCCGTCGGTGCACGTCGCCACGGTGGAAGCTCCCGAAACCGGGCCAACCGCCCTGCTCAACGCCAGCGGGTATGTCACACCGCAGCGGCGTGCCACAGTAGCGGCAAAAATCACCGGGCGAGTTACGGGCGTCTTCTTTACCGAAGGAATGCACGTAAACAAAGGCTTTGTGCTGGCGACACTGGACGATTCCGATGTGCAGAAGTCACTTGCGTCCGCGAAAGCGGATCGCAATGCCACAGAGGCCAGCATTCTCGACCTGCAGGTGCAATTGAAGAACGCACAGATCGAATTGGGTCGTGCCGAGGCATTGAGGGCGGCCGGAGTTCAAACTCAGGAAGCGCTCGACAATGCGACCATGGCCGCGGACAGCCTGAGAGCGAAAATCGCATACACGCAGCAAGAGGTGCTGGCGGCGGACGCGCGCATCAAAGAGGCGCAGCAGGCCGTGGATAACACCGTCATCAGCGCCCCGTTCAACGGAATTATCGTTTCCAAGGACGCGCAGGTAGGAGAAATGGTGTCGCCGATTTCGGCCGGCGGCGGCTTTACTCGGACGGGCATTGCGACGATTGTCGATATGGCCTCGAATGAAATCGAAGTCGACGTCAATGAGAACTACATCGCGCGCGTCAAGCCTGGCCAGGAAGTGACCGCAGCCCTGGATGCATATCCGGACTGGAAGATTCCGTGCCACGTGCGTACCATCATCCCCACCGCCGATCGGCAGAAGGCGACGGTCGAGGTGCGCATTGCCTTCGACAAGCTGGATCCGCGCATCCTGCCCGACATGGGCGTGAAAGTTGCGTTCCACGGGGATGAAGTGAAGCAGGGTGGAAAAGCGCCGGCGGGTGTAATGGTACCGCAGAACGCGGTCCGCGACGATAGCGAAGAGAAGATCGTATTCCTTGTGAATGGCGATCATATCGAGCGCCGCGCCGTAAAGCTGGGCGCGAACAATGGCGCGCAAACGCAAATTCTGGCGGGACTCGCGGCTGGAGATACAGTCGTCGTCGATGGACCAAACAATTTGAAAGATGGCGAAACAGTCTCGATCAAGCGCTAGTAAGGTTCTTGCGACTTAGTCCTGATTTGGCTTTCATTCTGTATTGCTCTTTCAGGCATAGAATGCTTTGCAAAGGGCCCGATTATTCCTACGAACAGGCGGAGATCTCGAAAATCAAGGAGCGTTGATCATGGTACGCGTAGATGGCACAGGTTCAGCGGGCAGTCTGATTCAAGTACGCGGCTTGGACAAAACCTATCGCCGCGGCAACGAGGACATCGACGTCCTGCAGGGCTTGAATCTTGACGTCGACAAGGGCGATTTCGTGGCCTTCATGGGACCGAGCGGCTCGGGCAAGACCACTCTGCTCAACCTGATGGGCGGCCTCGACGTTCCCACGCGCGGCACCATCAGCGTGGCCGGCGATGAAATCACGCACATGTCGCGCGGCAAGCTGACCGACTGGCGCGCGCGCCACGTCGGTTTCATCTTCCAGATGTACAACCTCATCCCCGTGCTCACCGCGTTCCAGAACGTGGAATTGCCCTTGCTGCTGACCAAGCTCTCAAAGGCCGAACGCCGCAAGCACGTTGAAACTGCCCTCTCCATCGTAGGATTGGGCGAGCGCATGGGTCACTATCCGCGCCAGCTTTCCGGCGGACAGGAACAGCGTGTTGCCATTGCCCGCGCCATCATCGCCGACCCCACTTTCCTGCTCTGCGACGAGCCCACTGGCGACCTGGACCGCAAGAGCGCCGACGAAGTGATGGAGTTGATTAAGCGGTTGGTGAATGAGTACGGGAAGACGGTGCTGATGGTAACGCACGACCCGGTGGTCGCGCGCCAGGCCCATACCACGTTGCACCTAGAGAAAGGCGTGCTGGTCGAAGCGGGAGCCGGACAAGGCGCTGTCGCGGGAGGCATCTGATGAAATTCAGCAGGCTGATTCTGGCCAATTTGTTTCGCAAAAAAGCCCGGCTGGTTCTGACCATCGGTTCGTTTGCTGTGGCGCTGTTCCTGTTTGCGCTGCTCGGAGTGGTGAACGACGCGTTCAGCCGCGGGGCGGACGTGGTGAGCGCGAATCGCCTCATCACCATCAATCGCACCTCCATCATCAACACCATCCCGCTGTCTTATCGGGATGAAATCTTGCGCATCCCGGGTGTGAAATACGTCACGCACCAAAACTGGTTCGGCGGCGTGTATCAGGACCCCAAGAACTTTTTCCCGCAGTACGTCATCGACCCTGAAAATCAGCGGCAGGTTTATCCGGAACTCATCGTTCCCGATGACCAATGGAACACCTTCCTGAAAGATCGCCAGGGCACGATTGTTGGCGCGGCCACCATGAAGCGCTTCGGCTGGAAGATCGGCGATCGCATTCCCATCAAGACAACCATCTACGGGCTGGCGGGCAAAGCCTTCGAATTCAACATCGACGGCGTCTACCACGGCGCCAGGCCGGACGACGACGAGACCCAATTCTGGATTCAGTGGGAATACTTCAAAGAGAGCATACCCGATCGGCTCCAGGGGCAGGTTGGCTGGTACACGATTCTCATAGCGAACCCCGACGACGCCCCGCGCATTGCCAAGGCCATCGACAACATGTACTTGAATTCGCCCTACGAAACCAAGACCGAGACGGAATCAGCGTTTGCAGAGGGCTGGGTGAAGCAATTTGGAAACATCAAATTCCTGATTGTTTCGATCGGGACCGTTGTCTTCTTCACACTCTTGCTCGTCACCGGAAACACGATGGCCATCTCCGTGCGCGAGCGAACCAATGAACTGGGCGTGCTCAAGGCCATCGGTTTCCCTGATCGCCTCGTGCTTGGATTCATCCTGGGTGAGTCAATGGTGATCGCTCTTGCCGGTTGTGTGGGCTTGCTGCTGGCGATGGTGGCTATTCCAGTGCTTGGCCGCGCCATGGCTGGTCTGCTGCCGCAGCTTCTCATTACTGCCAAAACGCTGGTATACGGTGTGATCGCCGCTCTCGTGGTCGGCTTTGCCAGCGGAATTCTTCCCGCATATGGCGCCATGCGCATGAGCGTGATCAATGCCCTTCGGAGGGTTTGATAATGATGCCAAAACTCTTTTTCGGTACGGTGATCACTCTGGCGGCCATTGCTGCCTTGCTCCTGATCCTGGTTATTGTGGGCGGCATCGTTGCCGGATTGCTGGCGCCGATTATCGGATCGGTGCCGGTTTCCTATAACTTCCGCAGCATTCGGGCACGATGGACTTCCACCATCGTCGCCATTCTTGGAATTGCCGGTACCGTCGGCGTCTTCGTGGCCATGCTTTCGCTGGCGCGCGGTTTCCGCGCCACTCTGGTGGCCTCAGGTTCGCCTGACGATGCGCTGGTGATGCGAGCCGGCTCAACCACGGAGATGATGGGCGGCATCACTCTCGATTCCGTAAAGCTGGTGCAGGATAAACCGGGCGTCGCACGCGATGCGTCGGGCCAGCCGCTGGTCACACAAGAAGTCGTCGGCGTCATCCCCATACCGCTCATCAGCACCGGCACTGATGCGAATGTGGAGGTGCGCGGCGTTGCGCCCAACGTGCTCGAAATCCGAAAATTCGTGAACGTCGTTCAAGGGCGGATGTTCCATTCCGGCCTGGATGAGCTCGTCGTCGGCAAAAATGCCTCGAAAACCTACGCGGGCCTGACCGTCGGCAACACCGTGGCCTTCGGTGGTGGCGAGTGGAAGGTGGTAGGAGTATTCGACGCGGGTGGATCGTCGTTCGATTCCGAAGTGTGGTGCGACGCGCGCATTCTGAACGAGGTGCTCAAGCGCCCGGAAAACATCTTTCAGTCTGCCACCGTTCACCTCACTTCGCCCGCGGCCTTCGACAAATTCAAAGATTCCATCACTTCCGATCCTCAATTGAATTTGGAAGTGGAGCGCGAAGTGGATTACTACGCGAAGCAATCCTCGGCCATGACGCAGCTCATCACCGTATTGGGCGGCCTGGTGGCTGCCATTATGGCCATCGGAGCGGTCTTCGGCGCCCTCAACACAATGTACTCGGCCGTCGCCGAACGCGGGCGCGAGATTGCCACCATGCGCGCGCTTGGCTTCTCGAGCATGAGCGTCATCCTTTCATTCCTGTTCGAAGCGCTGCTGATTTCGTTCATCGCCGGCATTATCGGCTGTTTAGCCGTGCTTCCGCTGAACGGCATGACCACGCAGACCATGAACTTCTCGACCTTCTCAAACATCGCATTCGCCTTCAAGATCACTTTCAGCTTGCTCGTGATGGGAGTGGTTTTCGCGTTGGCCATGGGTGTTCTCGGCGGCTTGCTGCCCGCCGTGCGCGCGGCGTTGCGCCCCGTTGCCGTCTCCCTGCGCGAGTTGTAGCCACGTGCGGCTGGCAAGAGAAGATGCTGCGCGAGGGCAAGCAATGAAGAATTCACGTCGAGAGTTTTTTAAGAGGGCGGCGATTACTGGCGCCGGTGTTGCCGCCGGCGGCCTGGTTCCGCAGGCGGCTTCAGCGGCTCCGGATCACGTCAAGTGGGAACGGGAGGTGGACGTGATTGTTGTGGGCGCCGGGGCGATGGGTTTGCCTTCAGCGCTGCGCGCGCAGCAGGCAGGGGCTTCAGTGCTGGTGCTTGAAGCGAGCCGCGACATCGGCGGACATGCCATTGTGAGCGCCGGCAACATGCCGCTGGGCGGCGGGACCAGCATCCAGAAGAAGTACGGCATTGAGGATTCGCCCGACCTTTTCTACAAGGACCTGGTGGACTGGTCGGTGATCGAACCCAATGGCTTCCCCGACTACCGTTATAACGACCGCGAAATCATCCGTGCTTTTGCCGACAATGCAGCCGCCACGTTTGAATGGCTGGTCGCGCAGGGCGTCACGTTCGTTGACAAGGGCCCCGACAATGTCGGAGGTACGGGGATCGGTAACTCAGTCTTGCGCGAAATGCACTGCGCGCCGCTGGACTTTGTGAGGCCCGAGGCGGGCGTACCCTTTGTAGGGCCATTGCAGAAGACGAGGTCGCATGGCGTGGGCTTAATGCGTCCGCTGGAGGCCGCCGCAAGAAAGGCTGAAATTCCGATCCTGCTTGACCATCATATGGACAGCCTGATCCGCGAGAACCAGACTTCAGGCCGGGTGCTGGGCGTGGTGGCGAACAACAAAGGGAAGATGGTGAATTTCCGCGCCCGCAAGGCTGTGATTCTGGCCACCGGCGGTTCGACGGGAAATGTGAACTTCCGCCGGATCTTCGATCCGCGTTTGACCGAAGAATATTGCGGCGTGGCCGGCGAGCCGCATTCCTTTCAGGACGCGAGCGGCGAAATTGCCGCGATGGCGGTTGGCGCGTCGTTGTGGGGAGCCTACAACCAGGTTGCCGAGTTCGGGATCAACATCACCAAGCCGGGATGGATCGGCTGCCGGTACGGATATCGCGCATTGCAGTGGCTGCCGGGGAGCGCGTATTTCAAGGAGGCCGGTGCTTCCGGCCTTGTTGTCACCGATTGGCAGAACGTGATTCTCGTTAACCAGGCCGGGCGGCGCTTCTACGACGAAACGGCCGAAGGGTTCACTTCAAATCGAGCCGGCATGGTTCACCCGTACGAGCAGGGCAGTTTCCGCAACCTGCTGAACGTGAAGATGGACGCGCGTTCGACGGCTTTTCTGGATGCCGCCATGGCGGGAACCGGCGAGCCGGTCAACGGCGGCGGCCCGATATGGGCGATCTTCGATGCCGATGCCGTGAAGCGCGAAAAATGGAACACGCAACCGCCCGACGTGGACATCGTGAACGGATTCTTCTTTGAAGGCAATACGCTTGCAGAACTGGCAAGCAAGGTGATGATGAAGTACCAGCCGAAACCGCTGCCCGCCGCGACTCTCGAAGACACCGTCGCTCGCTACAACTCGTTTGTGGATGCCGGCAAGGACGCGGACTTCGACAAGCCGAAACCCAAATACAAAATTCAATCCGCACCCTTCTATGCTGCCTGGGCAACTCCGGTGGTGCACGATACCCGCGCCGGTGTGCGCATCAACGCGAAGTGCCAGGTGGTCGATATGAAGGGGCAAGTGATTCCCGGACTGTACGCTGGAGGCGAGTGTGCTGGCGGCTTCAGCCTGCATGGCCTGGCGCGGAGCGCTTGTCAGGGGTTCATCGCCGGCAAGGAAGCGGCGGGGGAGAAAGCCTAGGTTGCGTTCCCCGGCGCTAGGGTTTCGCCGGAAGTTTCGGTGGATCGGTCACGTACTCATCACCTACGCGCGCGAGAATCTGCTGGCGCCGGTCGTCGAGCAGCTTTAATTGGCTCGTGACTGCTATGAACTCTTTCTGCTCGTCGGCGCTTAGCGCGGGGGCAGAAGCGTCCGCCTTGTGAGCTCCATCGATCTTGTTGAGTTCATCGAGCCGTGACTGAAGCTGCGGCATTTCGCGATCGATCAGGATGGGGCGGATCAGAGTCGTCTTCGCTCGCCCGCTGGCAACGTCGTTGCGATTGTTCTCGCCCCACACTGGCAGAATGCCAACATGGCCCAGTTCGACGCGCACGCCTCCCGGGCCGTAGTCTTTGCGCACCGCTGAAAACAATCCCATCATCGAGTCGCGCGGATCGCCGTCCTTGTCCGGCATCAGCCCGTCCACATACGTCCGCGACTGGTTCGACAGGAAATTTCCCATCGAATAAAAGATCACTGAGTTGCGCCCATCCACAGTTGTGTAGGTCTCCAGCGGCTGCAGCACGTGCGGGTGATGGCCCACGATCACGCTGGCGCCGGCATCGAGAATCTTGTGCGCAATGTCCACATCTTCAGGGCGCGGCGCGGGCGCATACTCAATGCCCCAGTGAATTGAAACCACCAGCAGATCGCACTGGGCGCGCGCAGACTTCACGGCCGCAATCACTCCCGCTTCGTCCATGCCCGGCGCGCCGCCCGATTCACCCGGATACGGAAAGAAGTTCACGTGCGGCTGGTCGTCCTTGTCTGGGTTGCGATTGCCGTTGAGCCAGCGCGTCATGCCCAGCCAGCCCACCTTGATGCCGTTGGCCTCGGTAATCGTTGGCTGCCAGCCGGTTTGAGCCGTATCGCCGGAGCCGGCGAACAGCAGCCCCTCGTCGCGTAAATGCTCGCGCGTCTCGGCGAATCCGGCCCAGCCCTGGTCCATGACGTGGTTGTTGGCAAAGGAAACAATCCTGACGCCGCTCGCCTTGAGCGCATCCAGCAGCACCACGGGGGCGTCGAACATGAAAGGCTTCGAGCCCTTGGAGTGCGCAGGCGCCACCGGCGTTTCAAGATTCACAAAGCCGAAGTTCGCATTTTTGAAGACGTCGCTCACGTCGCTGAACAGCGCCTGCCATCCCGCTTCATCGGGCCCGGCAGAGGCTGCCGCTTCGCGCACGGCCTGGTGCGGAATCACGTCGCCGGCCACGGCAAAACTGACCTGGCCCAGATCGTGCGGATAAGGAACGACGACGGCGGCAACGGGGATGGAGCGGTATCCAGCCGCGAGGATAGCTGCAATGGCCCCAACCGCCAGCAGATCCCCGATTAGCCGCCTGCCCTTGAACGCCGTCCAAACCATTGATCGCAATGCTCCCGCCCGCCACCAGCATACAGGTTTAGCGAGGCGCCAGAAGGACTTACCCGCGCACCGGAACCGCGAATGAAACGGTTTTGCCGTTCGCGGCCATAGGCAACCCGTTTTTTGCCACCCCCGAGCGGTCCTTGTGCCTTTCGCGTCTATCTGTTACAGGAACAGTAACCAAAAGCTGGTACCCTGAATTCTGAGGAAATTTCCCTGGAAAGGCCGGCCTTCCCGGTCCGGCGTGCTGAAGCATGGCTGAGTTCGTTATCAAGTTGGCCGATGAGCGTGGGCGGGTGCAGGAACAGGTGCAGACCGCGGCCACGGCCGATGAACTGCGCAATCGATTCATCCATGCCGGCTACCACGTGTTCTCAGTGCGCGCGCGCTCAGGTTTCGGCGGGCTCTCGCGGCGCAAGGTCAAGCTGGAGCCCTTCCTCATCTTTAACCAGCAGTTCCTTACCCTCATCAAGGCCGGCCTTCCCATACTTGGGTCGCTGAATATGCTGGGCAAGATTCAGAAAAACGCCAACTTTGCCGCGCAGTTGGAAGACGTGGCCAACCGCGTGAAGACCGGCGAGGCGCTTTCGGCCGCATTCGAAGCGCAAAGCGGGTTTCCCGTCATGTACACCACTACCCTGCTGGCCGGAGAACGCTCAGGCAACCTGCCTGAGGTGCTCGACCGCTACGTCAACTTCCAGAAGGTTGCGCTCACTCTGCGCAAGAAGCTAGTCGGCTCGCTCATCTATCCCAGCGTCCTGCTCACCCTGGTCTGTTCGCTGCTCATCTTCATGTTCACCGTCGTCATTCCGCAGTTCGCCAAACTCTACGAGCAAATCGGCCAGAATCTTCCCGTGCTCACCCTCGCCCTGCTCTCGTTTGGCAAGTGGATGCAGCACAACATCCTGTGGCTCGCGCTGGGCGTAGTTGTGCTGGCCTTCGCGGTTTATCGCTTTTCGCTCACCGAGCGCGGCAAAGACACCATCGACGGCGTCCGCGTAAAAATGCCCATCTTCGGCAAAATCTGGCTCAAGTATCAGGTTGCGTTGTTCGCACGCACGCTCTCAACGTTGCTGACCGGCGGACTGCCGCTTGTCCCGTCGCTTGAAACCGCGGCCCGCGCCATCTCGTCGCGGCGGGTTTCAAGGGCTGTATTCACCTCCATCGAGACCGTGCGCGAAGGTAAGAGCCTGGCCGATTCGCTGGAGGGAACAGGCGTCTTTCCCGATCTCGCCACTGAAATGATTACGGTGGGCGAGCAAACCGGCGCGCTGCCGCAGATGCTCAACTCTGTGTCCGATTTTTTCGAGGAAGACGTTCTCACTGCGCTGGCCGCCGCCCTGGCGCTTATTGAGCCGGCCATCCTCATTGTTATGGGCGTGGTCGTCGTCTTCATTCTCATCTCGCTCTACCTGCCCATCTTCTCACTGGGGCAGGGCAACGGAATGTAGGGAGTCACCTTATGGCCGATCAAAACGTTGTCATGTTGCCGGTCCCCACCCCACAGGACGAGACCGCCCAGGCACAGGCGCTCGCCCAGCGCTATCGCGCCGAGTTCGTCGACCTGAAAAACTTCAAGATTCAGCACGAACTGCTGCGCACCGTCCCGGTGGAACTGATGTTCCGCTACAACTTTGTCCCCATTGAGCAGTTGCAGGATACGCTGGTGATCGCCGTTAGCGATCCCTCGCGTCTGATGGTGCTCGACGAGATCGCCGGCCTGCTCGGTCATCACATTGTGGCCCGCGTGGCTACGCTCTCGCAGATCACTGACCTGCTGAAGAAGACAGAACAATCGCAGCGCGTGCTCGATGAAGCCAGCGAGGGGCTCACCTTCGACGTGCTCACCGGCGACGAAAACTCCGACGAGAACATTTCGATCGAGAAGCTGACCAGCGAAGAAGACATCAGCCCCATCATTCGCCTGGTGGACACCACCATCTTTACCGCGCTCGAGCGCCGCGCCTCAGACATTCACATTGAGACAAATGACGATTCAGTGGTGGTGAAGTATCGCATTGACGGCGTGCTGCAGGCAGCCATGGCGCCCATCGCGCGCGAACATCACGCCACCATTCTGTCGCGCATCAAGATCATGAGCGAGCTCGACATTGCCGAACGCCGCGTCCCGCAAGACGGCCGCTTCCGGGTGCGCTACAAGGGCAGGCTGATCGACTTCCGCGTGTCGATTATGCCCACGATTCACGGCGAAAACGCCGTACTCCGCGTTCTCGACAAGGAATCGATGAGCGAGAAGTTCCGCCACCTGACGCTCGACGTGGTGGGCTTCGCCGAGGAGGATCTGCGCCGCTTCCGCCGCTATATTCGCGAGCCCTATGGCATGGTGCTGGTCACCGGGCCCACCGGCTCCGGCAAAACCACCACGCTCTACGCAGCGCTGAACGAGATCAAGAGCGACGAAGACAAGATCATCACCATTGAAGACCCGGTGGAGTACCAGATCCGCGGGATTACGCAGATTCCGGTGAACGAGAAAAAAGGACTCACCTTTGCCCGCGGACTGCGCTCGATTCTGCGCCACGATCCTGACAAAATTCTGGTGGGCGAAATCCGCGACCAGGAGACTGCGCAGATCGCCATCAACTCCGCACTGACCGGTCACCTTGTGTTCACCACCGTGCACGCCAACAACGTGGTTGACGTGCTGGGCCGTTTTCTCAACATGGGCGTCGAGGCCTACAACTTTGTGTCGGCGCTTAACTGCATCCTGGCTCAGCGCCTGGTGCGCACCATTTGCGAGTATTGCGCGCACACCGTTTACTATGACGACGAGACCCTTGCCATTGCTGGGCTTAATGTGGACGAATGGCGGGGCTTTGGTTTTCGCGAGGGCGCAGGCTGCATGGAGTGCGGAGGAACCGGCTACCGCGGCCGCACCGCAATCCACGAGCTGCTGGATTTGACCGACCCGATCCGGGAGTTGATTCTGGATAAGAAGCCCACCTCTGAAGTGCGCAAGCTTGCCCGCAAAGAAGGCATGAGCTTCCTGCGCGAATCGGCGCTGGAGCGAGTGCGGCGCGGCCTCACAACGCTCAAGGAGATCAATAAGGTAACGTTTATTGAGGCGTCCCGATAGTGAAACCGATCCTGAACAAGGCGAAGATTGGCTCCAAGCACCCCGGACGTCCCCCGGCGGCAGTGGAGATTACTCCTGACGGAGTTCTGGCAGCCGTCCGCCACGGCGGACCCGCCTCGGGTGAGGCGCCTGTCTACGCATTTGTGTCTCTGCCGCCCGGCGCGCTGATTCCAGGCATCGGCGAGCCCAACATTCGCGACGTCGACGTCGTCACCGCTGCCTTTCGTTCTGCTCTCGGCCAGGTGGCTCCGCACACGCGCGCCGTCACGCTGGTGCTGCCGGACACCGCCGTCCGCATCTTCGTATTGGACTTCGATTCCCTGCCCACGCGCGAAGCCGACGTCCTTCCGGTACTGCGCTTCAGGCTGCGCAAGATGGTTCCCTTCGATGTGGAACACGCCGGAGTCACCTACCAGGTTCTGTCGCAAACGCAGGCGGAGTGCAGGGTGCTGACAGCGGTGCTGCCGGGCCCAATCCTGTCGGAATATGAAGCGGCCGTGCGTGGCGCCGGCTACGAGCCGGGCGCGGTTCTGCCCTCAAGCCTGGCGGCCCTTGAAGCCATCGATTCAATGGAGGCTGTACTGGCGGCCAACGTGAGCCCGCTGGCGCTGACCACTTCAATTACCAACGGCAACGACCTGCTTCTGCATCGCACGCTTGACCTGCCGGAAGATCCTGCCTTGCGGCTCTCTGAAATTCAGCGCGGCATTGCCGTGGCAGCGGCCTATTTTGAAGACAAGCTGCAGGCGCCCGCTCGCGAACTGCATTACTCCGGTTGTTTTCCAACAGCCGAGTTCGCTCAATGGATCGACAATCCCGAGCTGACCGTGGTTGACCTGGTTCCGCGGCCTCAAACCGGGGCCGTCACTTCACTTGGAAACGCGTGCATTGCCGGAGCCACCGGCGCACTGGCGGGGGCACGATAACCCATGCGCATCACGCTCAATCTCGCCACTCGCCCCTTTGCCGATTTCGGACCGGCCCTGAAACGGCTGCGCATCGGCATGGGGATTCTTGCCCTGCTTGCCATCTGCCTTCTACTTGGGCTGCGCGCCCTGCACCAGAAGGCCGAACAGGCCCGCGCACGCGAGCACTCCCTCGACGGCGAAATCGCTCGCGTGAATGCCGAGCGGCAAGGCTATCAGGCCATGATGCAGCAGCCGGACAACGCCAAATTGCTCGCCTCGGCTGACGCGCTCAACAAACTCTTCGACGAAAAGGCATTCTCGTGGACGCTGGCCATGGAGAATCTTGAAACAGTTCTCCCCGGCGGCGTTCAGGTGTCGACGCTCGAACCCGTGCGCGCCAAGGACGGACACATTACCGTACGCTTGCGCGTGATCGGTCCCCGCGATCGCGCGGTTGACCTGGTGCGCAACCTGGAGCACTCACGGCGTTTTCTGCTGCCGCGCATCGTAGGCGAGAATTCCGAGACCAGCAATGCTCCGAACCAACGGATGGTGCCGGTAAGCGCCACCAATCCCTTCAACTTTGAGCTGCTCGCGGAGTACAATCCGCCGACGACGGAGGAAGTCAGAAGCCTGGAAAAAAAGACAGGCGCCGCGCCGGTATTGCGCTATGCGCCTGAGCCCGGCGATGCCTCGTTCAGACCCCATGAGGGCCGCATTCCATACACCGGCGAAAAGGTCGCCCCGGGAGGACAGCGATGAGCAACGGAAGTCCGTCGCCCTCCTTGCGCGAGCGCCTTTCTTCGCCCATCACCTGGCACTGGGCCGGGTTCGCAGTTCTGCTTGTGCTGGTCATTGTACTTTCAATCCGCCTGGGCCTTGACTGGGCGGCGACCAATGGCCGCTCCAGCGACGTGCTTGCGGGAAAACAGGTGGAGCTGAAGGCTCTCGATTTGCAGACTGCCCCGCTTCGCGGCCTGGACAAGCGCGTGGATGAAACGCGCTCCCAGATGCATAGCTTTTATGAGAAGCGCATCCCTCCCAACTACTCGTCCATCTCGTCGCGCATCGGCGATCTTGAAGTTGCTTCAGGCGTGCGCCTCACCCGCGTGCAGTACACACAGGGCAAGCCCGGCTCCGATCTGACAGAGATCAATATGGAAGCGGGCATCAGCGGCGAATATCCGCAAATTATGCGCTTCATCAACAGCCTGGAGCGCGACCAGTTGTTTTTCGTCATCCGCGCCATGGCGCTCACCGGTCAACAAGGCGGGCTGGTGAACCTGAGGCTGAGCGTCTCCACCTGGCTGCGCCCGGCCGACGCTGAGGCCAGCGGATTGCCCTCCACTCCCGAGCCTGGCGAACGAACGGCTGCTGTGCCCGACGCCGGAAGGGAGCATGAGTAGCCATGGCCCTGCAACTTGGAACCGAAAACAAGCGCCAGGTCTACATGGTGATTGTTTTGTTTGCAATCGTTCTTGTGTTCGGAGGCATTGAGCTTTACAAGGAGTTTAATGGTCCGGCGCCAACCCCGCACCCGGCTCCGGTTCCTGTTCTCAACCATGCAGGGACTGGAGCAACGCCTGCGGGGCCCGAAGCCGTGAAGCTCACCAACGCCGGCATCGATCCCTCCCTTCATTTCGATAAGCTGGAGCAGAGTGAAGACGTCCACTACGCGGGAACGGGCAGGAATATCTTCTCTGCCGATTCAGCGCCGGTGATGATTGAAACCCCGATCAAGAGCGCCCGGCCAGGAGCGCCGGTGGTGACGGTGCCCGTGGCGGTTGCTCCCCCAAGGCCGCCTGCCATCGACCTCAAGTATTTTGGCTATACACAAGGCAAGGACAAATCGCTACGGGCATTCTTCACGCACGGCGACGACATTTTCATGGCCGCGGTTGGAGAGATTGTCGATCATCGGTACAAGGTGGCCGCCATCAATCCGCTCAACGTGCAGGTAACTGACATGTCGTACAACAACACGCAGACCTTGCCGCTGACCTCGTTCTGACCAGAACAGCGAATATGCAGAGCGCATCCCCAATCCGTCGCCGGCCAGCCGAAGAGGGTTACATCCTCATCTGGGTCATGTTTCTGCTTGTCATCTTTACCATCGCCATCTCCGTCGCCGCTCCTGCCATCGGCAAGGAGATCGAGCGCGACCGCGAGCGGGAGACCATGGAGCGCGGCAAGCAGTACATCAGGGCAGTGCAGCTCTACTACAGAAAGTTCCACGCCTATCCGCCCAACGCCGACGCCCTTGTGAACACCAACCAAGTCCGCTTTCTGCGCAAGAAGTACATCGATCCCACGACCGGCAAGCTGGACTGGAAGCCAATCCTGTTTGGCCAGGCAAAAACGCAGACGTTGGGGTTCTTCGGCCAGCCTCTGGCTGGCGCTGGTTCGGCCGGCGGCTCAGTGCTCGCAGGTATCGGCCCCAGCGGTGGTGGCGGCATCGGAGGCAGTTCCGGTCAGAGTGGATTCGGCTCGTCAAGCATTGGGTCCTCGAACTCCAGCTTCGGCTCCTCCTCTGATACGAGCGGCACTGCACCCTCCACGGGCGCGCCGGGCGATACGTCAGGAAGTTCCTCGTCCGGGACCGGAGGAACGGGCGCCTCAGGCAACTCCTCAAACAGCACCGGCCTCAGCGGACAAACATTTGGAGGCGCGGGCATCATTGGCTTTTCTCCCGCCAGCCCAAAACAGTCCATCCTGATCTACAAGAAGAAGGGCCACTTTAACGAGTGGGAGTTTGTCTACGACCCGCTCACCGAGATGAGAACGCAGTCGGGCAACACGGGGAACATAGGCACACCGGCCAGCGCGACTAGCACACCGATCGGCGGATCCCGGCATCGGCGGCTCCGGCATCGGCTCGGGCACGAGCTCCACTTCTCCGGTGGCGCCGCCCGCGTCCACGCCTGAAACCACTCCGCAGCAGTAAGAACTCAGCCCATCTCCCGCCCAAACCGCAAAAGGCCCGCCCCTTGTGTGGGACGGGCCTTTCCTGCGAAAGAACCAAGCCTGAACTTTGCCGTTACACGCTAAAGGAGGAGCCGCAGCCGCAAGTTGACTTGACCTGTGGGTTGTCAAACTTGAATCCAGCCGCTTCCAGCGTCTCGACGTAGTCCACCGTACAGCCATTCAGGTACATCAGCGAGGTTGCATCCACAAAGACCTTGAGGTCCTCGAAGGTAAACACCTTGTCCATCATGCCGCTCTGATTCTCAAATGCCATCGAGTATTGGAATCCCGAACATCCGCCACCCACGACGCCAATGCGCAGCCCGGCCGGAAGAGGATCCTGGGTAGCCATGATTTCGCGAACCTTGGCGATGGCCTGCGGCGTTAGAAACAGTGGAGACTTCTTTTCGGTTTCCTGAATGGGTGCGGCCGTAACTGTGGACATGGTTTCTCCAGGGCGTTGATTTGCTTGCCGTTCTCTTTTACTCTACCGTTCCGCAGGCAGGGTTTCAAGCCCGAATCACGGCAGCTACTCTCTTGGATGCGCCGCTGCGCCCCCAGGTCGCAGAATAAAAGGGGGTTGGCGCCTGACAGACGGCTGGTCTCCGCGCCCGCTACCAGGCCGAAAACGGCTGTTTCAAAAATTAATCGACACAGCCGTACCCATTCGGAGCTATCATGGTCAACCGTGAGGCCCCAGTACTCACGAGCCCGCGCTTTCTCCACGGACCCGCCTGTAGATGGGACCGTCACTCCTGGTTGGGAGGTGGGATATGACTCTTGTTCCGATTATGTGGACCATATGGGGCGTCATCGTCGCTTCAATGCTCTTGCTCCATGTGTATCGCGGGAGCCTTGAAAAAAACGAAGACGACCAGATCTTTCTCGACGATTCTTTTGATCACGAACGGGCTGCACAGATGGCAATCGTGGCAAAAGTCCAAAAGGTAGAGCTTCCGTTACGAATAGCCAAGTGGCTGGCTCTTGCCATGACCCTTGTTGTTATCGTCTATTACATTCGCGACATTATGGTGCAGCTGAACATCATCCACTAAGGCCTGCGGCAAGCTTTGCGGCGGATGGATTTCAGCACAAACATGATCACGAGCCCCGACGGTGGGAGACTACCGCCGGGGCTCGTTGCGTGGAAGGCGCCTTAGGGCCTGTTAACAGGCCCAGAGACTGCAACCTACTGGAATTGTCTGAAAATATCGAAAACGTAGTACACCACGACAACTGCCGTCATGGCGATCACCAGGCCAAGGGCTGCCTTCTGGAAGGGCTGAACCTTGTTGATTCTGGACACAATCGCGGCTTGCGCCGACTTCTCGTGTTCGAATCCTTCACCCAGGAAGATCTGGTCTTCCTCGTCGCGAGAAAGCCTGGAAATATACAACTTGACAATGGCGAACAGCAGAATGAATGCACCCCAAATGGCCCACAACACCGGCGCAAAACCAGTCATTTTACCCACCTCAAAAAAGTATTCGGGTCCCTGATGCCTGCGGATTCGTTAAGGGAACGCGAACTCGCGAGTAGAGAGGCCTTACGGGCTACCATCTTAGCCTCGCGCTCGGGTCTGTCGTGGTGATACGAATCACAGGCGTGCGTCAAAGTCTTTGCGCGAAGTCACGATGCGGAACGGCGCGCAAACCGCGATCAATTGGATCGGGTCCCGGGATGAGCATGCCGGAGAATTGTCGGCGATCGTTGCTTGAGGGGTGCGGTTCTCGAAGCGCCGTGACTTCGGAAGGATGCGGTCAAAGAACCGTTATCCCCGTCTCTTATATTGTCCCCGCTTTGAGGGCAGTATCTGAATATCGTCGTCAAAGTAAAGGCGCGATGAGCCGTTCTGGGAGCCGCTCTCAGTAACCTTCATCGGAACGAACTCTCTGGGTGGCAGAAACTCGGGCTCGGCCACTAGACGCCTCTCGAAGGCGACTTCTGCTTTGGGCTCGATTCCTGGAGGCTCGAATTTGGGCCCGAATTGCGGAACTGGAGCCGAAGCTGCTTCAGGTTCCGGATCGGCAAATGGCGTAAATGTGTGCGCAAGGACGGTGCGCTCTCGCTCGCCCTCGACAGCCAGAATCGGATCCTCGTCATCCGAGGCCAAGTCTTCTATCCGGCTCAGGTTCTTCAGCCCAAGCGAGAAGAGCAGGCCTCTGAGACCAGTCAGCCTCGATTGTGACTCATTGGAATGAAGGTCCGGCTGCATTTGCGGCACTTCTGTCGGTACGGGTGGGGCAGCAGGCGACGAAGTTGCCCGCAGCAGGAACTCGCCTGCTCTGAGCGGGGGCTCCTCCCAGGAAGCAAAGCTCTGCTTCTCCGTCTCCAGCAGTGGATTTGCGTGCACCGGTTCGGCGGGCGCGGTTTCGGCAGGCTCAGGCAATGCCGCTTCAGTTGGTTCGACCGGCTTTGAAATCGCAGGGTGCACCTGCGATTTCGCCTCGGCCAGCCACCAGGGCATGTCGGCATCTTCAGCCGGCGCCGTCTCAACCAGATGCGGTACGCCGCGCTCCGCTGAGGGCCATTCCGCAATTTCATGTTTTGGCCAGTGCGCTGGCGATTCCGGAGCGGGAGCCCGGGCAGGCTTTGCCGACTCGGGCTTTGACGACTCAGGCTTGACCGGCTGGGAGGGAGCGGCAGGCACACTCTGTTCAGGCCAGGAAACTGCCTTTGCGGCAAGTGCCGGCGCACTGCCAAAGTGCGTTTCGCCGGAAAGCTGCTCGGGCTCAGGCAAAGCTGCCTCGGCCGTGGCGCTCGCGCTCGCCGGGCCACTCGCTGCCGGCCTGCTTTGGGCGCGCCGATGATTCTCAATTTCGCGGATCGAATTGCGAAAAGCAGGGTCCGCCTTCGCCAAGCCAACGCGATTCAATACAAATCCCACAGTTGCCACATCGAGCCGTTGCAGCGCGTTCACCGCGTCCAGAAGCTGCGCCCGCGTGGTTACGCCGGACTCGGCAACCACGATGGCACAGTCGACAAAGCGCGCAAGGTACTCGGTTTCAGCAGAGATCAACAGCGGTGCGGCATCTGTGAGCACAAGGCTTCCGTGCTGCGTCCCGGCTTCTTCGGCCACCTGCTGCAACAGGGCCGTCGAGCGGCTGCCGCGCACGGCCGCTGGATGATCGAGTGCCGCGCCCAGACCATTTGCCGATCCATTCGCGCGTTCGGTTGGAGCAGGCGTGCCCGATGCATCCAGAAGCACCGTGGGCCTTCCCATCGCCTCGAGAATGTCGCGCACGCGCGTCGCAACTGTTGTAACCCCGGTTCCCGATGAGGTACCGGTAAAGATGCAGCTGTTCAGGTTGCCTTGCTTGCGGGCGTGCTCGATGGTCGCGGAGAGGCGCAGCAGATTCTCTGAGGCCACTTCGCCTGAGACCTCATCAAAATCCGGAAGCACAGCCATGGGCGCAAACCCGAGCACGTGCTCCACATCGGCAGCGATGTAGACCCTGGGGTCAAGATGATTGGCGAGCGACGCGGCGAGCAATCCGAGAATCAAACCGCCCAGGGCCAAGGGAAGCGCCTTCTTCAAAATTCCTGAGATGGCAGGGTGAAGCGGCGCCACTGCGGCCACTGAAAGGTGAACGCCGCCGGGAGCGCTGTCCTCAAGCATGAGGTTGTGCAGTTGCTCATCCACGACCGTGTAGCGATTTCGCAGGCGAGCGATATCAGTCGAAAGGTCATTGACCCGCTGCAGCTTGGGCGTGGCGCTGGCCGCGGTTTCCGCCAGTTGACGCAGTTGCCCGTTCAAATGGGCCTCAACACCCGCGGTCCGCTCCAGGTCAGTGCGCAGTTTCTCTTGGATGCGCGTAGCCGCGTTGTTCCGAAGGTCCTTCATCATGGATTCGAGGCTGGCGTTGATCTTGGCCAGCTCAGCCGCATCCTGCTTGTACTCAGGATTGGTGGGCGTTAGATTCGCCATTTGCGAAATCAGCATTGCCCGCCTGGTGTTGAGCGAGGTCTTCATGCTGGTCAGCCCTGCATCGGAGGCAATGATGTCGTCAGCCTCGGCATTCATTGCCGCTGAGGAATTGCTCTGGCCGGCCTTCAAAGAGGTGTAGCGCGCTTCGGCTTCGTCGTGATCCGTCTGGGCTTTGATCAGTTCCTCGCGCGTTTTCCCAATTTCGTCGTCAATCAAGTCGGGAGCGGAGGTGCCAACAGCGGCCATGCCCAGTTGCTTGTTCAAATCGCTCTGTTCCGCGTAGTCGGAGTTCAGCTCATTCTGAATGCGTGTCCGTTCGTCGGTCAGCACGGCAATTCGCTGCGCGTCTCCCGCATTGCCCTCGCCTGCAGCTTTTTCCACCACGCTTGCTGCCACCGCATTCGCAATCTGCGCCGCCATCGGGCCGCTCTTCGCCTTGGCGGTTATCGAAACCTGGTAGCTGGTGGCCACGCGCGCAACTTCGATGGAGTGGCCAAGCCGATCGGCAGCCGCCTGTTCCGTCTCACCGGCCTTCTGCCATGCGCCCGGCCCAAGTTTGTGGAGCGCATTAATCAGCACATCGGGATTTGTTGCGTTCTGCACCTGCTCCTGAACAAAGGAGTCGTAGGCCGTGGAATTGATGGGTTCGTTTTCAGCGTTGCCCTGCGGAATCACCTTGGACTGCGCAGGCTGGACATAGATCTGGCTCTGCGCCATGTATACAGGCCACGACTTCACAATGTAGGCCAGGGCCAGAACCAATCCAGCTGCCGCGATTCCCAGCGCCAGGTTCCGATGCAGTTCGAGCGCGCGCACCAGGTTCAGCCGCAGCAGCGGCCGGTCATTGCCGCCTGCCGGATACGAATTGCTCACGGGCGGAGTCGCGCCTGTAGTTCCATTGCCGGGATGAGCCTGCGAAAAGCTGTCGGATTGAATTCGCTGCAGGCTCATATCGCTCCTGCATACGCGACAAGGGTGGCGATCGAGAGCAAGGGGCTGAGCCGCTCCAGCACATACGTGCCCTTGTAAAAACCGCTCTTGGGCACATAGATGATTTCTCCCGGCTTGAGCGTGATCTCAAGCGACTTGCCCGGGGTCAGCACGTCCTTGAGCGAAAGCACGCGAGAAGTTCCGCTGGCTGGATCTACGATCTGAATGTGCGGATTGATGCCGGCGTGGTCGGTGATGCCGCCTGCCTGCGCAAGAATGCTCGCCAGGGTTGAATTGAAGGCCAAGGGAATTGCGCCCGGATGCTGCACCTCTCCAAGTACGGAGATATACCGCTCTGAAGCGCTAGGGACATAAACGACATCGTCGCGGCGCAGGCGCATGTCGGCCATGGCATTACCTGACTCCATCATGGCTCTCAATTCCACCCAAAGTACCTGGTCGGCGCCGCGATAGATGGCACAACGCTCGGGCACCTGGTCCACGTGCAAACCTTCGCCGGTTGATTTGTTCGGTCCGGCTTCAACGCCGCCGCGGGCCAGAACTTCAAGCAGGGTTGGCGTGCCGTCAAACGCGATCATGCCGGGGTGGTCGACCGCGCCCAGCAGCAAGACCCGGTTGGCCGTGTACTTGGTGACCGTCACTTGCACAGAGAGATTCGTATAGTAATTTGCCAGCGCTGTCTCTATCGCCTTGGCAGCTTCGGGACGAGTGAGTCCGGCCAGTACCACGTCGCCAGCCAGCGGAAGGGAGATGCGCCCGTCAGGACCGACGATCAATTTGGCCAGCATCTCAGGCCGGCCGGCAAAGTCCACCGTGATCTCGTCGCCCTTGCCAAGTTGATACTCTTCATCCGCGGCGGGCTCGAAATTCCGCATCGTCTCAATCGGATCCCGTTTCAGGGTCGGCTCTGCAGGCTGCTGTGAAGGATCCTGGGCCTTGATCGCGGCTTCAATCTTCGCTTTGTCCTGGGCCTGAATCTGCGCGTCACTCTGGCCGACGAGTTTGACCGCGCCGAAAAGAAGCAGAAGCACACACACACAACCGATCTGGTGCTTCATACCTTTGCCTTTCCGCTCGGGTAGGCCCAACAACCCCTGAAGAAACATCCCGCGTCCTCTTTATTTGCCTTGCGCGCCCAGTTTGTACCCCAGCCGAACGGTGACCCAACCTGCCCGAAAACTGCGATAGCAGCACCGGCTCCCGAACCGGAGCATGAGGCAGTCCCCAGTTCAGGCACGCCGAAGTCCCCGCTCGTGTCAGGATATTGAAGCGCAGGTCAAGAAAGAATCCCACAAACAGGGGGGGCAAGCGAGTCCCTCATTGGTAACTTGTCGGTAAACCCTCGGGAATGATTGGGGTTACCGGATGGCTGATTCTGTGTGTATTCAGGCCGGATTTGAGGCTAACGCCTGCTCCAAAACAACCGTCTCCAGTTTCTCCACGGCGACGATGAACTCGCTCATGATTTCGGCGCTGGAGGTCACATTGTCAGGATGCAGCAGCATCACCACGTCGCGTTCAGCCGCTTCGCCCATGAGCCAATCAATCGGAAATCGTTTTGTGTCCCTCCAGTGCGGTTCCAGCCAGAATGCCGAGGGGTAGCACAGCAGATCGCCGTCCATCGTGGGTCCGAGTTCCGGGTTCTCAAGATTGCCCAGAAAGTACTTCATTCCCGCGGCCTTTCCCCAGGTCAGATACTTCTCCGCTTCGTACGGCGCGTAGTGGTACCTGCCAAGGTGAAGGCGTCCTGATCCATGCTTTGAAAAACCCGCCACACTACGGCCCAACATTCCCTCCAGAGAATGGAGCTCTTCGTTGAAGGTTTCCGCGGAGCGCGAGTTCTCAAGGTGCAGGCCAAATTGATGACCGCCTTCCTCCATCAACCCGCAAACCTCCTGGGTGGGATAGGTGCACTTGCGGAAGAAGACATGGGCGGTTCTTCCATTCGCATTCAGGATGCGAAGGATCGACTTCAGCTCATCGAGATAACGCAGGCCGGGCATGCGCGGGAGAAAATAATCTGAGCTCACGCGGCTGGCCACGTGACGCACGAACCCCTGCTTCCCATACGGGCGATCGACATCGATCCTTATGATGAGCGCCATCTACCGATCCTTTTCATCCCCGCCTTACGCGACCGCGACCGGCACTTGTTCAGGCTGATCGTCAACCACTTTGTAAAGCTCCTCTT
>CAVXVM010000095.1:0-29441 GCA_963765025.1 uncultured Acidobacteriaceae bacterium | reverse complement strand
TATCGTTGCCACCGCACAGGCTGTAAAGGCATTCGGAACGCCCCTCTTTATCCGTTGGAATTGGGAGATGAACCTGAATACCGGAACCAAATGTATGGACACCGGAAGCAAAGCTGTGCAAGAGGCCGGTTATATTGCGGCTTGGCAAAATATCTACTCGATCTTCAAAGCCCAAGGCGTAACCAACGTGTCATGGCTGTGGAATCCGGGTGGCACGCCTGGCGACCCCGATGCGGCGGCGTTTTACCCGGGCACCACCTATGTCGATTGGGTCGGTTTTGACGGGTACGACAAGATCGCTGCCCACGATTTTGGAGGTGTCTTCGGCGCCTTCTATCAGGAGTTCAGCAGCTACGGAAAGCCGATGTTGATTGGCGAAACAGGTGAATGTCCGACTCTGCAGCAGAGCTATTTGAATCTGGCAGTTGCCGAGATTGCGGGCCGCACCAACCCGGGCGGCTACACCTTTCCTGGTGTCAAAGGCTTCATGTATTTCGACGCACCCGGCCAGTTTTCTTGTGCGTGGAACTTTGACGCCGAAGGGACAACTGGCTTTAAAAACATGGCTGCGGATCCGTATTTTTCGGCGATGCCTTAGGGGCCTGTCCCAGATTTATCTGGTCAACGAATCTGCGGCTGAATTCGCAAAACGCTGTAGTGTTCGCGCTGGATTCGCGCCGTCCGCGCTCGCAGGGGAATGTGCAGTAAGGCGGATCGAGAAAAGTAAGACAAGTGCTGGTAGGTTTACTAACGAAATTATTCTTACATTCAATTTGTGTCTTACCTATGATAGAATGTAAGCCATGGAGCAGGTCTACATAACGGTCAGCAGCAAAGGCCAAGTGGTGATTCCGGCCGCGATTCGGGAAGAGCTCGGGATTGAGCCGGGGACCCGGGTTGCCGTTCGACTCGAAGGACAAGAACTCGTCTTGAGACCCGAGACCCTTGCCGCCAAGCTCTCGATGATCAAGAAGATGCGTGGCTGTACTGCTGGATTTCCCTCGGGCTCGGATATGTTGCTTGAAGACCGGCGGCTTGAGCGAGAACGGGAGTTGGCCAAGGACGGCTATTGAGGCCATCGATGATCAAGTACGTGCTGGACTCCTCTTCTCTAATCCGATACATCGATAATGAAGCGGGGTCATCTCGATTGGAAGAGATTCTGACCGAATGTGTGGCTGGCCGGGCAGCTGTGTGTGTCTCGGCGGTGCAGTGGGGCGAGGTTGCTTCAAACCTGCGCAAGCGCATGGGCGAATCCCACGAGAGCCGCATCCTCAGTGAGCTTCTTCCAAGCGAAGCGGAGATTGTTCCGGTCAGGGCGGAAGATGCTAAACGTGCAGGTGATCTTCGCGTAGACAAAAAGATTGCTTATGCAGATGCCTTTGCAGTCGATTTGGCTATGCAGTCCAACACCAACATCCTGGTAACTGCTGACTACGGTTTCAAGGCCGTCGAAGACCTGGCACGTATCGAATTCCTACCATCAAAATAAGAACTCAACTTGCGTAGATCTACTCCCCGCCGCACCGCGCCCAAAGCTGCTCGATGAACGTGTCCGTCATTCCGGCAATGTAATCGGCCACGGTGCGCGCAAGCCCCTGGGTGGGAATCTGCGCCTGGTGGTCTTTGGGCAGCAGGCTGGGGTCGGCCATGAGGCTGCCGAACAGGCTTTTCACCACGTGGGCCGCATGCGCGTGGAGCTCCTCCATTCCCGGTGAGTTGTAGAGCCGCTGGTACAAGAAGCCTTTCGCCGTCTTGCGGGCCTCTTCCATCGCCGGGCTCAGCGAAGCCATGCGTCCCGGGGCATTGCGAATGTCGGCGAGCGTGGTTGCTCCCAGAGCCGCAACGCGCAAGCGTACTTCGTTGATGAGATCGGTGACGAGCACATTCAACAGGCTGCGGAGCGCTTCGTAGACGGTGAGCCTTGGGACGGCGGCCGGCCAGGCGCGGAGTGCGTTGTCGTGAAGTCTGCGGAAGAGGGGAACCGCCTCGCGGACTTCGTCGACGGCGAGAATGCCTGAATCAAGTCCGTCGTCGAGATCGGCCGTCAAATAGGCGATCTCGTCGGCAAGGTCGATCAACTGCGCCTCAAGCGGCGGAAACTGGTCGAGAAAAAACTGGCTCAGCTCGGGATGGTCCACTGCGGAGTAGTCGCGGGAGTGCTTCACGATGCCCTCGCGAACGGCAAGGGTCAGGTTAAGGCCGCGAAACGCC
This sequence comes from uncultured Acidobacteriaceae bacterium, assembly GCA_963765025.1. Taxonomy (GTDB): domain Bacteria; phylum Acidobacteriota; class Terriglobia; order Terriglobales; family Acidobacteriaceae; genus Telmatobacter. The sequence goes on along the minus strand of CAVXVM010000095.1, from coordinate 27,227 downwards.
GGGTAGCGCTCCTCGAACCAGGTAACGATGCGCAGGGCGTGCAGGTTGTGGTCAAAGCGGAGGCCATGGGTCTCGAGCGCCTCGTCGAGAGCCTTTTCGCCGGCATGTCCGAAGGGCGGATGACCGATGTCGTGCACCAGGGCAAGAGCCTCCGCAAGCTCCCAATTGAGACCAAGTGCGTTGGCCAGGGTGCGGGAGATCTGGGCGACTTCAAGCGTGTGCGTGAGGCGGCTGCGAAAGTGGTCACCGGGCGGCTCGCCCTCAAGCCGCGTAAACACCTGGGTCTTGCCGGCCAGGCGGCGGAACGAGCGCGCATGCAGGATGCGCGCCGCATCGCGGGCAAAGGGAGAGCGGTAGGGGTGAGGAGGCTCGGCATGGGCGCGGCGGGCCAGCTCGCTCTGCGCATCGCCGCTGACGGCGATCTCGCCGGGGAGCTGAAGCGCGGATTGGTTTAGCTGGTCTGTCACGTTGCGGTGTCAAGTCTGGTTATACCGCACAGGGGGACGGCCTTGCAGGGTCTGTGCCCTGAGTCACGATGAGTTGCAATTTTGGGGTGCTATAAATTCCTTTCGGCAATCGGGGATGGACAGCTGCCCTTGAACGGGAGTACCATCCAGCCGGATTTTTGAAGAGTCCGGCGTCGTGGTGGAATTCGATGCCGTCGGGTACGCCCTTTCGGGATCTCAAGAGGAGGCAGTCATGAAGGTTATCAAAGGTGCGGCGTTGGCGATGCTTACGCTGGCAGTTGCTTTTACGTTGGGTTGTGAGGGCAGGCACTCGAACAAAGAGGTTTTCTATCTGATCTCAGTCAACCAGGCTTTGCCTTACTGGCAGACCGTGGCGGCGGGGTTCAAATCGGCCGCGGCCGAATACAAGGTGACGGCAAAGGTGGTGGGGCCGGATGGGCACGATCCGCAGGCTGAGCTGACCGAGCTGCAGAATGCAGTGGCGGCGAAGCCGGGCGGGATTCTGATTTCGGTGGCGGACGCCGCAGCGCTGCAGCCCGGAATCGACGCGGCGGTGAATGCCGGAATTCCCGTGCTGACGATCGACTCAGATGCCTCGGCAAGCCACAGGCTGTACTTTATCGGCACCAACAACCTTGAGGCTGGACGGCTGGGCGGCCAGCGGGTGATCGAGAAGCTGGGCGGCAAGGGAAACGTGGTGTTCTTTACGCTGACGGGCCAACCGAATACTGAAGAACGGCTCAAAGGCTTCAAGGACGTGTTTGCAAGCAAGCCGGACATCAAGATTGTGGATGTGGTGGACGTCAAGGCTGACCCGAAGACCGCGTTCGACAAGACGCAGGAGTACATGGCGTTGACCGGTCCGAAGAAGGTGGATGCGTTCATTTGCCTGGATTCGGCTTCGGGCAAGCCGGTGTCGGATGCCGTTGCCCGGACTCCCAATTCCGGCCGGATGGTGATTGCCTGGGATGTGAACCAGGACACGCTGGACGCAATCAAGGCGGGAACGATCGAGGCGACAGTTGCACAAAAGCCCTACACGATGGGGTATGTGGGACTGAAGGCGCTGGACCAGATCTACCACGATCAGCCGCTGCAGTTGAGCAAGGACTTCAAGGCTGACTCCTTTGCGCCAATCCCGACGTTCGTGGATACAGGCACTTCGTTGGTGGACAAGAGCAATGTGGATGCCTACCTTGCCGGAGCCGCGGCCAGAAAATAGCCACAGCGACGACAGCAAGACAACCCCGTTCTGAAGAAAGAAGAAGGGCCCACATCTCCAGGCGAGATGTGGGCTTTTTTCTTGGCACGGCCGGAATCACATTTCCGGCCCAAAACAGCAAAAAAGATATAAAAGGAGCGTTTCATGGGTCGGTTTTCAAGAAGTACGTTGCTCGTTCTTGTTGCGGTCCTGACGGTTCCGTTCGCCAAAGCCCAAACCGATGCGGAGGGATCGAAGGACTATCCCGGAATCAGCCGCATGCCCAACACTTTCCTCCAGACCTACAACCACCTGCAATACGATGCCTTCAAATTCCCGATCGCAATGGTTCACAACCAGTATCAGTATCAGTCCATCGAGGGAGAAAGATACTTCATCCGCTACAAGGTCAAGGAAGGCTTCGAGCGCACGAGTGCTCTGCAGGAAGTTCGCAACTACGAAAATGCCGCGAAGGCGGCGGGCGGCCAGTTGGTGTGGGACCAGATCGACGGCGCAGGCAACGTCGAGGCTACCATGAAGCTGCACAGAGGCTCGTCAGAGATTTGGATCTATCTCAATGCTTATACGGGCGAGTACGAGCTGAATATCGTTGCAAAACAGGCGATGGCACAGGTGGTGACCGTCGACGCTGCAGCCATGGCCGGCAGCATCGCCGACTCAGGCAGCGTGGCCATCTACGGCATCTACTTTGACACCGCGAAGTCGGATCTGAAACCGGAATCCGATCCCGCCGTGGATGAGATTGCCAAGCTGCTCACCAGCAATCCTTCTCTGAAGGTTTACATCGTTGGGCATACCGACATGGTGGGCGACGCGGCCGCGAACGTGAAGCTTTCGCAGGCGCGGGCGCAGTCGGTGATCAATGCGCTGGTTTCAAAACACGGCATTGCCGCTGCGCGCCTGATCGCCTTTGGCAACGGGCCTTACGCTCCCGTCGCTTCAAACAAGACCGACGATGGAAAAGCGAAGAACCGGCGTGTTGAGCTGGTGGAGATCGCCACGAAGTAGGCGTTGCTGGGGCATCGCCAGGAGGATTTCCTAGGCAGAGGCGTTTTTTGTCAGGAAACAAATCCTGTCGGTCCAATCCCAGTTGCGAGCTTCCTTCAGGAGAGCGGAGAGGGCCAGAACAAGGCCGCCGATGTCGGATGGAGCAATCGTCTTGTCATCTACAAAGATCACGCCGGCATGGCGGCGTCCCTCTTCCGCCCAGACCTTGAGGAGCGGTGGGATTGTCCGTCGATCGTACGTTACGAGCGTCAATCTTTGCACCGTTGCTTGCTTCAGGCAGGCGGCATCCTCCTGGCCGAGGAAGTTCCCGTTTTCCCACCCCGCCATGGCATGAACAACGACTGTCCGATCTCTTCGGCGCAGACCTTTGGCTACGCCTGGCGCGATGTGCTCGTCGTGGAGCAGCTTGAGCATTTCAGCGTCTCGCGGCTTTCCCTTGGGTGAATTCGGAGGCCTGGGGTAACATTCGCTTCAACGAGCCAAGACTGGCCGCGTCGTTCTCGGCCAGGGCCTCGTCGACCTCTTCCGGAAATGCCTCGGCATAGTGAACGGCAGCCTGGACTTTTCCGAGAGGCCATTCAAGATGCCTGGCAACGGCGGCAATATCGGCCTTGTAGCTGCGAACCAGCAGCATAATCTCCCACACTGCGAGCGAACTCCCCTGGATGCAGGCTTGCCGACCCGCGGGTGAATCGCGAAAATCAATGAACGCGAATTCCGACCTGCGCAGACCCTCTTCGACGAGCTTCGCGCTTGCGTCGCTTGGGGTCCAGCCATGGCGGCTGGCCATCCGCTTGAGGCGCATTCCGCTCTCCGTTGGAATCCGCATACTGATGACCATGGAACGGGTTGCTGTCATCGGGATTCCCTCCAAGTGTCACTCATGTAAGCATTGTAACGCTTAGGGAAGGAGGTCGGTTGCCACATCGGCGTTAAGGTCCGGAGATATGCTGGTATTGCTTCTTAATCAGATGCGATATCGCGCTCTTCCGAGGCAGCCGGTCTTTCGGAGTTACTCGGGTTTCCCGGGCGCGATGGCGCTGTCCTTGTTGGCCAACTTGACGCGGGCGCTCTCGAGCTTCTTTTGCACCTTGGCCACGTCACCCGGCTCAACATCGGCAGGCGAGGCCTTGGCAAACTCGGTGAGTGAAAGCTCCCACTGCTCGGCGGCCTGGCGGATGCGGCCAGTCTTCTCGTACAAATCGCCCATGTGCTCGTGTACGGTCGGATCGGTCTGGTCGCGTTGCACCGCCTGGCGAAGGTTGTCTTCGGCCAGCTCGTACTCACCCATCTTGAAGTAGACCCAGCCCAGCGAATCGAGGTAGGCGCCGTTCATCGGCTCCAGGTCGACAGCTTTGCGGATCATCTTCAGCGCTTCAGGCAGGCGCATACTCTTGTCAGCCAGCATGTAGCCAAGGTAGTTGAGGGTCATGGCGTTGGCAGGATCGAGATCGAGCGCCTGGCGGAAATACTGCTCAGCCGGCTCAAAATGCTTCTGCCGCTCGGCCAACTCGCCGCGCAGGAACAGCATGTAGGTCTTGTCTTCCTTCTTGGTGGTGAGCGGGTCAGCCTTGTCAAAGGCGTCCTCGGCGTCTTTCCAGCGGCGCAGGCGCACGTCGATCTGGCCTAAAGCTATCCAAACAGTCCGATCGTCCGGCGTGTTGGTGATCAGTCCCTTGGCCAGCTCCAGGCCTTCATCCGCTTTGCCCTGGTCAGCCAGCTCGCCAGCCAGCATCAGCTTCAGGTCGCGGTTCTTCGGTTCAGAGGCCACGGCTTTGCGGCTTACTTCGATTGCCTTGTCGAACTGCCGGGCATCGCGATACGCATCCACCTGCCCCTGGTAGCCGCGCAACGACGACTCCCCGCCCATGTCGATCATCTTCTGGTAAACGGCAACGGCCTGCTCGGGCTTGTTCTCCTCCAGGTAAATTGCTCCCTGCCGCTCCAGAAAGATGCTGCGGTTGTTCTTTTCTTCTTCAGTGTAGGCGCCGTTGGCGTGCGAGGTCAGATCGACCATGGCGGAATAGGTCTGGGCGGCTTCGTCGAAGCGCCCCAGGACATCGAGCAGCAGGCCTTCGTTGTAGCCAGCCTCAAGATTGGTGGGGTCGAGTTTGCGCGCCTTGCGAATGGTGGCAAGAGCGTCCTCGAACTTTGACTGGCGGCGTTGAATCTCTGAGATGTGAACCAGCGCCTCGGGGTTCTCAGGGTCTGCGTCGGCCAGCTGCTTATACTGCTTGAGCGCCTCGTCGAGCTGGTTGTTGCTCAACAGCGCCTGGGCCAGCGAATCGAGTGTGTGCAGGTCGCCCGGCTCCATATCGGCCGCGCGCTGATAGGCGGCAATGGCGTCCTTGGGCTGCTTGAGCTGATCGTAGGCCGCGCCCAGAGCAAACTCCATTTTGGCGGTGCGGTCGTTCAAAGGAACGTCCTCAACCACCTTGGCCGCGTGCTGCAGATCGCCGCTCTCGGCATAAAGGCGGGCCAGGTTCAGCACCACCTCTTCTGACTCGGGTTCGATGGCCTGGGCGGTCTTGAACTGCGCCTCGGCCTTCTTTGAATCGTGCTTGACCGTGTAGAGCTGTCCAAGCACCATCCGGTCTTCAACGCTTTTGGGCTGCAAGGCGACAATCTTCTCGAACTCGGCAATGGCCTGGTCCAGAGCCTGGCTGGTGGTGGACTCGGGCGCTCCGGCATTCTGTCCTTCGCCCAGCTGGCGCAGGTAGATGCGGCCCAGAAGCTTATGCGCGTCAATGTCGTTTGGCGAGGTTTTCAAGAGTCCCCGCGCCGTGACTTCGGCGTCGTGAGCATGGCCGGGAACGCGGAAGTACAGGTCGGCCAGAGCATCATTCAGTTCCGGCGAACCCGGATCGGCGTTGAGCGCGAGTTTGTATTCCTCAATGGCGCGATTGATGAAGTCCTGCTGTCCCTCAGAGACGGCCTGGTCCTCATAAACACTGGCTAGGGCGACGTGGTAGTAGGCCAGGGCGCGGTCAGAGGGCTGTGCGGACGTGGCTGCCTGGGCTGCAGGCGAACTCTTCGCATGGCTTGCCGTGTTTGCCGGGGCCGCCGAACTTTGCGCGCGGGACGGAACGACCGGCAACAGCAGGAGAGGTGTGGCAGCGATCTTGAGCCATGTGGGCAGCGATTGAATTTTCAAAGTCATCATCCGGGAGGTTCCGCGCCTTTTTTTGTTCGAGCCCATGGATCCAGCGTTTCCGGTGTGGGACTCGGGGAAAACACCCGATCCGCGGAGCCGAAGGGCGGCAAAGGCAGACCTTTGGAGTAAATCTGCCTGCTATTAAGACGATTTTACCCGCGATTAGTCGCAGTGGTGCGTCCGATTGGCCTGAAATTCGACTTTAGTGGTAGATCGGGCGTTTCAGGCGGTAAACGGGAGGGCGCGCTCTCTGGCTTCAATGCCTGAAATGGCGGATGCCGGTAAAGACCATGACGAGGCCCGGTTCGTTGACGGGCGGGCTTTATTCACACGTTGGTTGCAGTTTCTGACCTTTTGATTCTTAGAGAGTGCTACTACCAACTCGCAGGCTTGGTAAATGTACCGCGCGCATCTGTCAGAGTTGTTTGGAACTGCGCAGCGGTCAGGACTCCGGGGCGAATCTGCTTGATGAAGTCGATATGAGGCAAAAGTGCACGGCTCGGGTTCGGATGCGGATTAAGAATCCCAACCTTTTTATGAAGCTCCTGCCTCACAATCTTGATTGGCTCCAGGAGGTCGGAGTCGTTCGAAATGACGACTGCGATATCGAATCTCCCCATGTGCGCGTCATGCAGCAAATGAGTCGCCAAGTTCACATCCGAGCCTTTTTCTTCTGTCTTGATAACCTTTGCGTATTTCTGGGGTTGCCCCGGAGGCACAACCAGCGCCATCGTGACCTCATGCGTGAGGAAGTGACCAAGATGAACTGAGACCCGCGGTAGAGTTGCCAACGCTCGCAGATAGAGTTGTTGCCTGACGGGCTGGCCTGGGTCAGTCGGACATGCCGATACCAGGGCGGTGAAGTACTTGATCTCTCCGATCGTGTTTTTCGGCAGGAGAAACTGGCAGAGCTTCTCTGGATTAAGCCAGCGATAGGGTGTGTTGCGAAGGGCTCCGTAGTACAAGTTGAAGCCGTCTATGTAGATATTTGTGTTCAATCTTGCTTTCTATAAAATGCAGAAGCCGCCCGTGAAGAGCGGCTTCGCGCCCGGCCACCGAAGCGCCCGGGGGGATATCACTAGCAATCATACGCATTTCCAGGGGCAAAATCAATCAACAATCTCGATCTCACCTGGCCTCAGTGCCTGAAATGCCGTATCCCGGTAAACACCATGGCCAGCCCCAGCTTGTCGGCCGCGGCAATCACTTCCTGGTCCTTGACGCTGCCACCGGGCTGGATCACCGCAGTTGCACCGGCTGCCGCTACGGTTTCAAGGCCGTCGGGGAACGGGAAGAACGCATCGGATGCGGCCACGCAGCCCACGAGGGGGAGCACTGCCTTCATGGCGCCGAACCGTGCTGCGTCCACCCGGCTCATCTGTCCCGCGCCGATGCCGATGGTCTGCCCGTCGCGTGCGTACACAATGGCGTTCGACTTCACGTGCTTGCACACGCTCCAGGCGAACAGCAGGCTGCGCAACTCCTCCGGCGTGGGCGGACGCCAGGTAACGATGTCCAGCTCACTCTCGGTGACTTTGGCTTTGTCGGCGTCCTGCATCAGCATTCCGCCTGACACCTGCTTGACCACCGGGCGCGTTGGGGCGGAGTGCACTTCAACCAGCCGCAGGTTCTTCTTGGCGGCGAAGCGTTCGCGCGCTTCGGCGCTGAAAGCCGGCGCCGCAATGGCCTCGACAAACAGTTTGGCAATCTCCTCGGCAGCGGCTCCGTCCACCTCGCGGTTGATGCCGATGACGGATCCGAAAGCCGAAACCGGATCGGATTCGAGAGCCTTTTTGTAAGCATCGAGCACCGTTCCGCCGATGGCCGCGCCGCATGGATTGGTGTGCTTGACGATGATCGCTGCGGGATCGGCAAACTCCTGCACCAGCTCCCAGCACGCGTCCAGATCGACGAGGTTGTTGTAGCTGAGTTCCTTGCCCTGCAGTTGCGTAGCCCCGGCTACGCCCAGCCCCGATCCATCGGCATAGAGAGCGGCGCGCTGATGCGGATTCTCGCCGTAACGCAGCGACTGCGACCTGGGCAGGTTGATGCGCAGCGTCGTGGGAAGCGCGTCGGCATCGGGAGACGCAGGCGCGTCGGGCGCTGGAGCTTCCTTGATGCCATCAAGCGTGTTGGCAATTGCCGAGTCATAGGCGGCCGTAAGCGCAAAGGCCTGGCGCGCCAGCCGCCAGCGGGTTTCGCGGCTGAGGGCTCCGTGGGCGCTCTTCAGTTCTTCCGTCAGCGCAGGATAGTCCGAGGTGCGCGTCACAATCGCGACATCCTCAAAGTTCTTGGCGGCCGAGCGAACCATCGACGGTCCACCGATGTCGATGTTTTCAATCAGATGTCCGAAAGCAACGCCAGGTTGCGCGGCGGTCTTCTCGAAGGCGTAGAGGTTCACCACCACCATGTCGATGGGAGCAATGCCGTGCGCGGCCACCGCGGCTTCATGTTCCAGGTTGCCGCGAATGTAGAGCAGGCCGCCATGCACCTTGGGATGCAGCGTCTTCACGCGTCCGTCAAGCATCTCGGGAAAGCCAGTTAGATCGCTGATGTCCTTGACGTTCAGTCCGGCCTCGCGCAGTGCCCGCGCAGTGCCGCCCGTCGACACCAGTTCCACGCCAAAGCCAGCCAGAACGCGGGCAAACTCAACCAGGCCGGTCTTGTCGGTAACGCTCAACAACGCGCGGCGAATCTGTTTCTGGGTGGTCAGATCGGAACTCACGGCATGACTCCTACGAAGGAAAAGGTGGGGCCGATTCAGCAGGCCGGGTGGGGTTGGAGACGATCAAACACCAGAGTACAACGCGCAGCCGGACAGGAATCTCAAAACCCGGAGGCCAACCCACGGGAATCGGCACATGCTGGTACCCGCTTTTCCTCTGCGGAGGTTAAATCGCATCGCGGCCTTTTGCCTGCGGGGAAATGCATTAAAGTTAAGAGTATGGGAAGTTATCCACCCATCCCCCAGCCGGAGATTCTTCCTCCCGATGCCGGATACACGCAGCCGCCTCCACCGCCCGTTCGGCGGAAAAGGCCGTCGTGGGCCGCCGCTCCGGCCACGTATCTGCTGGTTGGCATCAACTGCGCGGTCTTTCTACTCATGGTGCTCAGTGGCGTAAGCGCCGGCAATCCGACCGTCGACCAATTGATGCACTGGGGCGCGAACAACGCGGGGGCCGTCCTGTTCGGTGGGGAGTGGTGGCGGATCGTCACGGCCATGTTTGTGCACGTGGGCATCCTGCACCTGGCCACCAACATGTGGTGCCTGTGGAACCTGGCCTTGCTCGCAGAGCCTTTGATGGGTTCGGTGGGTGTAGTGGCCGTCTACATTCTCACCGGCGCCGCGGGCAATCTGCTCTCCGTGCTCGTCAACTGGATTCTCTATCACAATGCGCCGGGCGGACCGGTGTTTCCCGCTGGCGCTGGAGCTTCCGGCGCCGTGTTCGGCATCGCCGGCGCGTTGATCGTGCTGCTCAAGTCGAATCGCCTGCCAGTCCCACCCCAGGAACTGAAAAAGCTCCGCAAGTCCGTGATCTACTTCGCCGTGTTGAACCTTGTGCTGGGCCTCTCCATCAGCGGCGGTAATCTGTTTCTTCACTCAGGGCTGAATATCGACAACATGGCGCACGTGGGCGGATTCGCCTGCGGCCTGCTCTTTGCAGTTCCCATGGTGCCGCGCATCGGTTCTCCGCGAGACCTCTTCCAGCGCCGCCTTCAGATCGCCATCATCATGACGGTCGGACTGCTCGTGCTGTTCGGGTTCTATCTGGCCCAGCTGCCTCCGCAGTGATCACGCAGACAGTGCGCAGGCCGATCGTGCAAGAATGTTTCGCGTAAGCAGACCGTCTCATTCCACCCCAGGGAGTCAGACCATGGAACGCCGCATCTTTCTGAAACATGCAGTGATTACCGCAGCCGGTCTTGCATCGGCAGGCGGCCGCAATGCTCAAGCCAAGTCCGCATCGAACCCCATTGCACGGCGGCCTCTTGGCAAAACCGGCGAGCATCTGTCGATGATCGGCTTCGGCGGCATTGTCGTCATGGACTCGGAACCCGCCGCGGCGGCCAACATCGTGGCGGAAGCTGTCGATCGCGGCATCAACTACTTTGACGTTGCGCCCAGCTACGGCAACGCGCAGGAGCGGCTGGGTCCCGCGCTGGCGCCTTACAGGAATCAGTCTTTCCTGGCCTGCAAGACGGAAGGCCGGATGAAGGACGACTCACGCGCGCAGCTCGAACAATCGCTCAAGCTGCTCAAGACCGACCATGTGGACCTGTACCAGTTTCACGCGTTGACAAAAATGGCCGAACTCGACAAGGTCCTCGGTCCCGGCGGCGCCATGGAGACCATGGAAGCCGCGAAGAAGGAAGGCAAGATCCGCTACATCGGCTTCAGCGTGCACTCGGTGGAGACGGCGCTGGCGGCCATGGATCGCTACAACTTCGACACGGTGCTTTTCCCGCTCAACTGGGTGCTGGTGAGCCAGGCAAGCTGGGGGCTGCAGATCCTGAAGAAGGCGCAGGAAAAGCAGATGGGCATCCTGTGCCTGAAGAGCATGGCCAAGACGGTGTGGCCGGCGGACCAGCAGAAAGATCATCCCGAGCCGAAGTGCTGGTATCAGCCCGCGGCTTTTCCCAATGAAGCATCACTCGGTCTGCGCTGGACGCTGGATCATCCCATCACCGCCGCCATGCCGCCTGGCGATGAAAAGTATTTCCGGCTGGCGATGGACGTGGCGCAGAATTACAAGCCGCTGGAGCCGCATGAAGAACAGGCTCTGCTCGGTGGCGGTGCAGGCGTCGAGCCGATCTTCCATCTAGGCAACGACGTTTAGGCAGCTCGCGAAGAAGCCGCGCCCTTTCAAAACTCCAATCTCTTACCGCGCTGGAAGTGCAGTGGCCGCGAACTTCTTCACCATGGCAAGCAGCAGCTTGCGGTCGCTCTCATTCAGATTCGACGAATAGCGGCGGATCTGCGTGAGGAACCGGAGTTCCTCGTCAGAGAGCTTTTGGGTGTTGAACTGGCGGCCGAGCGTGTCGTCGGCAAAAAACTGGGCGATGGGCAGATCGAGGGACTGGGCAATCTTTGAAAGCGTGTCGAGCGACGGCACTGTGTGGCCGTTTTCAACACGTGAAAGATAACAGCGAAGCAGACCGGTCTTTTTTTCAATGTCGCCTTGAGAAAGGCCTTTTTGCAAACGGTAGGCGCGAATGGTTGTGCCGATTTTCATAGCCGGGTAAGTCCAGTCCGAATGCGTACCAGGGGGTGACTTCCTTGGTAGCAATCAAAGAATTATTGCCTTAAGAGTTAACACAGGGTATCGAGGAAAGCAAGGGCGAGGGGCCTGGAGTGCACAAGTAGTAACGTACCAAAGGTACCGAATCTCCCCCATAGTACCGGCGTTAAAGCCGTTTTCGCAGGTAGGCGAGCCCTTCCACGGGATTGTCGTTATAAGCGCCGCAAGGCTCAAAGCCCAACTCAATATAGATGCGGTGTGCGGCGGCCATCGAGGCAGGCGCGGTATCGAGATACACAGCCTTCCGTCCCGCGGCTCGGGCGCGATCAACAACAGCCTGCGACAATCTGCGTCCGAGGCCCAGTCCGCGCGCGCTTGGGCGAACCCACAGCCGTTTCATCTCCCATGCGTCTGGTTCCACTTGGTTGGTGGGTTCGATTGCGCGCCAGGCGACAAACCCTTCAGGGTTGCCCGCGACCAGCGCCAGCAGGCAGCCGCCTCCTTGTTCAAGATAAGATTGCGGAAGGCCGGCAGCTTCCTTCTCCAGCGTGCCAAAACAAAAGCGGGCCGCGCCGGGTTGCGCAACCACAAAGCGTCCGTATTCGAGCAATAACCTGCGCGCATGGTCGAGCGCATCCACATGCGTTTCCGCATGGATTTCTTCAAGATGGATCGGCCTTTCAGCGGATTCGTTTGTGACCATATGCTGAGAGTACGGAGTGGAGCGCATCGCAGGCAACCGTAAACCTTCACACCCAGTGACTCGTCAGACTGAGTACGAGCAGGAAATGCCGTGGAGACCGAATGCGCGGAGCAGGTTGGGCAAGGGCTGTGGCGATCGGCGTTCTTGTGACGTGTGGGTTTGCGTTTGCGCAAGCTCCGGCGCAGACTCCCGATTCGGCAAAGACTTCCGATCCAACCAGCCAGCCTGTTGCAACCAGCAGCGCGCAGGCTCATGCGCCAGCTTCAGATAAAAGTGCGCCAGCCGCGACTCCAGATCAGGCTTCAGCGACGATTGTCACTGGCGGCCGGCTGCACGGCACAGTCAAGAGCGGCAACATCCCTCTGCCCGGCGTCACCGTCACCGCGCAAAATACGCTCACCGGAAAGAAATACTCCACCACCACAGACATTACCGGCTCCTGGTCGATGACCCTGGCGCAGAATGGCCGTTACGTCATCCGCACGCAGTTTGCGGCTTTCGCACCCGGATCGCAGGAAGCGCTCTTGAATGCATCCAGCCACGACAGCCTGGTGAACTTCCAGTTGTTGCTGGCCTCGCGCGCGGCCGAGCAGGAACAGCAGCAGGCGAGGGCAGAGGCCGCGCAGGCTTCGCCGGCTGACGCAATCCGGCAACTCGCAGGCAACGGCGCCGAGAGCCTGAGCCTGGTCACATCGCTCTCGAGCGATACGGAGACCGGCAGCGGCACGGCGGGCGTAAGCGGTGCGGCGCTGCCTTCTGTCGCTGCAAATTCTGACTTCAGCAGTGACTCGGTCGCTATCAGTGGCCAGTCGGGCCAGGTGAGCCCTCTCGGCCGGCATCAACCTCGACCAGATTCGCGACGCCATCTCTGCCTACCAGGCGGCGAACCCTGGTCAGGCCCTTCCCGGCGCCGGCGGTCTCTTCGGTGGGCCGGGTGGTGGTGGCGGATTCGGAGGCGGCGGTTTTGGAGGCGGCGGTGGAGGATTCGGTGGTGGTGGCTTCGGCGGCCGTGGTGGCGGCGGAGGACGCGGCAACTTTCGCGGCTTCAATCCCGGTCAACCGCATGGCGCTGTCTTCTGGTTCGGATCGAACTCCGCACTCAATGCCGAACCGTTTTCCCTGCAGGGCCAGCAGCAGCAACAGCCGGCTTCGGGATCGAACCGCTTCGGCCTGACCTTTATGAGCTCGCCCTACATTCCGCATCTCACCAAGCCCAGCGGCAAAGATACGGTCTTCCTCACCTTGAGCGGCACGCGCCAGTCAAGCCCGGAAGATTTGTATGCCATTGTGCCCACCGACGCGGAGCGCGCAGGAGATTTTTCAGCCGCGGGACTGCCCCTGATCTACAACCCGGCCAACTTTCAGCAGTTCAACTACAACGGGACGCCCAACGTGATTCCGCCCGCGCAGATTGCGGCAGCGGCCGCCGCGCTCATCAAGTTCTATCCTGAGCCGAACCTGGTCGGAAGCACCAACAGCCAGTACAACTACCATCTGCTGACAACCGCGCAGACAAACCAGACGCAGGTGGGCGTGCGCTACAACCGCAGCCTCGGTGCAAACGCGACGCTGCCGACGGGCGGAAGGGGTGGTGGCGGCGGTGGTGGCCGCAGATCGCAGAACACAAATCAAGGGCTCCGCCAAAGCTTCAATCTCAATTACAACTGGAGCCGCTCCGCTTCAGACAACGTGAATATCTTTCCGCAATTGGGCGGCAAGAGTCAGTCGGATTCAAACTCCGCGCAGGTGGGCTACACCATCGGCTACCACCGCATTACCAGCATCTTCAACGTGAATTGGAATCGCGCCCAGAGCCAGGCAACCAACTTCTTTACCAGTGGAACCGATATCGCCACGCAATTGGGAATTCTCGGTCCCGGCGGTGTGGCGCTCAATTCCAGCCCTCTCAACTACGGATTGCCCGGGATCTCGATGAGCACCATCTCCGGCCTCAGCCAGGCGCAACCGAATTTTTCAGTGTCGCAAACGCTCTCGGCTTCAGAAGTGTTGAGCTGGGTCAAGGGCAAGCACAACCTACGCTTCGGCACCGACTACCGCCGCGTCCATCGCGACTTTCTCGGAGGATCAAACGCGACGGGCAACTTCACGTTCACAGGCTTGTTCACTGAGGATGCGGCTGGCGACCAGCCCACCGGCTCGCCGATCGCCGATTTTCTGCTCGGCCTCCCACAGTCTTCGTCCATTGATTCCTCCATCGCCAAGAGCTATCTGCGCGACAACGTCTTTGACGGCTACGCCCAGGACGATTGGCGCGCCAAGTCGGGACTCACGCTCAACCTCGGACTGCGCTGGGAGTTCTTTGCTCCCTACACTGAGAAGTATGGCCATCTCGCTTTCGTCAGCACCAATCCCGATCAGGGTTTCACCAGCGAGACTGAAGTCTCCGCCGGCGGCGCTGGTTTGCCGGGTGCGCTTGTCTATCCTTACCGTCGCGCTTTTGCGCCGCGACTTGGCTTTGCTTGGCGCGTGCCCAAATTCAAGGAGATGACCGTGCGCGGCGGTTACGGCATGAACTTTACCGTGGGCCAGTACTCCGGCTTTGCCACCCAAATGGCGCACCAGCCGCCCTTCGCCAACGAGCAAACCAACGAAGAATCGAATGCAAGCGGCAAGGGAAGTTCAGTCTGCGCGCAGTCGTCCACGCCCACCTGCTTCACGCTCGCCAATGGATTTCCCGCGCCCGACAAGGTGGGCAACTACGCCGTCGATCCCCACTACCAGCTGCCCTATGTGCAGGTGTGGAATCTCGACGTGCAGAAAACGCTGCGCTGGGGAATCGTGGTGAACCTTGGCTACAACGGCTCCAAGGGCAGCGATCTCGACATCCGCACCGCGCCCCGCGCCACTCCATCGAGCCCCAACACCGATCCCGGCAACCTGATTTTTACGTATGAGCAGGCCGGTGCGTATTCGCGATTCAATGCCGCCACTGTCCGCGTAAACAAGCGCATGTCGGGCGGCGTGTCGCTGGGAGCGAATTACCAGTACGGGCACTCCATCGACGACGCAGGGTCGGTCGGCGGCGGCGGGTCGGTGGTATCGCAGGACTGGCAGGATCTGGGCGCCGAGGAAGGGAACTCGAGCTTCGACATTCGCCACCAGGTGAGCGGAACGTACCTCTACGAATTGCCCTTCGGCAAAGACAAGAGGTGGGTCACCACCGGCGCGGCCTCGCACATCCTTCAAGGATTTTCGATCTCGGGAACGTACAAATTTGCCACAGGCACTCCGCTCACGCCCAGCTACCAGGCTGCTGTGGTCGACGTGGCCCGTGGAACAGCAGGAACGCTGCGCCCCGATCGCGTGCCCGGAACCTCCATCACCACTGGTGGCGGATCGCTGAGACAATGGTTCAACACGTCGGCTTATGCAGCCCCGGCCGGGCTCTATGGAACGGCGCCGCGCAACTCCATTACCGGCCCGGGCACCGTCTCCAACGGCATGTCGCTCTCGAAGACGCTGCAAATGGGCGACACGCGCAGCTGGGAGTTTCGCGCAACGGCAAGCAACGTATTCAATACAGTGCAGTATGCGGGCGTGAACACCAGCGACGGCACGCCGAACTTCGGCCAGGTCACATCGGCCGGCCAGATGCGCGCGTTTCAGTTCACAACGAGATTCAGGTTCTAGCGGGATGCGCGTGGTTTTGAGGGAAGGGAAGTCATGACGGATTGGGTGCGGAAGATCGGAGCCTGGCTTGCAATGATGGCGCTTGCCGTCCCCGCTGCGCCGTACCTTTCCGCACAAGACGCCACACAAGTCACCAGCACGCCGCAGGGCGGCTTCACGCTCAAGGTCAACAACGACCTGGTTCTCACCAATGTTGTGGCGCGCGACGCCAAAACCGGTGAACTCGTCAAAGGCCTCTCAAAAAGCGACTTTACCGTCTTTGAAAATGGCAAGCAACAAACCATCGACACGTTTGATTTTGAAAGTGTCGACATGGCTATGCCTCTGAACGAAGCCACGGTAAGCGGTCTTGCCGCCGGGCCCACTATCAACGCGGGGTCAAAGGCTGTGGTCGTCGCCAAGCCGGCGGACCTGCGCAATCACCGCTTGATCGTGATGTTCTTCGACCTCACATCCATGCAGCCGGAAGATCTGAATCGCAGCGTGGACGCGGCGCAGGCTTTTCTCAAGAGCAAGATGCAGCCCGCCGACCTGGTGGCGCTGGTCTCCCTCGGCGACACGCTCAATGTCGATCAGGATTTTACCGCCGACAAGAACGCGCTGATCAACGAAGTGGGCGCCTACAACGGTACTGAGAGCCAGGGATTTCAGGCGGGCGCCACCGCCAACACCAACCAGGTGGAAGACACCACCGGCTACACCCCCGATGAGAGCGAGTACAACGACGTCAACACGGACCGTGAACTGTTTGCGTTGCGTGCTGTTTCTCAATCGCTGTCCAAGATCGACGAGAAAAAGTCGCTGCTCTATTTTTCAGGCGGAATCTCGCGCGATGGCATTGAGAATCAGGCTTCGCTGCGTGCTGCTATCAACGCCGCGGTCCGCGCCAACCTGGCCATCTACAGCGTTGACACGCGCGGCCTGCAGGCCATTGGCCCGCTCGGCGACGCCTCCACAGGCAGCCTGCGTGGCAGCGGCGCTTATAACGGAAGCGCCATCACCAACAACATGAACACCAACTTCGCCAGCCAGGAAGTGATGGCCACGCTTTCGAGCGACACCGGCGGCAAGGCGTTCTTTGACTCCAACGATTTTGCGCCCGCCTTTGCGCAGGTGCAGCGCGACACCTCCGCGTACTACGCCGTCGGCTTCCACTCCACCAACCCGGCGCGCGACGGCAAATATCGCAAGCTCACCTTCAAGATCAACAAGCCCGGCATCAAGCTTGAATTCCGGCCCGGCTATTACGCGCCCGCGGACTTTCAACACTCCGGAAAGGAAGATCGCGAGCAGGAACTCAACGACGAGTTGGCGAGCGATTTGCCTGCCACCGACATCGCGGTCTACCTTGACGCCATGCATTTCCGTCTCGACGAAAATCGTTACTTCATGCCGGTTTCGCTGCTCGTGCCGGGCTCACAGATTCCTTTTGTGAAGGGTGGCGACAAGGACAAAGCCACGCTCGACATCATCGGCGAAGTCATCGACGAAGTGAAGCGCCCCATCGGCCGCGTGCGCGAAACCGTCAAGCTTAATCTAGATCCCATGCTGAATGCCCGCCAGAAAAATATCCAATACACCACCAGCTTCAACCTGCCTCCAGGCAAATACGAGTTGAAGTTTGTGGTGCGCGAGAACCAGACCGGCCGCATGGGCTCCTTCGAAGCGGATGTCACGCTGCCCGACATGAAGAAAGCGCCGCTCAAGATGAGTTCGATTGTGCTGTCGGCCATGCGCGAGCCCAGCAAGAAGACTGGCAAGGAAGTCGATCCGCTGGTGCGCAACGGCCAGGAGTACGTGCCCGACATTGCGCACGTTTTTCGCCAGGATCAGCACATGTATCTGCTCTATGAGGTCTACGATCCGACGCGCGAAAAGGCCGACACGCTACCCAAGGGAACCAAACCCGGCATCAACCTGCTCTCGAGCCTCGAACTCATTCAGGGTTCAACCAAGGTGTACGAAACGCCGCTGGTGCAGGCCAAAGCCATCAACGTTGAAAATCGTGATGCCGTCGCAGTTGAGATGGACGTGCCGCTAGCAGGCTTGAAGCCCGGCGCTTATCTCTGCCAGTTGAACGTGATTGACGATGCCGGCGGCAGCTTTGCCTTCCCGCGTTTTGCCGTGCTGGTGCGCGACGCTGCGCCCGCAGCAACGCACGCGCAGCCTCAATCGTCAGCAGGCGGCGGAGCGCAATAACCGGCTGCTTTCTGCGCGGCCTCTCCATACGGACAATGCCTGCATCCCGACCCACAGCAGGAACCGCGCTTCAAATGATAAGCAGCAGTGAACACCATGTTCGGCCCCTCGAAATAAAAGTCTTCGGGCTCAAGCTGCCGCGCACCCGCTGGAGGATTCCGTTCCATTCTTATATTCTCGCCTAAGCGGTGGGGAAAAAGCTGTTCCCCATTCATCGCGGGCTCTATCGCGATGAGTGGGCGTCGAAAAGACTCACTCTAGACACTGCGCAACAACGCTCCAAACCCAATAGGTAGAATTGAAATATGAACGCAGCAGAAATCTCGGCGCAGGATCGCGCCCGTAAAATCAAAATCATTATTTTCGATGTCGACGGTGTGCTCACCGACGGCAGCATTTGGCTGGTTCCAGTTCCAGTAACCATCGACGGCAAACAAGAAACAAAGATGGTTGAGGTGAAGGGATACAGCGCGCACGACGGCGCCGGCTTTTCGCTTGCCAAACTCGCCGGCATCAAATGCGGCATCATCACCAAACGAATTTCGGAAACGGTTGCACTGCGTGCGCGCGATCTACGCATCGAGTATGTGTATCAAGGCCAGGCCTTCAAAATGAAAGCTGTTCGCGAAATTATGGCGCAGAGCGGCACTTCGCTGGAGCAGATTGCTTACGTCGGCGACGACACAATTGACCTGCCTGTGATGCGCAACTGCGGTCTCGCAATCGCGGTCGCCAATGCCCGTCAGATCGTAAAGGACGCGGCCCACTATGTAACCCCAAATCGCGGCGGTCAGGGCGCGGGTCGCGATGCCATTGAGTTCATTCTCGATGCGCAAGGCCTGTTGGAAAAATGCACCGAGGCGTACATCGACGAAGACAATCCCATCCCGCCCTCCATGGACATCGGCAAAGGCGGCGACCTGAAGTGAGCGCGCAGACTGCCAACGCGAAGAAAGCAGTGGTGCTGCTAAGTGGCGGCCTCGATTCTGCCACGGTGCTGGCCATCGCCCGCGTGCATGGCTTTGAGCTCTACGCACTTTCGTTCTCCTACGGCCAGCGCCACATCTGGGAGCTTGAGGCCGCGACACGTGTGGCCGCCTCCATCGGCGTCGCCGGCCATCGCACCGCGAAAATCGATCTGCGCATCTTCGGCGGGTCTGCGCTTACGAGCGATATCGCGGTTCCCAAGGGCCGCGCCGTCGACGAAATGAGCCACGGCATTCCCGTCACCTACGTGCCCGCGCGCAACACCATCTTTCTTTCCTTCGCGCTGGCGTGGGCTGAGGTGTTGGGATCAAGCGACATCTTCATCGGCGTCAACGCGCTCGACTATTCCGGCTATCCCGACTGCCGTCCTGAGTTCATCCAGGCCTATGAGACCATGGCGAACCTCGCCACAAAGGCCGGTGTCGAGGGCCGCCAGTTGCTGAAGATTCACACGCCGCTCATCGCGATGTCGAAGGCCGAAATTATTGCCAAGGGCATTGAGTTGGGCGTCGACTACAGCCTCACCAGCAGTTGCTACGATCCATCTGCAACCGGCGAGCCATGCGGCCAATGCGATTCATGCCTTCTCCGCCAGAAGGGCTTCAACGAAAACGGAATCAACGATCCGCTGCGATACCCGAAGAACTAGCTGTTAGCTTCTAGCCTCTAGCTTCCAGCTCGTTTGAAACTCAGGCAATCGAACTGCACAAAATTGAACCGGGAGAAGAAAGCTGATAGCTGAAATCCGGAATGAAAAAACACGAGCTAGAAGCTAGGAGCTAGCAGCTAAAAGCTGCCTTTATGAGTTACGCGGTCAAAGAAATCTTCTACACGTTGCAGGGCGAAGGCGCGCAAGCAGGCCGCGCAGCCGTCTTCTGCCGCTTTGCGGGCTGCAATCTCTGGTCGGGTCGCGAGCAGGACCGCGCGACAGCCGTCTGCCAATTCTGCGATACAGATTTTGCAGACGCCAACGGCCCCGGAGGCGGAAAGTTTGCGACAGCAGAGGCGCTGGCAGCCGCGGTGGCAGAGAAGTGGCCCGTCAACTCCAAACGGAAAGCGCTTCGTCGTCTGCACGGGCGGCGAACCGTTGCTGCAACTCGATGCGCCTCTGATCGATGCGCTCCACGCAGTCGATTTTGAAATTGCCGTCGAGACCAACGGCACCATCGCTGCGCCGGCCGGCCTTGACTGGGTCTGCGTCAGCCCGAAGGCCAATGCGGAATTCATCCAGCGCACAGGCGACGAGTTGAAGCTGGTGTATCCGCAGCAGGGCGCCGAGCCTGAAAAATTCGCGGCACTCGCGTTCCGCAATTTCTTCCTGCAGCCGATGGACGGCCCCGCCCGCGCCGCCAACACCGAACAGGCCCTCCGCTACTGCATGGCCCACCCGCAATGGCGCCTGAGCCTTCAGACGCACAAGATCCTGGGGATTCCGTAACGGCAGGGACTAAGGGACTCGGGACTTAGGGACTCGTTGAAACGGCGCAACAGGAAGCGTGCGACCTCACGCACAATCTGGAACTGCAAGCAAACAACAACAGGGCAAGCGAGCGAAGAGACTTCACAGTCCCTAAGTCCCGAGTCCCTTAGTCCCTGCTCCTCGCCTTTCTTCCGCCTCAGCCAACCAGCCGCGCTTCAGCTTTTCCTCGGGAACACTCGACAGATAAGGCTTGATGTCCAGAATCGGCGTGCCGTCCAGCATGTCCACCCCGCGCACGTAGAGCGATGTCCCGTCTCGCCGCAGCAACTCCACCACCGTCAGCGCAATCGGATTCGGCCTCCGCGGCGAGCGCGTCGAGAACACGCCATGCTCCCGCCTTTCATCCGTCGGTGGATGCGCGATCAGATCGTATCCATCGGCGCGATCGAACTCCCACATCACATACAAGTGCGAGAAGCCTTCGATATCCATCAGCCCCGGCGCAAACTCGCGCAAAATCTCCAGCACGCCTTCGGCATCATGTTTTGCGCCCAGGCCGCGTGGAATCTTCGACGTCTCTTTGTAAGGGCTCTGCACAAATCCGATCGCAACAGGGCTGAACATGGCATTCTCTCCGCATCTCGATTTTATGCGCCGCGCTGGCTGCCCGTAGCATCGAAATCAAGTGCCCTCTCTCCGATGCGCGATTCGCACTACAATGTTACCCATTCTTTTTCTCAGGAGGATCGTTCGATGCACGCAGCCGTTGTGAATGCTCTGGGCCAGCCACCCAAATATCAAGAGTTTCCCGATCCCGCGCCCGTCGAGGGCGAGGCCCTGGTCCACGTCCGTGCGGCTGGACTGCACCCCATCGTGAAAGGTCGTGCCAGCGGATCGCATTATTCCAGCACTGAAAAAGTTCCGTTCGTTGCCGGATTGGATGGCGTGGGCGTTCTCGACGATGGCCGCCGGGTTTACTTCGTTTTTGGCCGCCAGCCCTGGGGCACCATGGCAGAGCTTGCTGCCGCTCCCATGGCCATGAGCATTCCCCTGCCTGACGATCTTGACGATGTTCACGCTGCCGCCATCGTGAACCCGGGAATGTCCGCATGGATGACCTTGAGTGAGCGCGGCGCGCTGGTGAAAGGCGAAACGGTTCTTATCCAGGGAGCAACCGGCGTCGCCGGTCGGCTCGCCATTCAAGTAGCCCGCCACCTTGGCGCCAAACGCATCATCGCTTCGGGCCGCAACGTGGACGCCATTGCCTCGGCGGATGTGGATGCGATCGTCCGGCTCACCGATTCTGAAGACGCGATTCGCGCCGCATACTCGGCCGAAGTTTCGACCGGAATCGATCTCATCGTCGACTATCTCTGGGGCCGGCCCACGGAACTTCTGCTTGAAGCGCTCGGCACCGGCTTCAGTCCCAAAGCCACTCACAAAACCCGGCTGGTGGAGGTGGGCGAAAGCGCAGGCAACACCATCAACCTCCCCGGCGCGCTCCTGCGCAAAATCGATCTCACGCTACTCGGCAGCGGATTCGGCGCAGCCTCGCTTGACCGCATCTTCGCCGCCATTCCAACGCTTTTCTCTCTTGCCGCAGCGGGCACGCTCAAGATCGATGTTGAGCCCATCCCGCTCGCTGACGTTGAGTCCACATGGAATCGCGTGGAAAAGGGCCGAAGAATCGTCTTCACGCCTTAGATCCTACGATCCGGACTTCGGCCGCACGGCGTCCCAAAGATATTTACAAGCGTGACCGGGAACACTTTAGGGGTGTTCCGGTGTCTAAGACAATAGAGGGCTCAGGACATACGGTGATTTGCCGATGCCTCTGACCCCCCGCGGACTCCTGGCAGGAGCAGGTTTTCCGGCAGCGCTTTTTTGCCGCCGGTGGGAGTGGCCGCAAGCTCGGAACTGGGCAATCTGCCGGCTCGACCAAAATGGCAGATGCCAAAAGTGCTGGACTTGCGGTATAGGTGGGAGGACACTGAATTGCAGGCGGACCTCACCATGGGCAATTTAGCCAGCGCGCTGACGCTCCAATCACAAGAAGCCGCCCTCGTCGCAGAACTCCAGGCCGGCTCAGAGGAAGCGTTCGCGTGGTTGATCGCGCACTTCCACCAACCCATTTACTCGCTGCTGGCGCGCACCGTGTACGACCGCGCGGATGCCGCCGACCTCACCCAGGAAGTGTTCGTAAAGGTCTTCAGAGGCGTGCACAGTTTTCACGGGGAGTCGTCGCTGCGCACCTGGATTTACCGGATTGCGCTGCGCGAAGCCTCAAACCAGCGCCGCTGGTGGATGCGCCACAAGTTTCAGGAGGTGGCCATCGACGAGGAGCCGGTGGAATCGGAACAGGGAACGCGCATGCGGTTGAGTGAGCGCCTGGTGGATCCCGCCGAATCGCCTTTTGATGCAGTGGTTCACGCCGAGAATCGGGCCCGGGTTGAAGCAGCGCTCAAGCAGGTTCCTGAGCCCTTCCGCACCACCCTGATACTGCGTGATCTGGAAGGTTTTGTTTACGAGGAAGTGGCGGAGATTCAAGGCGTGAATATTGGCACGGTCAAGTCTCGGCTGGTGCGCGGCAGGGCATGTTTGAAGGCCCTTCTCATGACGCCCAGGCCGGAACCCAGCTCCGAAGCTTTTTCAGAGTTCGCAATGCCCCTTGGAGAGGAGGCGCAATGAACGGCTGCAACGCAATGCAGGCACGGTTTTCAGAGTATCTTGACGGATGCTTGAACGGACGGGAGATGCACGAGATCGCTGCCCACCTCGACGAGTGTCCTGACTGCGCCCAGGAATGGGAGTCGCTGCGCCTGACGCAGAGGGCGCTGGCGGAGCTGGGCCCCGTACCCGAGCCACGTGACCTGTTGTTGCGTATTCGTGTGGCCGTGAGCCAGGAACGGGCTCGCAGCCGTCAGACCATCGCCAATGCCTGGGCCCTGGCCTGGAAAAACACCGTCGGTCCGTTTCTGCTTCATGCTTCCGCAGGCTTTGCCAGCGCAGTTCTTCTGCTCGGCACGGTCACCCTTCTGGTCACCATGTTCACCCAGCCTGAGTCCGCGCAGGCCAACACCGATGAGCCCCTCGGCAACCCGACTGCGCCGCACCTGGTCCGGTTGTCAACCGACGCGGGGAACGGCAATGTCGCCGCCATCTCCGGCCAGGTCGTGGTTGAGGCCTATATCAACGACGAAGGCGAAGTGTACGACTTTCGCATTGTCTCCGGCCCCAACGATGCCGCAACCCAGCGGCAGGTTGAGAACATGCTGCTTTTCAGCGTCTTTGAGCCGGCCCGTTTCTTCGGCCAGCCGGTCCGCGGCCTCGCCGTGCTGTCGTTCTCTGGAGTCTCGGTCCGAGGCTGAAGGGCAGGGAACCAGCTGCCACGCGACCGGCGTCGCGCTGCTTCGAGTATGAATTCAGCGGAATTGCCGGAAAACCTTTACAGTTCGATGCGAATCTTAGATGAAGGAACTCGTCAAAACGCCATCAATCCAACTTTGCATGAAGGGCGCGCCAACCACTTCCGATGCAACCGCGGTTCATCAGATGGCCCAGTCCATCGGCGTCGCAGCTTCCCCGGTTGTCGGTCGGGCGTGACAAGAGGATGGAGCCGGGCCATGCTTCGATGGTCGATCCTGGGCTTGTTTGCAATCATGGCACTCCCTTCCTGGGCAGCAAAACCCGTCAGCGTTGCGCAACTTGAACAAGCTCTTTCCGCGATGGACAACTCGCGCCGGACCGACGCCGAAATCGCCGTCCAAATCGGCACGCTGGAACCCTCGGAGCGAATTTCGAATGCCACACTGGATCGGCTGACCAAGCAATTTGCTCGCGGTCCTCAGGCCACGGTTGCGCTGCAACTTCTCGCCGATCGGTCTTCGTTTCTCGAACTCCCTGCGGGTGAATTGCCGCAGATCCCCGCTCCAGACGCGACAACGCAACAAAAGCTACTCGAAATGGCGAGAAAATTCGCCCTCGAAACGTTGCCACGGCTCCCCAACATGTTAGCCACGCGCACAACCTATAGCTTCGACGACAGCCCTCGGCAACTGAAGAAAGACGGGTGGCCGACGAAGGCGGGTTTGCACCTCGTAGATATCGCGAAGACCGAGGTGAACGTGAGAAACGAGCGGGAGAACATTGCAGCCGCGACCCTGCCGGGTTCTCACCAGCCGAAGGGATTGGTGACGTGGGGCGAGTTCGGTTCGGCGCTTCTGATGGTCCAAAACGATTCAGCAAAAGGCACAACCAACTGGAGTCACTGGGAGCAATTCCCGGCAGGGCCGGTTGCGGTCTTCAATTATTCCGTGCCGCAATCTGCCTCGCACTACGAGATCGCAATGCCGGCAGAAAAGATTACCCGCACTGAAGCGTCGGATCCAACGATGGGTGGAGGCGGGTTCAGCCCCTCCATCGGCTACATTCGCACTGACAGTGGCAACGACCGGTTGGCGCATGCAAGGCCGGGTTATCACGGGTCGCTGTGGATCGATCCAGCGACTGGGTCGATTCTCCGCATCACGCTCATCGCCGAGATCCGAGGCAATTTGAACCTCAGTCGTGCTGCTACTCGCGTTGAGTATGGACCGGTTGAGATTGCCGGAAAATCGTTTGTGTGTCCGACGCTCAGCTTTGCTCTCTCGGATGCGCCAGCCAATCCCACGACGACCATGAACGGCGGAACAACCGAGTGGCTGAACGAGAACCTCTTTGCCGATTACCACCTGTTTGCCACAACCTCACGCATTGTTAGCCAGGCCGCCGCCGAGGCAGGACCAGCAGGCTCGGTGCCAGCCAACGGAGAGCCAGACGCCGGTGCGGGGCCGGCACTAGATTCCCCTTCGACTTCCACAGTCCCCACAATTCAAACCTCGGAAAGCGCCTCCGCGACGGGCCCGCCGTCAGCTCCCGCCAACCAGCTCACTGCCGCCGCATCGCCGCAGACCACTCCAGCAGTATCGCCACAGCAGCCCGAAAGCGTAACCCCGGCGCCGCAGCTTCCATCGGCCGGACCACCGAGCCAATCAGAAGCACGACTGCCCCCCAACTCCTCACCCGCGACCATGCCTCCGGCGTCCGCCGTTCCGCCAGGAACGCAGGAGCCGGACGCTGGGATGACCCTGCATGTCAATGTCAATGTTGTGCTGGTGCCGGTCGTAGTCCGCGATGAAAAGGGACAGAGCATTGACAACCTCGAGAAGCAGGACTTCACCGTGTTCGACGATGACAAGCCGCGTACCCTCTCCGGATTCCTGGTCGAGAAGCACGCCGTGCCTGCGAAAACCGAGCAAGCCGCATCAACCCCCGAAGCTGCGGCGCAAACGAAAGCTGCGGCGCAAACGACCACTGCGGCGCAAGCTGTCACACTCCCCGGCCGAATCACTGTCCTCGTCTTCGATGACCTGCACCTGACCGCCGACCAGATTTCGTACGCGCAAAAGGCGGCGATCGAGACCCTGGACGAGGCGTTGCCCGGTTCCGATCTTGCCGCCATCGTGACCACTTCCAGCAAAATCAACAGCGGCTTGACCAGGGATCGAACGATACTCTTGGACGCTATGCGGGCGGTGCGCCCCGAACTCCTTTACCGTCCCGACCGCACCGAATGCCCAGCGCTCAACTACTACCAGGCCGATCTGATTGCAAACCAGCACGACCCATCAGCAATTGCCGACGCGGTTCAGCAGTTCCTGAATGTTTGCAATCCGGCCTTTCATCAAAACATCCCCTTCAGTGCGAGCGGCTCGGCGACCCCGTCCATGCAGAATAGTGATGATTCTAACCCCATGGTCGCAATGGCCAGAAGGAGCGTTGATTCCGCCGCACGGCAGATACTCCAGAGGGCTACTCGGGACCTGCTCACCACCTACGCAACCATCGGCGAAATTGCGAACAAGATGGCTGCGCTGCCAGGGCAACACATCATGATCCTCATATCGCCTGGTTTCCCGCCCGTCAACGCGGAAGAGAGGGAGGCGGAATCCAGCCTGATCAACCTTGCTGCCCAATCCGGCGTGACCATCAATGCTCTGAACGCAAGCGGGCTCAATCCGGGATCACTCGAGGCCGGCGACGACACAAGAAAAATCCGGACCCCCGTTCTGACCGCCCAATATCGCGAAAAGGAGACGCAAGGCGAAGAGAACGCAATCTGGGATCTTGCCGATGGCACCGGGGGAAAGTTCTTCCACAACAACAATGATCTTGCAGCAGGATTCAGGGCGTTGGAGGCTCCCGAAACCGTCTATTTGCTTGAGCTTCCCCTTGAAGGCATTAAGCCAAATGGAGCCTGGCACCGATTGAGCGTAAAAACGGATCGGGCTGGCGCTCACCTGCAGGCTCGGCAGGGATATTTCGCACCCTCAAAGCACGTCAACCACAAACCGGACGCGGAGGGCGGACTCTAAGGCGGCTCACTTGCCCGGCACGGTCACCGTCCTGGCGAGCCGGGCCGCTTCTTCGGCCAGCCAGTCCGCGACCCTTACCCCTCGTTCCCTTGTTCCCTGTTTCTCTCCGAATCTTCTCCGGCTTGGACACTATGCCTGTTGTGGTTGTGGCATAATGTCCATAGAGGTCTCTATGGCCACCAACCCCAAAGTCTTCTCCTTCATCGGTGTTAAGCCCATGTCCGATCTTGAGCTGGTCAATCTCACTGAAAAAGGGCTTCCGCTGGCCACCATCGATCGTCTCAAAAAGCACGGCCTGACCTTTACGGAGATTTCTGACGTTGTCATTTCCCCGCGAACGTTGAAGCATCGCAAGTCTCGCAAGGAATCGCTTTCGAGCATTGAGACGGAACGCGTTGTGCGTGTAGCGCGCCTTGTCGAACTCGCGGAGCAGGTGTTCGGTTCACGAGAGAAAGCTCTGCTTTGGCTGCGCTCCTCGGATGATCGGCTGAACAACCGAAGCCCAATGCAGATGCTTATCAACGAACCGGGGGGGCGTCTGGTTGAAAGCATGCTTTGGCAGATCGATGAGGGCGTCTATTCTTGAACTCCCTTTGCTCTAGATCCCTATTCAGGATCAGCAACCACTCCGATCTGGCGGGGCTCGGTGGGGAAAAATCGGATGGCCGCTGGCATACAGCCGCTCCCGGCAAGCGGGTCGTGTACCTCTCCGAGCATCCAGCCGTTGTCCTTTTGGAAACTCTTGCCAATCTAAAAGGAAGAG
>CAVXVM010000094.1:0-31582 GCA_963765025.1 uncultured Acidobacteriaceae bacterium | reverse complement strand
AAATCGGTCTCGGCTATCTGCGCCTTGGCCAATCGGCTACCACGCTCTCTGGAGGCGAGGCACAGCGCGTGAAGCTCGCCGCCCATCTCTCCCAGGTACGCGCGGTCAACGCCACAGCCAAGCCCTCCCAGGCCAGCCGCGTTCTCTACATCCTTGACGAGCCCACCACGGGCCTGCATTTTGACGATGTCTCCAAGCTCCTCACCGCCTTCCGCAAGCTCATCGACGGTGGAGGCTCGCTCATCGTCATCGAGCACAACCTCGACGTGATCAAGTCCGCTGACTGGGTTATCGATCTTGGCCCCGAGGGTGGGGAAGGCGGCGGCCGCATCGTAGCCGAAGGTCCTCCTGAAGAAATCGCGGCCAATCTCCATTCCCACACCGGCAAGTGGCTCGCCCGGGTGCTGTAGCCGGCGCCGAATGTCCTTCTCCCCGTCGCTGCGCCATCTGACATCCGACCACTGTCAGGATTTGCCATACCCCGGACCGATTCGATAGAAAGGGTGGGGCGGTTTTTTCGTTCTAAAAGCGCCCGAAACGAAAACGCTTTCGAAATGTGCGGATTTTCCGCTCGATGGAGGGTTAATTGGCCTTGAATGTTCCAGCCGGATCTTTCGGCTCTGAATCCCAGCCCGCGCTCAAAAAATCGAACATTCACGCAAGGCTTGTCCCTGTGGGTCGCATGTTGCCCTATTTCCTGGTTACGGCTCTCTTCTTTCTCTGGGCGATTCCCAACAACCTGAACGACATTCTCATTCGCCAGTTCATGAAGTCGTTTGAGATTAGCCGCCTGCAGGCCGGCCTGGTGCAGTCAGCCTTTTACATGGGCTACTTTCTGCTGGCGCTGCCCGCCGGGTGGATCATGCGCCAAAGGGGCTATAAGGCCGGCTTCCTGATCGGCCTTGGCCTTTATGGCTCGGGCTGCATCCTGTTCTGGCCCGCAGCTATCGTCGACCAATACTGGTTCTTTCTGACCGCGCTGTTCATCATCGCCGGCGGACTGTCGTTTCTTGAAACAGCTGCCGGCTCATTCATCGTGCAGATCGGCTCGGCCGACTCGGCCGAGCAACGCCTGAATCTCTCCCAGGCCTTTAATCCCGTGGGCAGCATGGTGGCATTGCTGGTAGGCTCACGGTTCATCTTCTCCGGTGTGCAATTGTCCAAAGCCCAGGTGGCGGCGATGCAGGTGGCGGGAACCTACCAGCCCTACCTGCGCTCTGAGACACTGCGCGTCATTGTGCCCTACGTGGTGCTGGGCGTTATCGTGCTGCTTTGGGGAGTCTTGATTGCGCGCACTCCGTTCCCCCATATGGGGATGGATTATACGAAGGAGGCGGCCGCGGAAGATCACGGGCCGCCGCTCTTCAAGAGAAAACATTTTGTCTTCGCTGTGGTGGCGCAGTTCCTCTACGTCGGCGCGCAGGTGGCTGCGTGGAGCTACCAGATTCCCTACGTCCTGGCCTACACAAGAACCGCAGAGCGCAGTGCAGGCTATCTACTCACCGGTACGCTGCTGGCCTTTGCTGCCGGCAGGTTCACGTCCACCTGGCTTTTGCGTTACATACCGGCTCCCCGGCTTCTGGGCATCTTTGCGCTAATCGACACCGCCGCATGTGTTGGGGCGGTGTTGCATCCCGGATGGTTCGGCGTGGGCTGCCTTATCGTGAACAGCTTCTTCATGTCGATGATGTACCCGACCATCTTCGCGCTGGGCGTGAAGGGACTGGGGCCGCGGACCAAGACGGGCGGCGCATGCATCGTCATGGCGATCGTAGGCGGAGGCGTAATTACTCCGGTGATGGGCAAGGTCAGCGACATGGCCGGGGTGGCGCACGGGTATCTGGTGCCCGCGGTCTGCTTTGTCGGCATTGCGCTCTATGCATGGTTCGGATCGCAGCCGGAAGCTGGTGAACTCGCGGAAGCCAATGAAGTCATGGTCCATTAAGGGGCTCCGCGGCGCAGATCTCTTCGTTCGATGACCAACTCATAGCGTCATAGCGCCGCATTTCTGAAGGGAGCGCCAGGCTTCAACCTCACGATGGAATCCCGCCGATTCCGTTGGGCTCCAGTGGCAGCGGGAAAACTCGGAATGGACAGCGACAAATGGAAAACCGTCCCTCAGGGCCTAAAGGCCGTCATGATTTCTTGCGTTTGTGGCACGGATAAATCCGTGCCCTATCAAAACAACGCAGTACCATCGACCTTTTCCGCAACCTGTTTAGCCCCTGGCTTTTTCTCAACAGGCCGGACCAACTTGGTCAGTCGTCTAAGACTCCGCGACCACCGGATTGGTCAATGCTCCCAGTCCTTCAATCGACACAGTCACCACGTCGGCCGGCTTGAGCCAGCGCTGCGGAGTGCGACCCATGCCAACCCCTGAGGGCGTCCCTGTTGAAACCACATCGCCCGGCAAGAGCGGCGTAATCGAAGAAATGTATTCAATCAAGTCGGGAATCTTGAAAATCAGCTCCCGCGTATTCGATTTCTGCAGCACCTCGCCGTTGATTGAAAGGCTGATCGCGAGTTCGTGCGGATCGGCAATCTCGTCCACGGTCACAATCGCCGGGCCCATCGGGCAGAAACTCGGGAAACTCTTGCCCAGCGACCACTGGGATGTGGAGAGCTGCACATCGCGCGCGCTCACGTCGTTCACGATCGTGTATCCGTACACATGTTCGAGCCACGCCGACGCCGGAATCCGGTATCCGCCCTTGCCAATCACAAACGCCAGTTCCGCCTCGTAGTCGGGCTGGGTGGAATTGCCCGGCAGCACAATGTTCTCGCCCGGTCCGACGATCGCAGTCGTCATCTTGAAGAACACCACCGGCACTTTGGGCAGCGCCATCTTCGATTCAATTGCGTGATCGCGGTAATTCAGCCCGATGGCAAACACGCGCGGCGGATTCGCAATCGGCGCACGCAGGCGCACATCGGCCAATTTTGAAGACGGATAGGCGCCGGGCTTATCGACAGCGGTGAATCCTGCTTCGGCAACTGCCAGAGCGTCGGCAAAGCCAAGGCCTGACAGATCGACAACGATGTTGGCTTCTTCAAGCAGGGAACCGGGGCGCACCTTGCCGTCGGCTTTTGAAAACGAAACAAGTTTCATAAGGCTCTCCTCAGCGGGGAATCAAAATTGCGATTGCGTTCTTCTGTTAGGCGGCCGTCCAGCCACCGTCAATGGTCACCAGCGACCCGGTCACAAACGATGCTTCGTCCGAGGCAAGGTACCTCACCAATGATGCCACCTCTTCCGGTGTTCCCAGCCGTCCTACCGGCTGCCTGGCCCGTAGTTCTTCCCGCATCTCTTCCTTGTTGTGCTTGTGAAACTTGTCGAGATATCCCTCAACGAAGGGCGTCTGCACCGTTCCCGGGCAAACTGCATTCACACGCAGTGTTTTCGGGTACTCGACGGCCAGTTGCCGCGTCATCGCGAGCACCGCGCCCTTGCTCATGCAGTATGCAAACCGCTGCTTGATGCCAACCATGCCTGCAACCGAGCCGATATTCACAATCGCGCCGACCGCGCCGTGATATTCGCGAGCCGCGAACAGCATCGGCAAAAATGCGCGCGTCACCAGGTAAACCGAGCGCACGTTCACGTCGAGCAGCCGGTCAAAATCTTCCGACTCCGTGGTTTCAATAGAGCCCACATGGCCAATGCCAGCGTTGTTCACCAGGATATCGAGCCGGTCAAGCTTTGAACCAGCAGCAGCAATCGACTGCGGACTGGTCACATCCAGGTGAATGGCCTGCGCCGAGCCGACCTCGTTGGCCAGCGCCACCGCCGCGGTCACGTTGATGTCGGCGATCCACACAAACGCCCCGGCGCGCACAAGTTCTCGCACCGTAGCTTCGCCAATGCCGCTGGCGCCGCCGGTCACCAGCGCGTGCCGTCCGTCCAGACGAAATGCGCCGTCTGTCTTCGCTGTCGATTCAGTCTTGCTTTTTGCAGATTCGGTCATTGCGGATCACTCGATCTAACTTGGGCGGATGCCCGCGTTCATAACAGATAAATAAGCAGGCCGCGCAAGTTTCTTCGCGCCGCCCAGGCAACAGAGCACTACTTCCCGCGCACCTCGGCAACAATCTTCAAGTATGCCATCGCCGATTCGGAGATCACTTCCGGGTGCCCAGCTTCGATAGCCGCCAGATTCACCAGGTCGCCCCCTACGCCCAATGCGCGCGCACCGGCCCGCAGAAAGCTCTCCGCCGTTTGCAGAGTCACGCCGCCTGTGGGAATAACCTTCAAATGCGGAAACGGAGCCAGCAGCGACTTCAAATAAGACGCACCGCCCAGGGCCGAGCAAGGAAAAATCTTCACGTAATCCGCGCCCTCATTCCATGCGGTGATCGCTTCAGTCGGTGTCAGCGCGCCAGGGCACGAAACTTTGCCGTTCTTCTTTGTGGCCACAATCACTGCAGGATGCAAGCTCGGGCTCACCACAAACTCCGCACCCGCATCGATCGTAGCCTGGCACTGGTCAGCCGTCGTCACCGTGCCCGAGCCCAGCAGCAGCTCATCGCCAAAGTCCTTTTTGAGCTGCTTGATCAGGTCGATTGCGCCCGGCACGGTCATGGTGACTTCGACGACGGTCACACCGCCCGCGATCATGGCGTCCACAACTTTGCGTCCCTGGTCAATATTCTTCGCGCGCAGCACCGGAATCAGTCCTACGCGCTCAAGTGTTTCTTGTGTCGTCTCTGGCATCTTGATCCTTTATGAGCCTGTACGCACTCGACCATCGCACGATGCGCGCCAGCCCACCTTTCTAGCGCGCAATCCGCGCCGACCCACCTTTAATGATGCGTTCCACTTCCGGTAGTGTGGCCATGCTGGTATCGCCCGGCGTCGTCATCGCCAGTGCCCCATGCGCCACGCCGCAGCGGACCGCCCAGTCAATGCCTTTGTCTGCCAGCAGCCCGTAAATCAGGCCCGAAGCAAAGCTGTCGCCGCCGCCTACGCGATCCATGATTTCAATATCGGTCTGTGGCACATGAATGATCTTGTCTTCATAGAGAGCAATCGCGCCCCACGCGTTTTGCGTAGCGCTGCGGACCGACCGAAGCGTGCTTGCAATCAACTTCAGGTTTGGATAGAGGCTCGCCACTTCGCGGAGCATCTCCGAATAGCCTTCAATCGGCAGCTCTGCAAAGTCCTCCGTCACGCCCTTGATCTTTACGCCCAGCATCGCGGAGAAATCTTCCTCGTTGCCCAGCAGCAGGTCAACCTTGCGCACAATCTCGCGATTCACTTCCTGCGCCTTCGCCTTGCCGCCGATCGCCTTCCACAACGAGTCGCGAAAGTTCAGGTCATAGGAAACCGGCGTTCCATATTTCCGCGCCGCATCCATCGCTTCCACGGCCACCTCGGCAGTCGACGCTGAGAGGGCAGCAAAAATCCCGCCGGTATGCAGCCAGCGCGAACCGTTCTTAGGTCCGAAGATCGTCTCCCAATCAAAGTCGCCCGACTTCACCAGGCTGATCGCCGTATGTCCCCGGTCGCTGCAACCCGCGGCCGCGCGCACCCCAAATCCGCGCTCGGTAAAGTTCAGCCCATTGCGCACAGCGCGCCCCACGCCGTCGTAGGGAACCCATTTCAGCAGGGAAGTGTCCACCCCGCCCTGCAGGATGAAGTCTTCCACCAGTCGGCCCACCGGGTTTTCAGCCAGTGCGGTGGCAATGGCTGTGCGCAGGCCAAAACAGCGCCGCAGACCGCGCGCCACGTTATATTCTCCGCCGCCCTCCCACACTGTGAACTGCCGCGTGGTGTGGATGCGGCCCTCGCCGGGATCAAGGCGGAGCATCACTTCGCCGAGGCTCAGGCAATCCCAGCGTCGGGAAGAATCGGGAATCTGTATCGTATTCATAGCCACAAGTAATTTAACCCATTGAGCCGTTTCCGGTCTGTGAACGCGTCTCACGGCCGATCGTTTAGGCTGTACCTGTTTGCAACGCAGCCGCGGCCGATGCTCGAGTCCGTTCAATCAGCGGGCCGGCACGGCGCTCGCGCCTGCGGAAGGGGAGCTTCCATGAGTCAAGGTCTTTTCGATCTCACTGGCAAAGTCGCCGTCGTCATTGGCGGGACAACCGGCCTGGGCCGCGAAATCGCTCTCGGCATGGCCCGTGCCGGCGCCGATGTGACGCCGAGTTCGCGCCGGACCGAACAGGTTGAAGCCGTCGCCACTGAAATTGAAGCCCTCGGCCGCCGCTCGTTGCGTGTCGCCTGCGATGTGCTCGATCGCTCCTCGCTCGAACATTTGCACGAGCAGGTCCTCAAGACCTTCGGCAAGGTTGACATCCTGGTCAACGCCGCCGGCATTACCCAGAAAATTCCGACCCTTGATGTTTCGGATGCCGACTGGTCCCGCATCATGGAAACCAACCTCACAGGCACGGTCCGCTCCTGCCAGATCTTCGGCGCAACCATGGCCAAAGCCGGTTACGGCCGCATCGTCAACATCGCTTCCATCACCGGTTTTCACGGCTTTTACCAGGTTGCGGCTTACGCCGCCAGCAAGAGCGCGGTTGCATCCTTCACCAAAACGCTGGCAATTGAACTGGCCGGAAAGGGCGTCAACGTCAACGCGCTTGCCCCCGGCGTCTTCCCCACGCCGCTGAACATGTCTCTCATCATGGGAACGCCGCGCGGCGAAGAAATTCTGCTGCGGACTCCCATGCACCGCTTTGGCAATCCAAGTGAAGTGGTCGGCCCCGCCATTTTCCTCGCCTCGGCGGCGGCCACCTTCGTCACTGGCGAAATCATCGCCGTCGATGGCGGTTTTCTGGCCAGCGGCGTCAATCAATAACCACGCATCAATCATCATCAGGTCGTTGACGATGAATATAGTCAAGGAGCACTCGCGGCGCTTGAGAGTGTAGTGTAGACTGACCTGCGAAGAACTTTACCTTTCTGGATTCAGCGCCAACGCACGGAGGGAACGAGATGGCTGCACAACGAAAACTGCGCATGGGTATGGTTGGCGGAGGGCCGGGAGCGTTCATCGGCCCCGTCCATCGTCTTGCCGCTGAAATGGACGGAAAAATCCAGATGGTTGCCGGCGCGTTTTCTCAATCCGCCGAGCGTTCCCGCGAGGCAGGCGAGCGCTTCGGAATCGATCCCGCACGTGCCTACGCCGACTACCGCCAGATGATCGAGGCCGAGCGCAAGCGTGCTGACCCCATCGACTTCATCGTCATCACCACGCCCAACCATCTTCATCTACCTATCGCGCAGGCGGCGCTTGAGGCCGGCATTCCCGTCATGAGCGACAAGCCCGCCACTTCAAACTACGCTGAAGCCCAGGCGCTTCAAGCCGCGGTCGCCAAATCCGGACTGCCCTACGGCCTTACCCACACCTATGCCGGTTACGCCCTGGTGCGCGAAGCGCGCCATCTCTGTGCGAGCGGTAATCTCGGTAAAATTCGCAAGGTCGCTGTCGAATATTTTCAAGGCTGGATGAGCAAGGCCATCGAGAACACCGGCCACAAGCAAGCCGCCTGGCGTGCCGACCCGGCGCAGAACGGCCAGGGCGGGGCCATCGGCGACATCGGCACCCACGCCTTTCACCTGCTCGAATACATCTCCGGCCTCCAGGTCACGGAGATCAACGCCACGCTGCGTTCCGTCGTTGAAGGCCGCCGTCTCGACGACGATTGCAATGCCTTCGTCCGCCTCAGCAACGGCGCCGCCGGCACACTCGCATGTTCGCAGGTGGCCGCTGGCGAGCTCAACGAAATGCGCATCCGCATTTACGGCGAAACAGCCTCCATCGACTGGCGCCAGCAGGACCCGAACCGCCTGATCGTCAAGCGCCTCGAGGGCCCTGAAGAAATTCATCACGCCGGCACGCCCTATCTCGGCCACGACGCACTCGCTGTCATGCGCGTCCCGCCCGGCCATCCTGAGGGTTATCTTGAAGCCTTCGCCGTTCTTTACGGTGAATTCGCTGACGCGCTCCGCGCCTGGCAGCAGGGCAACGCCAACCCTCTGCCACCCACGCTGCCCGGCATCGTCGCCGGCGTGCGCGGCATGCGCTTCATTGACCGCGTCATCGAGAGCAACCGCAAACAATCCTGGGTCGCTTTTTAACTGGCTCAGCAACGTCGTGGAGACAGATCATGAAGACCATCAAAGGACCCGGAATTTTTCTTGCGCAGTTTGCCGGGGACGCCGCTCCGTTCAACACGCTTGAAGGCATGGCCGGCTGGGCCGCCAAACTCGGCTTCACCGGCATTCAGATCCCGACCTGGGACGCGCGACTTTTCGACCTGAAAAAGGCTGCGGAGAGCCAGGGCTATTGCGACGAGCTCCTTGGCGTGGCTAGCCGCGCAGGCGTCGCCATCACCGAGCTTTCGACTCATCTGCAAGGACAGCTCGTGGCCAGCAATCCTGCCTACGACGTGCTTTTCGGCAGTTTCGCTCCGCCTGAAATTGCCGGCGACCTCAAAGCACGCCAGGCGTGGGCCGTGCAGCAACTCATGTGGGCTGCCAAAGCCAGCCGCAACCTCGGCCTCGACGCGCACGCCACTTTTTCCGGCGCTCTCGCATGGCCGTTCTTCTATCCCTGGCCACAACGCCCTGCCGGCCTTATCGACGAAGCTTTCAAGGAACTCGGTGTGCGCTGGCTCCCCATCCTTCAGCAGTTCGACGAGGTGGGCGTCGACGTCTGCTTCGAACTGCATCCTGGCGAAGACCTGCACGACGGAGTCACCTTCGAGCGCTTCCTCGTGGCCGTTTCCGATCATCCCCGCGCCAACATTCTTTACGACCCGAGCCACATGATCCTGCAGCAGCTCGATTACCTGGCATTCCTCGACATCTATCACCAGCGCGTCCGCGCGTTCCACGTGAAGGACGCCGAATTTCACGCGAGCGGCCGCTCCGGAGTCTACGGCGGCTATCAAAGTTGGATCGATCGCCCCGGCCGCTTCCGCTCCCTCGGCGACGGCCAAATCGACTTCAAACAGATCTTCACCAAGATGGCACAGTACGACTATCCGGGCTGGGCCGTGCTTGAGTGGGAGTGCTGCATCAAGCATCCTGAGGCCGGTGCGGCGGAAGGCGCGCCCTTCATCCGCGACCACATCATTCGCGTCACCGACCGCGCCTTCGACGATTTCGCCGGCGGCGGCGCCGACACCGAAGCCAACCGAAAAATCCTGGGCCTGTAGCGCCGGCTGATCGTGTTTCAATACTCCACGGCTTCTCCTACGGGCGAAGCCGTTTTTCCCGGCGCAACAATCCCGTACTTCACATCAAGAAACTCCTGCAACTCGTCGGGAAGGTATGCCGCCAGTTCCTGCCAGGTGAGCACCTTGAGCCGGACGCGCATTGCCGCGCTCTTCACTGCGGCCATCACCCTAAACCAATCCTCGCGCAAATCCGGCCTGCGGTCATCGTGCAGGACGCAAAAGCTGCACTCAGACGCATAGGCCGCCAGCACATTGCGGATCAATTGATAGCCGGTGTACGCAGGCTCGACCTTCCGAGTCGCATTGAAGTCCGCCGCCGCGACCACAGACGCGGAATTCGCCTGCAATTCCTCGATCAGCGCACGTGGCATCGTCTCGTCTACCAGGCTTTCATACTCCTGCGAAAATGCTTCAGGAAACTCGACCGGCTGCTTGCGCCGCGCTTGGGTCAACTCAACCCGCGGAAGCAAATCCCGATCGAACACCTCGTCGAAGTCCCGATATGCTTCAACGATTCGAGCCTCGCGCGTCTGGAAATCGCCTTCGGTTAGCTTCGCTTCCACCAGAAGCGAGCCCATCCGCATGTCCACTTCCGTGCGGTCGAATCGCCCGTTCGCCAGTGGCACGCGCGCTTTCCAGCCAAACTCGGGCAATCCGTCGACCTCCACGCCAAGCGCACCGCCCACCGCAGCCGACTCCGCCACTCCCGGAGCGCAAAAAACATTCATCAGCAGCGCGTCCGAGCTCATGCTCGAATCCAGCTCCCGCCACCTTCTTTTCGGATCCAACTCCGGCTTCGGTAGCGAGCGGTTGCCCTGCGTGTGAACTTTGTCGAAGCGCCGCATCCACTCTGGCCGTGCTGCAATCGCCCTGTAAGATTCGTCAAAGAAGTTTCCGTGCCGTCCGTCTTCAGGCGGAAACACAATCACCGGCGGATTTCCGTAGCTCTCCACATGCGCGCGGTCCCGCGCATATCTTCTCGCCCGCGCAGTCAGCTCCTGCCGCAACTGGCCGGCATACCAGCCTGCACTCGCCGTCATATCGAGCAGACTACACCGCTCGGCTCCGTCGGGCGGTCAACTCCATCTGTCAAGGATTTGTCCTCAGGCAGTCACTGGAACGTCTGCCACGCCCGCCGTCCCAAACACCTTGCGGTAGCGCTTGATCTCCTCCGCATCGCCCAACGCCTTCGAATAATTGTCGGAGAGCTTCACCGCTGGCCGTCCTTCCACTTCGCTCAGTTTGCATACGAGGCTGATCGGGTCAAATCCCTCGTCGCCCTGCGGATTGCAGCCGCGAAAATCATTGGTCAGAAACGTCCCCCAGCCTGCGCTGAAGCGGATGCGCGGCTCTGGAATCCATCGCTTCTCGTCAAGAAAGTCGCTCGCACGCTGAAAACTCCCAGGCGATGCTCCGTTCTTCAGCGTCCCGCCAAAATAGGCATGCAGCCCGAGAATCTGATCTACGTCCAGCGCGTCCGACGCAATCAGTCGCTTGCGGCGCGGATCGCGTCCACGCTGCTTGAGCCACGCAATGTATTCGTCGCCCGCAAGCCACGGATCCTTGCTGTCGATGCGCTGCCCGGTCCAGTCTGCTACCCAGTCCGGCGCGCCTTCAAGAAATTGCGTGGTCCCAAACGTGTCGGGAAGCAGAATCAGCAGCTCGCCCTGGTAGCTCTGCTGCCACAGTTCCAGAAAACGGTACTGCGCCGATCGCAAATCCTCTTCGTTGGTGGCCAAAGCAGCCATCGCCATCGGCAGCTCGTGAGCATTCGTGCCGATGGCTTCAAGATCGTGCTTGTAGGCAAGGTAGGTGTTCGAGCTCCCCGCAAAACCCGCGCCCAGCATGTCGCTCATCGCCTTCACGACGTACTCCTGCCACAAAAAGCTGTGACGCCGGCGGGTTCCAAAGTCGCTGATGTTGAGTCGCGGAATGCCCCGCAGCCGGTCAATCTTTTGCCAGAGCCTGGTCTTGGCGCGCGCATATAGAATGTCGAGCTCGAGCTCGCTCAGCCGCTTCAGGCTGGCGCGCGTCTTCAGCTCGTCAATAATCGTCAGCGCATAGATCTCCCACATGGTCGTCTCGGTCCACAGGCCGCTGAAGCTCAGGTTGATCTGGCCGTCCTGCACCGACAATTCAAACTCCGAGAGCCTGAAATCCTTCTCCAGCCACTCCAGAAAGGCGGGCTCAAAAATCCCTCTGCGCCCGTAAAATGTATTGCCAGCCAGCCAGATCAATTCCGACTTGTGAAAGCGCAGGTTCCTCACCGCTTCCAGTTGCTCGCGCAACGCATGCAGGCCCACAATCTCACCGAGCCGCACGGTGCTGGTGCGGTTCATCGTGGTAAACGAGGTGCGCGTCGTCTTGAAATTCTTCCAGATAAACTGCAGCATCAGCAGCTTGTAAAAATCCGTGTCCAAAAGGGACCGCGTAATGGGATCGAGCTCCCAATTATGGTCATGCGCGCGTCTGGCCAGGTTAACGATCATGTGTCTCCCAACTTTACTTGACCGCAAGCCTGATTGGAAGTCTCCCATCGCCGACAGCGCCTGGCTCATCTCTTCGGGGGCGCGTCCGCGCATCTCTCTGTGTAAGAGGATGGTCCTCGACTCTACGACAGCACCGATCCCATCGTCGAGTTCTTCATTGTCAAGACCGGCCAGCTGCTTGCGTGGACCAAATACCTGGTCGGCGCCGAGCTCGATCAAGTCTTAAAGAACGAAGGTGTGGGGCTGCCTCACTGACAACTGCCGGGGTGACGGGCTAGCTTTATTGCATGACTTTTTCCTTTCCTAAGATCTATCCAATTCTGGATGCTTCGACGATTCCTGCTGAGGGGCGTGCGGCGTTTTTGCGGCAGCTCGGAGGGTCGCTGACTGATGCGGGCGTGACGCTGCTTGAGTACCGAAACAAGACCGGCAACGATGCCGAACTGCTGGCGGATGCCGAAGTCCTGCGGTCGGCGATGCCCGGCCAGAATGTGAAGCTAATTCTCGATGATCGAGCTGATTTGGTTGACCAAGCAGGATTTGATGGCGTGCATGTGGACTCTGGCGATGTGACTCCTGCGGAGGCGCGGCGACTGGTGGGGCCGGAGCGGATTGTGGGTACTTTTGGCGGGAGCGACAAGCTGCTGCCGGGGATTCTGGCGGAGCCGGTGAACTATTTTGCGATTGGTCCGGTTTATCCGACAACGACCAAGCAGACGCGGACGGCGCCGATTGGTCTCGAGGGTGTGAGCCGGTTGCGCATGGAGGCGGGACCGGACAGGGTTTTGACGGCTGCGGCGGGGATCACTCTGGAGACGGCTCCGCTGGTGCTTGCCGCCGGGGCGACGACGGTTGCGGTTTCGGCGGCAATTTTTCGCGCGAAGGATCCTGCGGCGGAGTTTCGGCGGTGGATGGCGGTTTTGGGGTGAGGATGATCGTAACCCCGGTCCCCAAATGCGAGGGACCGGGGGCACCCTCTCGTTGTCCTCATGGGTTCGGATTTTGGGGGAGACTGTGGTGCAAATGCTGGCGGGAGAACGAGTTTTGAAGAAATCTGGAGACAGGGGCGCTTAAATCGGGTAAAAATCTTGCAGTGACCACTCCAGATCTCCCTCCCAATCAAGAGCAGGCTCAGCCCGTTGAAGGTTCCGGGTTGAAGCAAACCCTTGGCCTCTTCAGCGCTACGGCGATCGTCATCGGATCGATGATCGGGTCGGGCATTTACATTGTGGACGCCGACATTGCCAGGGGCGTGGGATCGCCGGCACTGTTTCTGGGCGCCTGGATCGTGACGGCGGTTCTGACGCTGATTGGGGCGCTGAGCTACGGCGAACTGGCGGCCATGATGCCGAAGGCGGGCGGCCAATATATCTATCTTCGAGAAGCGCTGGGGCCGTTGTGGGGGTTTCTGTTTGGGTGGACGCTGTTTCTGGTGATCCAGACGGGGACGATTGCCGCGGTGTGCGTGGCGTTCGGCAAGTTTCTGGGTGTGTTTTTTCCGTCGGTGTCGACAACGCACTGGCTTTGGCATATTGCGCATGTGCCGGCGATTCCCGTGGGCCCGATGGTGCTGGGCAACATGGACATTGGGCTGAGCACGGCGAACCTGGCCGCGATTGTGGTGGTGGTTCTGCTGGCGTTTGTGAACATCTTCGGCGTGGGGCTGGGAGCGGCGATCCAGAACATTTTTACATCTGCCAAGGCGATCTCGCTGGCGGCTCTGATCCTGCTGGCGTTTACGGTGGGACGGACGGCCGAGGCGTGGAATGCGAATTTTGGCGCGGGGTTCGGTGAGTTCTGGAAAAACGCGGGGTGGAGTTCGCTGCACCAGGTGCAGGTGGGCGTGGGCGGCCCGACGGTGCTGGTGAACCTTGTGGTGGTGTTGGCGGTGGTGCAGGTGGGATCGCTGTTCAGCGCGGATGCGTGGAACAACATCACGTATACGGCAGGGGAAGTGAAGAATCCGAAGCGCAATTTGCCGCTGTCATTGATTCTGGGGACCGGGTTTGTGTTGACGGTGTACTTTCTGGTGTCAGTGGGCTACCTGCTGGTGTTGCCGATGCATGGCGATCCGCATGGAGCGACGATCGCGGCGCGCGGGATTCAATATGCGGCTGAGGATCGCGTGGCGACGGCAGTGCTGGGGCAGGTTTTTCATTCGGCTGGCGCGTGGCTGATGGCCGGCGCGATTTTGATTTCGACTTTTGGCTGCGCCAACGGATTGACGCTGGCTGGGGCGCGCGTGTTTTATGCGATGAGCCAGGACGGACTGTTTTTCAAGTCGGTGGGCAAGCTGCATCCGAAATACAAAACGCCGGTGGCCGGGCTGATGATTCAGGCGGTGTGGACGGTGTTTCTGTGCGTGTCTGGCTCTTACGGACAACTGCTGGACTACCTAATCGCCGCGGAGCTGGTGTTTTATATTTTGACCATCGTGAGCCTGTTTGTGCTGCGGGTGAAGCGGCCGGATGCGGCGCGGCCTTACAAGGCATGGGGATACCCGGTATTGCCGGCGCTTTACATCGTGATGGCGGCGTGGATTTGTATCGTATTATTGCGATACAAGCCCCAGTACACGTGGCCGGGCCTGGTGATTGTTTTGCTCGGCATCCCTGTATATCTTTTCTGGTCCCGGCGGCAGCGTCTGACGGCACTCGCAGGATCCAATTGAAACGCTAACTGAATGTTGAGGAGGTAGTCCTATTTCCATGTCGAGGCTGCTACGGATCAAGCCCATGTCGATGCTGTCGCAAGAGGCAGGTGAACAGGGCGAACACACGCTGAAACGGTCGCTGGGCGCGGTGAACCTGATTACGCTGGGCATTGGGGCGGTGATTGGCGCCGGGATATTTGTGCTGACGGGGCAGGCTGCGGCGCTGTATGCAGGCCCGGCCGTGGCGCTGAGCTTTGTGCTTGCGGGCATCACATGCGCGTTTGCCGGGCTGTGCTATGCGGAGTTTGCTTCGATTATTCCGATTGCGGGTTCGGCGTACACGTATGGCTATGCGACGTTGGGCGAGCTGGTGGCGTGGATTATCGGGTGGGACCTGGTGCTGGAGTACGCGTTTGGCGCGGCGACTGTGGCGTCAGGCTGGTCAGGGTACTTCAACAGCCTGCTGCAGCAGATCGGCATTGTGATTCCGCCGCAGTTGACTGCGATTCCCGGGGCGCAGCTGGTGAAATACCAGGGCATGTGGGGACCGGTTACGTCGTTGCCACCGGGGATCAGCGATATGGGGCTGCCTCATGCGACGGGATACTTCAACCTGGTT
The DNA here is from genome assembly GCA_963765025.1 of uncultured Acidobacteriaceae bacterium. Classification (GTDB taxonomy): domain Bacteria; phylum Acidobacteriota; class Terriglobia; order Terriglobales; family Acidobacteriaceae; genus Telmatobacter. The sequence continues at coordinate 16,626 of CAVXVM010000094.1, read as the reverse complement.
GCGATGATTGGTGTCTTTGTGATCACGACCATCCTGGTGATCGGGATCAAGGAGTCAGCGAACTTTAACTCGGTGATCGTGTTTATCAAGCTGAGCGTGGTGGGGATTTTCCTGGTAGTGGGCGGCTACTTTCTGTTCAAGCATCCGGCCCTTGCGCATACGAACTGGCACCCATTTATTCCGCCTAAAGACGCGAATGGGAATTTTGGCTGGGGCGGCATAGCGAAGGGGGCATCGCGCATTTTCTTTGCCTACATTGGATTTGACGCGGTGTCGACAGCTGCTCAGGAAGCGAAGAAGCCGCAGCGGGATATGCCAATCGGGATTCTGGGGTCACTGGTGATTTGCACGGTCCTGTACATTGCAGTTTCGCTGGTGCTGACCGGGCTGGTGAATTATTCGACGCTGAACGTTCCGGCTCCGGTGGCGCTGGGGATTGACGCGACGGGCGTGAGCTGGGGCTCGATGCTGGTGAAGATAGGGGCGGTGTTCGGGCTGGCCACGGTGATGCTGGTGATGCTGCTGGGACAGACACGCGTGTTCTATTCCATGTCAAAGGACGGGCTGCTGTGGAAGTGGGCATCGGCGATTCATCCTAAGTTCAGAACGCCATGGATTACGACGATTGTGTTTGGACTTTTTGCGGCGGTGTTTCCGGCGTTTCTGCCGATATCAAGGCTTGCGGACCTGGTGAACATCGGGACGCTGCTGGCGTTCACGATTGTGTGCGCGGGCGTGTGGGTGCTTCGGGTGCGACAGCCGGAGTTGCATCGGCCGTTCAAGACGCCTCTGGTGCCGCTTGTGCCGGCGCTGGGCATTCTTTCGGCGGGGTTCCTGATGTCGAAGCTTGCGCTGATTACGTGGGAAGTGATGGTTGGCTGGCTGCTGTTCGGGCTGGTGATTTACTTTACCTACTCGATCAAGCACAGCAAGGTGCAGAAGCTGGCTAGGGCGGCGGAGGCGGATTGAGGGTAGCTTTTAGCTTCTAGCTCCTAGCTATTAGCTGCTTGGTGCGAGGATTCGGCTTACATTTCTCATTGCGGCCTCCTTTACGGGAGGCCGTTTTGCATGCGGAGTTGAACTAGAAGAGAAAATGGACTAAACTAAGTGAACTAAGTCTACTTGGGGGGACGGATGCGGACGTTCAATATTCACGTTGCCAAAACTAACTTATCCCGGCTCGTAGATGAGGCGGAGAAGGGCGAGCCATTCATAATCGCCAAGGCGGGAAAGCCGAAGGTACAGGTGATTCGGCTAGACTCACAGGCCCAGCTTCCAAAGCGCCGAGTGGGGTTCCTCAAGGGACAGATCAAGGTTCCAGACGACTTCGACTCGATGATGGCCGATGAAATCGAGAAGATGTTTAGCGGTGACGGGAAGAAGCTCAGCGGTGAGAAATGAGACTCCTTCTCGACACCCACATCCTGTTATGGGCAAGTGAGGATTCTCCGCGACTTCCTGCATTGGCGTTGAGCATGATCGCCGATTCCAAGAACGAACTCGTCTTCAGCGTGGCCAGCATCTGGGAGATATCAATCAAACACGCCAAGGGGTTGGAGAGCTTCCATGCTCATCCCGGTACCGTCTGGGAGGGTTTGCTGGAGAATGGCTATGCTGAGTTGGCCGTGCTTGGAAAACACGCCGTTGCGGCGGGCGAACTGCCGCCCATACACGAAGATCCCTTCGACCGGGTCCTGATTGCACAGGCGATGGTCGAAGGGATTACGCTTTTGACTGTCGATGCGACGATTGCGCGCTATCCGGGGCCGATCCGGAAGGTTTGAACAAGAACTAAGCAGTGGTCTTGGCGCAGAATTCGTCGAAGGCGCGGACCAACTCGCCGGCGATTTGCTGGGCGGTGGACTGCTCGATGACGAAGCGCTGCATGAGGTAGACGAGCTTGCCGTCGCGGAGGATGGCGATGGCGGGCGAGGTGGGCGGGTTGCCTTCAAAGTAGCTGCGGGCACGATCGGTGGCCTCGCGGTCCTGACCGGCGAAGACGGTGATTTTGTGGTCGGGCTGGCTGGTGGAGTTGCCCAGAGCCATGCGCACGCCGGGACGCATTTTGCCTGCTGCGCATCCGCAGATGGAGTTGACGACGAGCAGGGTGGTGCCGGGCTGGGCGAGGACCGCGTCCACGTCCTCGGCCGTGCGGGTTTCATTGATTCCGGCGCGGACGAGTTCCTCGCGCATGGGAATGACCATCAGTTCTGGATACATGCTTTTCCTCCGGCAGGGAAGTTGCCTGTAATCATTTTACGGGTTCTGGAGGGCTGTGGCTACTGGCTGGGGTGATTCGTCCGATTCGATCCCCATTCCCTCCGCCGCGGCGGACGAGGGACCGGGGGCACCCGGCAAACAGGGGACAAGGCAAGTGGAGAGAGACGCACTATTCGCGGACGGATGTCGTCCTGTAGTCTGGCAGCTCAAACATTCAAAAGAGAAATGAACATTCGAGAGAACATTTCGCTTGCAGGGATGACCACGTTAGGAGTGGGCGGCGAGGCACGGTATCTTGCCGAGGCCGCGACGGAAGACGATGTGGTGGCTGCGGCTGCGTGGGCGCGGGAGCGCGGATTGCCGCTGTTTGTGCTGGGCGGCGGCAGCAATCTGCTGGTTGCCGACGAGGGGTTTGATGGACTCGTGGTTCATGTGGGGTTGCGCGGGTTCGAGGTTGCGGAGGATGGGGACAAGACAATCGTGAAGGTTGCTGCCGGCGAAGACTGGGAGCATTGCATGCAGCAGACCATTGAGCTCAACTGCTCGGGAGTGGAGTGCCTTTCGGGGATTCCGGGGACGGTGGGGGGAACGCCGGTGCAGAATGTGGGGGCGTACGGGCAGGAAGTGGCAACTGCGATTGCTTGTGTGCGGGCCTACGACCTGGTTGAACGCAAATTTCAAGAGTTGACGCCGCAGGAGTGCGGGTTCGCGTATCGACGGAGCCGGTTCAACACGGTTGACAGAGGCAGGTTTGTGGTGACGCGCGTGGATTACAGACTTACTCGAGGCGGCGCTCCGACGATCCGTTATGCCGAGTTGAGGCAGGCGATTCTGAAGGGGCGCGACGAAGCTGATTTGGCCGGCGTGGGTCTTGCGGAAGTTGCTGAGACGGTTCGTGGGTTGCGCCGAGCGAAGGGAATGCTGCTGGTGGAGGGCGACGCGGATTGCCGAAGCGCGGGGAGCTTCTTCAAGAATCCCGTGGTGAGCGAAGAACGCGCGCAGCAGATTGCCGAAGTGAGCGGGAAGTTGCCGCCGAGTTTTCCAGCGGGGCGGGGCCAAGTGAAGATTCCTGCGGCTTGGCTGATTGAGCAGGCGGGGTTCCAGAAGGGGTTTCAAATGGGGGCGGCGGGGATTTCGTCGCGGCATACTTTGGCGCTGACGAATCGGGGCGCGGCAAGTGCAAGGGAGATTCTGGCGCTCGCAGATCGGATTGCGGTGGGGGTAGAGGCGCGGTTTGGAATCGAGCTTGAGATGGAACCGGTTCTGGTGGGTTTCTAACGCGATCCTTGAAGGATTGAAATGAAGACGAATCGCCTTGAAGCATTCAGCGACGGTGTGATTGCCGTGATCATTACGATTATGGTGCTGGATCTGAAGGTTCCGCACGTGGCCACGTTCGAGGCGTTGCTGGCGATGTCGCCTCAACTGCTGGTGTACGGCTTGAGCTTTGCAGTGGTGGCGATCTTCTGGGTGAATCATCACCACCTGATTGAGAAATGCCGTCACGCCGATCCGGCAGTTCTGTGGAGCAATAACAACCTGCTCTTCTGGATGTCGCTGATTCCATTTTCGACGGCTTACCTTGGGGAGAATTGCCATGCGCCGCTGGCGGTTGCGACCTATGGAGCGGGGCTGACGCTGACGTCGGCCGCGTACACGCTGCTGCAAATTGTGGTGGGGCGGCAGGACGCGCAGGATGTGGCGCGGAAGCTGTTTTTCAGACGGCTGAACCGGAAGGCTTTGTACTCGGTGGGCTTGTACGCGGCTTCGGTGGGTCTGGCGTTCGTTTCGGTGAATGTGGCGTTTGCGATCTTTGTGCTGATTCCGCTGCTTTACTTCTGGCCGGAGTCTCGGGCGGCTGCGAAGGATTGAGGGGCCTTTGGGTAGGGAGTGTTGCCGCCCACCCATCGCAAAAGGCGCGATGGATGGGGCACAGTTTCCGATCCTTGGGGAAATGGAAGAGGCCCCTTGGGGAAAGCTGTTTATTGCAGGTGGCTGAGCAGGCGGGCGCGTTCTTCTGCGAGGACTGTCGAGGCTGCGCCCTGCGCGGCCAGGCGTCCTTCGTGGAGTAAAGCGACTTCGGCACCGGTGGAGAACGCAGAGGTTGCGTCGTGCGTGGCAAGGACCGTTTGCACCTTGTTGGCGAGCAGCCAGGATTGCAGGCGGGAGATCAAAGCGTCACCGGCGACACCGTCGAGGGCTGAAAATGGCTCGTCGAGAAGCAGCAGGCGCGGTGAGGGAGCGAGCGCACGGGCCAGGGCGACACGCTGCGCCTGCCCTCCGGACAAGTCGCGCGGCAGCCGGGCGGCGAGTTTGGTCGCGTCGACGAGCGAGAGCATTTCTTCTACGCGGGCGGCGCGGAGCACGCGATCGAGCCCATCAAGACCATAGGCCACGTTTGCTTCAACGCTCAGGTGCGGGAAGAGCGAAGGCTGCTGGGCAACGAACGAGGTGTGGCGGCGGCCGGGCCTGGTCCAGACGCCGTTTGCGGATTGGGCGAGAACCAAGCCGTCGAGAACGATCCTGGCTTGCGTGGACCCTCCGGGGACGGTTCTGTCGAGGCCAGCCAGAAGGCGGAGCAGGGTGCTTTTGCCTGCGCCCGATGGGCCGAAGATCACGGTCCAATCGGAGGCGAAACGGCAGGCCACTTGCAGCTTGAAGCTGCCGCGCTCGGCGGTGAGGTTGAGTTCAAGCACGTGCGCTCCCGGCGTTTCCGCGCTTTTCTCTTTTGGATGCGCTCGCGCGCTCTCCTCTTTTGGAATAGAGGAAGGCCAGTGCCACGAGGCTCAATCCGAGCAGGATGGCGGCGGTGCGGTTGGCGGCAGTGTAGTCAAAGTTCTCCACCTGGTTGTAGAGCACGATGGAGAGAGTGCGGGTTGCGCCGGGAATGTCTCCGCCAAGCATGAGGACGACGCCAAATTCGCCGACGGTGTGGAGAAAGCTGAGGACTGCGGCGGCGATGAGCGAACGGCGCGCCAGCGGAACCAGCAGCGTGACGACGATGCGCGATGAATTGGCACCGAGGAGGCGGGCCGCATCGACGAGGGCGGGCTCGACTGCGGCGAATCCGGCCACCAGGGGCTGTACGGCGAAGGGCAGGCTGTAAATGACCGAGCCGACGACGAGCCCATCGAAAGAAAAGGCGAGGGGATGGCCGAGGAGGGCGGTGATGCCGCGGCCGATGGCGGTACGCGGTCCGAGAAGGACGAGCAGGAAGAAGCCGAGGACGGTGGGAGGCAGGACGAGGGGCAGGGCGGCAAGGGCTTCAAGAGCGGCGAGCCAACGGCCTCGGCCAAGCACTAGAAGGGACGCGAGAGGGATGGCGATGGCAAGCAGGATGACGGTGGTCACCGATGCGAGCTTGAGTGTGAGAGCGAGCGCTTGCCAGTCCATCGTGTCCTAGTGAACGGGTGTGAGGCCGCTTTTGGCAAGCTGAGCCTGGATGGGTGGCGAGAGAAGGAAGTCGAGAAATTTGTGGGCGGCGGCGCGCTGGGTTGTGTGGCTGATGATGACTGCACCCTGCTGGATGGGGGTATAGAGATCGCGGGGAATGACGAAGTGGTTGCCGCTGGAGGTCATCCTGGGCGTGAGGGCAGATGTAAGGGAGATGAGGCCGGCGTCGGCGTTGCCGGAGTCGGCGAATTGGGCGGCCTGGGCGATGTTTTCGGCGGTTACGAGGCGCGGCTGTAGGGCGTCGTAGAGCTTGAGGCTGGTGAGTGCGGCGACGGCGGCGCAGCCGTACGGAGCGCGATCAGGATTGGCGATGGCGAGACGCTTGAGCGCAGGGTTGCGGAGCAGATCGAGCGAGGGCGGCCCAAGGGCGGAGTCTTTGCGTGTCCACAAGACCAGCGTGCCTTTTGCGTAGGTGATGGGCGTGGTTGAGTCGGCCGATCCGGCGGCATCGGCGAGGCCGGCGTCGATGAGCTTCTTGGGATAGGTGAGGTCGGCGGAGAGAAACAGGTCGAAGGGTGCGCCGTTCATGATCTGCGTGGTGAGCATGGCTGAGGCTTGATAGGTGGCTTCGGCTTGGATGCCGGTGGCCTGGTGAAACTGTTCGAGAATGGGTGGCAAAAGGGGCTCTAGGTCGGCAGCCGCTGCTATGCGTAACGGAGTTTGGGCGGGGGCAGGCAGCAGAAAGGCCAGGGACAGGCACACGAGAAGGATTGGTTTCGAGATCCGTAGGGACATGCGGGCGGACAGGGGGGGCGAGAGCCGGTTCGACTCGAAGGGGATGCTGGGTTCAATGCGCTGCAAAATTCGCTCCACGCTGGTAGGCTAACACCAGACAGGAACAACAAAGACAAGCGCATGAACGACAATTTGCACCAGTTACGCTGTTTTGGATGCGGTGCCCGGATCGCGGGCCCTGAGGCGCTTCCGGATTTTCGCTGCGCCGAGTGCGGGGATTTGTTTGAGGTGGAATATCCGGGGTGGGTCCAGCGAAAAGGGCCTGACCGGCCGAATCCCGGCGCGCTGAAATGGCTGTGGCGGGAGCGGAAGAGCTCGTCGGAGTTTTTGGACCAATCGGGCGTGTGGCGCTTCCGCGAGCTACTGCCGATTCTGGACAACTTTGGCAATGCAGTGACGCTACGGGAAGGCAATACACCGCTTTATCACCTGACGCGCACGTCGAAGGCGCTGGGCATCGATCAGTTGTTTGCCAAGCACCAGGGCATGAATCCAACCGGGTCGTTCAAGGACACGGGCATGACAACGGCGATGAGCGTGGCCCGGGAACGCGGGTTCGAGTGGGTTGCTTGCGCATCGACGGGGAATACGTCAGCGGCGATGGCTGCTTATGCAGCGCGGGCGGGGTTGAAAAGCCTGGTGCTGATTCCGGACGGAAAGATCGCGTGGGGCAAGCTTTCGCAGGCGATGGACTATGGCGCGGTGACCTGCCAGTTGAAAGCGGATTTTGACGGCTGTCTTACGCTGCTGACGCAGATCGTGAAGGAAGCGCCGATCTATCTGCTGAACTCAGTGAATCCTTACCGGCTGGAGGGGCAAAAGACGCCGGCGTTTGAGATTGCCGAGGCGTTCGACTGGAATGTGCCCGATCACTTGATTGTTCCGGGAGGCAATTTGGGCAATAGCTCGGCGCTGGGCAAAGGGTTCCGCGAACTGCATGAACTGGGCCTGGTGGCGCGGATGCCGCGGATTTCAGTGATCCAGGCTGAGGGGGCGAATCCGCTGGTGCGGAGCTTCGAAGCCAATCACGGAGCCTCGCTGGAGCCGGTTGAGGCGCACACACGGGCGACGGCCATTCGCATAGGGAATCCGGCATCGTGGCGCAAGGCCGCACGCGTGATTCAGGACACGGGAGGCTGGTGCCTGGACGTGAGTGAGGCGGAGATCGCGATTGCGAAGGCCGAACTGGGCGCTGAGGGGCTGGGTTGCGAGCCTGCATCGGCTGTAACACTGGCAGGACTGAAGAAACTGGTGAAGCAAGGCGCGATTGCTCCGAATGAAACCGTGGTGCTGGTGTTGACGGGGCACACACTGAAGGATGCTGACTACACCATCGATTTTCATCGCGGAACGCTGCTGACAGACGAAGAGGCCCGGGGCAGAGAGCGGGAGATTGAAGCGTTGCGGCGGAACGCAGTGGTTGTGGATGCTACTCCGGCGGCCGTGCTGGCAACTTTGAAGGGCAGCGCTGGATGAGCGAAGCACGAATGCCCTCCGCAGTCCCGTTGAAGCTGCGCCTGCCGGCAACGTCTGCCAATCTCGGTTCGGGGTTTGATGCGGTCGCCGTAGCTCTGGATTTCCACCTGGAAGTGGAGGCCGAGGCTGCGGCGGAGTTCTCAATTGCGGCCACGGGAAGAAATGCCGACCGGTGCGGACGCCTTGAGGACAATCTTGTTCTGGAAACCTACAAGGATCTGTTTAAAAAAAACGACAGGCCGATTGTGCCTTTGCGGATCCAGATGAAGAATGGGATTCCGCTGGCAATGGGCTGCGGTTCATCGGCTGCGGGGCGACTGGCCGCGATTGCGCTGGCCGTGCATTTTGGACGGCTCGGTTGGGGCAGCCAGCGGATTCTGGAAGAGGCCTACCAGCTGGAAGGGCATCCGGACAATGCGGCAGCCTGCTGGCTTGGGGGATTTGTGGCAGCCGCCTGCGAGGGGCGCACGGTGAAGGTGGCGCAGGTGACGCCGCCAACAGACTGGCGGGTGATTGTGGTGCTTCCCGCGGAGCAACTGGCGACAAGTAAGGCGCGGGCCGTACTGCCGGCCAGCTACCCGCTGAGCGACGTAGTGAGTAACCTGCAAGCCGTTTCAATGCTGGGACTTGCGTTTGCGCAGGGCCGGGGGGATCTGCTCAAGGCGGCGATGAGCGACCGGATTCACCAGCCCTACCGGGCGCCCATTTGCCCGCAGCTACCGTTGCTGCTTCCGCTGGTGGGCAAGCACGGGATTCTTGGAGCGGCACTGAGCGGAGCTGGTCCGGCAGTGCTCGTGATTGTTGAAAATGACGGCAGTTTGGACGAGGCTTCGAGCGCCATTCGGACAGCCGTTGGGCAGCTAGATGAGTTGGAAATTCTTGTGTGCCGATTCGAGCTGGGCGGAACTACCGGGCTGATCGAAGCCATGCTGCCGTGAGAGATGCGCCAGCGGTCAAATGAGCCAGCCAAAGGGGTTATCAGTCGGTTAACTTTTCGGATGAAAAGGTACCTTTCTATACAGTCACCGAGGCTTGGTTACCAAAAAAATTACCTAAGTTTGCTTGCTATTTATCAAGTGAACACCTAAATTCGCTTCGTGGGCAGTTCTGGGGGAGGGCTGCTCTAGCGCCCGTGGTCCTAAACCGGATCCGGGCGCTTCTCATTGCGCGAAAGACTCCGGCCAACCCGATAGATTAGCTGCCAGATACGAAAATCGTTTGCCCAGTTCCGCGTTCTAACCAGACCGAATGACCAGAGCGGAGTTTGGATGGCAGACGCGCCTTGCGACTTTCGCGGGTACCAGCGCATCTTATGAAGGAGTCGTTTCCTGTACACTTGAGCGAGTGCAGGAACGCAAGGAGAGTCATGGCTGGAGCGGGAGTTCTGGAAGTTAGCGATGCAACGTTTGACCAGGAAGTTCTGAAGAGCGAGCAGCCGGTCCTGGTGGATTTTTGGGCGGTTTGGTGCGGCCCGTGCAAGGCGATAGCGCCAATCGTAGACGGCGTGGCGGCAACCTATGCCGGCAAGCTGAAAGTGACCAAGGTAAATGTGGATCAGAATGGCGCAACGCCCTCGCGTTACGGCATTCGCGGGATTCCCGCACTCTTGTTCTTCAAGGGCGGCAAGGTGGCCGATCAGATTGTTGGCTACGTGCCGCAGGACGTGATCGAAGAGAAGATCCAGCGCCTGCTGGCGTAAGAGCGCACCCCAAAGGATTGAAGTACCACCGCGAGACGGACCCGGCGAAGAGGCCGGGTTTGTCTTGTTGGGTTGCGTGCCGATGGCGAAGGGCTAACCTCTGCCTCGGAACTGAATGATGCGCCTTCGATCGCGCTTGGATGGCCTGCGTTCAGGCAGCGGCGCGAATTGCTGCATCGCCTTGCGCTCTTCGGCGAGCTTGATGCGCGCTTCGCGGCTGGCTTCGGTTTCGCGGTAGAGTGTTTGCGCTGCGGACGCGGGGCCGCGTATATGGCTGATCGCCAGAACCTCGACCTGGAACAGGCCGCCTTCATTTTCAATTTGCAGCATGTCGCCGACGTGGATTTCGCGGGCGGGCTTGGCGCGCAGGTCTCCGCATTGAATGCGGCCGATGTCGCAGGCTTTGCTGGCAAGGGCGCGCGTCTTGAAAAATCGTGCGGCCCATAGCCACTTGTCGATGCGGACGGAATCCATATCTCCATGGTAAAGAGTGGAGCGGGGTTCCGGAGCGGCGCTCGTTGTAAATTCCTTTCGGTCAACGCCAGTTCTTCAAGGCGGGCCAGTCGGCCGAGTAGGGGCGCTTGCGATGGCGCAGCCAGAAGTAGCGGCGGTGTTCGAAATCCATGATCCAAGGCGCATCGAAGGGGCCCAGATCGATGACTTCGGCATATTGGTCTGTGTAGTTCTCTTGTCTGTCGCCAAGCGTGAGAACGGATTCTCCTGTGTTGCCGTTGAAGCCCCAATAGAAGTAGTTCTGATGGCCGCTGATAGCGATGGGCAGCCCATATTGACGGCCCAGCATATTGATCGCACTGGCTTCGCCGTAGTTTGTGCAAAAGATGGCAGTGCGCTGCTGCTCACTAGCCGGCAGCGCGTTGTAACGGGCGGCGAAACCCTTAACCATCTCCGGCCAGCCGAATCTATCAGAGAGGTATTGAGGCAATGGGCCGGTGGTTCTTTCGGGCTGGGCATCGGCGCCACGAAAGCGTGATGCATAGGCGTGGTAACTGGCAGGGGCAAGCACAGTGAGGATGATGGGGCCTGTAATGAAGCACAGCGAGAGCGCAAGCAGTGCCGTGTAGCCAACGATGAGCCGGGGGCTGCGGAGGCTGAGGTCGAGGGCAACGGCGCCGGCGGCGAAGAGGAGCGGATAGATCGGCGCCAAATAATAGTCCTTGGCGTGCATTGCCATGAGCGGAACCAGGAACAGAAGGTACGTGAACGCGGCAAAACGCCACGGCCGCGATTTGCGTGAAGCGGCGAGCCACACGAGGCCGCCAATCCACAAGGGTGCGGAAAATGGAAACAGCATGTTGACCTGCTGCAGAAGGAAAGCAAGCGGCGGAAGCTTGACGTTCTTGCTGGAGCGGGCGATATTGCTGAGCAACTCATACGTGGGGAAGTGGTGAATCCATTGCCAAATGAGATTCGGCATTGCAATGAGGACCGCAAGGCCCGCTCCTGCCGCGCATTTTCGCGACCAAAGAATGCGCCGCTGCGGGCTAAGCAGAAGACCAGCGATTACGGCCGCGAGGAAAAAGACGGTTGAGTGTTTATTCTCGATGGAGAATCCGGCAAGCAGGCCGAAGAGCAGCCAGGCTCGTGGGCGGGCGGAGCCATCAGCGATGCGCAGCAGCACGAGCATCGATGCCATCCAGAAACAGGGTTCGAACGAATTCATCGAGAGGTAGTTCGCCGTGGCCAGGAGGACCGGGGCCGCAAGCACGGCTGTCATGGCGAGTACCTGAGCGCTGCGGCGACCGCCCAATTGCCAGGTGAGGATGCCGGTGAGCGCGACAAACACTCCAGAGGCTACGAAGCTAAGGACGCGAACCCCGGTAGGGGAAAGGCCGAAGAGCGTTTCGGCCATACGTGCCTGGAGCGCTACGAGGGGAGGTTGATCCACGTAACCCCAAGCTAGCCGATGGCCACAGAAGAGGAAGTAAAGCTCGTCGCGAAAAAAGCCGTAGCCGAGATGGCTACCCCAGAGCGAGCTTAGGAGATGAATCTGGAATGCGATAGCCGCGAAGAATGCGGCAAGGACGAACGCCGTCCGGAAGGGTGCTCGCGCGGGCAAAGGAAGATTCGCGTCTTGCACGGATTGAACTCCTGGTGATGATTGAGGCGATTTTACGCCCTCGCGCCATCGTGTCCGATGAACCAAATTTCGCGAAGCCGTGGAGTCAGCCGGCGGGCACCTTCTCATGAAAATGCCGCCAGATGGATTCGGCGGTTTTGCGGGCTACGACTGCGGCGAGGGATTCGGCGGTGGCTTGTTGTACATCGCGCAGGCTGCCGAAGTGGGTGAGGAGACGCTGGCGGGTCTGGGGGCCTACGCCGGGGATGTTGAGTAGCTCGGAGTCGCGGTCGCGCATTGCGCGGCGCTTGCGATGGTAGCCGATGGCAAAACGATGACTCTCGTCGCGGATGGTCTGGATAAGGTGCAGGACGGGCGAGCGGCGGTCGAGGATCACGGGCTCGTCTTCGTTGCCGTAGACGTAGATGACTTCCTCGCGCTTGGCGATGGAGGCGAGGGGCTGCGAGGTGAAGCCAAGGGATTCGAGTGCGTCTGCGGCGGCGTGGAGCTGGCCGAGGCCGCCATCTATGAGGATGAGAGAGGGCATGGTGGTGGGTTCTTTGGCCCGGCTGGATTTTCCCTCGGGGGCTAAAGCCCCGGATTTCTGGGGCGCGTTCTTGGCACGGCTGAAGCCGTGCCCTTTCAAAGCATCGGAGCGGTCTTCACTCTCTCCCACCCATTCCGCAAGAGGCCGCGGAATGGATGGGGCACCCGTCGTTTCTGGGTTGATCGAATCCCCGGTCTCAGAATCGAGACCGGGGGCACCCTGCTCTCGGGCAACCGTCGTTTCTTTCGCCGGACTCATGGCGTCGCGGATTCGTTTGTAACGGCGCTCGACGACTTCGCGCATGGAGGCGAAGTCGTCTACACCGAGAACGGTCATGACTTTGAATTTGCGGTAGGCGGACTTGTTCATCTTGCCGTCTTCCCAGACGACCATGGAGGCGACGGTTTCAGCGCCCTGGATGTGGGAGATGTCAAAGCACTCGATGCGGCGGGGAAGCTCGGGAAGCATAAGCGCGTCGGCTAGGGCTTCCTGGATGGCCTTGCGCGAAGGTTCAAGCACGCGGAAGCGCTGGGTGTAGGACTGCTTGGCGTTCTGGCTGGCGAGGTCGACGAGAGAACGCTTTTCTCCGCGCTGGGGGACGGCGATTTCGATTTTGTGGCCGGTGCGCTCGGTGAGGAGGGCGGCGAGCGTTTCGCGGTCATCGAAGTCGACAGGGACGAGGATGGTGCGCGGGACGTAGTGCTGATCGATGTAGAGCTGCTTGAGCAGGGCGGAGAGCACTTCGTGCGGTTCTCGTTTAGGATTTTCCTCGGGGGCTAAAGCCCCATTTCCTATTGGGATGTTTTCGGCACGACTAAAGTCGTGCCCCTTCAAAGCTTCGGTGCGGTCCTCCTGCTGTCCCACGCATTCCGCAAGAGGCCGCGGAATGGATGGGGCTCGGGGAGTTTCTGACTTATTCGGATCCCCGGTCTCACGAGCGAGACCGGGGGCACCCGGGGTTGGTTCGGTGGAATCGGCGGCGGTGAGTTCGAGTGGCTCGGGGAGATCGTCCCAGAAGAATTCACGGCGATCTACTATTTTGCCGGAGCGGACGTGGAACAGGTTAACGGCGAGCGAGCCATCCTCAAAGTGATAGCCGAAGACATCGGCGTCGTCGCCTTGTTCGGTGGTGGCGATGCGCTGTTTTTCAGAAAGTTGATGGACCGTGGAGAGTTGGTCGCGAAGGCGGGCGGCGGCTTCAAACTGCTCCTGTTCGGCAGCGGCGGTCATGCGCGCAGTGAGTGTACGTTCCAACTCGGAATGACGACCTTCAAGAAATAGCTGCGCATCGCGCACTGCCTGCTTGTAGAGGTCTGGCGTGGTGAGTTCTTCAACGCAGGGGCCCAGACAGCGATGAATGTAGTACTGGAGGCAGGCGCGGGGATGGTAGCGGGAGAGATCGACCTTGCAACTAGGGATGAGGAAGCTGCGGTGGATGAGCTCGACGACGCGATAAGCCAAATTGCCTGGAAAGTAGGGGCCGTAGTAGGCTGCGCCATCCTTTCGCAGGCGGCGGGTGACGAAGACCTTGGGAAATCGGTCGGCGAGCGTGAGCTTGACGTAGGGGTAGGTTTTGTCGTCGCGCAGGAGGATGTTGAAGCGCGGCTTGCGTTGCTTGATGAGGTTGTTTTCAAGAGCGAGGGCTTCATGCTCGTTGGCGACGAGGATGTAATCGAGATCGACTGCCTCGCGCATGAGCGAGCCGGTTTTGGCGTTTGCCTGGGAAGCCTCAAGGAGATAGGAGCGGACCCTGGAACGCAGGTTCTTAGCCTTGCCCACATAAATGACTTCGCCCTCGGCGTTCTTGTAGAGATACACGCCGGGCTGCGTGGGAAGGGTTCGAATTTTCTCGTAGAGGTCCATGAGGCGGGAACGGAGCGCTGGAAGGTCATTCCTAGAATAACGGTTGACGGGCTCGGATTGACGGCGGGGCGCGGGTGAGTGAGGGTCCAACGAGCGCCGGGATGACCGGGCAATCCTTACCGGACCGTGTAAAAGCTACACACCTGAGCGGGACCAACGAAACTGTGGATGATTGCGTATTCTGTTAACAATAAAGGAGTTATGCTGGACTCCCCGAGTGGCAGTCCGGGTGCAAAGTAAGGGGCGATAGAACGATACCAACTCGCGTGTAACCTGCAGTATTCAGGTCACAAAGCAGGTTACCAGAGGAAAAGGACAGGACAATGAAAATGACGCGTTACGGCACCTTGTGGATGGCAGCGATGTTGACGGTAGCAGGCGTGAGCGGATGCGCCACAAAGAACTACGTTCGGACCCAGACAACCCCGCTGGTGGAACACTCCGACGAACTGGACAAGAAGACGGCGGATAACAATCGCGCCATTCAGAATGTGGACCAGAAAGCGATGGCTGGAATCAGCCACGCGCAGGGAGCCGCGGATACCGCGACCCAAAATGCACAGAGCGCAAGCCAGGCAGCGAGCCAGGCTGAAGTGGCGGCCAATGAGGCCGTGCATCGCGCGGATTCACTGGACAGCGTGGTGAAGGGGCTGGACCAATACAAGCAGGTCGCTGATGTCTCCGTGACGTTCGGCTTCGACAAGGCAATGCTGACCAAGGACGACAAGGATCAGCTGGACACCTTTGCAGCGTCATTGGGCAACGCGAAGAGCTACATTCTTGAAGTGACGGGCGGTACGGACTCGACCGGGCCTGCACAGTACAACTACGATCTGAGCCAGCGCCGCGCCGATGCAGTGGTGCAGTACCTGGCCGCGAAGTACGGAATTCAGGCGCACCGCTTCTACCTGATCGGCATTGGCAAGGACAAGGAAGTGGCATCGAACGATACTGCCGAAGGCCGCAAGCAGAACCGTCGCGTGGAAGTGCAGTTGCTCTCGAACGCGAACGACCAGGTCACGCAGACTGCTTCGAACCAGGGCGCAGGGCAGCAGTAACGATTGGAATTTATACCCCGCAGCGATTGATTTGCGGGTCAGGAGGGCCGATTCGCTCTGCGAATCGGCCCTTTTTCTTTGGAACAGGGAATAGGAAAGGCGCGAGGGCGAGTTGGTTCTTTCCCAGGTGCCCAAAAGCGAGGCACCAGGGGCACCCATGATTCATTTTTGAGGGTTCGATCCCCGGTCCCCAACGGCTAGGGACCGGGGGCACCCTCGCGTGGGGATTTGACTGGACCTTAGCCCTGCTGGCGGATGTGGTCGGCGCGGACCTGGTTGGCGGTGAAGAGCCGCAGGAAGGGAGCGCCGGCTGCTGCGGCCTCGACGGCAGGGCGACCATTGGCCTCTTCGCGCTCGACGATGCAAACGACCGCGGCCACCTTCATCCCGACCTGTTGCGCGGCCTCGATGGCATTGATGGTGGAACCACCGGTGGTGCAGACGTCATCGACGATGACCACGTGTGCGCCTTCGCGGCAGAATCCTTCGATGCGGCGGCCGGTGCCGTGCGTCTTCTCTGCCTTGCGGACGAGGAAACCGTGAAGCAGAGGTGTGCCGGGGCTGGATAGCGCGCGCCAGGCGCTGGCCGTGGCGACATTGGAGACGATAGGGTCAGCGCCCATCGTCAGTCCGCCGACGGCTTCAGCCTGGATGCCGTTCCGCTCGAGCAGTTCAACAATTGCATGGCCTGTGAGACGGCCGCCCTCGGCGTGAAGCGTGGTGGTACGGCAGTCGATGTAGTAATCGCTGGTGGCTCCCGATGCGAGCTTGAACGTGCCGAGCTTGAAGCTGGTGCGGGAGAGAAGGGCGAGCAATTGTTGTGCGTGCGTGAGCGTGGTCATCTTGTTTGATTGTAAAAGACGAGGGAACAGGGAACAGGAAAACGGGCTATCGCCGTTTGTGCAGTTTGCTCATGATGGCGACGAGCATCCGATTGATCTCATTCCCTGTTCCCTGCATCGATCACATCTTGTCGAGGTGCTTGAATCCGCCGGTGCCAATCGCCATGAGAAAGAAGAGCAGGAAGTTATAGGAGGCATGCACCATGACGCTGGCGGCCAGGGAGCGCGTACTTAGACGCGCCCAGCACAAGGCGAGGCTGACGCCAATGAGCAGGATAAAAGGGCCGAGGGAGTAGCCGGTCTGTGCGGCATGCATTCCGGCGAAGGGAAGGCTGGTGAGGATGGACGCGACGACCATGGCGGGAATGGACCAACGGGGCTGGTCAGTCTCGTCGAGCGGGCGCACAGGGACGCCTGAGGTTTTCTCGTGGACCCAATCGCATGCTGTGCAGAGCGCTGGGAGCAGAAAGCCGCGAAAGACCATCTCCTCGAAGAAGGGCGCAAAGGTGACGCCGAAAGCGAAGAGCAGCCATGCCGCGCCTGGTGCGCGGAAGATCTTGTCAATGGGTGCGTCGGAGGGGCCTGGCAGCAGCAGGCCGTTGATGAGGGCGAGCGCGAAGCAGATGGCGGCGGTGATGAAGAGACGCTGGCGGAGT
>CAVXVM010000093.1:0-11911 GCA_963765025.1 uncultured Acidobacteriaceae bacterium | reverse complement strand
AGCACAGAGTTTTTGAAGCCCTTGATCCCTACTTCGAAGTCGTCATGAAGGGCTTGAACGGACTCGTCGATGGCGATCACTATTTTGAGACTTTTGCTGAAGACGCGGTGTTTGAGTCGCGCTACCAGTTTCCGGGCTGGCCCACGACCATTCGAGGCCAGGCCAATCTTATGGCGAGTCTCGCTGGCTATGGCAAATCCATCAAGGTTCACGCCGCCGACGCACTGGTTGTCCATCGGTCCCAGGACCCGCGCGTCGTCATCCTCGAATACGAGGTCCACGGGAAGATACTTTCAACCGGCGGACCCTACGAGAACAGGCTGATTTCGGTGATCACCATTGAGAACAGAAAAATTGTCCGGTGGCTTGATTACATGGATTCTCTGGCAGCCTGGACTGCATTGAATCCTCGCTAGAGGGCTATTTACTTTACGCAGCAGGCAGAGTTGGTCAGCCGAGACGCGGCTAAAGCATCAACCACTCGCCCTCGTCTTCGAGAACTTCTTCAAGCTGTTCGCCGCAGCCCGCTGGAGCGGACGGGCCGGAGCAGCCCTTCTTATCCACGGCCTTCATGCGCGTCACAAACTGGTCGTTCGTTTTCAGCACTTCGTCGTGGCACTTTTTGGCAACGGCCATCAGCTGCTCCCAGCTTCCTTCCAGAACCATCCCCTTGCCGGTTGTCTTGTAGTGCAGGCCGCTCTGGTCGATGATCTTGCTCATATTCACGCTGCCCTCATCCACTGCTTTGCCTTTGACCGACACGCTCAACTCAAGAAGCATCCGAAGACTCCATTTCTCGCTACTCCTCATCAGACTTCCAATCGTCTTTACCTACTGTGACCCGAAGCACACCTACTCGTGAGATGACTCACTCGGAGTAAGAATGTGTGCTGACTCACCGCATTCAGAGATTTCCTCCGACTAACTCCGCAGTAACTTGTGAGGACGCTCACTTATCGGCAGATTTCGCTCCAGGCCTGCCTTTCCTCGCCTATCCGAGTGATAGCAGTCACTGAACTCTGGTTAGACCACTCCTAACTTGAGTAACTGAACCAGTCCTGTGTAGAACCAGGCAAGAGGATCGACGATGGCAGCCACCGCAGCACACCCAATGGAACATGCACCCGACAGCTCACACCATCTTTCCTTCGATCTGGCTGAGCTCATCCGCATGTACGACTTCACCGGAATGGTCGTCGTCGTCACCGGAGGCGCAGGGATCCTGGGCAGTGAAATCTCGCGTGCGCTCGCAGGTTGCGGCGCGCAGGTCGCCATCCTTGATTTGAATGTCGAACCGGCCAAGGCGCTCATCGCCGACCTCGGCGAGCATGGCAAGCAGGTCTCTCTCTTCCCCTGCGACGCGCTCAACAAGGACAGCGTTAACCAGGCGGCTCAGGCTGTGATCGCGCAGTTCGGCAAGGTCGACTGCCTCATCAACGGCGCCGGTGGCAACAAGGCCGCCGCCACCACTGGCCCCGACCTCAGCTTCTTTGATCTGCCCGCAGACGCGCTCCGCTGGGTCTTCGATCTCAACATTCTCGGCACCATGCTTCCCTGCCAGGTCTTCGGCAAAATCATGGCCGAGCAGGGCCACGGAACCATTCTCAACATCTCCTCCATGAACTCTTTCCGGCCCCTCACCCGCATCCCCGCCTACTCCGGAGCCAAGGCCGCCGTCAGCAACTTCACGCAGTGGCTGGCCGTGCACATGGCCCAGGAGTACTCATCGCACATCCGCGTCAACGCCGTTGCGCCCGGCTTCTTCCTCACCAATCAAAACCGTTTTCTGCTCACGGACAAAGAAACCGGCGCTCTCACCAAGCGAGGCAACTCCATCATTGCCCACACGCCCATGGCCCGCTTCGGCGAGCCGAAAGATCTCTTCGGCGCCGTCCTCTGGCTGCTCTCTCCTGCTTCAGAGTTCGTCACTGGCACGGTGATTCCTATCGATGGAGGCTTCTCAGCTTATAGCGGCGTCTAAATAGAAACCTGCCATAGAAACGCCACGGCCGGAGGAGTCCAACTCCCCCGGCCGTATTTTGTGCGTGTCAAGCAGTCGGTCTTAATAGTCCCGAGTCCCTGAGTCCCTTCTTCATTTACAACTCTCGTTCCCCGCCTTCTCAAATGCCAGAAACGTAATGCTGGCCGGGGCAAGACTAACATCTCCCGCCTTCGTCGACTTGCCCTTGATCCGCGGCAGCGCATCCCCGGAGCCCAGCTTCAACTCGGTTCCGTTCAGCTCAACCGTCTGGCTCATCAGGTCAGTCGAGGTCAGCGTATACCGCTCCGCGCCTGCTGGAATCGAAAGTGTCTTCGCCGCGTCCTTGTCCGCATTGATCGCCAGCAACGTGACTCCGCCCGGCGTACCGCGCATGCATTGCGCATACAAGTGCAAACTCGTCTCAGGCGATGCGCCCGCGCTCTGTACACCCGCTTCGAGCACGGTCGTGCCCATCAACCGCCGCCACAACAGGGCTGCCCAGTAGTTCGGCCGCGGCTCATAGGTCTTCTCGTCCAGCAGGCCGTAATCGCTCGAGGCCAGCGTGTTGTGCATATGCACTTGCACGCCCAGCTTCGCCAGGCTGCCCAACTGGTTCAGATAGCGAAAGCTGTCAAGAAATGTCGATGCCCAGCGGTCGCCGCCGCACGCCGTCTGCGCCGTCTCGGTCAGCCAGATCGCCTTGCCCGGCAACCCCTTGTCGCGAATCGCAGCATAGTAAGCCTCGCCCTTGGCCTGTGCGCGCCAGCCACTCATCGGTCAGGGCCGATTCAACCGTTGCCCCGCCCATGCCTCGCCCGCACCGGCTTGAAGCCCCTCCGTAAAAGTGGTACGAAAACGCGTCGAACGCCGGGCCCGTAGCCGCAAGAATGTCTTCCGACTTGACCAGGTGCATGGCCGCCGCCATTTGCGGCGGAATCAGCGACCCGCCCTCGCCGACGCCGCCCGGTCCCAGGATGATCATGTCAGGCAAATCGGCCCGCGCAAACTGCTTGAACACTGCATAGTCCTTGGCGTACGCCGCCGCGTCATAGCCCTTCGGCGCTCCGCCCATCATGGCAAACGTCGGCTCATTCATAAACTCTGCCGCCGCAAAGCTTCCACCAATCGACTTCGTGTAAGCTGCCAGCTTCTTCGCCTGGTTCGGCGTCCAAACGCCCGCCGCATTCCGTGTTCCAGCGCTCGTGGCAAACGATGTGACGATCTTCGCGTCCACCGCGCGCGAAAAATCAATCACGCCCTTCCACTGCGCCCGCGTCAACACGCTGTTGAAGCCCGCAGGCGGAGTCGCAGGAGCCGGCCCATCCGTATCCTGAAAGAAGGTCGAATTCATCCACGTCCCGCTCACCCGCACGTACGCCGGTCCCAGCGCCGCAGCCAGCTTCCGCAGCCGCGCATTGCTCAGGTCGATCGGCGCACGGTACTCGTAGAGCGAAGGATTCATCCCGCCCGGCGAGGTAATATCTGGAGCCTTTGCCTTGTCCTCCGCCTTCATCTTGTCGATCGATGCAAACGACTTCCAGAATCGGCCGCCTGTGACCTCTACGGTTTCGATGTTGTACGACTGGAAACGCTCATCGATCGTTCCCACCTTCGCCATTGTTGCCGGCGCAATCTTGTTCGTCTTCGCCGACTCATCCTTGGGCCCGCCAAAGCACGCCGCCGTTCCCGCCAGCAGCGCCGCTCCGCACATCAAACTTCCCATCAACCTGCTTCCCATCATGTTTGCCTCTAGTTCCTGCTTGACTCTCTGCCGTTGAAACCGACCACCAATTATAGGAGCTTTCGACCAACGCGGACCTGTCTCCACAACCCGCTTTGGCGCTGGCCGCGCCAGTGGCGTATAACGCTGGAATGGGGGCAAGCAGGCAAGCTGATGCGGCTGTGGAAGTTAACGCCTGGCTCGCAGCCGGCGGCACAGTCGTCGCCGCCAGCGAACGCGCTGCCCGCGGGCTTCAAAGCAGATTCAATCGCGAACGACGCGCTCAAGGCCTTTCCGCCTGGCCAGCTCCCGCGATCCTCGACTTCCAGACCTTCCTCCGTACCGCCTGGCAAGACCATGCCCCCGCAACTGAATCCCGCCTCATCCTCGATGCTTTGCAGGAGCAGTCGCTCTGGACCAGCCTCATCGGCTCGGCTGAAAGCGTGGCCACTCTTCTTGAAGGCCCGCGCAATCGCATGGCCGCGCTCGCCATGGAAGCCCACGACCTTCTCTGCGCCTACGCGCCCAACCAGCTCCGCCGCTCTGCGCGTGCCGGATGGGACCACGACGCCGCCAGCTTCAGCGCCTGGCTCGCCGCATTCGACCAGGCCTGCCGCTCCTCAAACCTCATCAGCCCCGCCCGTCTGCCGCTCGAACTGATTCCTCTGCTTGAAAACGCCGCATCGCAGCGCCAGCCTCTGCTCCTCGTCGGCTTTGACCGTATCCTCCCCACGCAGCGCCGCCTCTTCGACGCCTGGGGGAAATGGCAGCAGAGCTCGCAGGAGGGATCGCAAGCGGCCCCCGCTCCCGATCGCCGCTTTTATTCCGCTCCGGACAGCCAATCCGAGCTCGCTGCCTGCGCTCTCTGGGCCAAAGACCTCCTCGCCGCCGACCCCAACGCGAAGCTCCTCGTGATCACCCAGGACCTGGCTACCCGCCGCGGTGAAATCGAGCGCGCCTTCCTCAACGTTGGCGACCCTCATGCCAACAGCCCGCTCTTTGAGTTCTCTCTCGGCATTCCGCTCAGCCAGGTTGGGCTTGCGCGCGGCGCATCTCTTGTCCTGCGCTGGCTTTCAGCACCCATCAGCGAAAACGAGCTCGACTGGCTGCTGTCGGCTGGACAGATCGCCGCCGATCAAGACGAGTCCATCGCCCTTCAGACGTACGTCCGCACACTGCGCCGCCGCGCGCTCGAGCGCCCGCTCTGGTCTCTCGATGCATTTCTCGCGCAGCCTATGCGCGCGCAACTACCGCCTGCCTTTGTCAGCCGCTTCACCCAGGCCCAACGCCGCCTGAGAGACAACGACCAGCGCGCCAAATCACCGCTCGAGTGGGCAGAACTCGTTCCGCAACTCCTTGAGGTCATCGGCTGGCCCGGCTTCCGCCCGCTCGCGAGCGCGGAATTCCAAGCCAGCCGCCGCTGGCAGCAAGCCGTCGACTCCTGCGCTTCCCTCGGCTTCGATGGCCGCCGCCTGCGCTGGCGAGAGTTCCTCGCAGTTCTCGCCCAGACCCTCGATCAGACCCTGTTCGCTCCCGAGTCCCGCGACGCGCCTATCCAGATCGCCGGTCCGGCTCAATCCGCCGGCCTCACCGCAGACGCAATCTGGTTCCTCGACGCTTCTGAGAGCGTGTGGCCCACTTCCGGCTCCGTGCACCCACTGCTCCCTCTCGAGGTTCAGCGCGATGCTGGGATGCCGCACGCCTCCGCGCAGCTCGACTGGGAACTCTCTCGCACGATCACGGCCCGCCTGCTCGCCTCGGCGCCTCGTGTCTGCTTCAGCTACGCGCGACAAAGCGAAAACGCCGAGGCGCGCCCCTCGCGA
The DNA here is from genome assembly GCA_963765025.1 of uncultured Acidobacteriaceae bacterium. GTDB lineage: Bacteria > Acidobacteriota > Terriglobia > Terriglobales > Acidobacteriaceae > Telmatobacter. Next base: position 6,387 of record CAVXVM010000093.1, on the reverse strand, counting down.
CTCATTGAGCAGCTTGTTGCTAGGCCTCAACCACTACCCGAAGAACTCAAGCCCGCTGCCATGCCAGAACCGCTCACTGAAACATACGAAGACGCGAGTCGAGTTCCCTTCGCCCCCGGCAAAGTCGAGGGCGGCTCCGCCGTTCTCACCCATCAGTCCCAGTGCCCGTTCAAGGCCTTCGCCACCGCCCGCCTCGGCGCAGCCGGTTGGGAGGCCGCTGAACCGTGCCTTACTGCATCGCAGCGCGGCCAACTCCTCCACGCCGTCCTACGCTCCGTCTGGGCCGGTGCGCCGCATGGTCTCCACTCGCTCGCCGACCTCAAAGCCCTCAGCGATCTCCCCTCTTTTGTGGCTGCGCATGTCCAACCTGTTCTCGACGAGAAAATCTCCGTCTCGGTCCGCGAGCGCATGCCTCGACGGTACCTTGAGCTTGAAGCCCAGCGCCTCACCCATCTCGTCTCCGAGTGGCTCGCTTATGAATCCACTCGCGCCGACTTTGAAGTCATCGAGACGGAGGCCCAGCGAACGATCTCCCTCGCCTCACTCAGCTTCGATGTCCGCCTCGACCGCACCGACCGCCTTAACGACGATTCCCTTCTTGTCATTGACTACAAGTCCGGCCTTGTTTCGCCCAATTCCTGGGCGCTGCCTCGGCCTGACGATGTCCAGCTCCCGCTCTACGCCACGTGCGCACGCGGTCCCGGTGAAGTGCTCGGCGGGCTCGTCTTCGCCAAGGTCCGCACTGGAAAAGATCAGGGCTTCGCAGGCTTCGTGGGCGACGCCCGCGCCACGCTCCTGCCCGGCCTCGGCGCAAGCGCCGCGCTCGTCAAGAATCCCCTCTCTGCCGAGCAGCTCGATGGTTGGAGGGACAAGATCGAAGAACTCGCCCAAGACTTCCTCGTCGGGCGCGCAGAAGTGGATCCGCGCGACTACCCGAAAACCTGCGAGTCCTGCGGCCTGCAAACAATTTGCCGGATTACGGAAAATCGCGCTCTGCTTGAGCGAGAAGAAGACGAGGAGGGCGCCTATGAGTAAATCCTCCTCGCAGGCCCAAACCCAGCCGCCCGATCAGCAGGAGCGCATCCGCGCCCTCAATCCTCTCAGCTCCGTTCTCGTCCAGGCCCCGGCAGGCTCAGGAAAGACCGATCTCCTCACACGCCGCTTCCTCGCCCTCCTGGCTCAGGTCCAGGACCCAGCACAGATCGTCGCCATCACCTTCACCAAGGCTGCCGCCGCCGAGATGCGCCATCGCATTCTTGAGAAGCTGCAAAACGCCGCAGACGAGATCGCCTCATCCTCCGCTCCCGCGCCTGACACCGACGCTTACTCCATGGAATCGCTGGCCCGGCGCGCTCTGCTCCACTCCCAGGCCCTTAACTGGAACCTCCTTGACCAGCCCGCGCAGCTCCGCATCTCTACCATCGACTCGTTCTGTCGCGAAATCGCCCTCCAGCAGCCGCTGCTCTCCGGCCTCGGCGACGGCATCGGCATCTACGAACAGCCTGAGGACCTCTACCGCCGCGCAGCTCGCCAGACGCTTCAGCAAATCGACGGCAACGACCCAGCTCTCGCCGCCGCCATTGAACGACTTCTGCTGTGGCGCGACAACAACTGGCAGGAACTCGAAACCCAGCTCGTGGAAATGCTCCGCAACCGCGACCGCTGGATGCAGGGTTTTGTTCTCGACCGAGAGCAGGACTGGGGCCATCTGCGGCAGTCGCTCGAGCAGTCCTTTCATCGTGCGATTGCCGAATCACTCAGCGGGCTCGGCCAACTCTTTGACCAGGTTTCCGGCTCGCGCGAAGAGGCGCATGCGCTGGCCCGCTTCGCCTGCCAAAACGGCTCTTCCGCTCTCCAGCCCCTGGCCGAGCTGGCCGACTTCCCAGACCACTCCGGCCTTGTCGACCTCGACGCTTTGGAAGGGGCACTCCAGGCTTATCTCTGCCTGGCCGAACTCCTCCTCGCTCTCAGCGGCACGTTCCGAAAACAGGTGACAAAGGCTAATGGATTTCCGGCGGATCGCAAGCAGGAGAAGGCGCAGATCCTCGATCTCATCGCGCGCCTCTCCGACGTTCCCGGCCTCGAGGCCGCTCTTGCCGCCGTCCGCTCTCTCCCGCCGACCCGCTACTCCGAGGACGACTGGCAGATTGTCCGCGCCAGCTTCACGCTGCTTCGCCGCGCCGCAGCCGAACTCCACGTTGTCTTTGCCGAGACCGGCGCGGTCGACTACACCCAGGTCGCGCAGACCGCACTCGGCGTCCTCCAGTCCCCCGAGGGGCAGCCCACCGACGCCGCCCTCTCTATTGGCGACGGCATCCACCACCTGCTCGTCGACGAATTTCAAGACACCAGCCGCCGCCAACACGCGCTGCTTCGTTCCCTTATCGCCGCCTGGCCCCAACCCGAAGGCCGCAGCTGTTTCGTCGTAGGCGACCCGATGCAGTCCATCTACTTCTTCCGCGACGCCGACGCTGAGCTCTTCCCGCGCGTCAAATCGCTGGGCCTGGAGATCGCCGGCGCGGAACCACTCCTCTTCGACTCCGTAGGCCTCACCTCAAACTTCCGCACCTCAGCTTCTTTGGTGGAAACTCTCAACCAAAACTTCAAGGAAATCTTCGCGGTCGATGACGGCAGCGGCATCGAATTCACCCCAGCCGACCCCGCCCGCATTCAATCCTCTTCAGGCCCGCAACCTTTCAAGCTTCATCTCGAGTTTCAGCCGCAAACCAAACGTTTCACAGCAGATGATGCCGACAAGATCGAGGAGCGCGAAGACCTCAAATCCGAGCAGATCGACGAGATCGTGGAGCTCATCCGCAGCCATTCCGAACGAATCAAACAGGCCAAGCAGGCGGGATCCAAGTACCGCGTCGCCGTGCTCGGACGCACCCGCAACGCCCTGGCTCCCATCGCTCTGGCCCTCCGCAAGGCCGGCATCCCCTTCCGCGCCGTCGATCTTGAAGAGCTGTCCTCGCGCCCTGAAGTTCTCGACGCGCTCGCTCTCGCCCGCGCCGTGCTCAATCCCCTCGACCGCGTCGCCTGGCTCGGCGTTCTCCGCGCGCCCTGGTGCGGACTCTCGCTCGCGGACCTGCACACGCTCACATCAGCCGACTCGCCCGAGCTCCTGGCGCGTCCGGTTCCCTCGCTCCTCGCGGAACGCGTTTCGCTCCTCAGCCACGATGGCCAACTCGCCACGACGCGCCTGCTTGAGGCCATGGAGCTCGCGCCCGCAATCCGCTTTTCGCAGCCAGCGCGCTCGCTCGGCACCTGGCTTGAGCAGCTCTGGCTCGCCCTCGCGGGCGACGCCTGCGCCGACTCCACGGCCCGCGTCAACCTCAATCTCTTGTGGCAGTCGCTCGACAGCCTGCCCAACGGCGAACAGGATTTGCTCGGGCCCGCACTTGGGGAAACGCTCGCCAAGCTCACCGCGCAACCCGATCCAGAGGCCGACGCAAACGCTGGCGTCCAGCTCATGACCATCCACAAGTCCAAGGGCCTAGAATTTGAGGTGGTCATTGTCCCCGAGCTTCAGGCGCGCAGCCGCCTGGGCAGTTTCAAAATGCTCTCGTGGCTCGAACGCGGCCTCCTGCCTGACGAAATCGAGAATGCCCCCGACGGCCAAGAGCAGATCACGGAGTTCCTCGTCGCGCCGCTTCAGTCCAAGGGCGCCGAACGCAGCACCGCGCGGGCCTGGGTCGATCGCGTCTATCGCGACCGTGAGTCCCAGGAGACTCGCCGCATCCTCTACGTCGCCGCCACCCGCGCCCGTGAGGAGCTCCACATCTTCGCCCGCCCAAGCTGCAGGCGGGACAAGAACGGCGAATGGACCCTCGCCGAACCCGCGCCAAGTTTACTCAAGACGGCATGGCCCGCCCTTGAACCGGAAATCCGCGAGCAATTCGAACAATGGAAAGAAAGCCAAGCCCAGCCAGCACCCGGCCAAGAGCCCGAAGCCGAGCCAGCAACCATAGAATCGCTGGCCGCCTCAGCCGATCTCTTCGTCATGCCGGCGCCGCCCCCACCAACCCAGCTCCGCCGTCTTCCGCCTGGCTACCGAACCCAGCCGGGGGCCTCATCCATAAGCCATCCTGAGCGAGCGGAGCGAGTCGAAGGACCTGCTTCTTGGAATTCTGGCGAATGGGTGGGATACGAAGAACTCTCCGTCAATGCAGCTTCTGACCTGTATCAGCGCCACGAAGGCGGGTTGGTCTCCCGCGCCCTGGGAACCGCCGTTCACGTCCTCTTCCAGCAACTGGCCCACCTCCGGGCCACCAGCGAATGGCCCGCGGCTCGGGCCGCGCTCCAGCAGTTCGAGCCTCGCATCGCCGCCCAAATCCGCGCCTCCGGCATCGAGCCTCAGAAGGCGATGAGCCTCGCCGCTGAAGCACTCCGTCTCGCTCTCGCCGCCTCAACCGAGCCCAACGGTCGATGGATCCTCGCGCCCCACACCGACGACGCTACTGAAGCCCGCTGGATCGGCGTTCTCTCCGGCTCGCTTCGCACCGTGCAGGTCGACCGCATCTTTCGCGCCGGACCCACACCGCTCACTGAAGGCTCCACAGTCTGGTGGATCGTCGACTACAAGACCGCCCACGCCGACGAGCCCGACCCCGCAGCCGCACTGCCTCGCCTCCGCGCGAGCTTCGCGCCCCAGCTTGAGGCCTACGCCCAGGTGCTGCGCAAGCTCCACGGCGCAGAGGCGCAACTCCGCACCGCCCTCTACTACCCGCGTCTGCAACTGCTCGATTGGTGGGAACCGTAAAATGTTGCCTGGTGGGAACCGTAGCGCGGGTCTCCAGACCCACGCACCTCATCCTGTCTGCGACTGTTCTTCGTTCACGCTTCCGAAGGCTCGACCACTGGCAAAGACGAAAGCTGGTCGAATGACGATCCAAGGGCTTCTGCTTTCGGAGACGTGATTCCGTGCAGCACGGCGATCCGCTTTAACTCTTCGACGCCCAGCTTGAGCCAGCGCTTCTCATGGATCCGGCTCAGCACGAAGGCCAGAATGATGTCATCCCTCCCCCGCTCCGCACGTTCAAGAAGTTCCGTCTCACGGGCCGCAGCCCGAAGGCGATTTTCAATTTCCTCCTCCTCTTGCGGGATCAATTCAACACGATTATGTCCGCTCCACTCTCTTCCGTCGTAGCGGAAGCAAAGCCCGCCAGCGTCGAACGACTGAGGGCGAACGGCCGTTACCGTGGACAACCTTTCGATGCGCTCTGCATAGCGGTCCATTGAGGCCGGCCTCGATATGATTGCGCGATCGCCGACCTTGACGTTGACTCCATGCAATTCCATTGGCCCCCCTTCAGTATTCAGCCACTCCTGCATATGCCTCCAAAGCACGAAGGCTCGGAATCAGGAAGGTTGAACCATGCTGTTCGACAAGTGCGAGATTCTTGAAATCGGCAAGGTTTCGGCTGACGGTTTCCCGGGAAACGCCAATGTATTCGCCGATTTCTCCGTGTGTGAGCGAGCAGTGGATTCGCGAGCCCTGCCCAGTCCGCTGACCCTCTGCGCTCCATTGCAGCAAGAGCATTGCCAGCTTCGTCGAAGCGGTAAACGTGAGCCCAAGAATCCGGAGTTGTGCGCATCCCCGCTTGTACTCCATACCCAACAAGCGCGCAGAGTTCTGGCAGGCAACCGGGTAGCGCAGCAGAAAGTCGAGAAAAGTGGAGCGTGGGAACGCAGTAAGCTTGCATGGGTACTGCGCAACGGCGGTTATCACGTGTGAACAACCGGAGATCGAGGCGGCGAGCCCAAGGATTTCTCCAGGTCCGGCAATTCCCAGCATCAGCCGCTTGCCCTCGCTGGAGTTCTTAGTGAGTTTCACCCGTCCCTCCAACAAGAAATGGACGCTAAGCGCTTCCTGTTCCTCCGTGAAGATCACCGTGTCCGCGTCGCAGGAAAACGGTGCGGCAAGCGACTCAAACTCTCCCATCGCCTTCGGCTGAAGGCCTTTGTAGAACTCCCCGGATCGCCACTCCGCCCCGGCGTGATTCCATCGCAGTCCCTGATTCGAGAGTGGGTAAATCGGGGTCAGGCTGCCCTTGAAACCGGGCGCCGCTTCTTCGTGAGAGAGATCCGCGCTCGAACAGCCGGCGTGCCCCTCTAAATGACTCCTGCCGCCAGGATTTTCCATGACCGCCTTCTTCCTCAATCTTTTGGGTTCCGTGCTGTGACTTCTCACGATGCGGTACCGTACAGGATCGCCGGCAGCGCCCGCAATCTCGTGTAGCCTTTGAGCAGCTCGCCCATTCCTGTCAACAGGTCGGTTGAGCCGAGGGCGAAGGTCGCATCCGCAAAGGAGTCGTGATGGCCCGACGAGGCGGCAATGCAAACCACAGGCACATGGGAACCCGTGGCCCGTATTAGGTAGGTGAG
>CAVXVM010000092.1:0-12850 GCA_963765025.1 uncultured Acidobacteriaceae bacterium | reverse complement strand
GCGCTTCCAATCCTGAAGTCGTGGAAGCCCACGCCCGCAAAATCCCCGTCATCCATCGCGGTGAAATGCTTGCCGAGCTCATGCGTCTCAAGTACGGCATCGCCATCGCCGGCATGCACGGCAAAACCACAACCACGTCCATGGTGGCTTCAGTGCTCGCTGCCGGCGGCCTCGATCCAACCGTCGTTGTGGGCGGACGTGTGGATGCGCTCGGCTCCAACGCCCGCCTCGGCACCACACAGTACCTCGTTGCCGAGGCCGACGAGAGCGACCGTTCCTTCCTCAAGCTCTCGCCCATCCTCGCCGTCGTTACCAACCTCGACCGCGAACACATGGATTGCTATCGCGACATGGCCGATGTGGAACGCGCCTTTCTCGAGTTCATGGATCGCGTCCCGTTCTACGGAGCGGTAACCGCCTGCATCGACAACGGGCTGCTCAAGGCGATTCTTCCCCGCGCGCGCCGCCGCGTGCTCACCTATGGCGTCGCCGCTGAGGCGGATTATCGGCTCGAGTTTCTCGAAGCTGTCGAGGGGCGATTCGCGCGCTTCTTCGTGCACACCACCGCCGGACCCATGGGCCCCTTCGAACTCCACGTGCCCGGCCGCCACAATGTGCTCAATGCCACGGCTGCAGTCGCCATCGCTCACCAGCTTGAAGTTCCCGCGGAAAAAATCGTTGAAGGACTCAACCACTTTCGCGGCGTCGATCGCCGCTTTCAGCATCGCGGCACGGCCAACGGAATTACCGTCGTCGACGACTACGGCCATCATCCCACCGAGATTCGCGCCACCCTGGCCGCCGCCCGCGAATGTGGACACAAAAAGATTCACGTCGTCTTTCAGCCTCACCGCTACTCACGAACGCTCGATCTGATGGATCAGTTCGCCGGCGCATTTGCTGATGCGGACTCGGTCATTGTGCTGCCCATTTACGCCGCCAGCGAGGAGCCCATCGCCGGCGTAACGGCCGAGCGCCTTGCGGAAAAAATCACGGGGCCCCACGTCCAGTTCGCTCCCGATTTCCCCGCGGCTGTCGTCGCCGTAGCCGCCCAGGCCCACGCTGGCGACCTCATCCTCACCCTCGGCGCAGGCAACGTCAGCCAACTCGCGCCGCAGATCCTCAAGACGCTTTCTGAGCGCTAGCGGAAACATGATTTCGGCCCGCAGCGACAGCCATTGTGCTTCAAGCTGAAATCTCTGGCGCACTTCTTCATCTTTTCGCCCGTTAACGCAACGGATTCCCCACGTTTCTTCATCGGAAAACACCTGCCAACCCCCGGGCTATAGTGAAATCTGGTCTATCTATCGGCCCGGGCGCGCGTGTGAAAAATCAAGGGAATACCACATCTCGGCCTCTCATCTTCGAGGAAGAACAGCCCGCCGACTCGCGCTTCCGCCGAGTGCAGCAACCTCTGCCCCGCACTGGACGTGCACTCCCCGGCATGCCCTTCGAAATGCAAGACCCGGACGACGACGATGCCCCACGCAAGCGTCTCGCGAAAGAGCGTGGTCGCTGGTGGCGTCCAGCCAGCACTGCGGGCCGCGTCTTTCTTGGGCTTGGCGCACTCATCGTGGTCGCCGGATTTAGCACCGTGGTCGTCCTCGCCAGAACCTATCTTGAACGCGACGCCCGCTTCCGCATCGCCGGCGCAAGCCACATCCAGGCCGCCGGACTCACTGAGGTTACGCGCGCCGAGTTGCTCCCCGTCTTCGGTGAGGACATCGGCCGCAACATCTTCTTTGTACCCATCAACGAGCGGCGCAAGCAGCTTGAGGCCATTCCCTGGGTCGAGCGCGCCACGGTCATGCGCCTGCTCCCCGATCAGATTCGTGTGCAGGTGGTCGAGCGCCAGCCCGTCGCCTTCACGCGTCATGGCCAGCAGATCGGCCTCGTCGATGCCAATGGCGTGCTTCTCGACATGTCGGCCGCAACCATGGCCGCGCATCACTATTCCTTCCCCGTGGTCACCGGCATCGATCCCGGCGATCCTGCCGAGTCGCGCAAGGGCCGCATGGCCATGTACGCGCGCCTGATGGCGGAGCTCGACGCCAACGGCCAGCACTTCTCAGAGCAAATTTCTGAAATCGATCTCACCGATCCCGTGGATGCGCGCGTGCTGATGCCCGAGCAGGGCGCTGACGTGCTCGCCCACTTCGGCGAAGATCATTTCCTTGAGCGCTACCAGCGCTATCGCGCGCACATCGCCGAGTGGCGTCAGCAATATCCAAAGCTCGCCGCCGTCGATCTGCGCTACGATCACCAGGTTGTTCTTGAAATGGCATCCGGCGCCACTGCGTCCGCGCCCACGGCAAGCGCCGATGCCGCACCGGCCGCTGTTCCGCCCGTGCTGCAAGCAGCGCCCACAGGCAAACCGCCGGCTGCAAAGACTGCGCCGGCAAAGACTGCCTCAACAAAGCCGGCGGCAAAGACGCCAAACAACAAATCTGCTTCGGCTGCAAAGCCCTCTGCGGCCAGCGCAGCCAAGGCCAAAGCAGCCGCAGCCAAGACCAAAGCCGCCGCCGACAAGAAGCACGCGCCCGTCAAGACCGCTTCCGCCAATCCTGAAAAGAAAAAGCCCTCACCCTCAACCCGCCAGACTGCGGCAGAAGGTCAATAAACAAGATGCCCCAGAAGCAGGACAGCCTCATCGTGGTGTTGGACGTCGGCAGCGCATGGACGCGCGTGCTGGTGGCCGACATCTATGAAGATGTCCCGCGTTATCGCGGCCACGGCATGGTCGAGTCAGCAGGCATGCGCAAGGGGCTGATTGCCGAGCTTGCGCCCGCAACCAAGGCTGTGCGCGCCGCCAATGAACAGGCCGAGCGCTCGGCGCGCATCAACATTGACGCCTGTGCCGTCGGCGTTGGTGGCCCGCATATTCGCGGCCTCAACACCAATGGCGGATTCGAATTCGGTAATCGCATGCGCGAGATTACCCGCGACGATGTGCGCAACGCCGTTGAGCGCGCGCGCGCTGTTGCCCTGCCGCCAGATCGCGAAATTCTTCATCTGCTTCCGCGCCAGTTCATCCTCGACGAGCAGCCCGGCATTTTCGATCCCGTCGGCATGGTCGGTTCCAGGCTTGAAGTTGATCTGCATATTGCCACTTGTTCCGGCAGCGCGCTGCAAAGCACCGTCACCTGCGCCAATCGCGCCGGCCTTGAAGTGTCGGAAGGCATTCTTGAGTCCATTGCCGCCGCCGAGTGCACACTTTCGGCCGACGAGCGCGAACTCGGCGTTTGCCTGCTCGATATCGGCGCGCATTCCAGCGATCTGGTCGTCTTCTTTGAGGGAGCAGTCGCGCACACGGCTTCGGTTCCCATCGGCGGCGCGCACTTTACCAACGACCTGGCCATCGGCCTGCAAATGCCCGTTGCCCAGGCTGAAGAGATCAAGCGCCAGTACGGTAACGCCGTGGTCACCTCCGTACCGCAACAGGCTGAGATTGAAATCGCCAACCCACAGCCCCAGATGTTGCGCCTGCGCAGCATTGCTGAAATCCTCGAGCCCCGCGCCCGCGAGCTCATGTACTACGTCAAGGAAAGCCTTCGCCAGGGCGGCGTGGTTGAAGCACTCGGCGCCGGATGCGTTTTAACCGGCGGAGGCGCCATGCTTCCGGGTATGCTGGATGTAACCGAGAGCCAGCTGCGCGTCCCCGCGCGAACGGGCATGCCTGTACGCCTCTCCCACATGCCCGGCCAGTTGGTGCATCCCGGTTTTGCCGTAGCCATCGGTATGATCTTGTACGCTCACCGCACCCGCGCCACGCGCGCGGCTGAAGACCGCAGTTTGCGCGCCAGGCTGCGCGCCATGTTTGCAGCCACGTACTAGCCGTACTTGTGTACGACCATCAATCAGGAGGTTCGAGCCGAGATGGACGAGCAGAAAAATGAGGCCGGAGAGATGCGCATTCAATATCACGACGAACCCTTGCGCGGCGCACGCATCAAAGTTATCGGCGTAGGCGGCGGTGGTGGCAACGCGGTCAACCGCATGATCCAGGCACGCATGGAAGGCGTCGAATTCATCGCCGCCAATACTGACGTGCAGGCCCTCAAGCTGTCGCAGGCTCCCATCAAGCTGCAGCTCGGCGTCAGGCTCACCCTCGGCCTGGGCGCCGGCGCAAACCCTGACATCGGCCGTCGCGCCGCGCTTGAAGATTCTGAAAAAATTATCGAAGCCCTCGAAGGCGCTGACATGGTCTTCGTCACTGCCGGCCTGGGCGGAGGCACAGGCACGGGTGCTGCTCCCGTCATTGCCTCGCTGGCCAGCGAGATGGGCATACTCACCGTCGCCGTCATCACCCGCCCGTTCGCGTTCGAAGGCAAGCGCCGCCTGCAGCAGGCAGAGCGCGGCCTCAAAGAGCTCATCGACAGCGTCGATACCATGATCGTCATTCCCAACGAAAAGCTGCTCGCAGTGGCCAAAGACGCCGGCTTCTTTGAGAGTTTCCGCATCGCCGACGACGTGCTCCGCCAGGGCGTGCAGGGAATCTCTGACATCATCACCATCCCTGGCATCATCAACCGCGACTTTGCCGACGTAAAAACCACCATGGCCGGCATGGGCCACGCCGTCATGGGCACCGCCGTCCGCTCCGGCGCCAATCGCGCCATTGAAGCAGCGCAGGCCGCCATGGCTTCTCCGCTGCTTGAGGCCGGCGCTATCGACGGCGCGCGCGGCATCCTCATCAACATCACCGGATCAAGCTCGCTCAAGCTCTCTGAGGTCAATGAAGCCTCCACCCTCATCCAGTCGGCCGCTCACGAAGACGCCAACATCATCTTCGGCGCCGTGCTCGACGAGAAGATGGGCGAAGAGGTCAAGATCACCGTCATCGCCACCGGCTTCCGCGACCAGATGCCCGAGCGCCGCGCGCGCATGCTCAGCGTTGAAGAGGCGCCCGTCGTTTCAGTGCCTTTGGTTGCCGTGCCTGTTGAAGAGCCCAGCGCCTGGATGAGCGAAGAACCCGCCGCACCCGCTCCGCCTGCTACGCCCCGCTTCAAGAGCGAGGAAGAAGACGAAGAAGAAGGGAAATCCGAATCCACGTTCTTCTTCTCGTCCGAACCGGCCGTCGCCACCTCGGTCACCGTCTCTGGCGGTCCAGCGTCGCTCGAACGCGCCTTTGAGGCTGAACCGGAAACCGTGGCAACCACCGCACACCTTGAGGACATGGAGCAGGAGTCCGCTCAGGCCCGCCAGCCTCGGGAATACGCGCATGACTTCACTGAAGGCCTCAACGTACAGCCGGGCAACATTCAGCCGGTCCAGGTCCAGCCGGTTCAAGACCAGCCGGCCGCCGAACCCGAGGCCCTTTTTCCGCAGGCCAGCGAGGCCGAGCAGAGAGACCTCGATGTTCCCGCGTTTTTGCGCCGTTTGCAGTTTTAGCCAATTCTGGCGGAGGAATTTTCCGCCAGCGTAATCCCTCTTTTAGGGAATTTTGGAATCGCTTCCGGGGGTTGTATAGTACTAGTAAGTTCCAAATTGAGGGTTTCTAGCTGTTTTGGTGCTTGATTCCATCGATTTCTACATTACATTCGTAATCGGTAGGTCGATGAAAAATGGTGACTTGGGTAATGGGGTGATTCAAGTCACAACGTTCGTCGGATTCTCGGGTCATAGTAAACAGGGTTTGAGCTGCGGCCTCATAATTGCTTGTTCATTGGCCGATAAGAAAGTTGTAACTTTTTTTGCAGGATGTGCGCCTGGGGTGGCCGCACAGCACGAATTCCGTCGTTGAGGGGATCATTACCGGATGAAGTTTTCTTGCGCTTGCACGACTGGATTGGCCTTGGTGTTTGCTGTCGCCTGTTCTGGCGCGGCCGCTCTTGACGCCCCTCACACGCTCCATCACTCCCGTGCCTCGCAGCCCCATCTATCTGAGACGCACCACGCTGCCACTCACCACGCCGCCGCCCATACTGCAACTGGAACACGTGCAACGGCCGCATCTTCCGCGCCGGCCAAGCTCACCGCAAGAGGTCAGGCGAGGGCCACAGCGCGTCAAGTTGCTCTGCACCGCACCCGCCATCATTACTACGAGCGCTTTACGGCCAGTTCTTTCGCCGGCTCCGACCAATTCGCTGGTGACCTCACCGCAGGCGAAGACCCCATCGTCCGCCAGGCAGCCCTTGACGCCCTGGGCGACATGAACGGCACGGCAGTCGTCATCGACCCCTCCAATGGCCGCATTCTCGCCATGGTCAATCAGAAGCTGGCTCTTTCGCCCGGCGCCGAGCCCTGCTCCACCATCAAGCTCACCGTCGCCATGGCTGCTCTCTCTGAGGGCCTCGTCACGCGCGACACCCCGGTGCAGCTTCCCGGCTTCCGCATGAACATGACGCAGGCGCTGGCCAAGAGCAACAACCTTTATTTCGAGGAGCTCGGCCGCGAACTCGGCTTTGACCGTGTTCGCCACTACGCCACGCAATTCGGTCTCGGTGAGCTGGCTGGATACAACATCGCCGGTGAACAACTCGGCGAATATCCAGACAAGGAATTGCCCGCTTCAGAAGGCGGCGTGGGCCGCATGTGCAGCTTCGGCCAGGGCGTCTCGCTTACCCCGCTCCAGCTTGGCGCCTACGTGGCCGCCATCGCCAACGGTGGCACGCTCTACTACCTGCAGCATCCCACCACCCCCGAAGAAGCCACTCACATGGTTCCCAGGGTCAAGCGCACCCTCGACATCGCCAAGTACGTCCCCGATCTACAGGACGGCATGGCCGGCGCAGTTGAGTATGGAACCGCCCGCCGTCTCCGCGCCAACTTCCAGGAACTGCCCGTCTTTGGCAAGACCGGCACCTGCTCTGACAATGGAACCCGCTTCGGCTGGTTCGCTTCCTACTCCGATTCGCCCCAGGGCAGCCTGGTCACGGTCTTCTTCCTCGAGGGCGGACGCCCCACCTTTGGCCCACGCGCCGCCGAGCTTACTGGCGAGTTCTACAAGAACCTCTGGGACAAGGACTACTTCACCCAGAAGGACTCCGCGATTGCCAAAGTCTGGCCGCCCAGCGCAGCCACTCCGGTAAGCGATTCCGCCTCGCAGTAGATTCGTCCTTCGCCGATCCGCCATCCGAAACCAAAGCCGCCCTCGGGCGGCTTTTTTGCGGCGCGCCCTCCCCTCAGCCTTTTCATTGAAACGAATTTCAACCTCAAACATCCGATAAGATGAAACCACGCGGATTTAGCTTTCTCTCAAAGCCCCAATCCGCCTGGCCAAACCCCCGCTGTCGAAGACAGGAACCTGCCCCATGGCTCTGCCGATACACATCCTGCTCACCTACGGATACCTCCTGCTCTTCGCCTGGGTTCTGGTGGAGCAGATCGGCATTCCGCTACCGGCCACGCCCATTCTTCTGGCTGCCGGCGCGCTCTCGGCCGACCATCTGTTGAGCTTTCCCTTGGCTCTTGCCGTCGGCGTAGCCGCTTCGCTTTCGGCAGACTGCGCCTGGTTCCTGGTCGGCCGCAAGTACGGCCACCACGTCCTCCGAATCCTGTGCAAGCTGTCGCTCGAGCCCACCACCTGCGTACGCAAAACCCAGGACTCCTTCGGCCGCCGTCGTGGCGTCACCCTCATGTTCGCCAAGTTCATTCCCGGCCTCGCCACGCTGGCCCCGCCGGTCGCCGGCGAAAACGGCATGGGCTTTGGCTCCTTTGTATTCTTTGATGGCATTGGTGCGACCTTATGGGTGGGAGCACTGCTGCTTGCCGGTCGCCTGTTCGGCGACCTGCTCAAGCGTGACACTCGAGTTCTTGACTGGGTCGGCCGCTTTTCCGGCGCGCTGCTCGTCCTGGCCGTCATCAGCTTCTTCGTCGCCCGCCTTATCCGCCGCCGCATGGTCCTCAGCGAGCTCGCCGCAGCTCGCCTAGAGCCCGTAGAACTGAAACGTCAGCTCGATGCCGGCGAGTCGGTCTACATCGTCGATCTCCGCCATCCGCTGGAATTTCTGCCCGATCCGCACACGCTGCCCGGCGCTCTCCACTTTTCTCCTGAACTGCTGGCCCAGCGTCACAACGAGATCCCGCGCGACCGCGACGTCGTCCTCTTCTGCACCTGTCCCAGCGAAGCCACCGCCGCCAAAACCGCCCTCACCCTCCACAAGCTTGGCATTGAGCGCGTGCGCCCGCTGCGCGGCGGCTACGACGAGTGGAAGCGACTCGGCTTTCCTCTCGACACCGTCACCGATGCAGGTTTCGTGCGCATTGCAGACGCGACGCTGTAAGCTAAAGGGTTGATTGCGGCTTTTGCCGCATGGGAGCAAACTCTTGGCCTTCGACGATCTGCGCGACTGGATCAAAACCCTCGAAAAAAACGGCGAACTCAAGCGCATTCGTGAGGAAGTTTCGCCTGAGCTCGAAATTACCGAGATCACGGATCGCGCCAGCAAAATCGGCTCCCCATCCGCCGTTGCCGCGAAGGGAACCGAGAAGTATTCTGCCGGCGGTCCGGCCCTCCTGTTTGAAAACATCTCGGGGCACCCCGGCCACAAGGTCTTCATCAACCAGTTCGGCAGCGAGCGCCGCATGGCCATGGCCCTCGGCGTTGACAATCTGGAACAGATCGCCGACCGCATCAAGGGCCTGATGAACATGAAGGCTCCTGAGGGCCTCTTCGACAAGCTCAAGATGCTGCCGCAGCTCGGCGCACTTACCTCTGCCTTCCCCAAAACAGTCAGCGCCAAAGACGCGCCCTGCAAAGAGGTCATCATTAAAGAAGGATTCGACCTCAATCAGTTTCCGATTCTCAAGTGCTGGCCGCTCGACGGTGGCCGCTTCATCACGCTGCCCTGCGTCCACACGCGCGACCCGCGCACTGGCAAGCGCAACATCGGCATGTACCGCATGCAGGTCTACGACGGACAAACCACAGGCATGCACTGGCAGCGTCAAAAGGTCGCCGCCGAGCACTACCGCGAAGCCCTGCGCAACGCGGCCGCTGCCTCAGCCGATGCGGATCCGCTCACCGCAAGAGTAGCCGCCATGGCCGAATCAGCCGGAGGCGCCGTCGCCATTCCCGACGGACCCATCGGCGGATTGCCGCAGGTCGCCATGGGCAATCTGAAAGGCTCTCGTCTTGAAGTAGCCGTCGCCATCGGCACCGATCCCGCAACCACCTTCTCCGCCATCGTGCCCGCGCCGCCCGAAGTCGAGGAGTTCATGATCGCCGGCTTCCTCCGCGGCAAGCCCGTCGAAATCGTCAAGTGCGAAACCGTCGACCTTGAAGTCCCCGCCAACGCCGAAATTATTCTCGAGGGCTACGTCGAGCTGGGCGAGCTGCGCACCGAGGGCCCCTTCGGCGACCACACCGGCTTCTACACCCTCACCGACGAGTACCCCGTTTTCCACCTCACCTGCATCACCCATCGCAAAGACCCGATTTACGCGGCGACGATTGTCGGCAAGCCGCCCATGGAAGACGCGTGGATGGGCAAGGCTGTCGAGCGCATCTTTCTGCCTGCGATGAAGATGACCATCCCCGAAATCGTCGACATTCATCTGCCCGTCGAAGGCGTCTTTCACAACCTCATGCTGGTGTCGATCAAGAAAAGCTATCCGGGCCAGGCGCGCAAGGTCATGAACGCCATCTGGTCGCTCGGCCAGGCCATGTTCACCAAGATCATCATCGTCGTCGATGAAGATTGCGACGTACAGAACATCGGCGAAGTGGTGCTGCGCGTTACCGACAACATCGATCCCGAGCGTGACATCCAATTCACGCTTGGCCCCGTCGACTCGCTCGATCACGCCTCGCGCCTGCCCAACTTCGGATCGAAGATGGGCGTCGACGCCACCCGCAAATGGAAGGCTGAAGGCTTCAACCGTCCGTGGCCGGCGATGATTGAGATGGACACGGTGACCAAGTCCAAAGTGGATGCAATGTGGGCCAAGTTGGGTCTCTAGAGAAGTTCAAGGGGAAAAGTCCGTAATCATGAGCAGGCCCCTATCCATTGCGTTCGTCTGTATCGTCGCAACCTGTGCACAAAATGCCTGTGCTTTGCCACAAAAGCCGATCGATAAAAACAAGCCAGTCTGCTCTTCCGGTGCAATTTGTTTCTCGGGAAAAGTTTCCGCGGGTCAGAGTTTTCACAAGGATCTCAATGGCAATCTCGCATTCGATCTTAAAGTAGAACCCGACGATCAATCACCCTCTGACGGCAAGTGGACTATCGACGTATCTCCAAAGCAACCGGAGGGCATTTGTGACGATTTGGGATCTTTCGCAACTGTGGTGACTTCGCCCTTTCGCGGCCACAATGATCTCGAAATCGACACAAGTTACGATTGGACAGCAGAAACCGAAGTTTCTGAGTCGCCGCGCGTATTCAGCTTCGTGACGACTTGCAAGGATTATCGCATCGAGTCAAGGAGACTCGAGATCGTTCTCTGGCCCTACAACTGGACGGAGAAGGAATACAACAAAGCACTCGCTGATCTTGGCAGCTCACAGCTTGGAACAGGTCGTCTTTGGATTACAGATTCACGGGTCAGTCATGCATTGGATCCGACCGACGAAAAACTTGGAAAGATCGAATGGATGCAATTCACCGTTGAAATCCGATTGCCGCATCAAAAGACAGGAACGGCTGCAGCTAAGGTTCGATAAGAAGCCGGGCGCCCCATCCATCCCGGCGCTGTTTGCCGGGATGGGTGGGATAGGAACAACTCCGACTCGCGCCTTTTATCAGGACGGAAAATCAGCACTCATCTCACGCCGGCACCGGCGCGACCTTCGCGATCCGCATCACCTTCACCACGGTAATGTCATCGTCCTGCCCCCACTGCTGCGCCGTTTCGGCAATCTCTTCCGCCGGTTTGGATGTCAGCGCGCCCATGCGGTCGAAGCCGAGCAGTTCGCCGCTCGCGTTCGACGCCTCAACAACGCCGTCGGAAACGAACGTGACCTCTCCGTCCAATCTGGTCTCCGTCTCGGTGTACTCTGCGTCGGCGCTGATGCCCAGTGGTAGTCCAATCGCAAGTTCGAGTTCCTGTCCGTCAACATAGGGCGAGATCTGCCCGGCGTTGGCAAGGACAACGCGTCCGTCGGGATAGAAGCGCGCGCAGCATGCGGTAATGAATCCGCCACCGGTGCGGCCCATCACGGCCCGGTTCAGATACGCCAGCAAAGACGCGGGGCTGCGGTGCGTCTCGTTGGCCAGGCTGCCGAGGATGACGGCCACCAGCATGGCCGCGTCCAGGCCTTTGCCGCTCACATCGCCCAGGATTACCAACAGCGATCCGTCTTCCAGCGGCACCGTGCGGTAGAAGTCGCCACCTACCTCGCGCGCGGGCCGGTAGACTGCATCCACGGCAAAGCCCGCAGGCTTCTCAGCACTGCCTGCCAGCAGCAGCTCCTGCATGCGACGTGCGGCGGCAAGGTCCTGACTGATCGCCGCCTGGCGCGCCTGCTCATCGCGGTAGCGCAGATAGAGCACGATCAGCGTGACGAAGACGAAAAGGATGCTGGGCACCGTGCGAATGTCGATCGTGAAAGGTCCGGCTGCAATGCCGATGGGCCGGTAGAGCATGGGCGCCCACGTTTGAAGCTGCGGCGTGGAGTTTGCCCAGCTAAAAGCCACAGCGCTCAGCATCAGGCAAGTGGCGATGGCGAACGAGTCCCGCCTGCGGTCCTGGAAAAGACCCCACACAGCAACAAGGTCGAAAATAACCGAGCAGTAGCTTCTTCCCCACGTCCAGACCGTGCCTATAGCTGCAGACTGCGTCCCCACCGTGAGCGCGGCTGCCAGTGCGAAGATGGCGCAAAGAACCGCACCCACTTGCAGGATTTTCTTGAAGCGTGGGCAAAGGTACGCGAGAAAGAGAAGCGAGAAGGACTCGCGCAAAATGCTCAGGAACATCGCGAGCACCGGTCCCCACGATTGAGCCATGATGGAGTTGCTGGTGACCATCGGCGTCGCAATCAGCGGCGGTGCTCCAGACAGTAGGCAATAGACCCCAAGATAGAAGTATTCCGGTTTGCGTCGCTGCACGCTGAAGAGTACGAAGCTGATGGCGGCGGCAAACAGGAAGATGACATAGGTCAAAGTCCAGGGCATTACCTGAATCGCCCCCGCCGCGGGATGCAGGCGTTCCAACGCTTCGATGGCAAGTCTCGATCCAATTTTCGGGTCATGCGGGAAGCGGAAGTAGCCCGACACGTCGAACGTCAACCAAAAGTAGCCGGCCCCGCCATTCCAGCGGCGAATCGCGATATGTGCCGTTGAACCTTTCACCAGCCCCGGCGGAATCGCAAAGGCAAGGTGCCGCGGGAATGGCCCTTGTGGCTTCGGCTCCCAGCTACCCCAGTGTCCTACCGGAGTTCCATTCACAAACACGTCGTAGACTTCCGGGAGAGGGTCAATGCCGACGGCAAGCTCTTGGCCAGCAAAGTCGTCTGGCACTTGAACCGTCGCTCGATACCAGTGAAATCCGCCTTCGTATCCGTTTCTGGTCAGCTCGCGATAAGGAATCACAGCCCACTCGGAATCATCAAAATCCTCGCTGGCCCAAGCCGGATTGTCGCCGTCATGCACGTGCCAACTGGGGACGGTCACAATCTCTTTTTGCGCGCTGGCCGGCAGCGCCACCAAAAGCAACAAGCAGGGGAGCGCGACCATCAAGTGCACACGAGTAACCAGTGACGGAAAAGGGAAACGGCGCACCTTGACTTGTCCTCTCGGGCGGGGAAACCACTGCTCGCAATATACCTTGTGAACGGGAGGAGCCAGAAGCTTTTTGGCTCATTCCGCAAGAGGATGTAACTTTTGTCCCCTTGATGCGTACCTTATCCGAATACCGATGATGAACTTTCATGACATCTACGTCGAACACGCTCCGCATGTACGGCGGT
>CAVXVM010000091.1:0-14083 GCA_963765025.1 uncultured Acidobacteriaceae bacterium | reverse complement strand
TCAGAAACGTTCCTCCGCGCGTGGGCCGCAACCGATCGCCTTCAGGCCGCTACGCTGCGGAGCTATCTGCTGACGGTTGTCCGCAATCTTCATCGGGATTCGGTGCGCCGCGACGCTCGGAGTGAACCGCTCGAAGAAAATGTTGCACCCGTGAATGCGCGCATGGAGGAATCGCTCGGCGCGCGAACGGAGCTTGCAAGGGTGCTCGCGGCCGCCGCAGGGATGCCCGGAATCGATCGCCTGGTCCTGTTCGAGAGAACGCTCGAAGGGAAATCCTACGCGGAAATCGCCGCGAGCCATGGAATCAGCGTCGGAGCCGCAAAAATCAAAGTCTATCGCGCCAGAATTCGTTTGATGATGGCGAGAAAATAGCAAACCAACATGGAGGTCGTAAAAATGAACTGCGAAATCAGCAACGACGTTGCAATGGACCTGATGGGCCTTTACATGTCGCAATCAGCCAGCCCCGACACGCGCAAAATCGTGGAGGCTTATGTGGCCGCTCACCCTGAGTTGGCCATCAACTTTGCCCGGCAAAGTGCCGGCACGCAGGTCGCAGCAGAGCTGGATGCGCTTGGCAAGGCTCGGCGCGCACTGGCAAACCGCAACATGAATCTGGCTTTTGCCATCGCCTGCACCGTCGCGCCATTCACCTTCTGGTTCGACGGCGGTCACGGCGGATTCCCCTCCTGGATGATGCTGCGCGATCTGCCTTCGCTTGCAGGCGCATGCTGGGCTGCGGCTGCAGGATTCTGGTTTGGGTACTGGCACTGGGCAAAACGAACACGGGCAACAGGGCTCTGAATGGAACCCGCTCACTTGCTGAGGCGCCGCATCTGTGCGCGGCTTTAGATGCGCCCCGGATGGAGGGGACTCCACGGACAGTTCATGATCCGTGGGGCTCCCCTGCCCTTGAGGGTTCTCTCAGACAAACGCTTTGCCCAACTCGCTGCGGCCGCGCCCAAACCATTAAACTAGACTCATGCGTCGTGTATCACTCCGCCCGGTCGCCGTTCTTATCGCCGCACTGGCCGCCGCGCTCCCCCTCGCAGCCCAGCAGGCCCCGGATAACTTCCGCTGGGTCAACTTCCACTCCCAAAAAGACCAGGACACGATTGTCTGGGTCACGCGCTCGCTCGCCGTCGAGGATTGGACGGCCATTCGCGAAATCGCCGTCGAGTACGACGCCGCCCTCGTCGTCACCACCAATCGCGCCAACCCGCAGTCGGCAGCCAATGCCGATTCCTTTTCTGTATGGAGTGTCTCGCTCACCAACCACATCGTGGCGCCGGTCATCAGTGGCGCCAATCTGCGCTGGCTTGACTGGATGCGCTTTGCCGACGGCGCGCCGGAAGAGTTGGCCGTGCTCTACGACAATTGCCGCGACTGCGCAGCCAATACCTACTTCACTTCCTTCTATTACGACCTCAAGCAGCACCGCTGGACGGCACGCTGGATTCAAGGCGGCCAGGGCGTCCCCATGTGGAGCTCCAACCAGCCTGCCGGCATCCAATGGTCGCAGGCCTACGCCGGCATCGCCGAGCCCAATGGCCGCGAGTTCGTCGCCACCTGGAGCCATTTCGACCACGACAACGGAAAGCCCGCTGACGACTACGTCTACCGCTACGATGTTGATCCCTTCAGCGGCCTCGAGCGCTCGCTCCCTCTCGCCGGCAAAGATGCTGACGCCATGGAGTTGCGCATATGCCGCGCCCAGGACGCCATTCCCGACCTCCAGCGCGGCCAGGACTCGGCCCTCTGCCGCAAACTTGTTCCACCCGCCCCCGAGCGCAAGCCCGTCACCACACCCCCGGCCAACAACCACGGTCAGATGGCGCTACCGCACGCGAAGCATTGAGGTTGCATCGCGCTGAGCCGTAGCGCCCAGGTCCTTGCAGGCGTCAGCCTGCGATGGTCAAAAGTGGCCAGCCATGTGCCGTTCCACCCCGATAGCATCCATGTCGAACGGGGTGTAAACATGAAATACCTTTCGAGATTTTTCTTCATACCGCTGGTTGCCGCGACGACCTTGCTTTCCACTTCCGCGTGCCATAGCAACTCCGCCCAGGCAAGCGCGGATTCGGCCCAGTCCTCGGATCCGGCAAACGCCAATCTGGCTCAGCCTTCAGGCAACACAGGGAATCAGGAGACCGCGTCCGCCGCCACTCCCTCAAACCCCGCACAGGAGAGCCCTCCGCCTCCCGATCAGGGGTACGCCGATCCCCAACCGCAAGATCAGTCTTCCTACGATCCGGGTTACGGTGAGCAGCCGGAAGCCTATGCCACGCAACCTCCACCGCCTTTGCCCTACTACGATCAGCCCATGGATCCCGGCGACAACTACATCTGGACACCCGGCTATTGGGCCTGGGCTCCCATGGGTTATTACTGGGTTCCCGGCGCCTGGGTTGAGGCTCCTTACGAGGGCGCACTCTGGACTCCCGGCTACTGGGGCTTCTGGAATCACCGCTATGGCTTCTATCGCGGCCACTGGGGCCGGCACGTCGGCTACTATGGTGGCATCAACTACGGCTTCGGCTACATCGGCTTCGGCTACGAGGGCGGCTACTGGAGCGGAGGCCACTTCAACTACAACAGCTCTGTCAACAACATCAACCGCAACGTCGTGCACAACGTCTACAGCCGCTCTATTGGTGGCGGTGGCGGCGGCGCACGCGTCAGCTTCAACGGCGGACAGGGTGGAATCCAGGCGCGAACCAGGCCCGCCGAATTGGCTGCGCTGCGTGAGCCTCACACCGCACCCATGAGGGCCCAGCAGCAGAATCAGCAAGCTGCCAGCACCAACCGCGCACAGTTTGCCAATACCAACCATGGACGCCCGACCAATGTAGCCGTCAGCCAGCCCCTCGCGGCCGATCGCAACATCAAGGTTCCTCCCCAAGTGCCGGTGCGCAATCAGGCCGCTCCGCAGCAGCAGCGTCAAGAGGCTCCGCAGCAACAGCAACAGCGCCAGATTGCCCCGCAGCAACAGTCGCGGCAACAGGTTCCGCAACAGCAGCAGCAGCGCCAGATCGCTCCGCAACAGCAGCAACGCCAGGCGCCGCCACAAATGCAGCAGCGTGAAGCGCCTCAACAACAGTCGCGTCAACAGGTGCCGCAACAGCAACAGCAACGTCAGGCTGCACAACAGCAGCAGCAGCGTCAGGTCCAACAACAGCAGCAGCAACAGGTGCAACAACAACAGCGCCAGGCCCAGCAACAACAGCAGCAACAGGCGCAACAACAACAACAACGTCAGGCGCAACAAGAGCAGCAGCAGCAACGCCAGGCGCCGCAGCAACAGCGCCAGGCCGCCCCGCAACAGCAACAGCAACGCCAGGCCCCACAACAACAACAGCAACACCAGGCGCCTGAGCAAAAGAAGGACGAACACCCGAAGTCCTAGTGTTTCCCAGGTCTCCGCAGCCATGCCGCGGATTCACGCCTATGGGTACGCAGCTACTGCGCCGTCAAAACCAGGACCGCCAGCACGCTGCGCACCCACCGCGCCCCAAGCCCTCCCGCCTCACGGCCTGAAATGAAGCGTCCACACCGAAAAAGCAAAAGCGGCCCCGGCACAATGCCGGGGCCGCTTCTCGTTCCGCTTTTCGTGAGCGTCTAGGGCTTCGCCTTCTTGTCGTCCGTCGCCGCCTTGGCCGCTGGTTTCGCCCCTCCCGACTTAGGCTTCCAGAAGCCGGGATCGGCCTTGATGAACGAATCCGGTACATAGCTCTGCGCCGGGTTCACGTAGTAGAGCTCCGTGCGATCCTCATCGATCGCAGCTTCGCGCAGTTCCCGCAGCTTCTTTTTCTGCTCGTCGGTCAGCGCTGCAACAAACTTGTCGCCATCCGCGGATTCGGCGTCCAAATCATCCATCGACTTGTCGTCAGTCAGAAAGACAAAGTAGCCTGCTTCTTCGCCGTACTGAGCCTGGAAAGCATCCCAGTGGAAGGCCGAGCCCGCCTTTCCATAACTGTCGACCCACATCTTCGCCAGTTCGCGAAATTCCTTGATGTGGCCTTCCTTTACATGGACGATGTCCACTTCGAGAAAGCGCATGTGGAGCAAGTCTGGCCCCGGCCGCAAGCTCAGATCCTTGTCGTAGCTGAAGATGATCGATTTTGAGTCCTCAAGAAGCTCGCCATCCGCCACGTTAAGGGGCTCCATCGATGCTCCCACTCCCGGGTTATCGAACATCTTGTTGGCTTTGCCCAGTTCGCTAAACGAGTCGAATCCCGAGATGTAGATCGCTCGCGGCTTGCCCGACAGGGAGTTGAAGGCCCAGTAATTGATCGGGAATTTGAGCTTCGCCATCTGAGCCACGAATGCGCTCTCTGTCTTGTCGTGTGCGAGTCCGCCCTTGCCGGGCTTGGTGTATTCCACCGTGACCTGGATGTACTTCGGCGGATGCATGGGTGCGGCTGCTTGGTCCTGCGCTACGGCCATCGTGATACCGGAAACCGCAAGAGACACTCCCAGAAACAGGCGGGTGATCTTTCTCATCTTTCTTTTCCTCCTGATTTGTTGATTCTGATTGGCTCAATCGTCGCTAGCGGGGAAGGGCCTGAAGAAGGGGAAATGCGACGGTCAGAGCCTGACCACTTGTATCCTCTTTTGCTTATCGATGTAAAGTTATTTTCTGCGCACCGCTCGCATCGCTGCGCCGTCGGACGCAGCCTAACCTTCACCAGGCAGTCTCCGGCCCGGCAGATTGAGCGCCTCTTGAATTCGTTGCTTTGATCGGTTCTTGAAAGGGCACGGCTTTAGCCGTGCCGAAGAAAGCGCACAAAACTTGGGGCTTTAGCCGCCGAGGGAATGCCTGCACTGGCCGGTAGCGTTTAAACAACCAGTCCGCGTTTTAATTGCTTTCTTATTCCGCCGTCAGAACCCGCACGCCCACCAGGTTGCGTACCCAGCGTGCCGGACGCTTCTCGCCGGTCGCCACCAGCTTCAGAGGCCCATCGGCGCCAATCGGCTTGCCATCCTCGCTGTCGGCCACAAGCACAGTGCCGTCATGCACGTCAGGATTCACTTCGCCTACCGAGTACACCGCCTTGTAGCCGTCCGTTCCGATCGTCTCAAGGTAAATCGCCAGGTCCTTGCCATGAGGTTGGCTGGCCACGCCCAGTTTGGTCACCAGATCGATCAGCGGCACTCCGGAATACGTCTCAGTCGCCTTGGTGTGCTCGTTGTAAACGGTGATGGTCTTGTGCGGCACCGCGGCCAGTGCGGCCAGCGTCCAGTCAGAGAGTTTTCCGTTATAGGTGATGCGCATCGCCCCGGCCGCCAGCGGAGGCATGCCTTTCCCCTGCATCACCGATGCGCCGCTCATCCCCATGCAGTGGCCCATGCCGCCGCAATGGCCCATGTCCATCCCCGCGCTCGCATCTTTGGTTTTTGGCTGGCTTTGGCCCTGTCCCATGTCCATGCCTTCCATCTGGCCCTGGTTGCCCGCCGACTGCGCGCCTGCCGTGCCCACGCTCAATCCCAGCACCAAAACCGCCCAAACGCCCATCCGCATGGTGATTCTCTCCTCGCCTTCATCGTATACTAGCTCTATGTCCATCGTGCGCAACTTAGCCGGCATCGCCAAGGGCATGAGCATCACCTTCGGCGAAATGCTTCAACCCACACTGGTTGAGAACTATCCCGATGGTCCGGGCCCTCTGCGTGGAGCCGTCCTTGAGCAGCGTTATCGCGGCGCACACGTCCTGCAGCGCGACGAAAACGGCCTTGAAAAGTGCGTGGCCTGTTTCCTCTGCGCGGCCGCCTGTCCCGCCAACTGCATTTACATTGAGGCCGACGAAAACACCGCCGAAGTCCGCATCTCGTCCTCCGAGCGCTACGCCAAGGTCTACAACATCGACTACAACCGCTGCATCTTCTGCGGCTATTGTGTCGAGGCCTGCCCAACCGACGCCATCACCCACGGACACGGTTTTGAGCTCGCCACCATCAACGCCACCAACCTCGTCATGCGCAAGGAAGACATGCTCCTCCCGGTCTCAGCGCTCACCGCCGCAAAGTAAATCGCAAGGCGCGGTACGCCGCCTCAACCCAAGCACGTCGGTTTTCTTTTCGCACATTTCCGGATCATGCGACAGGGCGCTCGTCTTGAATCAACAGCCCTTTGCTGCTTAAGTTCAGATCCTCACAGCGCTTCGCCATGTGTTTCAGATCACAGACCATCTGGCAAACGGTGTATAGTTTTGAGACTGAGCATGAAGAAGTTTCTTCAATTCGTTGCGGTTGCGGTCATCGTCTTGTTCGCCGCGCAGTCGGCTTTCGCCGGCCTGCCGTGCGCGTCCGGAATGGCCGCATCCTGTGCCCCGGGCTGTCCCATGACCCAGTCCAGCATGGGGCCGAACTGCCCCATGGCGCGCCAGATGGCCGCCAACGAATGTCCCCAGGGCTGCTGCACTCATGCCGTGCCTCAGGCCTTGGCCATTGTGGCCGCGCCGGACCACGCAAGGCTGACTCTGCGGGCTCAATCAATCATGCCTCAAATGGCAGTCGCCGCGTCGCATCAGGCCTTCGCCGTCCATCCGACCTCGACTGTCCCAATCAACTCTCCTCCGCGCTACATTCTGAACCAGGTCTTCAGAATCTAAACCACTCCCGACGTGCATTCGCTCGATGCGGCCTCCTTCCAGGCCATGTGTTCAATCGCATCTTTCACGTCTAAGGAGAATTTCATGAAGCGCACAATCGCATTACTTTCTTTCGCCGTCGTCCTCGCCGTCACCGCCATTGCACAGGTTCCATCCGCCAAGGGTGCAAACTGCAGCGCTTGCTGCCAAGGCCAGTGCGGCCAGTCCTGCTGCCAGAATGGCTGCACCGATAGCTGCTGCCAGGGCAAGTAATTCCAACAAAAGCAAAAGGTCCGGATCGATATGCGATCCGGACCTTTCGCTCATGCCTTCCGCGCGCTGAATGCCCCGCACTTCAGGTTCCCTACTCTGCCCGCAGCCGCAGCAATCCCCGCTCGCGCATCTCCGTCAACACCCGTTCCACCTTCCAGTCCAGCGCCCCCGTTCCATCCACCTGCAAATCCGCATTCATCGCCGACGGCCTCACAAACGCAAGACTCGATGGCCGCACCGTGGCCTCATACTGTCGCCGCACCGACTCGTGCGTCCGTCCGCGCTGCTCCGTATCGCGTTTGACGCGCCGCTCAAAGCAGACCGCATCCGGCGTCTCGATATACACCCGCAAACTGTAAATCGGCAGCAGCGCAGGATAGTAGAGCGCAAACAAACCCTCCACTACCAGAAAAGCCCCCGGCGTCACCCGCTCTGTCTGCCCGAAAACCCGCGTGTATGTTTCGAAATCGTAAATCGGCCGCTCAATGGCCTCGCCCCTCGCCAGCGACGCCACCTGTGCGGCCAGCAGTGGACTCTCAATCATCGTCGGATCGTCAAAGTTCTGTTGGATCCGTTCGCTGAAGGGCATATGCCCCAGGTCGCGATAGTAGTTGTCCAGGTGAAAGTGGATGCCGCCGAGCGCGTGCGCCAGTTCCGCGGCCAGCGTCGTTTTGCCTGAGCCCGAACAGCCCGCAATCCCCAGCACCACCGGCGGAAAAGGCAACCGTGGTCTGTCGGTCTCCTGCGCGCTCTTGCCCTCGTTCTCTTTCACGATTTCGTTTCCGTCTCCGCGTTCACAAGCTCCGCGATCTTCCCCGCAACCCGCTCCAGCAGGCCGGCCAGCCGCCGCTCCACCTGTCGCCCCGTCTCTGAAACTTCTTCGTGGCTCAGGTGCGATGAGCTCAGCCCCGCAGCCAGGTTGGTCACGCAGCTGATGCCCAGCACCTCGATGCCCATGTGCCGTGCGACGATCGTCTCCGGCACCGTCGACATGCCCACCAGCGTAGCTCCCAGCGTGCGAAACGCGCGAATCTCCGCCGGTGTCTCAAAGCTCGGTCCAGGCGTTGCCAGATAAACTCCTTCTTCGAGCTCGAACCCTTCTTCCTTTGCCGCTTCCTTCGCCAGCGCCCGCAACCGAAGGCTGTAGGCCTCCGTCATGTCGAAGAAGCGCAGCCCCGCGCCCTTGCTCACGGCAAAGCGCGGCTCGTTCGGTCCCGTCAGAGGATTCCAACCCATCTGGTTGATGTGGTCGCCCAGCGCCACCAACTGGCCTACGTGGTAGCCCTCTTTGATGCCGCCGGCCGCGTTGGTCAGCACCGCTGCCCGCACGCCGAGCACACCCAGCACACGCATCGGGAACGTCACCTGCTGCGGCGTGTACCCCTCGTAGAAGTGCACGCGCCCCTGCATCACCACCACCGGCACGCCGCCCAGCAACCCCGCGACAATGCGTCCCGAGTGCCCCTCCACCGTCGACTGCGGAAAGTGCGGAATCTCGCCGTAGGGAACAATCACCTCGCTCTTCACCGCATCTGCCACAGCGCCCAGTCCCGAGCCCAGAACGATCCCCACGCGGGGCGCGAGCCCGCCCAGCCTGCTTAGCAGCAGCGCCGCACCTTCAGTTACCTGATCGAAGTAAGTCATCTTCAAGTCCTGCCCCCGGAATTGGTTGCATCAATCGGGTTTTGAAAGGGCACGGCTTTAACCGTGCCGCTAAAGGCGAATTGAACCTGGGGCTTTAGCCCCCGAGGGATGTTCTTCACTGGCTAGCGTTGATACAACCAGTTCGATGCTTTCGACATTCTACAGGCGCGACCGCGTGCTGTTGTCTCAGAAAGCCGGCCAATGCTCAGGAGAGATCGTCACCGTGGCGCAGCCCATCAGGTAATTGAACCAGAAGTGTTCCGTCGTTTGCCCCGCGAAGAATCCTTCCAGCCCGCGCTGGCCAACCACTTCGGCAACAAACTCCCGCGGCCCATAAAACAGCGTGAAAAAACTGTCCCAATCCACCGTGAACAGAAACCTAGCATCCGGCGCAACCAGGCTCCCTCTCGATGGAAACGCAGCCTCGCGATCCGTCAGCTTCCGCAGATCCAACCGCTCCACTGCATCAACGGCAGGAAACTCGGGCACAAACACCAGATCATACTGTTTCGCCGCCTCAAACGCACTCAGAAAATCAGCCTCGAGCAGCGGTTCGAATCTGCCTTCGCTCGGCATCCACACCGGCTCAGACTCGAGAAAGCCGCTTAGCGCCTCGCTTGCCTTGAAGTCGCAAAGGTCGTCGCCAATCGATCGAATCGAAGTCAGCAGCGCCTGGTTCAGTCGGGCGCAGCTGCGCAGGCCTGTATGAACCGCCACCTCGCCCCATGTGTACTTGGCTGCGCGCGCAACAATCTGCTCATCGCTTGGGTAGCTCTTCGCCGCCTTCCACGCAAGCTCTTCCGGCACGCTCACAAACGGATGAAGAACCACGAACACTGACTCGAACCGGCCGCCGTACGCCTCCAACAGCGGCGTCTCATACGCGGGATAAATGAATTGTTCGTATTGCACGCATCGAGACTAGCAAAGGGTCCCCGCAACAAAATGTGACGGCAGTCTCACTCATTGAAGATGCCCTCGTCCCCGCTGATACGTCACAATAGCAACGGAGGTCCTTCCCGATGTGCCGCAATATCAAAATGCTCTTCAACTTCGATCCACCCGTCACAGACGAGGAGATTCGCGCAGCGTCGCTCCAGTTTGTGCGCAAGGTCAGCGGCTTCACCAAGCCTTCCAAAGCCAACGAGCCTGCTTTTCATCAGGCCGTCGACGACATCGCCGCCATCTCCGCGCGCCTGCTCAGCTCGCTTGAAACCAACGCCCCTCCGCGCAGCCGCGAAGAAGAAGCCGCCAAGGCAAAGGCACGCAACGCAGAGAGATTTGGCGCACAGGGGCAGCCCGCATGAAGCAAATTGTCGCCATCATCTTCGGGCTCGGCCTGGGCTGCAACGCGCTACTCTTCGTGCCCCAGGTCATCGCCCTCTGGCGCAAGAAAACCGATGAAGGCATCTCCCTCATCACCTTCGGCGGCTTCAGCATCCTGCAAGCCATCGGCATCGTCCACGGCCTCTACCAGCAGGATCTGTCGCTCACCCTCGGCATGGCCGCCAGCCTGCTCACCTGCGGCACCGTCACATTTCTCACGCTCTACTACCGCATGAGGCGTCTGCGCGGACAACACCTGCGCGGATAACGACTGTGGCCCATTCATCCCGGCGTTCTTTGCCGGGATGAGTGGGCGTGGGAATTCATCTAAACAAAAATTCCCGCTACGGCTTTTCCGACGGATCCGCCGAATCCGCCGAATTCAAATCCACGGTTGAGCTAGGCATCTGCGCCAGTCCCGGCGCGTAGCAGTTCCCATCTGGCGCATAGTTCTTAGGACAGCCGGCACTGAACTCCGCACGCCGCGGGGACTGCGCATACTGCCAGATCACCGCGAAATCTTTGAGCGATGGCGTAACAACCGTTCTCAACGGCGGAGTCTTCAGCGTGCATCCCGGCGACGGCGGACATGCGTCGTTGGCAATCCACAAGGCCAACTCATCTCGCTTCGCAGCTTCATGCGCACTCGTCAATCGCGCTCGCTCCCGCTCCACAATATCCCGCGCCGTGCTGATCGTGCTTTTTCCTTCCGGCACATCGACCCCCGAGCAATACACCCCCGCCCGCGCTCCCCCAGCGCGCACTGCATCCACCCACGCAAAAAGATAAGCGGCCTGCTCCGGTAGCAGCCGCCCGCCCTCTTCCTGGTCAAGAAAAATGCGCACCTTGGCCGCAAAACCCTCCCGCGCAGCAGCAGCAACGGCAGCCTGCCCATCCGCAGTTCCCAGAGCCGCCGCATCCTTGCCCTTCAGCTCCGCATCAAGTCGCCCATTGAACAGCACCAGAAATCCAAAGCCGTTCTGCCTGAGCAGCGCGCGCCTGCCCACCCAACTATTTTGTTGCGCTCCCGGCGGAGTGTTCAGCCAATACCCCGCATAGCTGAAGTCCTTCCGCAACGCAGCCAGCGCCGCGTCCCCCGGATAATCATTCCGGTCAAAGCCCGCATATCTCCGCTGTGCCTCGCCAGTAACATCAGCAGCGAGCAGCATGAGCACGAGCGCTGCCAGCGCACCGGGGAATCTAAGCGTCATGCCCGTCCCTCACCCCAGAAAAATCCCGGCAATCGACGCCGAGATCAAATTCGCCATCGTTCCTGCCAGCATCGCGCGCACGCCCAGCTTGGCCAGGTCGTTGCGCCGTTCCGGTACCAGTGCCCCGATGCCGCCAATCTGCATGCCAATCGATCCAAGATTGGCAAACCCGCACAGCGCAAAGGTCGCAATCGTAAACGAGCGCGGTGCCAGCGTCGCTTTCTGTGCGCCCAGTGCAATGTAGGCGATCACTTCGTTCAGCGCCATGCGCGTACCCAGCAGGTTGCCAATCGCCATGCAGTCGTGCCACGGCACGCCGATCAGCCACGCAACCGGCGCAAACAGGTAGCCCAGAATCTGTCCCAGCGACCCGGGAATCCACGGCACGCCGCCATGAATCCACGTCAGCAGCATGTCGAGCAATGCCACCAGCGCCAGAAAGCTGATCAGCATGATCGCCACATTCATCGCCAGCTTGCCGCCATCGATGGTGCCGCGCGCAATCGCACCAATCAGGTTTTCATCCGCGTGCAATTCGTCCTTCGGGATCACGACCTTGCCCTCGGTCGCCGGAACTTCTGTCTCGGGCACCAGCATCTTCGCAATCAGAATCGTTCCCGGCGAAGTCATGATCACGGCTGAAAGCAAATGCCGCGCCTCCACTCCCTGCGCGATGTACATGGCCATGATGCCGCCGGACACGTGCGCCATGCCGCTCGTCATAATCACCATCAGCTCGCTGCGTGTGGCCTTCGACAGAAATGGCCGGATGGTCAGCGGCGCTTCGGTCTGTCCCATGAAGATGCTCGCCGCCACGTTCATGCTCTCCGCGCCGGAGATGCGCATGGTCTTCAGCATCACCCACGCCATGGCGCGGATGATAATCTGCATCAACCCGATGTGATAAAGCACGGCGAAGAATGCCGAAATGAAAATGATGGTGGGCAATACCTGGAACGCAAAGATGGCGCCTTTGTTCCCGCCCAGCATGCTCCCGAACGCGCCGGAGTTGGGCAGCCCAAGCTGACCGAACAAGACTTGCGTCCCGGCAAACGTGGCCGACAGCATATTCGTCACCACGCCGCCCGCCCAGCTCATGAAGATCTGCCCGTAATTGAATCGCAGCACAAGAAACGCGAAGGTCACTTGCAGGCCCAGTCCCCACATTACCGTGCGCCAGCGAATGTGTTTGCGATCGGTCGAGCCCAGCCACGCCGCAAGCAGCACGGCCAAAACTCCCAGCAACCCCGTGAATCGAACCAAGTCAGTCGCCTCCTCAAAGCAGTTGTCAATGATCAGTGGTCAGTGGTCAGTTTCTCGTCGATCGGATGCCCAAGAGGGAGCAACAAATGTGAGCCGTTGAGCGATTGCGCAACGCCGTTCGGGCGAAGCAACGTAGGCCAACAGAAGCGCGTTTCTCAGCCGATGCCTGTTGATGTCAGAAAACTGATCACTGACCACTGATTACTGACCACTGGCCCCATCCGACTACCTTACATGATCGCGCAGATATTCCTCCGCGGAATCGCGTGTAAAGATCTTCCCCACCAGGTCAACCGGCTTCGGCGGATTCCCCGAGAAGCGAATCGCCTGCTTCAGGATTGCCGCCGGTTCGGCCAGCATCTCATAGTTGGTTGCATAAATGGTCGCGAAGGGCTGTCCCTTCTCCACCCAGGCTCCGCGTCGCGCATGGAACACGATGCCCGCGTGCGGATCGACCGGCTCGCCCGCTTTCTCCCGGCCCGCACCGGTTCGCTGCACCGCCCAGCCCAGCGCCGTTGTATCCATCTCCGCCACGTAGCCTCGCTCCCACGACTTCACCACCTCGGTCGCGCCCGGCCGGTGATAACTCTTCGGCGTCTTGAACACCGATACATCGCCGCCCTGCGCCGCGATCATTGCAAGGAAAATACGCAATGCCGTTCCATCCGCCAGCGCCGCTTCAGCGCGCGCATAGCCTTCCTCCGGCGTACTCGCCTGCCCGCCCAGGTGGATCATCCATCCGGCAAGGATCAGCGAAAGTTCGCGCAGGTCGGAATTGTCTCCATCGCTCTCCGTCGGCCGTTTGCCGCGCATCAGGTCCACGGCTTCCACCAGCTCAATAAAATTTCCCGCCGCCGTTCCCAGCGGCTGGCTCATGTCCGTCAGCAGCGCGACAGTTCTTGTCCCCGCGCCCTCGGCCGTCGTCACCATCAGTGCAGCGAGATACTCCGAATCCTCCTGCTTGCGCAGGAACGCTCCTGACCCCGTCTTCACATCAAGCACCAGCGCGTTCAGTCCCGCCGCCAGCTTCTTGCTCAGGATCGACGCGCAGATCAGCCCGGGCGACTCGACCGTCCCCGTGCGGTCGCGCAGTGCATACAACACACGGTCCGCAGGAACCAGCTTCGGCGTCTGGCTCACGATGGCCGCGCCGCACTCCTTGATCACCTTTTCGAATTCTTCCAGCGTCAGCGCCGTGCGAAATCCCGGAATGGATTCCAGCTTGTCCAGCGTTCCACCGGTGTGTCCCAGCGCCCGCCCGCTGATCATCGGCACGGCCACGCCGCACGCCGCTGCCAACGGCGCAACCAGAAAACTCGTCTTGTCGCCCACGCCGCCTGTCGAGTGCTTGTCCACCGCCTGCTTGCCCAGCCGCGCCGGCGAGAACTTTTCGCCCGAGTCGCGCATCGCCAGCGTCAACGCGCGAATCTCGCCCAGCGAAAGCCCCCGCAGCCAAGCCGCCATCAGCCACGCCGAAAGCTGCTCCAGCGGAATCGTTCCCGCCGCCGCGCCCGCCGCCACAAAACCGATCTCCCGCTCATTCAGCGCGACCCCGTCCCGTTTCTTCAGGATCAGGTCAATCATGTGCAGCAGAGCAGCCGTCGGAGGGATCATGAGCTTTGCGTCCTCGATTCAGGAACAGACTGAAATTATCGCAAGCCGGGGCGCTTTTCGGAAGGCAATCGGTATCTCCAAAGTACCTTGTCCGCTTTGCCACCCTTCCAGGCATCAATCTGCGCCAGAGGCCCAAGCCGCGGCATTGACCGAATGCGTTCA
>CAVXVM010000090.1:0-5349 GCA_963765025.1 uncultured Acidobacteriaceae bacterium | reverse complement strand
GCGCAATTTGGCGTCGAATTTTTAGCCAAATGGCGTATACTCGGGAATGAGGCATCCCGATGGCAACCCACTCCGTCCCCGACGTGCTCGGTGGTGAACTGGTTCTTGGCAGGCCGCTTAACAAAGGCGGCGCTCTCGCCGAACTGATCCGCGAAGGCCTTCCCGTCAAGGCGCTACTTCTTCTCGCCGAGCGCCTCGACATCCGCCAGGCCGAAATCTCCGAGAAAATCGGCATTCCCAAGCGCACCCTCACGCGCCGTCTTACGCAGCACTCCCGCCTCACCGCAGCCGAGTCTGACCGCGCAGTCCGGCTTGCCCAGGTCTACGCCAACGCCGCTGAAACCCTCGGCGACGGCGAAAAGGCCGCAGCCTGGCTGAAAACCCCCAACCGCGCTTTGCGTGGAGGACGACCGCTGGACCAGTTAGACACGGACCCTGGCGTGCGTGAGGTTGAGGACGTGCTGGGGCGGATTGCCTACGGCGTTTATAGCTGATGCAAATCTGGCGAATCTGCCGGGAGCGTTTTGCTGACGAAGCGTTTTCTGGCACGGGGGCAAGACGCTTCGGCGGACGCTGGAACTCACCCGGTGTGCCCATGGTTTATGCATCGTCTTCGCTGGCGCTTGCGGCGATCGAGTTGTTCGTCCACCTGGAGCCCAATCAGCAGCCGAGCGACCTGGTATACATTGCGGCGCAGCTACCGAAGGGTGAGCCGGCAAAGCGGCTCGACTCGGAACATCTGCCGGCGAACTGGTGGGCAGACGATCTGGAGCAGCCTCGCGAACTTGGGGACAGGTGGATTCGCGAAAAGAGCTCTCTGGCCATCGAGGTTCCATCAGCGGCACTGAGGATGGATTGGAATGTTCTGGTGAACCCGCTTCACCCGGACGTTGCCAGGATCAAAGTGGAAGCGACCCAACCGTTCCACTTCGACGCGCGCATGTTTCGGTAGGCTCGGATTTCCTCCTCGGCGTTCCTTGAGAGAAGGCGGAACAGAAAGGGGAGCGGGCCTCAGGTAACGCCGGAATTATGCTTCGAAATCGAGCTCGACAGGATCGATGAGCGGCACCAGCCATTCAAGCAGCGACCGATGCGCAGGATGGATAGCGTATGCGTCGCACGCGGCTTTGCTTGTGAACTTCATCATTCCCGCAAAGGCGAATCCCTGGCTGCGCGGGGAGAGATTCTCTCCGACGAACGCTTCGATCAATCCGGGAATGACGCCGCGGAAGGCGAGAATTTCTTTTTCAGCGCGTGTCTTGTCGGCCTCGGTCGCTTGCGGCTTCCACTTGAATCCGAAGATGTGAATGAACATCCGGTTCCCCTCGCTCGTGAATTGAATTCAACTGCAAATCATAGATGATCAAGGCTAGGTGAGCGACGGCGCCGAAGGAACCCGCTTTTCGGTACTACTATCGTGTGCAGGAGTTTTTAAGATGGAACGTCGTACGTTTTTGATGCGGGCAGGCGCAGCGGCCGCGGCCACTTCATGCGCTCGGGCAGGTTGGACACAGAGCGAAACTGATGTTTTGGCGGAGTTGACGCTGACGGAAGTGCCCGGGACGATGCCCTTGCCGCTCACCTATACCGGCCTGAGCTATGAGTTGGCGCAACTGACCGATCCGCAATTTTTTTCCGCCTCGAATCGTGACCTGGTGGCCCACTGCCGCCTGCTGAGTCCCAATGGAGTTCTGCGCATCGGCGGCAACACGAGCGAGTTTTGCTGGTTCCAGGCCGATGCGTCCACCGAGGCGCCCAAGCTGCGTGTTCCTCCCGGCAAGCTTGAAGACAACTGGATGCCGCATCAGTTGTTTGCCATCAAGCCCGAGGCGATCGACGCGCTGGCAG
The DNA here is from genome assembly GCA_963765025.1 of uncultured Acidobacteriaceae bacterium. Lineage (GTDB taxonomy): Bacteria > Acidobacteriota > Terriglobia > Terriglobales > Acidobacteriaceae > Telmatobacter. The sequence goes on along the minus strand of CAVXVM010000090.1, from coordinate 3,501 downwards.
GATTCCTGAAGGCGACGGGCTGGAGGCTGATCTATGGGCTGAACTTCGGCAACAGCACTCCGGAGAGGGCAGCGCGGGAGGCTGCCTACGTGGCCCGCGCCATTGGCGACCAGCTTGAGTATTTTCAAATCGGCAATGAACCGGACCTTTATCAGGACGCCAATAACGGAACGCGTCCGCCGGGATGGGGCTTTGCCGATTATCTGCGGGAGTGGACGGCGTACGCCGACGCGATTGCCCCGAGGGTGCCGAAAGCGCGCCTCGGAGGACCTGACGTGAACTCTTCGATGGATTGGGTAACGCGCTTCGGCGAGGAGATCCCCGACAAGATTCGGGAGCGACTGAAGGTTTTGACCGGACACTATTATGCCGAAGGGCCGCCGAACGATCCGCGCGTTACGACGGAACGGCTGCTGAAAGGAAACGCGAACATCGCAGGCGAGATGGAAAAGATTGAAGCCGTGGCGAGAGCGCACGGGCAGGTATACAGGATGACCGAAGGCAACTCCTGTTATCGCGGCGGCAAGCCGGGCATGAGCAATGCCTTTGCGGCGGCCTTGTGGGCGGGAGACTACATGCTGCTGCTTGCCAGCCTGGGCTGTGCGGGTGTGAATCTGCACGGCGGCACAAGCACGTATCTCACCGCCGGGCTGGGCGGACACACGCCGGGAATGGAAGTAGCAAAAACTCCGCAGGCGATGAAGAGCGGGTTTTATACTCCGATTTTTACCGAACCCGGCGCCGTGGTGAGGGCGATGCCGATTTTCTATGGAATGATGCTGGCCAACCAGTTTGCGGGCGCAACCATGCTCAAGGCGGAAGGGGAGTTGCCGGGAGTGAACGCTACAGCTTATGCGGCTCGGCACGCATCCGGCTACATGGTTGCGATCTTCAACAAAGATGAGTCGAAGCCGGTGGATGTATCGCTGCGTTTGCCGTCGAAAGTCCACAAAGCAACGGCGTGGCGACTAAAAGCTCCCGCGCTTGACGCGACCGGTGGCGTGACCCTGGCTGGTGCGGAGATCGCGGCGCATGCGGTATGGAGTCCGCGGGTGGTAGAGCCGGTCGAGGTGCGAAACGGCGTTCCGCGCATCCGGATTCCAGCGAGTAGTGCGGCACTGGTGCATCTGACCTGAGTGCGCTGCTACATCTGTGATACAACTTGCGGAGACTCCAATGAGAGCCAAGGGCGGTGACCACTCCAGTGCAAGAGATTGAAGCAAGCCGGCGCGAACTCCAGATGAAGGCGTTGAACTATTGGTTTTTTCTGATCTTCGGCCTCGTGCTCATCGCCGGTGGAATCTTTGCCGCGTATGCCCTGACTGCAACCAACAACAAGCCGTCCCTCCTGCCCGCTGTCCTCTTGGTTCCGCTCGGATTCGGCGCCTATTTGATGGCTCTCGCACTGCGCTCGCGCGTCGTGGTGGATGGCTCGCGCATCGAGGTGCGGACGCCCTTCGGCGAAAAGACAGCCGACGCAAGCGAGGTGGAAGGCTTCCGCGATATCTCGACGCGCAACGGTTCATTCTGGCGGCTCCAACTGAAGGAGGGCCGCGGCGCCATCACGATTCAGAAGTGGTTTGACTCGCCCGAATTGCGCGCCTGGATGCAGCAGATCACCGATCTTGACGAACGCGACCGGAAAGCGATTCTCGACGAGATTGAGCAGAACCAGGAGTTGGGAGCAACGCCGGAAGAGCGCCTGAGCGCGCTCAAACAGGCCAGGCAATGGAATCTTATCCTGACAATGGTGGCCATTGCCGCCGCTGTTTTTCGCCTATTCCCTGCCAACCCATTCTTTCTTATCTCCGCCGTTGTTCTCGCTCTCACTCCGCCGGCCATGCTCTATCTGCTCCACCGGTCACCTCTGCTCTTCGTTCTGGGTAAGCCAAAACGCGACCCGAGGACTGACTTTGCCTTTGCATTTATCGCGGCCGGAGCCGGACTCTGCCTGGGAAACATCGGCGTCAATTTTATCTCGCTTTCCTCACTCTTCCCGGCAATTCTGCTGGTTTCGCTTGCTACCTGCGCAGGACTCTTTCTTCTCGCCCGCAACACGTCGGGGCCGCGTGGAGCATGGATTGTGATGGTGATGCTGTCCGGGTCCTACGGCTACGGCCTTGTCACATCGGGCGACACGCTGCCGGATCATGCGAAACCGGAACGCTACTCCGCCTCCATTGTTGGCAAGCACACGACCAGCGGAAGATCGACATCGTATTATCTCGATCTCGCACCATGGGGGCCGATCCAAGATGAAAACAGGCTCGGCGTGTCGAAGCGCCTCTACGATGCCGCCGGTGTGGGCGATCTGACTTGCCTGGAGCTGCACCAGGGGTATCTCCATGCGCCCTGGTATCGGCAAGTCGAGTGTGTCGAATCCGGAACTGCGCCTGGAGAAGCCCCCGCGCAATAACCGGCAACGAGCGGTTTCCGGATCGACAGTTACTCGTTCATCGCGAACTTCCGCGCCGACTCCAGCAGCTTCGCCACTGATTCCTTCGAGCACGACTCCGTATAAATGCGAAGCAGCGGCTCAGTCCCACTGGCGCGTAGCAGAATCCATGTCTCGGCGGCGTTCGGCTTGGTCTTGGACTCCGGGTTGTCGAGATAGAACTTGACCCCGTCGAGATTTTCCTGGCGCAGGACCGGCATCCCGGCCAGCACCGGATCGCCGGTCTTGAGTGCGCGGGCACGTGCGATGGCGCCGTTCTTGATGTCATCGGGGATGGTGAGGTCGATGCGGCCATACTGGTGCTCGCCGTATTCGGCCTGCAAGTCGGCGACCAGCTGGCCCATCGTCTTGCCTTCCTCGGCCATCACGTTGGCCAGCAGCAGCGCATTGAGCAGGCCGTCGCGTTCCGGCAGGTGGCGCTGGAAGCCGATGCCGCCCGACTCCTCGCCGCCCATCACGATCTCGCGCTCAAGCATGTAATCGCAGACGAACTTGAAGCCGATGCCGTGCTCGATCAACTCACGGCCATATTTGGCGCAGATGCGGTCGAGCATCTTTGTAGTGTTGAAGGCGCGCGTCACGGCGCCCGGCCAGCCTTTGCGCCGCAGCACCCAGCTCAGCAGGATGGAATAAATCTTGTGCGGGTCAACAAAGTTGCCATACTCGTCAGTGGCGCCGATGCGGTCAGCGTCTCCGTCAGTGCACAGGCCGGCCTGGCAGCCATTAGCCACAACTGCCTCGCCCAGGGCGCGGATATGCGGCTCAATGGGCTCCGGATTGATGCCCGGGAAAAGCGGATTGGGATTAGATCGAATAGGAACGTTGGCCACGCCGATCCTGTTGAAAATGTCCGACAGAATCGTGCCGCCCGCGCCGTACATGGAATCGATGCAGAACTTCATGCCCGATTTTGCGATCAGGTCGAGATCGGCGAAGCTCTCAATGGCCTTGAGATACGTGGGCATGAAGTCGACTTCAGTGATCGTGGCTGGATCGGCGGCGCGCGGCACGGGCTTGCCGAGGTACGACTCAATTTCCGCAATAAT
>CAVXVM010000089.1:0-22566 GCA_963765025.1 uncultured Acidobacteriaceae bacterium | reverse complement strand
TGTCGCGTGAGAAAGATCTCTGCACTCTGTGCGCGATCCTGGACGGGTCTTGCCGTTTCGCCGGGGAGGGAGCCTAATGCGGTTCTACTATTCAGTCGCAGCTCTGCTTACGTCGTTCCTGATGTGCACTGCGACGGCTGAAACACCCGGGCGGGCGTTGCGGACCCTCACTACAGCGCATCAAGCCCACGACATCTCTCTTGAGGAGGCGGCGCGCGGGTATCCGGTTCGAATTCGCGGGGTCGTAGCCTATTACGACCCCTATATCGATCCCCGGCATGCGGCGCTCATCGTCCACGATTCGACAGGCAGTATATTCATCGGACTACCTCCCCGTCCGATTCTTCCCTTGAAAGCCGGGTCACTGGTGGAAGTAACCGGAGTGAGCGGAACCGGAGACTATGCGCCGGTAATCCTCAATGGCCATGTGAAGGTAATTGGGATCTCGCATCTTCCCACCACCGCGCCACGACCGACGATGGCCGAACTGCTTGCGGGAAGCGAAGATGGCCAGTGGATTGAAATCGAGGGTGTTGTCCATTCCGTGCATCTGATGCCCATGAATGTGAACCTCGATGTCTCCACCGGCGGCGGTTCAATCATCGCCTCCGGTCCCAGGGAAGGTTCGATAGATTACGACTCGCTTGTCGACGCCAAAGTCCAGATCGAGGGGAGCGCGGTTCCGGTGTTCAACGGTTATCGGCAAATGGTCGGCGCCCGTATTCTGTTTCCTTCATTGCACGAAGTGAAAGTCGTCCAGCCGCCCCCTGCGGATCCCTATGCCATGCCGCTTATCCCGGTTGCCCAACTGCTGTGGTTCTCGCCGGGAGTGGTTCTGCGGCACCGTGCTCATATCCGAGGCAGAGTGACCCTGCACTGGCCGGGCCGAATGTTGTGCATCCAAGAGTCGTCCAATGGCCTGTGCATGGAAAACCAGAAACTCGAAAAGGTTGAGATCGGTCAGTTGGTGGATGTCGTTGGCTTTCCGACGATCAGCGACTTCAAACCGACTCTTGAGAATGCATCCTTTCGCGTCGCGGGGGAAAGTACGCCCCTTGCTGCCACACTCGTATCCATCCAGCAGGCGTTCCGCGGAAGCCTCGATCGGGAACTAGTTCAGATCGAGGGAGAATTGATTGGCGAGGAGCGCTCGGCTGGAGATCTCACGCTTCTTCTGCGCTCTGGGGGTTTTGTCTTCTCGGCGACCCTCCCCGAAGACAGTGGAGGTGTCGGGATGCTCCATTGGAAAGAGGGCAGCCTTATTCGCGTGACCGGGATATGCAGTGTCAGAATGGATCCAAACTCAGCCGGACAGGGATCAGGAATGGTGAAGCCGGGTTCAGTCAACATCCTGCTACGCTCACTCGACGACGTGGCTGTAATGCACTCCCCCTCATGGTGGACCGCCAGCCACACGCTTGCCGCGCTCACCATTGTGGGAGTGTTCGCCTGCGTCTCTTTCGCCTGGATCTTCGTCCTGCGCCGTCGCGTGGAGCAGCAAACACAGGCGATCCGCCTGAGCGAAGAGCGCCTGCGTCACTTGTCACAACATGACATGCTCACCGGTCTGCCCAATCGTTTTCTGCTCAATGACCGCCTCATCACGGCTCTGAAGCGTGTGGGCCGATTTGACCCGGTTTTGGGGGTATTGATGGTCGATCTTGACCGATTCAAGGAAGTCAACGACTCCCTTGGCCACCATGCCGGAGACCTGGTCCTGTGCGAAGTGGCAGCACGCCTCGTTTGCGCGGTTCGCCAGACGGATACCGTTGCACGCCTCGGAGGAGACGAGTTTATCGTCCTGCTGCCCGACCTGCACAATGCCGCGGAGGCAGAGGAGATAGCCGGCAAGATTGTGGCTGCACTCTCTGAAGCGATTGATGTTGAGGGCACTGAAGTGCAAATCTCAGCCAGCGTCGGCATCTGCACTTCTCAAGAAGAGTACGGGGACGCGGAGAGACTGATGCACGACGTGGATGCGGCGATGTATCTGGCTAAGAAAAAGGGAAGAAACGGATTCCAGGTCTATTGTGATTCCAGCCGAACCGCCCTGGCCGCGCTTTGATCTTGAACAGCCGCCGGCTTGTGCTGCCTGAGCAGTGCCTTGATCGGGGATTCATCCGTAGAATGGATGTGCAGGGTCTTTTCCCCGGTCTCGATGGCATTTACTGAACAATACGATGTGGTTGTGGTGGGCGCCGGGCACGCAGGGTGCGAGGCTGCGATGGCGGCGGCGCGCATGGGGCTGAAGACCGCGCTGATCACCATGAATATGGACCTGATTGCGCAGATGAGCTGCAATCCGGCGATTGGCGGCGTGGCCAAGGGACACCTGGTGCGCGAAGTGGATGCGCTGGGCGGCATTATGGGCGAGGTGGCCGATGCTGTGGGGATCCAATTCCGGCTGCTGAATACGTCGCGGGGTCCGGCGGTGTGGAGTCCGCGGGCGCAGTGCGACAAGCAGCTTTACCGTGTGAAGATGCGCGAGGTGCTGGAGTCGCAGCCGGGGTTGCATATTCGGCAGGCGGAAGTGATCGATCTCGTCTTTGACGAGATCGAGGGACCAGGGAATAGGGAACAGGGAACAGAAAAGCAGGGACCAGGGGCTGAGGGACTCGGGACTACGGAGCGCGAAGAGCTTGGTGAGCTGCCGCGGCCGGTGCGTCTGCGGCGGCGGGTTGTGGGACTGAAGCTGCGGGATGGGCGCAGGCTAATGGCGGGCGCAACCATTATTACTACGGGCACGTTTCTGAATGGGCTGATTCATTGCGGCGAGGAGCGGTATCCGGCTGGGCGCAGCGGAGAGCCGGCCAGCGTGCTGCTGGGCGAGGCGCTTCGCGCGCTTGGGCTGCGGACATGTCGACTCAAGACGGGGACTCCGCCACGCCTGGATGGGCGGACGATCAAGTGGGACGCGTTTGAAGAACAGCCGGGCGATACGGATCCCACGCCGTTCAGCTTCAGAACCAAGGGAATTGTGCAGCCGCAGATCAGTTGCCACATCGCGTTCACTACGCCGGAGACGCTGAACATCATTCGCGAGAACGTTCATCGTTCGGCCATGTATTCGGGACGCATTGAGGGCATCGGGCCGCGGTACTGCCCGTCAATTGAAGACAAGATCGTCAAGTTCCCTGACAAGACGCAGCACCAGTTCTTTCTGGAGCCGGAGGGCCTGAACACGCACGAGGTGTATGTGAACGGGATGTCGACGTCGCTGCCGATGGAGGTGCAGTGGCAGATTGTGCATTCGATTCCGGGACTCGACGAGGCGGAAATGTTGCGCCCCGGCTACGCCATTGAATACGACAGCGTGGACGCGACGGAGTTGGATCGCACGCTGCGCGTGAAGGCCTTCACGGGCCTCTATCTTGCGGGCCAAATCAACGGAACCAGCGGCTATGAGGAGGCTGCGTGCCAGGGCATCATGGCGGGCATCAATGCCGCGCTGTGGTTGAAGGGTGAGCCGCCGTTCACCATGGATCGCAGCGAAGGTTATACCGGAATTCTGATCGACGATTTGATTTCGAAGGGGACCAACGAACCGTATCGCATGTTCACGTCGCGGGCGGAGTTCCGGCTGCACTTGCGGATTGATAACGCCGACCGTCGGCTGACGCCTTACGGACGGAAGCTGGGACTGATCGACGACGCGGCGTGGGCGGAGTACGAGCAGAAGCAGGCGCGCATGGCTGCTCTGGCACAGATGCTGACCACGGGCAAGGTGGATGCGGAACGGCTGGCCGCGGCGGGATTGAGCGAGCAAACGGCGACCGCCGGGTTGACGTGGGCACAGCTTTTGAAGCGGCCTGAGGTGACGATTGAGCCGGTGCTCAGCGCGATGCGAGATGTGTTGATGAAGGACCCGTTGTTGGCGGAGATAGGTGCTTCGGTGGAAGAGTTGTTGGCCTCCCACCCATCGAGCAAAGTGCGCTCGATGGATGGGGCACAGCTTTCTGCTTCGGTGGTGGATCATGTTTTGAACTCTCGTCCAGCTTCAGCCGGGCGACTGGAGATCGCGGTGCAGCGCAATGAAGTGCGGGCCGTGGAGACGGAGATCAAGTTTGCCGGTTATCTTGAACAGCAGAAGAAGTCGATTGCGAAGCTCAAGGCTGCTGAGGCTGTAGTGATTCCGGAGTGGCTGGAATACAGCGCCATCAGCGGACTGTCGCGCGAGATGCGAGAGACGCTGGAGCGGGTGCGGCCGATCACGATCGGGCAGGCGAGCCGAATTCCGGGGGTAACGCCGGCTGCGCTGGGGCTGGTGCACGTATCGATAAAAGGGCAGCAGGCGCTCAAGGGGCAGCAGGCGCTCAAGGGGCAGCAGGCGATGAAAGCACGGGCGCTGCAATCTGAGCCGGATGCAGAACGAGCGGCGGGTTAGCGATCACGCGCGTCCTCGATCGATTCGTTTGCCGCTTACTGCGGGCCCTTGTCGCCCCTTGAGAACAGCGGGAAGTGGAACGGCTCAGAAGAGGACTTTTTCCTGGAGTTGCCGCTTGCGTCATCGCGCAAGGCAGTGCGCTGCGAATTGACGCAGACCCATCCGCCGCGAAGCCGCTCGAAGACATGCGTGAACACGCCCTTCTCATCCACTTGTGCCGAGTTGACCTTATGATGCAGCGTATAGGTGCCGTTTGCGACGGCGATGTCACCGAGCATGCGAACTGTGATGACTTTTTGCGTGAGCCAGATGGTCTTGTCGTCACCGGTAATCACGTTGGCGAGCTGCTGATTGCGGGTGGTGATGTCGCCGCTTGCCGCCACATCCACAAACAAAGGCGAGAGCACCAGCTCGAGGCCGTACTGGTCGCGCGCGTTGATGGCGGTGGACCAGGAATCCTCGATCTTCTGGAACTGGTTTATCTCGGGGCTCTGGGTTGTGGTTACGCCGGGATCGCTTGCGACTGAGGGGGAGCCGGTATGCTCGCCCAGGGCGGACGAGACCGGGGCCGGTGTCTGGGTAAACGCAACAGAGCAGGAGAGAAGAAGAGCAGAAAAACAAGCAGTGAAACGAGGCATGTGCTGACTGTGCTCCCTACGAATATGATAACGCTCCGAAACCACATTCCTTTGACTGGAGATGCAGGCGGGGGAAAGCACCGGCGGGGCGCGGAATTCTAGACCAGAGTCTGCAGGCGCTCGGGATGATGCAGGGTGACGAGCGAATCCTCGATCGAGATCCAGCCATCCTTGCGAAACTGGCCAAGCGTGCGCGTGACGGTTTCGCGCGTGGTGCATGTCATGGACGCCATCTCTTCGTGGGTTAGGAGCAGCGGGAAGCGAAATTCGCCGGCGTCGAGATGCTCGCCTATCTGGTGAGCGAGTTCGAGCAGCAGCCTTCCCAGCCGAGCGGCAACCGTTTCAGCGAGGGCGATGCGGCAGGCGTCCTGCAGCGCGAAACGGTATTCCTGGCAAATGCACTGCACGGCGCGCATCTGCGCCTCTTTGTGGCTGCGCAGGAAATTGAGGAACCTTTCCCGCTCGACCGGACGCAATTGAGCTGTTGTCAACGACTCGGCGGAAACCTCGTAAAGCCCGTGAGAGAGAACGGCGTACAGACCGAGCATGGAGCCGGGGCCGGCAACCCGCACAATCATCTGCTTTTCTTCGGCGCGTCCCGTTGTGAGCTTAAGGTAGCCGCTGCAAATGAGATAAAGGCAGCGGGCATCTTCGCCCTGGGTGAAGAGAGATGCCTGGGCCGGCAGCGAAATAGTGCTGGTGGCCAGCTCAAGGTCGGCCAGAACAGCGCTTCCAAGGGAACAGAACCAGCCCGGGCGACGATTCGAACAGGCTGCGCAACCGGCGGGAACCTGTCGAGTAATGTGCCTGTGCCTCGTCGGAGTTTCCATTGAAATCTGTGAGTCCGCCATTGTCTTGCCCGCCCGATTCTCTTCAAACCTCTTTTTTGCCGTTGTTATCGTTCCTTTATCTTGCTGTAAAGGATCGGTTTAACTTGAACTTCTCATCGGGCCCACGGAAAAGAGAGGCTTTTTCTAAATGAATTCTGCGGCACGGGCTGTGGAAATGGATGTGATGAGCCTCACGTCTATGCCGCGCAGCCATCACTAGCCGCGACGGCAGGGCCTCTGCGGGGTATCGATCCCGACTTTTGACGGCGGTGCAGGGGAGTGTGCCAACGGCGGCGTCGACCCACCAAAAACGAGTCCAACGTCGGTTCTCCTGCAGATATCGAGTTAAATAGAAGATTTTAAGTAGCTTGCATTGGCTCCAGGGCTGCGTCGTGCGGGAGCCGGGGTTTGACTGTCCAATTTTGGCCAGCCTGAAATTGGAAATGGGTATAAGCAAAAAGAGGCATCGGATCACGGGAATTGCAGGAATTTGAAGGATTTAGGCCGAGGGTGACCGGAAATTGGGCTTGAAATCCTCGAGTTTAAGGTGTGTGACAAACATCACCGCTTGGATCAATGGCAAAAAAGTAATCTTCGGAGCATGTAGTGATGCTCCGCACAAGCGCAGCCTCTGCAAGGTAATGGTCCGATGAAACAAATGCTGTGAAGGCGCACCGCAAGGCAAGCACCTGATTTTGCAGCCGGATCGATGGAACATTGATTTGAGGAGGACGCGATGAGAGCATCCAAGGCGGTATTTTTCATGCATAAAGATAGGCCTGTAGCGCAATCGCCGATTTGTGCGGCTCCGGGAATGAGACCGGGACTGCGAGCTTTTTTAATGTTGATGCTGGGAGTTGTTGTTCTGACACTCCCCTCCATGGGCGCCTCTGGACCGGCCGCCAAAGCGGCAAGCGCCGATACAAAGGCTGCCGCAGCCGTTTCAAGCGATTTTGTGGGCCAGGACACATGCGTGACCTGCCACGACGAGATCGGCAAGAAGTTCGCTGAGAATCCGCACACCAAGTTGGCCCTGATGCACGGCGGCAGCGGCGCCACCTGCGAAAGTTGCCATGGCGCCGGCAAGGCCCACGTGGATGGCGGCGGAGATATCACCAAGATTTTCAATCCCGCCAAGCACTCGGCCAAGGAAGTGGACGAAAAGTGCCTGAGCTGCCACGCCGCAGCGCATCCTAACTTCGACCGCTCGCCGCATGCCAAGGCCAACGTAAGTTGCATCAGCTGCCACAGCGTCCACGCCAGCAAGGAAGAGAAGCTGTTGAAGGCGTCGCAGCCTGAGCTCTGCTTCCAGTGCCACTCCGATGTGAAGGCGGCGGTAAGCATGCCGTTCCACCACCCGGTGAACGAAGGGGTGGTCAAGTGCAGCGACTGCCACAACATTCACGGCACCTTTGGTCCCAACAACCTGAAGTCAGCGGCTGATCAGAGCGCGATCTGCACCAAGTGCCACATGGATGTGCGCGGACCGTTCGTCTATGAGCACGCTCCTGTAAAGGCGGAAGGCTGCCTTGGCTGCCACAGCCCGCACGGTTCGCAGAACGCGCGCATGTTGAACATGCCAAGCATCAACACGCTCTGCAACCAGTGCCACAGCCGCGTTGCCAATGCCACGATACACGGGATGGGCGCGGGATCGGACGAATTGCAGACCTGCACAAGCTGCCACACCTACATCCATGGGTCGAACATCAACGTGGCGTTTCTCCGATAGGCAGGATGGGGCCGCGCCCTCTGGAATTATCGGACGGCGCGGTTCAAGTCAACTTCGCACGCGGGTACTGATTTTGAGATTGGCAAGTTTCATTGAGTGAGGCTTTATATGAAGAAGTTATTTTGGCTTTCTACGACATTCACAACAACCCGGCGAATCGCCGAAGGCATCGGAGTCGCCATTCTCTTAGTGACGACTGGCATGGCTCTGGCCCAGAACGCGACGCCGGGCGCACCAAAGCCCGCGCCGGGTACATCGGACTCGGCAGTGCCGAGCGGATATTCGGTCCACGAAAGCGTGGACCTGGGTGGCCACATGGTCGGCCTCTCCGGAAGCGGAGCGATGTACGACACGATGGTCAATGAGCACTCCGGGCCCCGCATGTTGGGCGAGACCTTTGAGATGCGCGCGTTGCCGGGCAACAAGAATCCGATGTTCGATTCGCTCTCGGCGTTTAGCGGCGGCTTTGGCGGCGACCCGAACAACTTTGCCAAGCTGAACTTTTACAAAGGCAAGATATACGAGTTTTCGGGCATTTTCCGTCGCGACCGCCAGTACTTCGACTACGACCTGCTGGCCAATGCGGGCATCCGAAGTGGGCTATCGACTCCCATCGGGCCCACCGGCGCGACCACCGGTTCGCTCGCGTGGCCGCAGGAAAGACAGTCAGAGTTTATGTACAACACCGTGCGCCGCATGACGGACACCAACCTCACCCTTTTTCCGCTCAGCCAGGTGACCGTTCGGGCCGGCTACTCGCAGAACATCTTTGGAGGGCCCAGCCTGACGCCGAGCGGCTATCAGTTCGCGGGCTCCTACGCAACCGTCGTCCAGGAGATGCAGCGCAACAGCACCGACAACTTTACCTTTGGAGTTGATTGGAAGCCGGTGCAGGGTACCAAATTCACCATGGAAGAGGAGATCGATCACCTCAAGGCCGACTCCTATATGACGGTGAACCCAGGCAGCCTCGTTGTCCAAGAGGCGGACGGAACCAAGGCCGCCCTTCTGGCGAACTCCTACGCCCAAGTCGCGTACTCCGCCAGCAATTGCAACGCAAACAGCATCGGCACGACTCCTATCCTCTCGGCGCCGAACACTCCGGGCGCCCTGCCGGTGATCAACGCGGCCTGCAACGTAATGACCAGTTACCTGCGCTCGCAGCCTACGCGCATTATTTATCCGACGGAAATCTTCCGGTTCCAGAGCACAAGCATCAAGGATGTCTCGATGAACGGCGACGTGCGCTACACCGCCGCGAATATGAATCTGCCGAACTACTACGAGAATTTCGAGGGTCTGGCGGGGACAACGCGCGCGCAAGTGATGACTGACGCTTCAAAGGCAAGGCGTGACGTGATGGCTGCCGATTATGGCATCGTCTGGCAAGTCTCAAAGACATTCGCCCTTGAAGATCAGTTCACGTACTCGAATGTCCACCAGCCTGGAACCCAGACGGTCACTGGCTTATACCAGCGTGACGACGGCGGCAACAGCAAACAATGAAACCATTACCAATCCAACCCTGATCACGAAAATAGGCGCTCCGGGAACGGCTGCGATGCCCAGTGAAGGAACCGGCACGATCGGAACGCCCAATGGCGGTTACTTTGGCCAGAGGTGGATGGCCAATGACCTTACGGCAAGCTGGGAAGTCTCGCCGCGGGCTACGTTTTCGCTCACCTATCGCTACCAGACGCACATGATCGCGGAGAACGCGTATGGCGTTGTTGCTGGTGATTATGGCGGCAATCCAGGAAACATTCCGATCGCCGAGAACGGGACAAATGACGGAACGGTTACCATCAACGGAAACGGCGGGATCTTCAATGCCGCCTATCGGCCCACCGAGAACTGGAACATGAACGGCAGCGTCGAGATGCTCTATAACGACAATGCCTTTACGCCGATGACGCCGCGGCAGACGCGGCAATACCGGGTCCACACGCAGTACAAACCCAAACCGTGGGCGACAATCGGCGGGACCTACAACGACATTGAACACCATAACAACACCAACAACGACCAAAATGCGGTAGCGGACAAATTGGTCGCATACGCGGGCCCACTCGATCACGTGGATTACAGCCGCGTTGCAGGCATGAACGCAGAGTTGTTCCCGAATGAGAAATACGGGATCGACTTCAGCTACGTCTACAGCGATTCGTACATGGCGGACAACATCTGCTTTCTGAGTGCCGCCTCCATCGCGACCGGTATAGTCGGAGTGGCAACGCCCAGTGGCACGGCGTGCCCGCAAACATCCGCGGGCAGGTCGGGTTACGACCCTCGGGCCGGTACTGGACTTCATGCATGCTCCCACGCAATCCGGATCGGTGTCGTTGAGTTGGGTGCCGGTCAAGACAGTCAAATCCAACCTCGGCTATAACATCAGTTCCGTGAACGGAAGCCGCTTCTACAACGATGCGCGCGAAGTCGCAGGTTCGCTGGTGTCCACGACTCAATCACCCTTTGTGAATTTCGCATGGACCTCGCGTCCCGGATTGACCTGGAAGGCTGAGTACAACTTCCACGGATACGGCGAAGGCGGGCCATCGGGCGCACAATTGTGCACCACCACGAGTCCTACGCCAACCGTTCCCGTAACTCCTATATCGTGCGCTACTGCACCTTACCAGACCGGCATGAACATCTCGCCTGCCGGCGAAACCGCTCCGCGGAACTACCATGCGAACATCATGACTCTCGGAGTGCATTACGAGTTCTAAATGAAGTTGCCCTCCCTCAATGGGCTGATGGGGTGAACTGGAATGGGTTTTTCCGGTTCACCCTTTCCTTTCGAGAAGAGGGCGGAATCGCCGGAAACAGAGAACGAGTGTCCGGTGCATAGAGTAAATACGATCTTCTTAAGGAAGCCGGATGCGGTTGCTGATCGCAATGCGCACTGGACGTTGCAGATTATTCAGGAGTTTTACGATGAGAAAAGCCATTCGATTCCAGGTGACTCTGGCCGCGGTTGTTCTGCTGGCCAGTGCCGTGGGCTTCGGCCAGTCAGGCGAGGCGACGTATAAGGCCAAGTGCCAAAGTTGTCATGGGACTGCCGGTGTGCCGAACCCCGGAATTGCCAAGGCAATGGGCGTGAAGCCGGCCAATGATCCTTCGGTGAAGAGCAAGACCGAAGCGCAGATGGTTGCCGTCACCACCAATGGAGACGGAAAGATGCCTGCCTTCAAGGGCAAGCTCTCGGACGCCGAAATCAAGGCATCGGTCGACTACTTCCGCACGTTTGCGAAGTAAAAGCAGGACGGCGCAATCGGGCATCGAACGCGGGTTGCGCCGGTTCAAGTAAGATGATTCTCGCGGCAGTCTAGATCGCCGTTCCATCGCTTGTACTATGCGGACAGGGAACGGACAACAGAAAACCCACCCGGCAGGCGCAGCACGGCGCGTACAGGCCGCAAAAAGACAAGGAGTCTTACCATGACAAAATCAGTTCGTTCTCTCCTGGTGCTCGCCGCCGCAGTTACCCTGGCCGGTACCCTCGCCTTTGCCGATTCCGGCGAAGCCACCTATAAAGCCAAGTGCGCGACCTGCCACGGAGCCGCGGGTACACCCAGCGCCGGGATGGCCAAGATGATGGGTATCAAGGCTGTCTCAGACCCTTCAATGAAGGCTCTGAGCGTGGCTGACATGACCGCTGCCGTGAAGAATGGCAAGGGCAAGATGCATGCGATCACCGGACTCACCGATGCGCAGATCAAGGACGTGGTCACCTACTTCCGCTCGCTCAAGTAGGCGGTAGAATCAGAACCGGGATGCACAACAAGGCCCGCCGTTCACGGCGGGCTATCCGTTTACAAGCGGGGATAAGCAATGCCTTTGTTCCAAAAATTCCGTGAAAGCTGGGTACGGCCGGCACTGTTCTTCGGCAACAACCCGATCAGCCTTGCGGGCGGCGCCATTACAACAGCCTCCGGCATCACGATGATCGCCTATTGGCTGGTAGAGATGTTCGGCCGGTTCAACGACAACCCGTACATGGGCATCATTTTCTTCCTGCTGTTGCCCGGCGTGTTCATTGCGGGGTTGGTGATGATTCCGGTGGGCGTATTCCTGCGCCGCCAGAAGCTCAGGAAGGCGGGCCAGATTCCCGCCGAGTTTCCCAAAATCGATCTCAATGACCGGATGTTCCGGCACGGTCTCGATATCGTCCTGGTAGCCACGATCGTCAATCTGCTGGTGGTGGCGATGGCCAGCTATCGCGGCGCTTCGTACATGGACTCGCCGCAGTTTTGCGGACAATCGTGTCACGTGATGCATCCGGAGTACACGGCCTACAAAATCTCAGCGCACTCGCACGTGCCCTGTGTGGAGTGTCACATCGGTTCGGGCGCGCAGGCCTACTTCAACGCCAAGGTGAACGGCACCAAGCAGCTGATTGAAGTGGCAGTCGACCGCTATCCCACGCCGATTCCTTCGCCGGTGACAAGCCTGCGTCCGGCGCGGTTCACGTGCGAAGGCTGCCATACGCCTGCAAAGTTTGTGGGCGAAAAGCTGCTGGTCAAGTCCAACTTCGCTGACGACGCGACGAACACTGAAAGCCAGACGGTGCTGGTCCTGCACCTCGGCGGTGAAGATTCTCTCTCCCGCCTCTCCGGCATTCACGGCGTTCACCTCAACCACATGGAGTACATCGCCACCGATTCGGCCCGGAGCACGATTCCCTGGGTGCAGCGAGAGAATTCCGATGGAACCGAGACTGTGTTTACAGCTTCAGCTTTGAACGGCGCCATGCCGCAGGGCGAACGCAGAACCATGGACTGCATCGACTGCCACAATCGCGCCGCACACACGTTTTCGACGGCGGAAGACGCCCTGAACCGGTCGATGGCGGATGGCTCCATCAGCCCCGACCTTCCCTGGGTTCACAAGGAAGGGCTGGAACTGCTGAATGGCACCTATGCCAGCCAGGATGATGCGCGCACCAAAATTCAGGCGCAGCTCGTGGCCTTCTACCAGAGCCAACATCCTGAAGTGCTGGCCGCAAAGGCCGCGCTGGTAAAGGCTGCCGGCGACCAGCTGGCCACGATCTACTCGCAGAACGTGTTTCCTGACATGAAAGTGACCTGGGGAACGCACCCGAATAACATCGGCCACATGGCCTATCCGGGCTGCTTCCGCTGCCACGACGGCGACCATGTGGCCAAGACCGGAAAGACGATTACGCAGGACTGCGCGAATTGTCACAATCTGCTGGCCGTTGAAGAAGCCAAGCCCAAGGTGCTGGCCGACCTCGGTCTCTGATCAACAAGGGCCTGTTAACACTACCTGGGCGGGTAGCGCCGGGGACAATTTTTCTCAGTTCCAGGAATGAGGAGTGGCGCATACCGGGTGTCTGCTAGCGACGATTGACGAAGGAATGAGGAAAATTGGCCCCGGCCCTTCGGGTTGCGGCGAAAGCCCGGCCATACTTCATTCTCGCCCTTGACGGTGGGCCCGCCACAGCCTGCGGGCTCGGCTTCGTCTGGCCGGGTTTTCGTACGCAACGCTGCCCACTCAGGTAGTGTTAACAGGCCCTAGAACAACGGCGGCCTGAACAGGTTGCGGAAGAACTCGGAATGGATAGCGACAAAAGGGAAAAACCGTCCCTCAGGGCCTAAAGGCCAACTTAATTTTATTGCGTTTATGGCACAGATAAATCCGTGCCCTTTCAATGCACGCTCAGAATCGGGTTTTTCAGCGTCTCGGGTTGAGTGGAACTCTATCCCTGGTCCCCAAGTGCGAGGGACCAGGGGCACCCGGCGTTTTTTTGTTTTTCAATGAAGGCCGCGTTGCGAGAGAGGGGCGCGCCTTGTGCATAATCGGCGATTCCGTGAATGCCGCCCGCTATACAATCAGGTCCAAGCACAGCGAACCGGCAGGGTGTTCGACGCGCGCGACGGCAAGGACGGGCATGAACAACGACGGTTACCGTCAAGAGGACGACGGGCAAAGGCATTCAAGCGCAGAGAGGAACAGGTCTCGGAAACCTGGCTTCGCTCTGGCACTCGCATTCCTTTTGCTTGCAAGCCTGTTGGCTCCGATGGCGAAGGCGGCGACGCCCGCTCCCACGCTGGTTGCCTCAGTAGCGCTCACAACCAACTACACCAATATTCAGAACGGAACCGCGCTCGTCATTACGGTTACGGTGACGCCGGTTGTTCCGCCTGCGACGGGCGTTGAAGCCAACCCGACGGGCACCGTGCTCATTTATGACGGAACCACCCTGCTCGGAACGAATACGCTCTATCCGGCACCGGGAACGTCGGACGCATCGCTGACCACGCTGACCACAAATACGCTGCCGGCGGGGCAAGACACGCTCTCGGCGGTGTACCTGGGCGACACGTTCTACCTTTCCGCCAATTCGAACACGGTCACGGTTTCGGTGGAGGACTTCAGCATTACGCCGGCTGCCACCAATCCGCCGGAGAATCTGAATATCAACCAGGGATCGGCAGGTTCGGCATCGTTCGTGATTGGCGGGATGGGCGGATTCAACGGACAGGTGCAGGTTGTTTGCGCGGTACCCACGCAGGACAACATGACGTGCACAGCGACTCCACAGCAGGTGACGCCGACGGCGACGGTCACCTTTGTTGTACAAACCTTCGCAAACGGCGAAATCGCCCGTCATGATCAGCCCCGGCCATGGTGGCCACGCGCCGCAGGGGGCACCGCGCTTGCCGCGGTTGGAATTTTTCTGCTGCCCTTTTCCCGCCGCGCACGCAATCAGCTTCGGGCCGCGGCGGGCGGTTACCCCCGGCAGATCGTGATCCTGCTGGTCTTGCTGGTGGGGCTGGCGGGTGCAGGCATCGGCTGCACCTCAAGCGGCGCGATCGCTTCAACGGGCACCCCGCTGGGAGTGGCAACGCTCAAGATTACCGCCTCGGCCTACGTTGACAACACGGTGGTCAGCCACAGCGTCTTCTTGACCGTAGACGTGCTCGCGCCCGGCGTGACCGCACCATAGAGCTTTCCATCGCGAGAACTTCAACACTCGTTTCTTATGCAGTCAAAGCAGGGACGAAGGACTGTGCCCCGAGGTGTTAGGCTGGCTTGTCGTACTTAAGGAGCCTATTTCGCATGTCGTCCTCGTCACCTCATCCCTTCCACTTCAATTTGGTTGCCGCTGCTCACACCACGATGCTCGAGCACGGATTTCTGCCGGACTTCCCGGCTGTCGCCCTTGCTGAACTGGCCGCAATTCAGGCGCATCCTGAACTGCCGGATGCGCCGGGCGCGCAGGACCTGCGCAACCTGCTTTGGTCGTCGATCGACAACGACACGTCAAAGGATCTTGATCAGATTGAATGGGCCGAACAACTGCCCGACGGCCGTATTCGCGTGCTGGTGGGCGTAGCCGATGTCGACGTCCGCGTAAAGAAAGGCACCGCACTCGACGCGCACGCGCAAAGCGAGACAACTTCGGTCTACACAGGCGTTGTGGTTTTTCCCATGCTGCCATCCGCGCTCTCCGAGGGCATTACCAGCCTGAACGAAAATCAAGACCGTGTCGCGATCGTCGTTGAGTACGCGGTGGATGCGGCCGGCACTGCATCCGATGGCAAAGCCTACCGCGCGCTGGTGCGCAACTGCGCGCAACTGGCTTACCCCAGCGTTGGCGCGTGGCTGGAAGGAACCGCGGCTGCGCCGCCCAAGGTGGCTGCCAACGCCGCCCTGGCCGCTCAACTCAAGCTTCAGGACGCGGCCGCGCAGCGCATGGTGGGCGGGCGGTTCCAGCATGGAGCGCTCGATCTTGAAACCGTAGAAACCCGGCCCGTAATGCTGGCCGATCAGGCTGTCGACATTACCTCACTCGAAAAGAATCGCGCCACCTCGCTGATTGAGGAGTTCATGGTTGCGGCCAACGGCGTCGTTGCGCGCGCATTCGAGCAGGATGGTGTGGCCTCAATCCGGCGCATTGTGCGGACCCCCAAGCGCTGGGACCGCATGGTGCAAGTAGCCGAAGGTCTGGGCACAAAGCTGCCCGCCGAGCCCGATTCCAAGGCTCTCAACGATTTTCTGCTCGCACAAAAACAAAAAGATCCCGACCACTTTCCCGACCTCTCGTTGACGATGATCAAGTTGATGGGGCCCGGCGAATACGTGCTCGTCGAACCGAACGAAGTTTCGCCCGGCCATTTCGGCCTCGCTGTTCAGGACTACACGCACTCAACCGCCCCCAACCGTCGATTTCCCGACATTGTCTCGCAGCGGATCCTGAAGGCCTACATTGCGAAGAGTCCGCAGCCGTACTCCACGGATGACCTGACAGCGATCGCCACCCATTGCACGCTGATGGAAGACAACGCGCGCAAGGTGGAGCGCGATATGCAAAAGCGCATTGCCGCCGTGGTGCTGCATCCGCGGATCGGCCAGAGCTTCCAGGCCATTGTCACCGGAGTCAACAACTACGGTACTTTCGTCCGCACCCTCGACCCGCATGTGGACGGAATGCTGGTGCAGGGCGGCAAGGGCCTGGATGTGGGCGACAAGGTGACTGTAAAGCTGATTTCCACCAACCCGGAGAAGGGCTTTATTGACTTTGCGGCCTGAGAGCTGCGTTCCCGAAACCCCCGGCGATTCCTGCCACTTCAGGGGTAGCCCGTAGTGTCTTTTGGGACATATCCCAGATAAATTCAGGGATAAACAGCTAAACTTGACTAAACGGGGCCAAGAGTCTGCTTCCAGAAGGAACCGGAGCGGGCCGGGATTTATGGGTCCGCAAGCTCCCAAATCTCGTCTAACAGCCCAGTGATGTTCCTGTAGCAATTCAAGTTTTTGGCTCTGCGCCTTTTCCATTTCAGTTCAGGCCAGGGGTGAAGTTTCCAGCGGCGCCACTTGATCCGGCTTCCGGCCAACGCGGATTGAACGGGCAAGCGCCGACTCCAAGTCCGGTGAATGAATGCTCGTACGATCTCGTTCTGTCTTCTTAAAACTCGGTTCAGGGCTCCTTCTTTCTGTTTTGGCCTCGGTCTCATATGCTCAGCGAGCGCAGTTGCCATCGAACGAGATGGCTGTTTTATCCGACGCAGCTCTAGAACTTCCTGACGCACCCACAGCTCAGCTTGAGGCGAGTGCAGCAGATTCGCAGGCGAGCCAGACGCCCACGACGACTACGCCGAACACAACTGCCACGGATCCAGCCTCGCCTTCGGCGCAAAGCCCCGCAACCCCCGGCAGCTCCAGCTCCCAGCCAGCAACCGGGGCCCCGGCCGTCGATCAGAAAACCAGGCAACAAAAAGCGGACGAGCAAATCAAGCAGCAAGAGCGTCAGCGGGTCCTGGGCATCATTCCCTCGTTCAATACGTCCTACGTGAGTGACGCTGTCTCCCTGACTCCAAAACAGAAGGTCAGCCTTGCCTTTCGCTCCGCAGTCGACCCCTATACCTTCGCGATCGCCTTCATCGTTGCCGGTATGGGAGAAGCCGATGGAGGCGGTCCCGGGTTCGGTTGGGGTCCCAAGGGATACTTTGAGCGTTCCGGAGCTGCGTATCTCGACGCCTTCGATGGCACCATGATCGGAAACGCCTTTCTGCCGATCATCCTGCACCAGGATCCACGCTACTTCCGCCTCGGGCACGGTAGCTTCCATCACAGGCTGTTCTACGCCGTGGCGACCAGCTTCATCTGCAAACACGACAACACCGGCAAGTGGGAGCCCAATTACTCCAATGTGGGCGGAAATATCATCTCGGGTGAGATCTCCAATCTCTATTACCCGGATACCAACAAATCCAACATCGCGCAGACATTCGAATCCGGAATTACCGTAACTCTCGAAGGTACGTTTGGCGCAACGCTGCAGGAGTTCTGGCCGGATATCTCGCGCAAGCTCTTCCACAAGGACCCGACGAACGGACTCGATGCCAAGGCCCGTGCGGCCGATGCTGCGGCAAAGAAAGCCAAACCAACCCAACCCTAGCTCCCATAGCTAACGGCAGATGCGCCAGGGCGGCATTTAAAGGTCTCCGGGGCCTGTGCGCTGCCTCCTTGCGCCTTCGCACAAGTTTGGTTTATTGTGGCTCATCAATCCGGAATAGGTCCAGGTACGAGCCAGTCAGCAGCCGCTTTTTGTCGGCGGGCCGGCGCAGTGGAAACGCGAGAATGGGCTGATGCATTGGCCCGTTTCTCACGCCGTGGACCTTGGGTGGGAGCGAATAATGGCGCAGTCGAAAGAACTCTACGACGCAATTTTGAATGGCGATGCGAAGAAAGCCCACGCGGCAACACAGGTGGCGCTGGCCGAGGGCACTGATCCGATGCAACTGATTGCCGAGTCAATGGTGCCGGCAATGGATGAAGTGGGAAAGCTGTTTGAGGCCGAGGAGTATTTTGTTCCCGAGCTTCTACTGGCCGGACGCGCCATGAAGAGCGCAATGGAGCTGATTCGTCCGCTCCTGGTTGCTTCAGGCCAGAAATTGGCGGTGCGGGTGATCATTGGAACGGTGGCGGGCGACCTGCACGACATCGGCAAGAACATTGTGGCCTCGATGCTGGAAGGCAGTGGCTTTGAAGTGATCGACCTGGGGGCTGACGTGTCGCCTGCAGGCTTCGTCGCCGCCATCAAGGAGCGCAATCCTCACGTTGTATGCATGTCCGCGCTGCTCACCGTGACCATGCCGGCCATGAAGACGACCATAGAAGCCATCAAGAGCGCAGGCGTGCGCACCCAGGTAAAGATCCTCCTCGGCGGCGCGCCCGTGACGCGGCAGTATGCCGAATCGATTGGCGCCGACGGATACAGCGAAAATGCAAGCGGCGCTGTCAGCATGGTCAAGAGTCTGCTGGCGACGGCATAAGAACGATGATCACCCAGACAGCCCTCAGTTACTCCACACTTGCCATTCCGCGTCCTGACGACCTCATCTATGGCGTCAGTCCGCATCCGCTTGCCTGCGGTCTTGGTTTGACCATCGGTGCAGGGCAGGTCTTTCCGGAAGTCAATTTCACCTTGCCGGCCATGAATATTGATGAGGCAACGTGGCCCGAGGTTGTGGCGCACTACGACGAGATGGCGTCGCAAATTTTACGCCGCGCCGTCTCGCTAGGCGTTCCCGGCATCGTCCTTGAATTTGAGCTTCTGCCGCCGATGACGAACCAGCCCGAATGGGGCGCGGAGATCACCGCTGTGCTCAAACGGCATCTCGTAGCCAGCCACGAAAAGCATCATCTGGCTTGCGCCCTGCGTGTTACGCCCACCGACATTCGCGACCAGCAAAAACCGCCGCTCATGCGCACTGGCGAACCATGGCAGCGTCTCAAGCGATCCCTGGTGTTGTGCGCAGAGGCCGGGGCCGACATCCTCTCCATCGAATCCATCGGCGGCAAGGAAGTTCACGACCAGGCACTGATGTACGGAGATTTCTCTGGCATCGTTTTTGCTTTGGGAGTGCTTGCTCCGAGAGACATGTCGTGGCTGTGGGCGCAGATCAGCGAGATCTGCGCCACGCATCCGGGCGTTGTGAGCGGCGGCGACTCCGCCTGCGGATTCGCCAACACGGCGATGCAGCTCGCCCACCAGAAAATGCTTCCCGAAGTGCTCGCCGCGGTGGTTCGCGCCATGAGCGCCGTTCGCAGCCTGTGTGCCTTCGAGCAGGGCGCGGTGGGCCCGTCAAAAGACTGCGCCTACGAGGGACCGGTCATCAAGGCCATTACGGGTTGCCCCATTTCAATGGAAGGAAAATCGGCCAGTTGTGCGCATTTCAGTCCTGTCGGCAACATCGCCGCCGCGATGTGCGACTTGTGGAGCAACGAGTCCGTCCAGAATGTGCGGCTGCTCTCCGGTAACGCCCCTGAAGCCTTTACCGAACTGCTGTCCTACGACTGCCGTCTGATGAATACCGCTGCCGGGACAAAAGGCGGCGCGTTGCAATTGCGCAACTGGATGACCGCGTCCGACGAGTGGATGAGCCCGCAGGCAGCCGTCCTGTCACCGGAAGCGACTATCCGCATTGCCGGCGCAATCGTCGCAGCGGACACGCCCTATCATCGCGTGATCGCCGCGGGCCGCGCAGCTGTTGAAGTGCTCAAGGACGGCGTCGCGCTGCAAAAACTCCATCTCTCCCGCAAGGAGCAGCAGTGGCTTACGCGAATCGACGAGGCACTGGGCGCGTTTCCAACCAGCGAGGAAGCGCTGTTGCTCGAGCTCGAATCGCAATATGGCAGCCTCTACGACAAAGCGAGCTATGGACTTTAGTCTGTACCAGATTGTCTCGCCGGCCTGCGCCCTGCCGCGTATCGGAGACACCCTCTGACCATGCGATTCAAAGCCATCATCTGCCAGGTGTTCACACGCGAGTTCGAGGCCGTTCTGGCCCGGACATCTCACTCCGTCGACGTTGAAAATGTGCCCATGGGTTTGCATGACCTCGGTGTCGAGATGCGGGGTCACCTGCAGGAGCGCATCGATGCAGCCGACGCCTCGGGCTACGATGCCATCCTTCTGGGCTACGCGCTTTGTGGACGGGGAACCGAGGGCCTGCGCGCAGGGAAGACGCAGCTCGTGCTGCTTCGGGCTCACGACTGCATCGGCGTGCTCATGGGCAGTCGCGGCGCCTACCAGGCTTACTTTGAAAAACATCCTGGCGTCTATTACCGCTCACCTGGCTGGATCGAATTTCAGACGCCCGACATGAGGCTTGAGCCGGCCTTTGCTTCGCAGAAGAGCCTGCTTGGTGAGCGTCGTACCCTGGAGGAGCTCATCGCCAAATACGGCGAGGAGAACGGCATCTATCTCTTCGACCAGTTCAACTCCTTTCGCAGTCACTACTCGGGGTTGACGTATATCTCCACCGGGATCGCGTCTGACCATGCCAGCCGCGCCAGGGCCTCAGACGAAGCCGCTGAAGAGGGATGGGTTTTCGACGAAGTAAGGGGATCGCTCGCGCTGCTCGAAAAACTGGTCAACGGCGACTGGCCCGTTGAAGACTTTCTGGTGGTCCCGCCCGGAGCAACCATCCGCGCGACGGTGACCGATGGGATCGTTGATGCCGAATGAGCCCGAGCCCACGATGAGTGCTGGTCCCGTACGCATTCGCCTTGAGCCGTTCGCTGTTGAGCTTGAGTTGCCGCGTGGCTCTTCACTCATCTCCGCGCTTTCCGCGCAGGGTGTTGAATTTCCCTGCGGAGGCACCGGCCTTTGCGGCGGTTGTTCGGTCCGCGTTCTTGCCGGCTCGCTGCCGGTGACGGAAGCGGACCGGGCGGTCCTTCCGCCGGAACAGCTCAACCAGGGATGGCGTCTCGCTTGCCAGGCCCACGCACAAAGCCCGCTGGTTCTCGAGTGCAGCCAGACTCGCATGGAGGTGCTCACGGACAACGTGGGCCTTGCCTCCGCGGGCAAGCATGGCCTCGGCATTGCGATCGACCTCGGCACCACAACCATTGCCGCCCAGACGCTCGACCTCGCCACGGGCCAGGTGCTGGCGGTGGAAACGGAGTTGAACCCGCAAGTCCGCTTCGGCGCCGACGTGATGAACCGCATTCGCGCAGCCCTCAACGGCGACGATCTTACGACGGTGATCCGAGAGACGCTCGGCGCCATGGTGACGCGTCTCGCGCACGGACGAGAGCAGGAGATTGCCGAGATTGTGCTGGTGGGCAACACCGTGATGCATCACTTGTTTTCCGGCTGCGACGTTGAGCCGCTTGCCCACGCGCCGTTTGCATCGCGGCACCTGGGCGAGCAGAGCTTCAAGCCGGACCAGTTGGGCTGGAATCTGCGGCCAGATTGCACAATTCGATTTGCGCATTGCCTCGGGGGCTTTGTCGGCGCTGACATTCTGGCCGGCATCATCGCCACGGGCATGGCCGCGAGCGACAACCTGGTGGCGCTTGTTGACCTGGGAACCAACGGCGAGATCGCCATCGGCAACCGTCACGGAATTGTCTGCGCGTCGACGGCGGCGGGCCCAGCCTTTGAGGCCGGATCGATACGCATGGGCATGCGGGCCGCCACCGGAGCCATCGCGCATGTGACTCTGGAAGACGGTCAGATGAAAGCGTCGGTCGTCGGCGATGTTGCGCCGCAGGGCATATGCGGCAGCGGCCTGGTTGATGCCGTTGCCGTGGGACTCGACAGCGGCGCGATCCTTTCTTCAGGGCGCATCGCCAACGGCACAAAGCTCTTTCCGGTCGCAGGCCCCGTGGTTCTTTACCAGGCGGATATTCGCGAGCTGCAACTGGCCAAAGGCGCCATCGCATCGGGATTCAAACTGCTTCTCAAGCGCCTGGGAGCGGACGCCACCGTCCTCGGCAAGGTGCATCTGGCTGGCGCATTCGGCAACTATGTGCAGATTGAAAGCGCTGTCCGCATTGGGTTGATTCAGGCGCCTCGACCTCAAATCCACGCCGCCGGCAACACGGCCCTTCGCGGCGCAAAAATGCTGCTGCTGGCTGCCCATGAGCCGACGTTGCCCACGATCGAGCACATCGGCCTCGCCGCCGACCCGGAGTTCCAGAACGAGTTTGCGGAGTGCATGAGCTTTCCCGCGACGTAGCTCCTGATGCGCGCCTCAGCGTTCGGTCCTGCGCACATGGCGTGCAGCCAAAATCTTGTATGATTGACACTTGTTTCAAGCAGGAACGAGAACTAAGACATGCCTCATAGCCAAGTAAAGTTCGGTACCGACGGCTGGCGCGGCCTCATCGCAGACGACTTCACCTTTGCCAACGTGCGCATCGCTGCTGAAGCAATCGCCGCCTATATTCACGCGAAGGAAGATCCCGCCAAGGGGCTATGCATCGGCTACGACACGCGCTTCGGGTCGAAGGCGTTTGCGAGAGCCTGCGCTGAAGTTGCAGCAGCCACCGGCATCCCGGTCTCGCTGGCTCACGCAATTACGCCAACCCCTGCGCTCAGCTTTGGCGTGCGCGAGCGCGGCGCCGCCGGCGGCATCATGATCACCTCGTCGCACAATCCGGCGCAATGGAACGGCGTGAAGTACAAAGCGTGGTACGGCGGGTCGGGCAAGCCGTCGA
>CAVXVM010000088.1:0-13038 GCA_963765025.1 uncultured Acidobacteriaceae bacterium | reverse complement strand
ACACCCGCCTGTGACCTGAGGCACATCCTGTTGACGGCTCACGGGTTCAAAGTTCCGCACGGACCTTTTCTGGGGAGAAGTGCGCACGGAATGCGCTGGCTTTTGGAGCGCATCGTCTACTTTCGCCAGGTATACCAAGCGTTGTTGGCGAAGCTCTTTTCCTTTCTTTCTTACTCCTCTCCTCAGAGCCGGTCCGGAATTGAAGGTGGGGAGGGATCATGCCAACCGCCGCCCATGAAGTCGTCACTGAGGTTCTTGAGCCTCAGGAAAAGCTCCTGATCGACCAGGTGATCGCCAAGTTTCGCGACCGTCCCGGAGCGCTCCTCGGAGTTCTTGAAGCCGTCCAATCCGCCAATCCCCACAAGTTTCTTTCCATGGCCTCGTTGCGCTACATTGCCGACGAGACCGGTGTTCCTTCGGCAAGAATCTACAGCGCGGCCACCTTCTACGCGCTCTTCAATCTCGATCCTCAGGGAGACAATGTCATCTGTGTTTGCCGCGGAACGGCTTGCCATACCCGCGGCTCTCGCGACCTGCTGGCGAAGGTCTGCCTCGATCTCGGCCTGAGCGATCACCAGGCCGACGATCCCAGTGAGGCCGACAAACTGGCACTCACTACGCCCGATCGCAAATTTACGATCCGCACCGTGGCCTGTTTCGGTCAATGCGCCCTGGCTCCGGTGGTTGAACTCAATCACCACATCCTGAGCCACGTGAATGAGCGCACGCTGCAAAGGGAAGTGAAGGCATTAACCCAGGGGAGGAAATAATGCCGCGCATTCAGGACATCGGCGCATTCAACGCGGTTCGCGAATCCGGGCTGGCCAAGCTTGTGCCGGCTGTCCCGCGCCTGACAGTGGGCATGGGTACCTGTGGCCGCGGCAACGGAGCTGAAGAGCTCTTCCATGCCCTCAACGGAGCCATTCAAGCCAGCGGGCTCGATGTACAACTCACCGGAGTAGGGTGTTTCGGCTCCTGTTTTCAGGAACCACTCGTCAGTGTTCGCCTGCCCGGGAACCCGCTGGTGGTGCTGCACCGCGTCCAGGCTCACGATGCCGGCCGCATTCTCGAAGGCCTCTCCACTGGAATCATTCCCGCCGATCTCATCTACTGCAAGATCGAGGAATGGGATCACATCACGGCTTCAGTCAAATACGGGCAGGGCTACCCTGATATTCCACCGTGGCACGCCATTCCGTTCTTCAAAGGCCAAAAGAAAATCGTTCTCCGCAACTGCGGCCTCATCAACCCCTCCGATATTGAGGAGTACATTGCCGTAGGCGGCTATCAGGCTCTCTACAAGGTCCTCATCGACGGCCGCAAGGATTCCGTCATCGAGCAGATCAAGGCATCCCGTCTGCGCGGGCGCGGCGGCGCGGGCTTCCTTACCGGAAACAAGTGGGATTTTCTCGCCAAAGCCAAATCCGACATCAAATACATCATCTGCAATGCGGATGAAGGCGACCCCGGCGCGTACATGAACCGCAATGAGATCGAGGGCGATCCACATTCGATGCTTGAAGGCATGATCATCGGCGCGTACGTGATGGGCGCCTCTGAGGGCATTGTCTACGTTCGCGCCGAATACCCGTTGGCGGTCCGTCGCCTCACCCGCGCAATCGAACAGGCACGCGAATACGGCCTGCTCGGAGCCAACATTCTCGACCGCGGATTCAACTTCAACATCGAGCTCGTGCAGGGAGCCGGAGCCTTTGTCTGTGGCGAAGAGACTGCACTCATCGCCTCGCTTGAAGGGTTCGCAGGCCGCCCCCATCCTCGCCCGCCGTATCCCGCACAAAAGGGCTTGTGGGGCAAGCCCACCAACATCAACAATGTTGAAACCTGGTGCAACATAGCGCCCATCATCAGCCGCGGAGCCGGCTGGTTTGCTGAGACGGGCAGCGTCAAGAGCCCCGGTACCAAGGTGTTCTCACTTGTCGGCAAAATCCAGAACACGGGTCTTGTCGAGATGCCCCTCGGCACACCCCTGAAGAGCTTCATCTACGACATCGGCGAGGGTGCGGTAGCCGGTCGCCGGGTCAAAGCTGTACAAACCGGCGGACCCTCAGGCGGATGCATTCCTCTTGAAATGCTCGACACGCCAGTCGATTATGAATCCCTGGCGCAGATCGGTTCCATCATGGGCTCCGGCGGCATGGTGGTGCTCGACGAAGACAACTGCATGGTCGATGTTGCCCGCTATTTCGTCGAGTTCACACACTCTGAGTCCTGCGGCAAGTGTGTTCCATGCCGTGTGGGGTTGAACAAAGCGCTGACGATCCTCAGCGATATCACCAAAGGCAATGGAACCTCCGAGCATATGGCGCTGCTCGACGAGCTAGGTCGCATGGTTCGGGAGTGTTCGCTCTGTGCTCTCGGCCAGTCCGCGCCCAATCCGGTACTCACCACCATCCGCCATTTCCGCGAAGAGTATGAAGACCACATCGTCGCGCACCGCTGTCGCGCGGGTGTCTGCCAGGAACTCGCCCTCTCGCCGTGCGAAAACAGTTGCCCGCTGCGTATGAACATTCCCCGTTTCCTTGAGCTCTACCAGGAAGGCCGCCTTGAAGATGCATTCGAGTCGGTTGTTCTTGATAATCCCCTGCCTGCCTCCACTGGAAGAGTCTGCCAGCACCCCTGCGACAATCGCTGCCGCCGTCAGTCCTTCGATGAAGTGGTCAATATGCGCGAAGTGCACCGCTTTATCGCGGACCAGATCTATCAGTCCGATCGCTTCGAGCCCATGGTCCAGCGAATCCTCGCGCGTCGATTGCCCCCGACCGGCCGCAAAGTGGCCGTCGCCGGTGCAGGTCCCACCGGCCTCACCGCAGCTTTCTATCTGGCGATGCTTGGCCATGACGTCACCATTTTTGAGGAACGCAGCGAAGCGGGCGGCATGTTGCGCTTTGCCATTCCCGAATACCGGCTCCCCAAGTCGGTTCTTCGGCGCGAGCTCGATCTGATTGAGCGCATCGGCGTAAAAATGATTTTCAATACCAGGGTCGGCTTCGACATTCCACTCAACGAACTTGCCGGCAGCTTTGACGCAGTATTTCTCTCCATTGGAACGTGGAAGGAGTCCTGGCTCTATCTCCCTGGAACAGAGCTCAAGAATGTTTATCCCGCATTGCCATTCCTCGAGTCCATAGCGCGTAACGATAAGGTTACGATCGGGGCGAAGGTTGCCATCATCGGTGGTGGCAATGCTGCTATCGACTCAGCGCGGACCGTGCTTCGCATGGGCGGCAGCGCCACCATTCTCTATCGTCGCGAACGCAAGGATATGCCTGCCATCGACGAAGAAATCCAGGCGGCCGAAGAGGAAGGTGTGCACTTCGTCTATCTCGCAGCGCCTCACCGCATCATCGGCGGCACAGACGGCAGCGTGAAGGCAATCGAGATCGTAAAGACGCGCCTTGGGGAGTACGACAAGTCCGGTCGCCGACGCCCCATTCCAACCGATGAAGTACAGCGATTCGAATGTGACAGCGTCATTCTCGCCGTCGGCGAAACCTTTGACCAGGATTTCTGTCGTGCCTCCGGCCTCGCACTTAAAGAAGAGGGCACGCTCGCAGTCGATCGCTTCACTCTTGAGACGAGTCGTTCCGGTTTCTATGCCGGCGGCGATGTCATCACGGGCGCATCGAACATGTCCAACGCCATGAGTGGCGGCAAGCAGGCGGCGCGCAAAATCGACGAGCGTCTCGTACCCGAGCAGGGAAGTCAGGTGCCTCGCTGGGATCAGCTGTTCCCAGAATTCGAATACAGCCGCCAGGCGCCCGGCGAACCAAGTCTCAGCCGCCGCCACCAGGCAGCGTCTCTCAGCCCGCAGGCACGGGCTCGCTCGCAGCAGGAAGTGGTGGCCGGTCTTAGCCCGCGGGAGGCGCTTGAGGAGTGTCGCCGCTGCCTGCGTTGCGATTTACGAATCACCCGATGGCCGAGTGAACATGATGGACAACGAAAGGAACAGCGCTGTGTCGAACAAAACCATTTCCGTCCGCATTGATGGTGAGCTGGTGACGGCGCATGAGGGCGATACCATCCTCGAGGCCGCCCGCGCCAACGGAAAGAAGATTCCCACGCTCTGCTACTTGAAGGGCCTCAGCGCCGTTGGTGCATGCCGCGTCTGCATGGTGGAGCTGGCCGGCACTGACCGCTTGCTGCCCGCCTGCACCTCGCCCATCCAGGACGGCATGTCCATCAGGACTTCCTCTGAAAAGCTCACGCTCTATCGCCGCATGGCAGTTGAACTGCTCCTCGTGGAGCGCAACCACATCTGTTCCTCCTGCGTCTCCAACGGCCATTGCGAACTCCAGTCCATGGCTCAATCCCTTGGCGTAACCCATGTCCGCTACGCCTATAACAATCCCCGCCTTCCCGTCGATATGTCCCATCCGCGCTTCGTCCTCGATCACAACCGGTGCATCCTCTGTACCCGCTGCGTCAGGGTTTGCGCAGAGGTCGAGGGAGCGCATGTTTGGGAGATCTCGTCGCGCGGCATCCACTCCCGCCTCGTCTCCGACCTCAAGGATGATTGGGGCCATGCGCGCAACTGCACCGGCTGTGGCAAATGCATTCAGGCATGCCCCACAGGCGCGCTTGCTGAAAAGGGCTTCGCCGTCCACGAAATGGTCAAACAGAGCGAAGTCGTCACCAGGCTGGCTGTGCAACGGGCCGGCCAATCCAAAAGCGTTTAGTAGCAGTCCGTACCTATGGCGCATTGAAAGTGCTGGTCGACTAATGCCAGCGCCCTTGTTCGGCCGGCGCTGACTCCGGCCAATGGCCCAGTTTGGCGCCTGGCTCAACCCTCAGTTGAGTCCCTCAAGCCACCCTGCCCGCCAAAACCCTTAATTACATTTGTCCAAGCGGCTTAATACCCGTAGAATCAGGAAGGGCCCGACGGCATTGCTGCCGGGAGAGGCACCAGGTACCGATGAGCGAACACGAGACAGGGACTTCCCGCCCGGCCGAAACGGTTTCGCCGGCATGGGTCAAAATTGAGCGGGCGCGTCACCCCCAACGGCCTTACCCCATGGACTTTATCGAGCGGATCTTCACGGATTTCAGCGAGATTCACGGGGATCGTGCCTTTGGCGACGATGAGGCCATCGCTTGCGGCATGGCGCGCCTCGGCGGCGAAGAAGTCATGGTCATTGGCAACCGCAAGGGCGGCACCACAAAGGAGCGCGTTAAGCGCAACTTTGGAATGCCCCACCCCGAGGGTTACCGCAAGGCCCTGCGTTGCATGAAAATCGCCGAAAAGTTCGGTCGCCCGGTCATCAGCCTCATTGATCTTCCCGGCGCCTACCCCGGTTTGGGGGCTGAAGAACGCGGACAGGCTGAAGCCATCGCCCGCAACATCTTTGAAATGGCTAAATTGCGCGTCCCAACCATTTCAGTCATCAGCGGTGAAGGTGGATCGGGTGGAGCTCTGGCCCTGGCCGTCTCCGATCGCGTTCTGATCCTGGAAAACGCCCTCTACTTCGTGATCACTCCCGAGTCCTGTGCCGCCATCATGTGGCGCGACGCGGCGCACAAGCAACTCGCTGCTGAAGCCATGCGCATCTCCGCTTCTGAAGTTGCCGCGCTCGGTTGCGTTGACCAGATCATCTCTGAACCCCCAGGCGGCATCCACACCGATCAGGAAGCTGGAACGGGCCTGCTGGGCCGCGCACTTATGAAACATCTGGCCGAGTTGAAGGCGACGCCCATCGATACCCTGGTGGCCATGCGCCAGCGCAAGTTCCGCAATATCGCTCAGTGCTACACAGAACACGAGAGCCTGCACTAAAGACACTCACGTTCTCACTGCGAGTTCTGCTGCCCGAACGGATGGTCATCGTCGCACTCCAAGAGGAAATGCACCAAATGCCGCAAGCCGCATCTTGTGTTCCCGCCCACCGACTTACTGTGTTCGGAGGTTGCCGGTGAGCGCTCCCAAGGCCGAAACCAGCCGCATGCGCGCCTACGTACAGTTTCTTGCGGCGGTTCTCTATTTCTTTCTTGCGCGTTCGCTGGCTTCCCGGGGCGCCGCTATTCTGGTTTCTGACCCGTTGGTTCCGCTGGTCGAGCAGGCTACCCTGGCATTCCTGCTCGTCTTTGGCTATGCGGCATTTGGCCACTGGCTCAATCGTCAACTTTCGCCGGTAGCCGATCAGGGATTGGGCATGCGACCAGGCTGGACCGGCGAAGTTGCCCGAGGTTTCGCGACCGGATGGGGACTCGCCCTGGTCTGCGTGCTGCCACTCGCGCTGGCTGGCGGGATTGCCATCTCAATCATCACGCACGCCTCAGCCTGGGGCTGGCTCGTAGCGGATACCGTCTTTTTCGCCTTCACAGCCCTGGCCGAGGAAGTTGCCTTTCGCGGATATGGGTTCCAGCGCTTTGCCGTTGCTGTCGGCCCCATCGGCGCTTCCATCGGCTTTGCCGCCTATTACGCCATCATCCAAGCCCTGGTGCCAGGCTCCAGCCGCGCCAGCCTCTTCGTCTCCATGGCTTTGGGGCTGGTGCTCTCTGCTGCCTATCTCCGCACTCGGGCTTTGTGGGTTGGGTGGGGAATCAACTTTGGTTGGAAGGCCAGCCGCGCGCTCCTTTTTGGGCTTGCCGTTGCGGGCGTAAACAGCCATTCGCCCGTCATCCAGGGCGACCCAATGGGACCCTTCTGGTTGACCGGCGGGGGATTCGGTCTTGAAGGCAGTTGGATCACATTCTTCCTCCTGCTTCTCGCCCTTCCCGTCGTCTTTCGCATCACCCGCGATCTCGACTTCCGCTACAACGCCCCCGTGCTCGTCCCTGCAGGCATCCCGGTAGACCTTGATGCCGCCGCGCGCGCCCAGCATGAAGCTGCAATGGGCGATGCCGCGCCGGCTCCTCCGGCCCTCATCCAGATCGGTCCGGCCTCTACGCCGCCGCCAGCCCAGCCACCGCAATCCTGAAAAGCCCTCCACCACCACTCCCAGCTGAATTGCACCTGTATCGTCATCGCTCCCGGCTTGCTTTTTCAGCCGGAACGGGGCTATCGTTTGCTCAATGCTGTTGGTCTGCATGGGAGGTTCCCATGAAGTGGACATTCTTCTCCTTCAGGATGCGCACGACCCCGACAATCAAGCCTCTCACCGGCCCTTACGGGCTTCTCCTGAAGGCCATATCAGCCTGCGTGTTCGCTGGGATAGTGGCGGCCGGTTCGGCCTCGGCTCAGGTCATCACCATTGATACAAGTGGAAAGACCCCGGTTACCGCCAACGCCCCCATCGATCGCCGGTACGCGCAGATCAAGCCCACCAACATTTCGCTTCCCAAGACCGAACTCGATGCCAAGGCCCGCATGGAACTCATCCGCGACCTCCAGTCCGAGCAGGGCTTTGCCATGCGCCCCTTTCCGCTCGGCCACAAGGGGCTCACGCTTGTTGCCAACGGCAAATTGGAGCCTGCCGGCGAAGCCTATCTCAACATGGTCATTGCCAACGGCACCGCCGCCAAGCCGGGTGATCGCGTTGTGATCACCGACGTCAAGTTTGACCATGCGAAGATTGTTTTCGAGCTTAACGGCGGACCTGACTTGAAGCACCGATTCCTGCGTCACATCTCGATCGGAATGGGCGGCCCCGACGTCGATACACCGGTTGTGCAGGGGAACTCCGATCAACCAATTGGCTCGCGTCTTACGCTCTCCTTTGACGGCCGCATTCCCGAACTCGACGCACACCAGGTCAAGGCCCTTCTTGCTCCGCTGATCTCCTTCGACGTGAAAACTCCCATCCAGGCGTTTACTGACACTCTTCCCACCCCTCTCAAGGACGCCATTCTCGGCCATCACGTGATGGTCGGCATGAGCACCGACATGGTCCTGTTTGCCAAGGGGCAGCCTCAGACCAAGTCGCGCGAAATGGATGGTCAGATGCCTTTCGAGGAGTGGATCTACGGCACGCCTCCTGAAGAGGTGGATTTCGTCCGCATCAACGGCAACCGCGTCATCCGTCTTGAAATCGCCAAAGCCGGCGAAAAGCCAATCATCTTTACTGACGACCTGGTCTCCGGGATGATGCGCACCGACGGCACGCCGATCATCACGGCGGAGAACCATACACACATTGACAAGGTGGGCGATGTCCAACGCGACCCCGACAGGCAGGAGGCAGCCGCTCCCCCAACCCTCCGTAAAGAAGGCGAAACGCTGCCTGCCGAACAAGGGAATGCCGGCCAGAAAAACAACACCAACGTCATGAGGCCGGTGCAATTCCCCAAGCAGAAGACTGATTCCCAGGCCCAGGCCCCGACTCAAACTCAGACCCAGGCCCAACCCGGCTCCAACCCCGACAGCGTCCCCGACGCTCAGCCCGACGCGACGCCAGCTTCCGCCTCGCCCGCGCCCGTCAAGACCCCGTCACCGGCTGAAGGCACGAACCAGCCAAACTAGCCTGCCCAGGCCAATGCGTCCTCGCTGTGGGTCGATTCATGTAAACTTGTCTCAGCGAGTCTCGCTCCTTTCAAGGCAATCACTTTGCGATGAAAGCAGCAAACGACCGCGCCGTTGAAGCCGTCCGCCACGGCGGATGTGTGCAGAGACAACCCCCTGAAGGAGAAACACCCAAGCCATGGCAAAGATTGCAAAAACTGGTGATCGCAAAAAGGAAATGGACACGACGAAGTCGACTGACTGTCCCAAGTGCAGCAAGCCCACGCGCATCGTCAAGCGTGTAAAAGACCGCGAGCGGGGTGTCCCGGGCGGAGTCTACATCTCATGTTCTGCATGCGATTTCTACGAGAAACTTTAAGTATTGCTTCAAGTTTGAGTCAAACAGAAAGCCCGGCAGCAAGCCGGGCTTTCTTGTTTTTGGAATCGCCTAGATCGCTGAGTTTTCGATAGCCTCAGCCATCTCCTTGAGAATGCCCGCCGCCGCTTCAGCCGGATCCTTTGCCTTGTTAATCGGCCGGCCGACCACCAGGTAGCTCGCTCCCAGCCGCAGTGCGTCTCCGGGAGTCGCAATGCGGGTCTGATCCCCAACTGCGGATCCACCCGGCCGAATGCCCGGTGTCACCAGCACGCCTTCCGGCCCGGTGATCGCGCGCAGCGTGGCCGCTTCCTCCGGCGAGCACACGAACCCGCGAAACCCCGCGGCGATGCCCATTCTTACCAGCAGTTCCGCCTGCGTCGCAGGATCGCGCTCCACCCCGGTCGCTTCAAGCTGCCTCCGGTCCATGCTGGTCAGCACTGAGACGGCAAGCAGTTCCGGAGGGTCAGTCAGGCCATCCAGGGCACCGCGTGCTGCTGCCAGCATCGCCGGTCCTCCCGCCGCGTGAACCGTCAACATCTTCACGCCAAGCCCCGCAGCCGAACGCACCGCTCCGGCCACGGTGTTGGGAATATCGATGAATTTTAGATCCAGGAAGATCGAGTGGCCCCTTGCAACCAGGGGTTCCAGTACCGCTGGCCCAGCCGCCACAAACAGCTCCATCCCCACCTTGAACCACCGGCAAGTCGATTCAAGCTGGTCCACCAGTTCGAGGGCTGCTTTTGCACTGGGCACATCGAGCGCCACAATGAGGCGTCTCTGTGCCTCCACCATCGGGTCATTTTGGACCTGTGCCGAAGGCAGGGAGGAAGCAAAGCTCGGATTCAGCCGTTCCGGAATGGGCATGCCTGAATTTTAACGCAAGAGCTGATTTCGCCTTCAATCGCCTTCGGACGGCCCCCGTTTTATTGGACCAGACGGGTAGCCTTGGCGGCTTTTCCCGTCAAGGTCGACCGCGAAGCGCGCGCTGCCGCCGGCGCCACAACCGGAAAAGCGGAAGTCAAATCATCCAAAACACAAATTCCGCTTGCGCGCCGAGTGCGGATGCCCAGGTCATATGAAACGAAACCTGGGCATCCACACATGCAGGGGCCCTTGGGTTAATAGGGCGTTCCATTCCCGTGAGTCGGCTGTAGTGCTCCGCCGGGGGTAATCTGGTTGGGAATCTTCATCAGCTGCCCGTTGTTGGTGTTCACGACAGTTTGCTGGTTGAGGGCAAAATCAACGACGTCTGAGGCGGCAGTGGATCGCGCATTCATGGCGGCATTTGCATTTGCCATCGAGTTGTCGGTGCTCTGCTGCATTGCACTGAGAAACTGATCATGCTCCTGTTGCTGGAGTTGCATGGTCTGCGCGATCTGCGCGTTCCCTGCACGAATGGCATCGTCGGCGCTGCGAATCATTGCCTGGTTCTGCGCATTGGATTGCTGCGCGTAGCGCTGAACCCAGGCATTTCCCCAGGGAATGTTCTCATGAAACCCCATGGAGGTTGGCGTCCACATCTGCAACACGGCGGCAAGCTGGCCCTGTGGCGCGGCACGAAACATCGCAGACGCCGTACATTTGGTGCTGGCTGTCGCAGGCTTGCTGGCCATGCCGACGAGAATCGATTTGAAACCCGGAAAATCTGTTTCAGTGCAGCTGAGTTGCACACTCATGCGGCCCTGCATGGCGACACTGCCCTTGTTGAAGCTGACATTCCCCTGCGCCAACTCGAGTGTATTTTTCGGTGGCGGGAGATTGCGCGCTGCGAACGAGGCCGCCGTATCCTGAAGCTGCTTCTGCACGGCCGCGTTGTCCGCTGCCGCGACTGGCTCGTCCGACACATAGGACAGTTGCATGGATTTTGCAAGAAACTTCACAAAATCCTGCGCGGTCATCGGTCCGTTCAACGGCAGGCAACCCGACGCGGGCTTGGGCCCAGTGCCGTACGCCCACATCATCTGCGGCATTTGCTCCACGTAGCTCTGTCCGTCGGCGCTGGTAGCGCGCCAAACAGCATAGGCGTATGACTGGCAAGTCGGAACCCCTCCCTGCATGAGTACCCCCTTGAAGTTCCAACTGGCGGGTATGGTCACTGTGTATGCGGTCGTATTGTTCATTGTGGTATCGGGAACGCTCACGTCCTTCGTTCCGCCCGTGGATGCGCTTGCCGCCGATAACGGCCCCCCCCCTTGCACCCCAAAATCGTTAGCGCTGCCACGATCGCCGCCAGCCTGGCCACGTTTACAAGGCGATTGTTCTTCATATCCGATATGCTCCAATGACGCGGAAGTGGAGTTGCCGTTTCTTGTTCAATGCGACGCCGGACAAACTCATGAGAAGCAACCGGCAGAACACCTCAGAGGACTCCGCAGAGAGGTTCCGGTTTGTGGCACTCTCTTCCCTGCGAATTGTACGCGTTATTGCCGCGGAGAATGCATCAAACTTTCGATGTCGAGTGCAGGTTACCGCGTTGGCTGAGGTGGAGGGCTGCGTTTGCGCTGGGCACATTAAGCGCCACATTGAGGCACCTTCGTGCCTCTTCCGTCGGGTCATTTTCCACCTGGGCCGAGGGCAGGGAAGAACCAGGCTCGGATTCAGCCGTTCCTCAATAGGCACGGTTAAAGTTTAAAACAAACAAGGGTCCTGTTCCTGGAGTTCAGATGAATACTGACCATGATCCTGAACTGAGATCGGCGCCATTCGCCAATACGTTACATTAGGTAGGGGTGCAGAGGTTGAACGAGCGATCGGCCTGGGCGGCTTTGAGATCCTGTGGGTTCACGTTGCCAGGTTTATCTCTGGGAGCTGCACTCCTAGTCTCGGTTTTCTGCCCTGCCGCGTCGGCAAGCGTTGACACCAATCCCATGAACGACGATCCCCAGGTGCGGGAGGCATTTCAGCACTTTTACAACCTCGACTTTCCCGGTGCCGTCTCCCGTTTCGAGCGTTTTCATTCGCAGCATCCCGGTGATCCCCAGGCCACTGCCTACCTGCTTGAAGCTGTTGTCTTCCAGGAACTCTACGAAGAAGACCTTCTCGACACTACCTTCTACGCCAACGACGGCTTTCTTACTGGGAAGCACGCCACCCGCGAAGACCCCCGCATCCGCGCTCACGTTATGAGCCTTACGGACGAAGCCATTCATGAATCGGACTGGCGTCTCGGCCGCAATCCGAATGACGTCGACGCGCTCTACGCCCGCTCCTGGGTCCGCGCCCTCGAGTGCACCTATCTGGCCATGGTTGATCGCGAGTTCGCCACCGGTTTCAGGCTGGCAACCAAAGCCCGTGACGATGCTGCCCACGCCTTGCAGATCGATCCCAATTATGTCGACGCAAAGTTGGTCAATGGCATCTACGAATACGTGGTGGGCGCCTTACCCTGGCCCTTCAAGTTTCTCATCGGGTTTGCTGGCATAACTGGCTCAAAAACAACAGGGATGGCCATGCTGAGAGATGCCGGAGATCGCGGCGTCAGCACCAGCCTGGAGGCGCGCACCGCTATCGCTCTCTTCCTGCGTCGGGAGTCCCGCTATCGCGAAGCAATCCAGGTGGTGCGCACCTTGGAAACTCAATATCCCCACGACTTCCTCTTCCGTCTCGAAGAAGCCAATCTCCGCAAGGATGGAGGGGAAGGGATGGTCGCGGTCGACGCCTATCGCGCGCTCCTCGCGGACGCCGAGAAGCCGGGATACTTTGCAGACGCCAAGTTGGAACTGGCCTACTTCGGCCTGGGCGACGCTCTCCGCGGCCAACGCCACTACGGTGAGGCAGCCGAAGCCTATGAGAAAGCCGCATCCGCAATCAACGTCGGGCCTGAGCTCAAGATCCGTTCGCTGGTGGCCGCTGGAGAATCCCGCGACCTGAATGGCGAACGACCACTGGCCGTACGTGACTACCAGGCAGCCATCAGCGCCGGCCCCAACACCTCCCGCGCCGAGACAGCGCGCAAACATCTCCGTACCCCCTACACCGCAAACTGATCGTCTTATCCTCCGTTCCAGCCCGCATCCAACACCGCATGGCAGTCAGGGAACTGAAGCTCCTCATCTTTCGTATGATTGAAGTGTTCGGCCTTTCGTCTGGAGGTTTCGGTAATGGCGTTCTTTTGTCATCAATGTGGAGCTGGTTTGCCCCCCACCGCCCGTTTTTGTTCAAGCTGCGGCACGGTCCTGCCCGCCGCTCATTCCATGCCCGGCCGTCCGCTCTGCCGTCCCCATCAGGGCCGCGCCATCGCCGGTGTCTGCATCGCTCTTGCTCA
>CAVXVM010000087.1:0-5496 GCA_963765025.1 uncultured Acidobacteriaceae bacterium | reverse complement strand
GCGTGGAACCTGCGCGTGGAAAAGAACCAAAAGCCTGCAAAGAAGTCG
Organism: uncultured Acidobacteriaceae bacterium; assembly: GCA_963765025.1. Classification (GTDB taxonomy): domain Bacteria; phylum Acidobacteriota; class Terriglobia; order Terriglobales; family Acidobacteriaceae; genus Telmatobacter. The sequence continues at coordinate 5,448 of CAVXVM010000087.1, read as the reverse complement.
CGTCCCGGAATAAAACGCTGAGCAGCCCGCGGCTTTATGATTGAAGCCGTCATGGCAAACACGACCGACTTCAAACGCAAATGGGCGCTGGTCACAGGCGCCAGCGCAGGCATCGGCGCGGAACTGGCGCGGCAACTTGCCGGACACGGCGCCAAATTGATTCTCACTGCCCGCCGCAAAGATCGCCTCGATGCACTGGCCGCCGAGCTCACGGCCAAGGGAACGGAAGTCCGCGTCATTGCAGCCGACCTCAACGATCCCGCTGCACCGCAACAACTCTACGATGCGACCGAGGCCGCCGGTATCGCCGTCGACATCCTCATCAACAACGCCGGCCTCGGCCAGTTCGGCGCATTCCGCACCAGTGCCATCGACCAGGAGCTTGCGCAGGTCCGCGTCAACTGCGAGGCTATGGTGCGCCTCACGCGCCTCTTTGTTCCCCGCATGGTTGAGCGCCGCCGCGGCTGGATCCTCATCCTTGCTTCCACCGCCAGCTTTCAGCCGCTGCCTTACTTCGCCACCTACGCAGCGTCCAAGGCATTCGACCGCTTCTTCGCACTGGGCATTGCCGCTGAAGTTGCGCGCTACGGCATCAAAGTCACTGCCCTTTGTCCCGGGCCCACTGAGAGCGAATTCTTCCAGATCTCCCGCGCCAGGGTCTTTGAGCGCCGTGGCGTTCAATCCACCGCCGAAGTCGTATTCCAGGGTATCAACGGCCTCGCACGCGGCAAGCGCACCGTCCTGCCCAGCGTGGAAGGCCGTCTCACCAGCTTCATCGTTCGCTTCCTCCCGGTCACTCTCATCACCTACTTCATGGCAAGAATCGCCAGACGCCACGTCCACAGATCCTGATCTCTACGTCAGAACCGAAGCTGTGCCCATTCATCGCTGTTCCATCGCGATGAGTGGGCGGGGAATCCCCTGACCGATGCGATGCCTGTCCCTTGCGTACGACACCCGCCAGCCATGAGAATGGCCCGCGAGAGGAAATCCCCCATGAGATCGCTCCGAAGCGCCCACGCCTTCGCCGCCGTATCGTTTCTGGCCGCCGCAGCCGTCCTGCAGGCACAAACTCCGGCTGCGCCTGCTACAGCCCCGCGCGATTCTGACCGCCTCACCACCCCCGGCCCCGGTCCCGGCGGCGTTCCCCAGGCCTCGTTCTTCGTCCATCGGCTCGGCACTGACCACGCCGAGGGCATCACCACGCTCGACATGAATGGCGACGGTCGTCCCGACCTGCTCAGCGGAGCCTACTGGTATGAAAATCCCGGCCCCCAGGGCGGCGAGTGGAAGCGCCACCAGTACCGCGAGGCTGGAATCCGCAGCGAGTTCGTCTCCGACTGCGGCGAGTGGACCATCGACGTCAACCACGACGGTTATCCTGACGTCGTCACAGCCGGCTGGATGACCAACGGCATCTTCTGGTGGGAGAACCCCGGCCCGTCTGGCACCGAATGGAAGAAGCACTTCATCACCGACAGCTACGACACTGAGGGTGGCGCAATGGCCGACATCAACGGCGACGGCCAGCCCGACCTCATCTTCGCCCATTACAACCACTCCGGCATTTTGTGGATAGACTTCTCCGGCAAGGAGCCAAAGGTGCATCACGTCGGCGGCCACGAGCAAGACGGCCACGGTACGGGCGTTGCTGATGTGGATGGCGACGGCAAAGCCGACATCCTCACCCCCTACGGCTGGTTCCGTCAGATCGATGCCGACACAGACCAGTGGGAATGGCACCCCGACTGGAAACTCGGCGACGCGGGCTTCCCCATCATCGGCTACGACGTCCTCAACAACGGCAAAACCGACATCATCTATGGCCAGGGCCACAGCTACGGAATCTACTGGCTGGAACAAGTAGTTGCCCAGAAGGGTGACGGCGCCCACCGCACCTGGGTCAAGCACACCATCGACGAATCGTTCTCGCAGGTGCACGCGCTCAAGATGGTCGACATCGACGGCGACGGCCAGATGGAACTCTTGGCCGGCAAGCGTTATCGCGGCCACTCCGGCCACGACCCCGGCTCCTACGATCCGCTCGTTGTCTACTACTACAAAATCGATCGCAAGACCGGCGAGTTCACGCGCTATCCCATCAGCGTCAACGGCACCGCCGCCGCAGGCACGCAATTCATCACCATGGATCTCGACGGCGACGGCGACCTCGATATCGCGACAGCGGGCAAGTCCGGCGTGCACTTCTTTGAGAACAAGAAGATCGACCTGGTCCCCAAGGCCCAGCGCGAAAAAGAAATCCTGCTCGACACCAACTGGCCCTTCCCCGGCGAAGGCCCGGTAGTGCCGCAGGACGAAGAACCGAAAAAGTGAGCAGTGAAGAGGGAACAGTGAACAGGGGACAGACATCTGCAGGGTTCCCATCCACTCGCAGCATTACCGCGGGCAGGAAAGAACAAAGCTCAACGCAAGATTGCCTGCTTAAAGCTAGAAGCTAGGAGCTAGAAGCTGTTCACTGACCACTGATCACTGATTCCCAGCCACCACGCTGAAGGAATTAAAGAAGCGGATCACGTCCTGTTCCCTTCGCGCGTCCACTGAGGGAAACGTCGCCGTCAGCATGTAAAGCCGCTTCCGCGCCAGGATCAGCCTTGCATTGAAAACCCCTCCGCCCAGGTTCCGTGCGGAAAAATCCCGCCCTGGAAAGCCCTGCTGGCTGAGCGGCGTCTCGGAAACAAGCGTGGTTTCCGTCCGCTGCATCGCATCGTCCCGCGCCATGTCCAATGTCTTGTCGGGCACGTCGCTGTTGGCGCGTTCCACCGGCGGCTCATCTGCCCATGCCACTGCGAAGCACGTCTCCGGGTTCGGGTAGCTGTAGATCATGTCCACCTGCTCCGCTCCGCCCTGAAAGTTATACGCCGGCACCTGGATCTGTTTGATCTCCACCGGCATCTCCACCTTGAACCCATCTGAACTTCGGTCCACGGCCTCCCACGCAATGTTCGCCGGGCGCGCCGACGCCGGTATGTCCAAGCTCGTGCTTTCTTCGTTGCCCTTGCCGGCTGGCGAAACAATCCCCAGGTCCACCCGGTGCCGGTACACAAAAACGACGCCCAGGATCAGGATCACAGCCAGCAGGATGTAGGCCACCCTCTTCACTCTCTCAAGATGGACGATTCAGCCTCATCCTTGCAAGTCGATTATTTCGTTTTGCATACGCGGGGAGCCTTGCCGGTTAGCGAAACCTGCCCGCCTCGGTCGATTTCCACCGTCAAATTCTCACCGCGACATCATTTCACTTGCAACCTTTTCGAATATGCCGCATCTTAGTAGGTAATTAGCAGAGGCTTCCCCGAAAAACACCCTTCCAAGAAAGGTACTCACTCCTTCTTGAAGGTCCGTCATGGACCTCTTCTCTCAAATCCCCCCTGGATCCCCTCCAAAATTGCCTCTCGAGCGGGCCCGCTGGAAAGCGGGCCCACATGCTCCACTGCTAATTCTCCCGGCTTCGCCCTCCCATCCAGTGCAGGCACTAAAATTAAATCCTGATGCGGCTTTCTTCCAGTTCAGCCAAAAAATCCAGAGCCGATCTCAAATCTTCTGGGAAGACAACCCCCGACCTGACAGCCATTGACGCCCTTTTTCAGGGCGCTGGCCTGGTCCGCAGTCTCCGCGCCAAGTCCAGCCCCGGCGCTCTTGCCCGCGCCCGGTCCAGCAAACTCGACCGCGCCGCCAGTGAAGAGCTATCCCGTCCTGCGCCGTCGCCCCGCATCGCCGCCAACGGCGTTCGCTGGCTCCCCGTCCCCGGTTGGGAAAAACTCCCCTGGCTCTGGCACGGATTCAGCACCCGCATGGGCGGCGTCAGCCGCGCCTACTGTGCGGACGACGCTCCCGGCGAACTCAACCTCGGCTTCACCGCCGCCGACAGCAGGGAAGCAGTCGTCCAGAACCGCGCCCTCTTCGCTGAGGCCATCACTGGCAGTCCCGCCACGCCCCTCATCGCCGTCCGCCAGATTCACTCGTGCCTCGCGCATGCCGCCACCCAGGCCGATGCGTCCCGCGAAACACCCTGGCGAGGCGACGCGCAAATCACCGCCGAGCCCGGAATGCTCATCGCTATCCAGACCGCCGACTGCATTCCCATCCTGGTTGCCGACCGCAGGCTGCGCGTGGTCGCCGCCTTCCACGCCGGCTGGCGCGGCACCGTCAAGCGAATCGTCGAGGCCGGCGTCGGCCGCATGAGGCTCCAGTTCGGTTCCCGCCCGCAGGATCTCGTCGCCGCCATCGGTCCCGGCATCGGTGCCTGCTGCTACGCCGTCGGCGAAGAAGTCTTCTCTGAGTTCGAATCCCAGTTTGCCTACGCACGCGAGCTTTTTTGCGAGGTCTACTCCACTGACGAGGTGCGCAACAGGTACCCCATGCTCTTCCTCACCCAGCGCGCCCCCGGACATTCCCCCATCGGCCCGGCCCTGCATCTTGACCTCATTGAAGCCAATCGCCGCCAGCTCCTCGCCGCCGGGCTCAAACCCCGCGCCATCCAGGTCGTCGGCGGATGCACCAACTGCTACCCCGACCTCTTCTTTTCCCATCGCGCTTCAAAAGGCCACGCCGGCCGCATGATGGCCGCCATCGGCATCAAGCCCTGGGACGCAAAGCGGGTGCCCCCGGTGCCTCGCTTCTGGGCACCGGGGAATCGATCAAATTCCAGTCTTTAATGCACACAAAAAATACCGCCCCGCCTCAGGACTGGGCGCGGACAAATCCCCGCCTCGTCCACAGAAAATACCGCGGGTGCCCCCGGTGCCTCGCTTCTGGGCACCGGGGATCGATCGAATTCCAGTCTTTAATGCACACAAAAAAACACCGCCCCCGCCTCACACACGCTGAGAAAGGGACGGCATCTTTTCCTGAAATCTGAATCTGAACTTGACGCTTAGGTCGCGCTCGATGCTTCGCCCGGATTCACCAGGTCGCGAAGCTCCTTTGAAGGCTTGAAGTAGGGCACGCGCTTGGCGGGGACGTCCACGCGCTCGCCGGTCTTCGGGTTGCGGCCAATGCGAGGATTGCGCTGGCGAATGCGAAATGACCCAAAGCCGCGAATCTCTATCTTGTCGCCGCTCTGCAGGGCTCCAATCACGGAACCAAAGATGGTCTCCACGATTACCTCGCCGTCGCGCCGCGTCAGGTCGCCCAGCCCGGTCACCTTTTCCACCAGATCTGCCTTAGTCATGTCCGTTTGGCCTCCGCACTCAGGATAACCGGATTTTCTACGGGTTAGCGTGGAAAAAGCAAGCACCTTTTTAGAATTTAGCCTTTGCGCATCAGCAAGTTGGCCGGTTATCCTCCTGCAAACCGGTCAGAGCAGTCCATCGCCTCCACTGCGGTATCATGTTGTGAGCCTCCCCGAACCAACAGCCCACCGCCAAACAGGGACTGGTCTCCAGGCGGGTTCAGACGCTATGCCCTATCCAACCTACAGCATCGTCA
>CAVXVM010000086.1:0-21471 GCA_963765025.1 uncultured Acidobacteriaceae bacterium | reverse complement strand
CGACGCCGACGGTGATGTGCGCGTGGCCGAGGTCGAGGCAGACGCCGATGTGAGCGAGATGGCCCATCTCGATGATCATGACGAGATGCTCTGGCGTGGTGGCTTCGCTGAGGAGATTTTCAACGAGCACGCGCACGCCGAGAGGGCGGGCAAAAGCATCCAGATGCTCGAGGGCCGTGAGTCCGTGTTCAATGGTGCGGGGCGACCAGACGTCGTCGCGCTCGCCGAGATGGACGATGAGGTTGCGGAAGGGAATGTGCTCGGCAGCTTCAAGAGCGCGCTTGATCTCGTCCATGGCGTCGATGCGGCGCGACTTCTCAGGGTGCAGTACGTTGACAGCCAGGGCGCCGGCGCGGCCCATTTCGCGATCGGGGTAGAGCGGGGCGTGCATGGAGAAAGGCTCAAGTGTATTGGAGCTGAACCATGCACTAAGCTCGGCCACGTGCTCGCGGCTGGTGTAGTCGAAATGCTGGCGGGCGGCAAAAATCTCAACAGCCTGCGCACCCGAATGGGCGGCCAGATCCAGGAGTCCCGGATGCAGGCGTTGATTGAGGAAAACATGTGTGGAGAGGACGCGGAGCATGGTGAAAGGGTCCCTCGTGCTGGCCCGGGTTGAGTAACTTACCGGGGCTCTAGGGCCATTGTCTCACCGTTGCAACAGCTTGCGGCAGAGTGGGTGTTGCGCAGGTTGGGTCAGGATGATGAATCTTGCGCGAAGCGGGTGGCGGAGCGGGATGGCGCCGCGAGCCGGTGGTTCTGATGAGAGACCACCGGCTTCTGCAACGCACGACTGAGGAATGGTGCTGCTTATGAAATCGGCCTGCCGTCAGAGGGACGCTTGCGTATTGCGCGCAGGAATTCCAATGAGGGTCAGGTCGTGCATTGGCCCGGATGTGCATTCACGGTTTGTTGTTTTTACGCGATGCGAGTGCGGTGAACCGTGTGTTTACACGCAAACAGCATACGCCCGTTTGAGGCGGGGCGAGTGGGATATTGCGCCGACGGCCTGACTTGCCTTTGATGGAGTGAACAAGGGGCAAAAGCACGTTTTCCGACCGGAATGCGGGCAATTAATAGCCGGCGGCTTTGCCGTAGTGGCTGCGGTGGTCCTGGCCGCCTTCAAGCTCGCCGGTTGTGGGATCGATCTCAATGCACTCGCCGTTGGACCAGTGCGGTTCTTCGAAGTCGAGCGTGTAGCCCTGGGCGCGAAGGGCGTCCTGGGTGGCTTGCGAAAAGCCAGCTTCCAGCGCGAGCTTGTCGGGCAGGTACTGGTGGTGGAAGCGGGGTGCGTCGACTGCCTGCTGAATGTTGAGTCCGTCTTCGGCCGCGGAGAGAAAGATGTTGGTGACAGTGGAGATGATGCGCGAGCCGCCAGGGGAGCCGAGGACGAAGCGCAGACGGCCGTCTTCAAGCACGATGGTGGGCGTCATGGCGCTGAGCGGGCGCTTGCCGGCGGCGATGGCGTCGGCCGGTCCCTGGATGAGGCCGTAAAGATTGGGCACGCCCATTTTGACGGCGAAGTCGTCCATCTCGTCGTTGAGCAGAATGCCGAGCTTGCCTGCAGTGACGCGGGAGCCGAAGTTGTCATTGAGGGTGGTGGTGAGGGAGACGGCGTTGCCGTCCTTGTCCACAACTGACAGGTGCGTGGTGTGATTTGATTCGCGGCGGTTGCCGGCAGCGGTGGGCGCGGGCGGCAGAAAGCCTGCGGGGCGAACGAGCGAGGCGCTGGGCGTGGCAATGGCCGGGTTAATGGACGCGCGCCAAGCCGCGGCGTATTGCTTTGACGTGAGCTCGGCCACCGGAATGTGGTTGTAGTCGGGATCGCCAAGATATTCGGCGCGGTCCATGTAAGCGCGGCGAAAGGCTTCAACGATGAGGTGAATGGAGGCGGGGGAGCGATCGCCGAGGCTGGCCAGATCGTATCCCTCGAGAATGTTGAGGGCGCTCAAGAGAACGATTCCGCCGGAGGAGGGCGGAGGAGCGCTGAGGATGGTGTAGTTGTGAAAGCTGCCGGCGATGGGCTCCCGCTCAACCACGTTGTATTGGGCGAGGTCTTCAAGAGTCAGCAACGAGCCGCCCGGCTTGAGCTCTTCAATGAGCTCGTGGGCCATTTTGCCGTGGTAGAAATCTTCGGGGTCGTGGGCGATGCGCTTGAGGGTGCGGGCCAGCTCGGGCTGGCGGAAGATTTCGCCTTCCTTGTAGAGGTCGCCATTGCGCTGAAAGATGCGCTTCGATTCGGCAAAGCCGGCCAGGTCAGGATCGGTAAGCTCGTGGGCTTCTTCTGCGGAAAGGACAAAGCCCTCGGCGGCCATGCGGATGGCAGGGACCATGACGCGGGCGAGCGAGAGTCGGCCGTATTTCTGTTCTGCATAGACGAGTCCGGCCACCGAACCGGGCGTAGCGATGGAGCGGTAGCCGACGACACTCGCGTCGGGGACGACGTTGCCGTTCGCGTCGAGGTACATGTCTTCAGTAGCGGCGAGGGGGGCTTTCTCGCGGAAGTCAATGAAGGTGGCGCGGCCGGTGTGTTCGCGGAAGAGGATGAAGCCGCCGCCGCCGAGATTTCCGGCGATGGGGTGGACGACGGCGAGGGCGAAGGCGCTGGCTACGGCGGCGTCAATGGCGTTGCCGCCTTCGCGCAGGACGGCTAGGCCGGCATCGGAGGCGAGGTGGTGGACGGTGACGACCATGCCGTGGCGGGCGCGGGTGGGCTGGGTGTCCAGATAGGAGGGGGCTTGGGGATAGGGATTCACCTTCTTCGCGGCCTCCTGGGCAACGGCGTGGGTTGAGAGTGCGAGAATGGCTCCCGCGAGGGGAGCCAGGACGAGGCGCAAGGGCCGCGAGTTCATGAATGTGATGACAGGATAGCGCGGAAAGAGGCGGGCGGAACCGGTAGGCTTGCTTGCCTTGGAGAGTTTTGCGCGTCAAATAAGCCTGCCCACCAGACGCGTACCGGGACGGCCGAAATAAAGCCGATATAATCGAAAAGGCTTTTGTCCCTCGGTTTCCGGCAACGCGTGTTTGGGGCTGGGATGGATCGAAGGGCCGCTTTGTACGATGCCGGAGACGCCAAAATTTCTGGAGCACCGCTCCAGCAAGTCACCAAGCGTTCTGCCACGACAGGGCAGGGAGGAGATTCTCGGCCGAGGCCCGGAGTCTGACCCCATGCACGGCCCTTGCACAACGCGGGTGAATACGAAAACGGAGACGAAGATGCGAATGAAGTGGATGCTGACTACCCTGATGGTGATTGCAATGGCAACGCTCGCCGGCGCAGCGGCGCACGGCCAGGATTCCGGGGCCAAGGCGAAGGCTGCGGGACCAGGGGTAGAGACGGATGCGGGATTGAGCGGCTATGCGACGTTTAATAAGGCATCGAGCGGCAACGGCACGCAGCAGACTCCGACGAACTCCTTCGGCGGCTTGATCGAATTGCGCCAGATCCGCAGCAACTGGTTTGGATACGAAATGGCCGTCAACGACAATCTGGCGGCACAGAAGTACGTGCCGAACCCGGGCGCGTGCCTGCTGGCGTGCGCGAATCCGCCAACCAGCATCAGCGCCGACGCCGTCGAGTTTACGATCGACTACATTGTGTCGCACCAGATGGGCAAGCTGCGGCCCTTCGCCGTGGGCGGCGCGGGCTTCTTTATTACTGTTCCGGCCTCGACGCCCTATGGCAACAACACCTCGGTTCGCGGAGCGTATGTGGCAGGCGGCGGACTGGACTACAGCATCAGCGATCACTTCGGCATCCGGCTCCAGTACCGCGAGACGTTCTACAAGGCGCCCAACCTTTCCTCTATTTACCCGGCAACGGGCGTGCTGACCACGACCGGTGAACCGATGGGCGGCGTGTTTTACCGCTTCTAAACCACCGCAGGTTCTGGCCTTTACCCGATCGGAGCCGGAGCAATCCGAATGGGACCGGAGGTTGTTGCCTGACCGCCTCCGAAGCGGCCAGCGCCCCGCCTGCTGGGCATACCCCGGCTGTGTTACCGTAGCCATACGGCGTCGCATGCCGGGCCGGAGTTTACGGCCTTGTGCCGTGTGCTCTTTTCCGAGATTGAGAAGGCAGCGGCAGGCGCTCAAAAAAGCATGTCTCAGCAGCCGGAAAACCCATCGACCCAGTACGAGGTAAGCCCGGCGACACTGGCCGGAGAGCCGGTTGGACCTTTGCCCGTTGTTTCGGTGCCGGCCCCAGCGGCTCGGGCATCTGCGCAGATTCCCCAGCGTATTCCACGATGGCTTGAGCGGATCGAATTGCTTTTGCGGGTGATGCTGCGGATGTACATCGGTCTTGCCGTGTGCTATGCGCCATGGTCGCCGGTATTCTGGGACCAGAATCCTATTTTTTTGCGGTACCCGGTGCTTGCGGCCTTAGCCGCTAATGGAGCGGTGCGTGGCCTGGTGTCGGGGCTGGGTCTGCTGAACCTGTGGATTGCGCTGCAGGACGTTCTTTACCGCCGGAAGGGTTGAGCGATGAGCGACGGAGACAAAGGAAAAGGGAAGCAGGAGCAGGTGGTTGGCGCATCCGCCAGGCTGCCCGGCAACGGCACGCCACCGCCGCTCGAGCGGGCGCCGCTTGCTTATGAGAACCCGGCCTTCCTGAACAGCGCCGACGGGCGGCTGATGCGCGTGATGAGCGAGTATCTTGAGCCGCTGGCGCGTTTCAGGCACGAACAGATCCAGGATACGGTGGTGTTTTTCGGCTCGGCGCGTTTTCGCGGGCGCGAAGAGGCCGATCACGAGCTGGAACTGCTGGCCAATACCGGCTCGCAGCAGGCAGCGCCCAGCCACGAGCAACCTGCAAGCATTCCCGACATTGCGGCGGGCACGGCGACCGATCTGCAACGAAAGCGCGCAGTTGCCGCTGTGGAGATGGCGCGCTATTACGAGGATGCGCGGCGGCTTTCCTGCATGTTTACGAAGTGGGCCAGCAAGATTCCCTCGCGCAAGAGCCGGTTTGTGATCACTTCAGGTGGCGGGCCGGGAATTATGGAAGCCGCCAATCGCGGCGCATGGGAGGCGGGCGGAAAGACCATCGGATTGAATATCCGGCTGCCCTTCGAGCAGGCGCCCAACCCTTACATCACGCCATCCCTCAACTTTGAGTTCCACTACTTCTTCATGCGCAAGCTCTGGTTTGCGTATATGTCAAAGGCGCTGGTGGTGTTTCCGGGCGGGTTTGGCACGCTGGACGAGATGTTTGAAATTCTCACGCTTACGCAGACCCACAAGCTGGCCAAGAAGATCACGGTCATCATTTACGGGTCAGAGTACTGGAAGAAGGTTTTCAACCTGGATGTGCTGGTAGACACAGGTGCAATTTCTCCGGCAGACATTGACCTGTTCCAGTTTGCCGACACGCCGGAGCAGGCCTTCGAGTTGTTGCGCAAGGGGCTGACGGAGAATTACCTGGCGGCAGAGCTGGCTGCGGCGCAAGGCGCTCATGCGGGCAACGGGCAGTCGGGAAACGGCGAGGATCTGATGGCGGGGTGGACAGTGGAAGATTTTCTGAGCCCGGAGATGGCCAAGACCAGCATGTGAAACCCGAAGGTGCTTCGATTCTTTGGCTTTTAGCTGTAATTGCCGTTTTTCTCCGGCTTTTTGCCTTAACTTAGTTGGTACATTCCTTAATTGAAGGGTAATTCGCCTTATATTAACCGTCCTTTTACGGCAGGGCATCGAGACTGGAACCAGCATTCCGCGGGCCATCGCTAACACCACGATCGCGGATGAAGGAGTAGCCATGCCCAGTGCGACCATCTCCTATCTCTGGCGCGATGCCAAGGCGGCCAGCGCTTTCAAGACCGGTGTCTCTCTGCACAGCCACACCAACCAGTCGCAGGAGACGCTGGATTTTGTGGCCAGCTTTGGCAACCAGTTTCCGGTGGTTCGCCCCCTGCTGGCGCGTTTGGAGCGGCGTGCGGAGGAGATTCATGGCATCCGGGTTGACTATGCGCGCAGCTACTGGACGCCGCCAATGACGCCCAAGCTGGCCTTCGACCTTGAGAGCCGCCAGATTCAAAAGCTTGGCCTCGAATCGATGGTGTCGCTCTCAGACCACGACAACATCAAGGCGCCGATGCTTCTGCGCACGGTACCGAGCGCACGGCAGATTCCTGTTTCAGTGGAATGGAGCGCGCCCTACGGCGGGGTGCAGTCGTTTCACCTGGGGGTGCATAACCTGCCCAGCGGGCGCGCTCAGGCCTGGATGGCCGAGCTGAGCGAGTTTACGGCAAACCCGAGCGATGCGCGCCTGACGGAGATTTTGAAGGAGTTGCACAGCGAGCCCAATGTGCTGGTGGTGTTCAACCATCCTATGTGGGACCTCTACATGGTGGGCAAGGAGAAGCACCAGTTCCTTGTGAATGAATTTCTGCAGAAGAACGGCGCGTATTTGCACGCACTTGAACTGAACGGGCTGCGCAACTGGGACGAAAACCGCGAAGTGCGGCGGCTGGCGGAGAAGTGGAACATGGTGCTGATCTCCGGCGGCGATCGTCACGGCGTGGAACCGAACGCGAACATCAACCTGACCAACGCGACGAGTTTTACCGAGTTTGTGCACGAAATCCGGCGGCAGCGCAAGAGCAACGTGCTCTTTATGCCGCAGTACGCCGAGCCGTGGAAGCACCGGCTGCTCCGGTCGACGATCGACGCGATCCGGAACTATCCTGAATTTCCGCAGGGCTCGCGGAACTGGGATGAGCGGGCTTATCATCCCGGTGTTGACGGCGTGATTCGGCCGCTTTCCGAGCTGTGGCCGAAGAAGTCGGCGCCCATGATGCTGCGGGGCGTGATCGCGCTGGTGCAATTGATGGGCCGGGGACCGGTCGCCGGTGGATTGCGCATGGCGTGGAGCGAATCGCACGAGCTGCGGCTGGCACTCGGCGAGAATGACGGTTGAGTCGTGTGCCCCATTCATTGACCGTCTTTTGGTCAATGAGCGGGAACGGAGGAACTCCCCGATGACTCTCCCTTCGTTCAAAAGCTGGGTGCCTCCGGGGCCCTCGTCCGCCGCGGCGGAGGGACCGGGGAAGATCTGATCGATCAATGACAACTTCTCCCCCGCGCGTAGTTTATTTTCCGGACTCGTATCACGAAGTGAACGGCGTGGCGCACACGAGCCGTCACTTTGAGGCGTTTGCGCGACGGCGCGATCTGCCGTTCCTGTGCGTACGCGCTGGAGACCGCGCGCCGGCGTTCATCGAAGATGGCAATGTGGGTACGCTCGAGCTGCCCCGCGGCTTTCTCTCCTTTGCACTCGAAAAAGATCTACGTTACGACCCGGCGTTTCTGCGTCATATTCCGCTGATTGAGGGAGTGCTGGAGCGCTTCAAGCCGGACCTGATTCACATTACCGGGCCGAGCGAACTGGGGATGCTGGGCGCGGGACTGGCGCATCACCTGGGTTTGCCTCTGGCCGCAAGCTGGCACACGAATGTGCACGAGTACCTGGCGCGGCGCTCGAACTGGTTTCTGCGCATGCTGCCGCGCCGGCACTCGGCGGGAGCAGGACAAAAAATCGAAGACATGACGATGGCCGTAGCGGCGCGCTTCTACCAGTGTGCGCAGGTGCTGTTCGCGCCCAACCTGCAACTCTGCGTGCTGCTGGAGCGGAAGACAGGACGGCCCTGCCACCTGATGCCGCGTGGCGTGGATGCGGAGCTTTTCAGCCCGGCGAAACGGCCACGCGTCGAAGCGGACAACCAGACCGTGCTGGGATTTGTGGGGCGGCTCTCGATCGAGAAGAACGTGGGCCTGCTGGTAACGGTGCAGAAGGAACTCGTGAAGATGGGGCTCGAGAATTTCCGCTTCAGGATCGTGGGCCACGGCGGCGATGGGGATTGGCTGCGGGAGCAACTCCCCGATGCGGAGTTCACCGGCGTGCTTCGCGGCGAGGAACTGGCTGCCGCCTACGCAGGGATGGATGTTTTTGTCTTCCCGTCGCATACCGACACCTTTGGCAACGTCGTCCTCGAAGCTCTCGCGAGCGGCGTTCCCGCCGTTGTGACTCCCGACGGCGGCCCGTGCACGATTGTGCGAGACGGCCAGACGGGGCGGATTGTGCCGGACGAAGGGTTTGCCGCGGCAGTGGCCGAGTTGCTGGCCGATCCGGCGAAACATGCTGAGATGCGCCTGGCGGCGCGGGCTTACGCGCTGACAGCGAGCTGGGACAGCGTGTTTGAAGGCGTCTATCGGGGATATGAGCCGATATTGGCGGGCCGAGCGGCTGAGAGAGCCCGGGCCTAGCGCCAGTCGAGACCCCCAATCGGCCGGGTCGGGTCCAAATCCAGAGAAAAATCGGCGTTTCGCCATGTGGTGTGATGCAAATCACTGCGAAAATCTCGGACCTAATTTGTCGTATATTTAACAAGGACCAAATTGGTCGGCATTCTCGGACAGGCGGGAAACTAGAAAACGCCCCGAGAGCCAGAAGCAGAAATCAGGGTAAGGGGTCGCCGTGAAGCATCGTATCGCTCTTTTTGTTTATCTTCTTTTGTTCTTGGGGTTTGCGGTTTCTTCGAGGGCGCAGGGGGCTTATTCGGCCTGCGGGTCGGTGAAGGACGCCACAGGCGCCGTAATTCCAGGCGCGGCTGTTTCCGCGGGGCAGAAGGGTCCGTCGGCCCCTGCCGCCTCCCAATCGGACGGCGAAGGCAGCTTCTGCGTGGCGCTGCCGGCAGCGGGGAGCTATCCCGTCGAGGTGCAAGCGGCCGGATTTCAGGTGTACCGGGCGGCGGTGACGGTGAGCGTGGATCAGCCTGCGGCGACGCTGGACGTAGTTCTCTCGGTGGACGGGAGCACGCAAACGGTGGAGGTGCTTGCCGATGCACTGACCGCTGAGACCACGAGCACGCAACTGGGCGAGGCGCTGGACACGAAGAAGATTGAAGCGGTGCCGCTGAACGGGCGCAGCTTTACTGACCTGATGGCCGTGCAGCCGGGGATCGTACCGCAAAACACCGCGCAGCCGGGAGCAGTGATCATGACGGGCGTGGCGACGACGCCTCCTTCAGGCGACGCCAATCCGGGAAATCTTTCCATCAGCGGGCAGCGCGAGTCGTCGAACGGCTTCCGCGTGAACGGCAGCGACGTGGAAGAAGACGTGAACATGGGCACGTCGATTCTTCCCAACCTGGACGCGATCGACAGCTTTCGCGTGCTGACCTCGAACTTCGATGCCGAGTACGGCAACTCCAGCGGCGGACAGGTGCTGGTGACGACCAAGGCAGGCACCGCTCAAATGCATGGATCGGTGTTTGAGTTCCTCCGCAACACGGCGCTCGACGCGCGGAATTATTTTTCAGCGAACCGGGCGGCCTACCAGCAGAATCAATTCGGCGGAACCCTCGGCGGCGAGCCGTTTCACACGAAAAGCCTGGCGCTTTTTGGCGACTACCAGGGAACGCGGCTGACCGAGGGCGTGGACACGGGCAACATTTCGGTTCCGTCGAATGCCGAGCGCATCGGCGACTTCAGTTTGAATCCACTCAGTGGTGCAGTGAGCGGGCCATACCTGGCGGGCATCCTGTCCCAGCGTCTTGGCCGCGCAGTCGCGGCGGGCGAGCCGTATGCCCAGGTCTTCCCTGGCGGGCAGATTCCCCAATCCGCGTGGTCGGCTCCCGCTCTGGCCTTGCTCTCCTACATTCCGCAAGCGAACGTGGGCGACGCGCTGTTTGCCACAGCGGCCCAGGCCGAGACGCTGACTGACAACAAGGGCGCCTTGCGCGGGGACTGGACGCACGGCAAAGGCACGCTGACGGCCTACTACTTTCTTGATCGTTATTCGCTCCTCAATCCCTATCCGACAGGTACAGGCGGAGCAAACGTGCCGGGATTCGATGCAACGTCAAACGGTTGGGCGCAACTGGCCAGCCTGACGCATGTAGCGACCTTCGGCGCCTCGACGCTGAATGAAGTTCACCTGAGTTTTATGCGGAACGACAATGCGGCGGGACAGCCGAAGGGTGGCGTGGGACCTTCACTGCTCTCGCAGGGATTTACGGGCATTGTGGCGCTGAAGCCGGCGACGGAAGGCGTCGAAAATATCGCGTTCAACGACTTTACGATGGGCGTGGATACAACGGCCCTGGTGCAGTCCGAGAATATCTACGAGCTGAGCGAATCGTTCTCGCACATTCTGGGCCAGCACGGATTGAAGGTGGGCGGGGAGATTCACGCCAACCAGATCAACACGCATCCCGACGTGGTTTTCAACGGGAGCTTCGGGTTTAACGGATCGGAGACGGGCCTGGATTTTGCCGACTTTCTGCTGGGCGCTCCTTCAAGCTACACGCAGGGGCAGGCGAGCAGCTTCTACAACCGCAATCTCTACATGGCGGCGTTTGCGCAGGACAGTTGGAAGGCGACTACGCAGTTGACGGTGAACTATGGCGTGAGGTGGGACCGGATCAGGCCGTGGGAGGAGAAGCACAACCAACTTCAAACTCTTGTCAAGGGCGAGCAGTCGCAAGTGTTTCCTGGCGCGCCTGAGGGGCTGGTGTTTCCGGGCGACAAGGGAGTTGCGGCTTCGCTGGCGCCGGCAAGAAATAATTTCGCGCCGCGGATCGGCGTGGCCTGGTCGCCGTCCCTGGCCGCTCCATGGACGCACAAGCTGACGGGCGGCGCGGGACAAACAAGCGTGCGCCTGGGGTACGGAGTTTTTTATACCGCGTATGAAGGATTGTCGGCGGGCATCATGAGCGCGAACCCGCCCTATGGGTATACGTACACGTCGGCAGCGCCGCCCTTGTTCGAGTCGCCGTTTACGGTGGCGGCAACGGGCGTGGATGTGGGCCAGCGGTTTCCGCTGCAGAAGGTGGCGTACGGAGCGAGCGCCGCCAATCCCAATACAAGCGTAGATTGGTCCCAGTTCGAACCGCTGGTAGGCATTCCGGCCGTGGACCCGAACGACGTGACGCCGTACGCCGAGCACTGGATGGCGAGCGTGGAGCGCCAGTTCGGCGCGGCATCGCTCGTGACTGTGAGCTACGTGGGTGCATCGTCGCATCACCTTCTGGTGCTTGAAGAAGCAAACCCAGCCGATCCGGCGCTTTGCCTCAGCATGGGCTCGGCCTGCGGGCCATTCAACGAGCAGGCAGCGCGCACCGGCTTCGGTCCGGCATTCGGCAGCGTAGAACTGCAGCGCACGATTGCGAATGCAAACTACAGCGCGCTCGAAGCGACGTTCAACCATCGGTCGCATGGACTCGATTTGCTTGCGAGCTATACATGGTCGAAGTCGATCGATCAATCTGCTGGACTGCCGGAGCCCGTGAACCCCGTGAATGCTTCATTGAGCCGGGGTCTCTCGTCGTTCGACCTGCGGCACAATTTTGTGGGGAGTTTTCATTACGACCTCCCCACGCTCCACTCCGAAGGGCTGATCCATGCAATGGCGAGCGGTTGGGCTGTGGCGGGCATTGCGCGGTTTACCACGGGGTTGCCGGTCACGCTGATCAACAACAACGACACATCGCTGCTGGGCACCATTCCGAACGGCATCAACAACAACGGCGTGGATACGCCGGAGTGGAGCGGCCAGTCGCTCAAGCTGAACATGAATCCGCGCGGCGCGGCGGCGGTGTTCGATGCGTCGCAGTTGACGTTGCCGTCGTTGGGGACCGTGGGCAATGCACGGCGGCGGTTCTTTTCCGGGCCGGGGATGGAGAACTTTGATGCGACGGTGTCGCGCAGTTTTCTGGTCAAGGACAATCGCTCGCTGGAATTCAGGGCAGAGGCTTTCAACGTCTTCAACCACGCGCAGTTTTTCGGCGCAGCCGCGGTAGAGGGAAATATTTCAAGCGGAAGCTTTGGCCAGGCAGTGAGCGCGATGGCGCCGAGGCTGGCGCAGGTGGCGGTGCGGTTCCAGTTTTGACTGGCGCAGTCGACGGGAGCCGCAACATCAATTTCCAATTCGTGATTTAACTAAATAAAAACCGGAATGTCATCTTGAGCGAAGCTTCTCGCAGCCCCATCGCGAGAGGCGAACTCGAAAGATCTGCAGTTGCTTTTCGGTCGCATGAAGATGAAGTCTGATGCAGGCCGGGAAGCCCCGATCTCGATTCGCCCAAAGAGACTGGGTGCCCCCGGTCCCTCGCATTTGGGGACCGGGGGAATGACGGAGTCCGCTAAACGACAAGCAACCCAGTCGCAAGATCGATCGCAAACGGCGTCTCCTCATCGCTGAGCAGATCCCAGCCGCGCCCCCTCAGCAAACCGCGCTCAACCGCCGTCACAATGACACCTTCATCCGAGAGCTTCTTTGACTCCCAAACCTGCCCACCCGCGCCCCATGCAATCACCGACCGATGCCCGACAAAGAGCAGCAACCCATCCGCCGTGGCGGCGTGCACCTGAAGCACAGGACGGTAGGCGATCATCGTGAAGTTTTCAGGCGCAGTTGTGTCGATCAAGTAGGCATAACCGCCGGAGACAGCGCAAATCTCAACAGGATTAGGCGCGGACCAGAGGCCGGTAGGCACGGCCGGATCGTTGAAGCCGAGGGCGCAGGTGGCCAGAAACGGTTGCGCGTTTTGGCCGGCAGGACGCACCAGTACTTCGAGCGCGCCGCGCTCCACTTCATCAGCGCTGGCTGGATAAACGAAGTGGCGCGCAGGCAGGATGGCGGGTCGCGCAAGGAGGATCTCCGCCTGCCACGCATGCGGAAAGGCGAAGTCGACGGTCGGCGTGCGGGCGTTCACCGGATCACTCCTGACAATTATCCGAGATGTGCATCCACGACGGGCGCTCCGGACAATTACTCCTGGGGCGTGTACTCGAGGATCCAGCACTCCTGCTCGAAGGTGTCGGGCACCAGGCATCCACGCGCAGCCCGCACGGCCTCCAGCGCATCGCCTGGCTTCCAGCCGATCTCAATCAGCGTGCAGGCGGTGGTAATGGTGGCGCGGCCAATGCTGCCCCGGCAATGAACGCCCACATTTTCGCCCTTGGTCACGCGATCGGCAATACCCAGAACGAAATTCTGAAAGTCCCTGCGGTTGCGTGGCACCGTGGCGTCGCGGATGGGGTAAGAAAGATAGCTCATGCCGATGTACTCGGCCATTTGGCCTTCAAGGCCGAGGCCCAGCATTTCGGCCTCGTCTTTTTCAAGCAGGGAGACCATGGTGTGGATGCCGCCCGCCTTCAGTTCGTTGAGCGCTTCAAGCAGGTAGGCATCGCCGCGCGGACAAGGCACGACGGCAAGAGGGGCGTGTGGTTCGCTTCCAATCCAAAAAATGCTCACTCGATTCAGACTCCTACAAAGCGTTCAATGCGCTCACGAACATTGGGTAGGGGGAGGCTGAGGGAGGCGCCGTCTTCAATGAGTTGTACCAGATTGCTGATGCCGGGGACGGTGCGTGAGCCTGTGATTGCGATTGTAACCGGAGCGAGCAGCGCGTTTCCATGTGCGCCTGTGACTTTTCCCGTTTCTTCGATCCAGGCGTTGAAAACTTCCTTGGTGACAGGTCCGACGTGGACGCGGGCGCGGTTGCCCAGCTCCGTCAGCACCACGCGGGCTGAGTCGGCGGCCAGCAGGGCGGCATTTTCTGGCTTGGCGCGCACCGCCTCCACGTCGAAGCCGAAGAGGAAGGCCGCTGTGGAGGAAAGCTCCGCGAGTTGATCGGCATGGGGCGCGAAGATGTCGAGGACCTGCCGGAACCAGGCTTTGATCGGCTCTTCGGCTTGGGCAATGGGCGGCAGCGCGGAGTCGAACAGGCTCCAGGCCAGGGCGAACTGGTCACTTGATAGGTCGATAGGGGACAGGGGGATGGGCGACGATGGGGAGCGGGCGCGGGATGGGCTGCCGGCCTTCACAACTCAGATGATAGCCGGGTTGCGGGTTGGCGTGGGTTTTTTGGATGAATGCGCGGCGGTCAGGAGAAGTGTTCCCAGCCTTGCGGCTTGAGCGGCTGGCTGCCTTCAGCAGTTCGCAGCGTAACGACAGGATGGGATTTGTTACGGCGAAGAATGCGGCCGATGCAGGTGACGGGAACTCCGGCGATGGACCAGGGGACATGCGTGCCGGGCGCGGCGGTAAACAGGAGCTCGTAATCTTCGCCGCCATTGAGGGCCTGGGCCAGGGTGGCGGCGGGATGGAGCGGGAGCCGGGCGGCGTCTATCTCAGCGGCGACGCGAGATTCCTGGCAGAGATGGGCGAGATCGGTGGAGAGGCCGTCGCTCAGGTCAATGGCGGCGGCGGCAAGTCGGCGTCGCTGGAGAAAGAGGCCCTGGGCCAGGCGTGGCTCGGGATAGAGATGCGGGGCCAGAGAATCGAGCAGACGCTTGGGCATGCGGAGCGGGTCAGATTCCGACGCCAAGGCGGAGAGCTTCGCGAGGGCTGCCGCAGCGCCTCCCAGGCTGCCGGTGACGTAGAGCAGGTGTCCGGGCCGTGCACCGGAACGGAGCAGAGCGCGACCGCAAGGAACCGCGCCCACCAGCACAATGTCAGCCACAGCGAAGGGCGACTGGGCCAGATCGCCACCGGCAAGCGGGGTTTTTGAGCGCTCGGCAAGGGACAGGAGTCCATCGTAGAAGCGCGAGAGCCAGGTGGTTCGCTTCGCCGACTTGTGTTTTCCCGACGCGGAAACGTCTCCCGTAAGCTCGCGGGGCAGGCCCAGGGAGAGAAATGCAGCCAGAGGGCGCGCACCCATGGCGGCCAGGTCGCTGAGTCCGCGGGCAAGGGCGCGATGGCCTATAGATTCAGGTGGATGCCAATCGAGACGGAAGTGGCGGCCGGCAATGGAGAGGTCGGTGGTGACGGCCATTTCCTCGCCGGGGCGCAGGCGGAGCAGGGCGCAGTCGTCGCCGATGCCGAGGCGGAGGCCGGGCGCCTTAGCGGTGGCCCGGTCGCGAACTTGGCTAAGGATAGCCAGCTCGCCCGGCTCGGTTGGGCGGGCTCGTCGATTGCGGTCGGCCGGGCCTGGTTTCGACGGCATGCATTGAGCATAGGGCACAAAGGGCGGCCGGCGGGAGTGTCCGATTCTGGGACATGCCTTTAAAGTGGTGCAAATTGATGCCGATTTTGAACGGAGGGGGCCAGAGGCTGAAAAAGCGATTGATTTAACTGGAGTTGCCTGGGAAGCGGGTAGGTGCCTGGAGTGCCGGAAAGAGGGCGGACGGGAGCCTTAATGAGCCGAACCGCCGTGCCTCATGACCAAAGTTTGACCTTTTGGGGCACAGTCCATTGACCCGGCTAACCGCGGTTTGTTAACCTTTTAAGACATTCACGTTACTGTCCCCCCAAACGGGACGTGCATGCTTTTGAGAGTCCGGGAGTTACCGGCTTCTTGCGCCAATTTGGTTAGCGGCGAATTGCGGTCCTGCGGGTCGCAGGGATGAAGGGCGAACATGCTACGCAAGCGCTATTACATTCTTTTTGTTGCCAGGGATGAGGACGGCCGGATTCGAAAGATCCCGCTGCCTATCCACTATGCGTATGGATTTGTTGCCGCGGCCCTGATCGGTGCGTTCACGATTGTGGGACTTGCAGGCTCCTATACGCGGATGCTGCTCAAGACAGAAAGCTTTAACCAGATGCGCGCGGAGCAGGACAACCTGCGCAAGAGCTACAAGCAGATGGCGCAGATTGCGCACGACCGCGATGTGCAGGTGGCCTCGCTGGGCGCGCTGGCCAATGAAGTGACGGCTCTTTACGGATTGCGGCAGAGCAAGCTGAGCGCAGCCAAGCCTGCGGCCGCTGCAAGCGCGGCAGCGCCCACACCTGCCGGCCTGGCGCAGACTGACCATCCCAGCCAGCAACAAATCGCCGGATCAATCGACCAATTTAATACGTTGCTTGATGCCGCGCTGTCAGGGCGGATTTCACGCGCGCTTGAAAGCGGACTTTCGCCGGACTTTACAGGCGACTGGACGGCGCTCGCCGATGCGCCCTCCATGTGGCCGCTCGAGGGCCGCGTAGCCTCAAGCTTTGGCGAGCGCGAAGACCCCATCAACGGTGAAGGCGCATTCCACTCGGGCCTCGACATCGATGCGCCGTACGGCACGCCCGTACGCGCCGCGGCGGACGGCAATGTTTCCAGTGCAGCCATGGGCGCGGGGTATGGACGCGAAGTTGTTCTGAATCACGGCCACGACGTGATGACGATTTACGGTCATCTTTCCGCCACCGCGGTGGTTCCAGGCCAGCATGTGAGCCGCGGACAGGTGATCGGCTACGTAGGCGAATCGGGCCGCGCAACCGGGCCGCATCTTCACTATGAAGTCCGCGTACATAACGTGCCGGTGAATCCACACAAATATCTGCGCACAACCTACGGCGAAGTCGCCCAGTTGGACAGCGTCACCACGGCCACGTCAGGCAACTAACGCAAGATTGATTAAAGCAACGAGCGGCTCCCGCAGGCGGGAGCCGCTTTTGTTTTGAGCTGTTGTTGGACGGCGACGGATGTACGCGGGCGATGAAGTTGACTATTTTGTGCTCGTCGAGCACCCGTCGAGCGTGAAGTTGAATTTGCCGGTGCCGATCACTTCCATATTCAACTTGTCGGGGATGGGAAATCCGTTGATGGTCTGGTAGTCGATATCGACATTCATGTCCTGCGCCTGGCCGGGCGGTGTGCCGGCAGGCACAACGTGGGCCCTGAAGCTGGATACCAGCAGTCCGTTCGGCGTGGGCTGATAGGAAGGGGCGAACTTGATGGAGATGCCGTTCATGTTCACGTTGAACTGCTCCAGGATGAGGTCGCTCGAGAAGACCTCCGTAAGTTCCGTGTCGCCCTGCTTGGCATGAATGGTGTGCGCGGTGGGGGTGTGGGTAATGTCGAGGCCGTCTGCGGAGTCGGGCACGATCGAGCTTTCAATGAAAGGCGTCCAGAATTGCAGAAAGCCCTCGAGCATCTGCTCGACGGTTCGGTGCAGGCCATCGAGTGTGTCGATGGAATGTTGATCGGCGGGATTGTTCTGGTTGGTGTCGGTCCAGTCGATGGTGGACGCACCCCTCATGTGGGCGTGGATGCTCACCTTGACGGATTTGAGCAGGATCATGCGCGGATCGTCGGCGGGCAGAGGGTCACCATGGGTGGCGCTGGTAATGAGCGCCTGCCAGTCAGGATGCGCTTCGCAATCGAATCCAGTGAGCCCCGCTTTTGAGGAGGAGTAATAAAGTTTCGAAGTTCGGTCGAGCCACGCATTGTCAGGATTCGATTTGGATGCAGGCGGTGCCGCGAGCTGATGGTCTGAAGGCGGCGGGGCTGGTGAAGCCGCGGTGGTCGAAGGCGCTTGCGCGGGGCTCGACGTCTGGGCGGGCAGGGAGAGCGCGGCAAGGCTGAGGGCGGCGAGGATGAGAATGCGCGGCGCCGATCGCCGCAAGGGGAGTCGATTCATTCATCACCCGCTTTCATCGAACTTTGAGTTATTTTGGTTCTTTTGCCGGCGTTCCGCAAGGCGCATTTGCGCGGGTCGCGTGGTATGGTTGGCTCGGATCAGGTTTTGCCTTCACGGCTCACAGGAGGATTCATCATGCAACTTTCATTCCGCAGGCTTGCTTTCTTGTTTTCCCGGAACGTTGCCTTGTTCCTATTCGCGTTTGCGCTTTGTTCTTTGACCCTGGTCGCGCAGGACAGAAGCGCGGAACTGCAGACCGCTTTTGCGCACGCGCGCCATCTCGAGCACGGCATCAACGCGTCAGAGTGGTTCGCACAGTCGGGCGACTACTCCGCGGCGCGCACAAACAGATACACGGATGAGAAGGACATAACGCTCATGGCGCAGCTCGGTTTTGACAACGTGCGGCTGAGCATCGATGCCGTTCCGCTGGAGCAGGATCCGCGCGGAGCGGATGGATTGAATGCTGATTTTATGAGCCGGCTTGACCACGCTGTGGACGCGATGCTGGCCAACGGACTTGCCGTTCAAATCGATATGCATCCTGGCGACAGCTACAAGCAGCAGTTACGCACCAGCGACTACCAGGTGGACGAGTTGGCGGCGCTGTGGCGCAAACTGGCCGCGCACTATGCCAACCGCGATCCGAATCTCGTCTTCTTTGAGATTTTGAACGAGCCGGAGGTGAGCGATCCTTACCGCTGGGCCGGCATCCAGGAGCGGCTGGCGGCGGCCATCCGCCAGGCAGCGCCGCGCAACACGATTATTGCCACCGGGCCGAACTACTCTGACATTCAGGACCTGCTCACGCTGCATCCGCTGGCCGACGGCAACGTGATTTACAACTTTCACTTTTACGATCCGCACGAGTTCACGCACCAGGGCGCGAGCTGGGGGCTGTCGTGGTGGATCTCGACGCATGGAATTCCCTATCCGCCGACCGACGCTGGAATGCAGTCGCTGATTGCGGAGGTTCCGGATGCGGCGAACCGTTATGCGCTGGAGAGCTACTGGCTTGACGGCTGGAATGCGCATCGAATCCGCATGATGGTGGATGCGGCGGCGGCGTGGGGCCACGAGAATCATGTGCCGCTGATTTCCAACGAGTTTGGCGCCTACCGCGGATTTTCAGATCCGGTATCGCGCGCGAATTGGATCCACGATGTGCGCACGGCGTTTGAAGCTGACGGAATCGGCTGGACGATGTGGGATTATCGTGGCGGCTTCGGCGTGGTGACAAAGCAGGATGGCCAGCCCGCGCAGGTGGATGGCTCCGTGGTGGGTGCGTTGGGATTGAAGCAGAAGTGAAGGGCGAGCGGTGTTAGCGGAGCTAGCTGCGGTGCGCGCGTTGGCTGGCGGAGCTAGGCTTGGCGCTGCCTGACTCCGCGAACCCCGCTGTCTATCGGATCGGCGTAGCGTTGCTCACATCGAGCTTGAGCATGTTCGTGCCTGAGTGAAGAGTGACCGGCTCACCCCACGCGTAGGGCTGGTTGTTGTAGCGCGTGGAAACCATCAGGTAGTAGGTTCCGGGCAGCACGCCGGGCAATGTGCCGCTGCCATTGGCGTCAGCACGGATGGCGGAGGCAGCCTGCGCCTGGATGGCGGCGGAGATTTTCTGGCAGTCGGGCGTGCGGGTGCCGCAGGCCTGGCCGGCATACATATACGGAGACACTCCGGGCGGAACAGAGACACCACCGGCGGCAAGCGAGTCCGCATAGCTCTGCCGCAGCAGGATGTAGGGATGGCCAGCGAGTGCATTCGGCGTGCCCGTCTGCGCGGCAAGTCCTGACACGATGGAGAGCACGGCATTGCCGAGTGGCGCTTGCGGAGTGGCGAGGCCTGTTCCGGTCGCGCCCGCGGCAGAGCCGCCCGACGCCGCGGCAACCATGCCAGAAGCAACGCCGCCTGTCATCGGGATCTGCGCGCTGGGCACAAGCGAGCCCAGATTGCAGGTGAGCTCCATCGGCGCAAACGTGAAGTCGCCGTCGTCGTTCTGGCCTACGACAATGCGGCCGTGAACCTGGTAAGGTGCGCCGCTGCCGGGGTCGAGTGACCCGTCTGGCCGGATCGCAAGCGAGAGCGGATGGTCGGCAGCGTCGATTTTGATGACGGGTGAGCCTTCAGCAGAAACGGTGTAGGGATAAGCGCGTGCAGCATCGGGCCCGCACCCCAGAATCACTGACTCCGGATAGAACTCCAGACTGAAGCCTGTGGAAGCCGCGTAGATCCCCTGCATGCGGATGCCCGCGGGCGTGGGCGCGCCGGTGTCGCCGCCGAACGCGGTCTTCAGCAGATTGGTCTGCATGGTCTGGATGCCGACTCCTGCCCCCTTCGACGAGAGATTGATGGCCGGGCAGGTGACGCGTTTGGGCGCAAAGGTGGTGTAACCGGGCGTGGATGTTCCGGGAACGTAGGTACTGTTGGAGTGGGTGGTCGTTACGTCGTAGGTCCCTCCACCGGCGTAGGTGGCGTTCGCATCCTGCTGCACCTGGTTGGCGTTCATGCGCTCGGTGGTGTTGTAGGTGGAGGTTTCCGTGTGCCCGGCAGTCGAACTCCCGGCCGTATAGCCGCCGGGTACCACGCCATCAATCGTGACGGCCCCCGGCGGACCAGTAATGCTGTCGCCGTGAATGTTGAGCACCAAAGGCCTGGGTGTAGTGGCAATCGTGAGCACAGCGTGTCCGGTCTTGAAGCTCACGGAATAGGGTTCCTGGTTGGGCGACAGGCCCGCGCAGTTCACCAGCACTCCGCCGTCAATAAAGTCCAGCCGCCATCCCCCCGCGCCTTGAAACACTCCGGCCATGTTCGGCCCGGACGTGGGCGCTTTCTTTTGGTCGCCACCCGAACCCAGCACCGACGAGATCATGCCCGTGAATAGCGTTGACGGCCTTTATCTGAGTTATCGAGATAGCTTTGCTGTACCCGTAGATTCCGTTACAAAATTAAGGGCGCTTCCCGTACGCAGACCATGGGCAGCTCTATGAGTTTATTAATCGCCGATGCTCCTAAACTAGTCAAGGAATAGAAGTGATTTTTGGACACTACAACGTCACGGCAACTACACCAGCGACTTTAACCACAAATAATATCGTATGAGGTAAGTCTTTTAGGTTCATCGCAAATGGCATTTATTTTTCAAATGCAACCGTATGAAGTTGGAGAGTATCCAGCACTGCCCTTGTTCGAGTCCCTTGTGCAATCTTGTTAATGGTAATGGCTTTGGAAGACTCGTACTTAAAACTCATGAGGCATTGATAGACAGAACTAAGCCAACTGCATGAAGCTTGCCGTTCTGAAGCCGACTGAACCACCTTACCGCGATTCAGTCGGACTTTAGGCTATCCTAATTATTCACCGTGATTTTCATCATTGCGTTATTTACAGTGTCCTAATTATTTGTCGAAATTAAACAGCGTCATCAAATCACCGATAGCTGGACCATTTACTGGTTTGTATGGGTTCTCTTTATGGCTAACTGGATTCGGCAAATTGTCGCGGCTGTGGCTGGAAATGGAAGGCAATTTCCAGTTCTTTTCGATGAATTTCAGCACAGACGCATGATCGTTGTATGTGTGGTCTACGTGGCCTTTTTTTGCGTATGGAGATACAACCAAAAAGGGAATACGAGTGCCGTCGCCGAAGAAGTCAACTGCTTGAACATAACCGGAGTCGTAATATCCGCCACCTTCATCAGTAGTAATGATGATGGCAGTGGTTGACCATAGTACTGGATTGCTTTTAACTTGGGCAATCAGATCTTGGATGAACAATTCATACAGGTCAGCGTTAGAGTCAGCTGGATGGCCAGCAAGCGCTTCAAACGGACGCACATAAGAAACAGCTGGAAGAGTGCCGTTTTTTACATCAGCCAGGAAGGCGCCGTAGTTTTGCAGCTTGGCTTCTTCAGTTGGATTATTCATGATAGTGGAATAACCGGTCAGAGGATCGCAAATGCCGCAATAGGAATGGAAAAGCACTGGCACGCCGTCAACGGACGTAGCATACACGGTTGTGTCGGTTCCGCGGTCAGCACTATAGTATTTCCAGGATACGCCATTGTTGGTTAGAACGTCGGCGATGGTAGGAGCGGTTTGCGGTGGCAAGGTAAATGAACTTGAA
>CAVXVM010000085.1:0-8429 GCA_963765025.1 uncultured Acidobacteriaceae bacterium | reverse complement strand
TGGCTGGGCCCAGGTGGAGATTCTATGCGCGATGGGAGAGCTTCATGTTCGCCACCCTCTTCGGAAGATTGGCTCAGCATCCCTGCAAAGGCCTCGATCAAGGGCTGGTCGGTGGGCTGAAGGGCTCCACGTTCCTTCATCGCGGAGCGAGAAGGCCCTTGCGCCACCATAGCGCTGCCTCCGGACAAGTCCCCTGGCGGTCTGTGCCATCCCCTCGTAGCTTCCCGAGAGGTCGCGGGCGAAATCGGCCGACTGCGGGTTGCGCCGGTGAAGCTCTTCCCGATCTCGAGCGCCTTCTGGTAGAACTCCAGGGCCTGCCCCCCCGTGCCCCAGGCCTAGGTGCAGATCGCCAAGCTGGCTATAGACAACTGCGATCTCTTTCGCATAGTCGGCAGAGCCTGGGTTACGCTCAAGAACCTCTTCGCGGAGCCGCCTCGCCTTATCGAGAAACCCCAGCGCTTCTCCGCTCTTTCCCACGCTACTTCTGATACTGGCGAGCCGCTCATAGCTGACCGAGAGGTCGCGGGCGAAATCGGCCGACTGCGGGTTGCGCCGGTGAAGCTCTTCGGCGAATTCGAGGCCTTCTGGTAGAACTCCAGGGCCTGCTCCCCGTGCCCCAGGCCTCGGTGCAGATCGCCCATCTGCTATAGCTGACCGAGAGGTCGCGGGCGAAATCGGCTGACTGCGGGTTGCGCCGGTGAAGCTCTTCCCGAAGGTCGAGCGCCTTCTGGTAGAACTCCAGGGCCTGCTCCCCGTGCCCCAGGCCTCGGTGCAGATCGCCAAGCTGGCTATAACAACTGCGATCTCTTTCGCATAGTCGGCAGAGCTCGGGTTACGCTCAAGAACCTCTTCGCGCGAAGCCGCCGCCTTAATCGAGAAACCCCAGCGCTTCTCCGCTCTTTCCCACGCTACTTCTGATACTGGCACGCTGATGCTGACCGAGAGGTCGCGGGCGAAATCGGCTGACTGCGGGTTGCGCCGGTGAAGCTCTTCGGCGATCTCGAGCGCCTTCTGGTAGAACTCCAGGGCCTGCTCCCCGTGCCCCAGGCCGAGGTGCAGATCGCCCATCTTGTTGTAGCTGACCGAGAGGTCGCGGGCGAAATCGGCTGACTGCGGGTTGCGCCGGTGAAGCTCTTCGGCGATCTCGAGCGCCTTCTGGTAGAACTCCAGGGCCTGCTCCCCGTGCCCCAGGCCGAGGTGCAGATCGCCCAGCTGGTTATAGACAACTGCGATCTCTTTGGCATAGTCGGCAGAGCCTGGGTTACGCTCAAGAACCTCTTCGCGGAGCCGCCTCGCCTTATCGTAGAAACCCCAGCGCTTCTCCGCTCTTTCCCACGCTACTTCTGATACTGGCGAGCCGCTTATAGCTGACCGAGAGGTCGCGGGCGAAATCGGCCGACTGCGGGTTGCGCCGGCGAAGCTCTTCGGCGATCTCGAGGTCCTTCTGGTAGAACTCCAGGGCCTGCTCCCCGTGCCCCAGGCCTCGGTGCAGATCGCCCATCTTGTTGTAGCTGATTGAGAGGTCGCGGGCGAAATCGGCCGACTGCGGGTTGCGCTCGACGAGGCGGCCGAAGAGCGCAGCCGCGGATTCAAGAACCGGCCCTTGGAGTGCCCAGCCGTCGCGGTCGTGAAGGTCCTGATGCAGATCGAAGTTAAGCTTGCGGCCTATGACGGCCTGCTCGGCTTCGGGCAGGGACTCATCCGCGACCGAGGAGAGGACGAAGTCCAGCAGTTCGTGCCCGGATGTGTGGTTTTCTTCAATGAGGAACTCGGCGAGCTTTCCGCTGCCGGAGGTAGGCTGTGCATAATAACGAGTGAAGCGTGCCAGGTCGCGCGTGCCCAGCGTCTGGTACATCATCTCGTCGGGTCGGACGGGCGCTTCGTGGAGAGTGGTCTCAAGGCAATCGGAAATGGCGGAGTGCAATGCGGGAATCGGATCGGCGGGAGACGGCCGCCACTCGGCTTCGAGTTGTTGCCGGATAGCAGCACGCAGGCTGGAGTGGGCAAAGTCGAACTGCTGAAATTCGCCGCGCGTCACCATGTGGGGCGCGGAAGAAACGCCGGAAGGTGGCAAAACGCAGCGCATCCCACGCGACAGGCGGTCGGCCCGGGAAGAGGACGGCGGCGGCTGGCGGGAGCAGGACTTGCAGGTCTTCCTCGCGCCAGCCGTAACGCGAGAGTGCGATGAGCGCAGCAAACGTGCGCGCCACCACGACGCCTGCAGCTTTCTCCACCTGGCGCAGAAAGAGTGCATAGAGACTCTCCATCGTGGACGGGAGGGCATGGCAGCGGTCAAGCACCAGGCGGCGGAGTTTCTCTTCCGGACGCCCCGCGGCGTAGGCTTCCGCTTCGGCAAAATCGTCGGCGTCGAGCAGGTTCAGCAGTTCCAGCGCCAGCGTGAGCCAGAGAGCATTGCCGGCGGCGGGCTGGCCGTCTGACCTCTTGATCGCGGCAAGCTGAGCGATGACTTCAGCGGCAGGCTCACGGTGGTAGCGGGCGTAGACGGCCTTGGCGACGGCCTCCACCTCGTCAACGGTGAAGGCCGGCAGCGGGGTGACGCGCACGCCCTTGCGGTGGACGAGCTTTTCGCTCTCCCGCCCAGGGATGGCGGTGGCCAGGAAGCGCACGTTCGGCGGCAAGGGGTCGGGCAGCCAACTGAGCGAGAGCATGCGGTCGGTGCGCTCGAACTGGTTGAGCGCATCGGCCATGAGAATGACGCGCCGCTTACTGGCAGCATAGGAGAGCATCTGGGCAAACCGTTCTTCGAGTTCCTGCCCGCGCAGATCGTCGGGCAGATCGGCCTTTTCTCCCATGGCCGCGGCCAATTCTCCGATCCAACGGCGCAGCGTCCAGTAGAGGCGGCCCGCGCGGGGGGAGATTCCGCCGGCCTCGGCCAGCAGGATGGGCCCCGTCTGTTTCGCCAGAAGCGTAAAGACGCGACTGAAGAAGGCGCTCTTGCCCGCGCCACTTTCGGCGGTGATGCACCAGGCACGCGCGGCGTCTGGAGAATCAGGCGCGATGGCAAACTCCAGAGCCTGGTTTACCGGCCCTTCGCGCCCGGCGAAGCTGCGGTCGAGTCGCTCGGTGAACTCCTCAAGCGCAAACCGCTCCCGCTCCTGCCAGGGGAGGTCCGGCTCCTGCGAAAAGGCCAGGGTCTCCGCGTCAAGTTGATTCCACAGCGCATCGGTGACCATTTGGCCCCAGGCATCGAGGCCTGTGGGGCTTTCTTTGGCTTTATCCCAGCCGAGGGAATAATGATGCAGATGCGGTTGGAGCAGAGGATCGTCGGCCAGCTTCTGCTTCATCGCGTCCAGGTGCTGTTTGCGCCGCGGCGCGCCTTCGTCAGTGGCATATTCGTCGCTAAAGATGGCGGCCTTGGCGCCCATCTCGCCGAAGGGCAGCGGATTGCGCAGCAACAAGATGCTGCGGCTGCGCTGGTCGGATCATTCTTCTGGAGCAATCCGTACTCGATTTCAAGCGAAGTGACGCTGCGCCCGGCGGTCAGCGTCTCAAAGCCGGCCTCCTGAGTGGCGGCCTGGATGCGCTCTTCCTCCGGCACCCAGCCGTAGCGGTCCCCCAGAAGCACAAGCAAGAATGGGCGGCTCCGGTCGATTTCCTGCAGGCAGACTTTGAGAATGCGCTGCTCGCGCTCCTGCTCGGATTCGCTGGAGCCTGGGTCGACGCCCACCCGCAGATCGATCGGCTCCAGCCGACATCTGCGCTCGCGCAGGCGGTCTTCCAATGCCGGAAAAACGACACGATTGAGTTGGTCTCGCTCTGCGTGCATGTCGAGGAAGGTCGAGCTGATGAAGACGGGGATGGTCTTCCAGCGGGAAGATGTTTCAGGCTGTGCGGCATTCGCCATCGTGCTTATCCGTTCTCAGGAGGTGACACACCGGGCTCATGGTGGAATCGGACCGCCAACTGCCCACAAGCTGGCGGAGAGTGGATAACCCCGTGCGGAAGATTCCGATCAGTCTAGCGGTCAAAGCGAGGAGGGACAAGCACATTCGGTTGTGAGGCCGAGGCTGTTGAGCGGAGGGATTCCATTAACGACGCGCGTAGGATGCGGGGAACACGACGTCACGGGAAAGACCCCGTCGTCTCGCTGCTTTCCGGTAACGCCGGTTGACTAACCAAGGTCAGAAGATACCGGAGGGAATGCCCGAGGGCCGCGCTTAAGGGCGAATCGCAAACCTTTCTGCCGATGTGCCTGGATCAAACCAGAACTGTATCCCGCTTTGCGAAGGGCATTCTTGAGACGGTGGACCAGGTTGTTGATGTAGCGCCTGTGGTAACTCCGCCCGGCAGAATTGGCCAGGAAGTCGAGAATCTCACTGCGCGACCGCCAGCCAACCAATGGGTCACTACCGCTGCGATCCTTGTCGCCAGACGCAATGAACCAAAAGAACTCCGCCGGTTGCTGAGCCAGAGTGAACTTACGGCCGCCGTCAATGGAAACAACCGCGGAGCCATTAGGGCGCGATTGAATATCCAGGTTGTGTGCAACCTGCCCAAGTTCGATTCTGGGCTCGCAATCAATACCACCGGGGTAACTCGGCAACAGAGCCACCAATTCCCGCTCCAGCCGATCGAGCCTGTCGATCTGTCCTTCGAGGTTGCCCCGCACCAATCGCACTTCATGGAGCGCATCTCGAAGGGACAAGGCAACATTGAATCGCGGCAGCGGTGCGCTCAGAGCCATTGCTCCTCCTCGGGACGGTCACGTCGCAACTACGCGACGTTTGATCCCATGTGAGGAGTAAGTGCAATTCCAGCGCCAGGATTGTCTACATAATTGAATCAGTAATATGCGAGTTTTCGCTTTCGCATGAGTTGAGTTATCAAGTTGAGTTAGTCGAATCCAGCGTTTCGAGGCGATTCCGCCAACCTATTCTCTACGAGCGCAACTTCCGTAGTTCTTCAAACAGCCGGCTCACAGCGCTGTGGATATCAGGCTCAAGCGTCTTTCGCCACAATAGGGCTAGTGCCTCCGGATCGCCCACTGGCATTCCCAGTAACTGTCCCCAGATCTTCCTCCACAGTCTCCACCGACTGGTAAGTCTCCTGGCTCCCGAAGTAAAGCCGGTTCCGCATTCAGGGCCTGCATCTCAACTCGCAGCCGCAGTAGAGACTCCCGCGCCGCCTAGTCAGCGAACGCCCATCAGTCAACGGTTTCAATTCCTGTTCGCAGGCCTGAATCGCATCGTCCGCCCGCCGAATCTTCTTGAGACATTCCACCCGCAGCACTGCAGGTTCTTCAGAATCATCGTCACGCCGCTCATAACCCGCCACCAGCCCGAAGTGCTGAAACACCGCATTCAGATGCTCGCGTTTCAGATCGCTCGTCCCAAAAAAGTTCTTCAACGAACCCAGCACCGACCGCAACTCACGCACGTTTCCCGGCCAGCGGTGGCGGCACAAGTCGTCCAGTATTTCCTTGGGCAGCCTGGCAGTCGACTTGGTAATCTCCTGCCACACTTGCTGAGCAATCAGCTCCAGATTGCGCGGATCCTCCCGCAGATCGGGCGTGTAGATCAGAAACTGCCGCAGCCGGTAATAGAGATCCTCGCGAAACTCGCCGCTCTCCACCATGCTCCGCAGGTTGCGATTGGTGGCGGCAATCACCCGTGCAAGAACCTTCGTGCTCTTCTCCGCACCCAGGCGCCAGATCTTTGAATTCTGCAGTGTGGTGAGTATCTTCGCCTGGTGATCCAGCCTCAAGTCGCCAATCTCATCCAGAAACAGTGTGCCGTCCCGAGCCAGTTCCCATTGACCCGACTTTCCCGGTCTTCAGAGCGCCTGTAAATGCGCCCGGTACATAGCCGAACAACTCCGACTCAAACAATTCGCTCGGAATGGCAGCGCAGTTCACCTCCACAAACGGCTTGCCCTCTCCGCCCCAGGTCATGGATCGCCCGTGCCGCCACGCCTTTTCCCGTGCCCGTCTCCCCCAGGATCAGCACCGGCTCGTCAATCTGCGCCGCCCGTAAGATCAACTGCCGCACCAGGTGGTAATCCGGCGAATCGCCCCAGAACGTTCTGCTCAGCTTCGCCTCCCCCGGCAGCGGCTTCAACAGTTGCGAAAGCGGCTTCTTCGAGGAAACGGTTTGCAGGGACTCGTCCTCAGTCTTGGCCTTCCGCCAGATATCCCGAAATACCTTATCCTTCACCCCAATCACATAGATGCCGCTCTCTCCTAGCCTTCTCCGCATTCTTGAGTAGCGCTATCAACACCCTGCCTCAGCCGACCCGCCGCAACGAAATCCGAATCAATGAATGGAATCCGCTCCGTCTGCCCCAGCAGCAGCGCCGACAATCCCTTCCGCCCGTCCTTCTGGTGACGATCCTTGAACAGATCTGCGCGTTCCTCAAACAACCCCAGATCCGCAGCACGCACCACTACCGCCGCCGGTAGCCGGTCCCTTGCCCACTGCCTCCCGCAGCCCAGTAGGTGCGTCAATCGCCAACTTCACCGCCGCTTTGTCACGGCAAAACAATGCGGCCTCTATCGGCATAGCTGCTATCCCCTCTCTTGCTTGTGTTGTCGAACAGCTTATCAGCCCACAGCACAATTGGGTCTACTTCTCCTTGCCTAGACCACTACCGAAACTGGAGGTCTGTCGGGCAGCGGCCTCGCGTGTTCGTTGTAATCAATTGTCAGCCGACCGAACGGATCAATGGCTCGCCCCGTTTTGCGTGGCAGCAAGAATCTGTGAAACAGCATCCCTGGGATAGATGCGCATTGTTGCGTCCATTTCTGGTCCAAAGGATCAGAGAGCAGAAAGAAAGGAATTCATGCGCACACTCTGTGCCAAATTCATCCTTTGGGCGATTTGATGGCACTCAAGATTCTTAGCACCACCTTTCCAAACCACCCCAATTCCTCCACCTTAATCGGCATAGGTGGTTCGCCGCTAAATTAGAAAGGATGCTTTGAATTGCTCGCATCCGTTCCCAATCTTCAATGGGTTCTTGGTCTGCAATAAGAACGGGCAGAGCTGGGTGAACCAGTCGGAGCTCTCCTCGAAGAATCCTGTCGAGTTCAGAGAAAGCATCCGCCGCAGCAGCAGAGGGCTCAAGGACGGCTTGGCGGTAGTTGCCTCGAATCTTTGTGGGGTTCCGATGGAATAGAAACATCAAGATCACGAACTTTGCCGCATCCCTCCGTTGAACTCCCTCGCAGAACGCGACAAGGTAGAGAGCACCACCGAGGCAGCCTTCCACTACGTCCACATCGCTTAAAGCGATGTGCAGCGCGACCAGGAACGCCGTCTCTGGCGTGAAATCGCCCAGAAGTTGCGCGACCGTCGGAACCAGAGCCTTTCCCGTTGCCCCCGCAGGCTGGCTGCTTGTTTGAGAATCGTTTTCGCAAGCTGCTCCACACTGGCCCACGGAATCTGGGCAAGTTCTGCGTCCGAATCGAGCCTTGCAGACTGGAGAACTCGATCGATCACAGGCATGATCTCTTCCCATGAAGGAGGCCTTGCAGGGGCGGAGTACTTTGTGATCAGAGTGCGTGCCTGTGCAATTTCTTGACTAGACTGTTCAAGCTCCGCTTGGCGTAACGCCTCTTTGACGCTGGCGAGCGCCTCCGGCTGTCGGTCAGTGAAATAGAGGGCGTGGGCTTTGTTCACGTGCGGTCGCGCGTATCGCACCGGCCGCAGTTTGATGGCACGGTCCGCCGCGGCTATCGCTTCATCATATTGCTCCAGGAGACCGTACCAGGCTGCACAGTAATTCCAAGCCTCTGCGTCGTGGGGATCCATCTTTGCCACACGTTCCATTTCCAGCACAGCATCCAACAATGTCAAGCGTTCAGATGGCGGAAAGGCCTCAGATCCACGCAAGCGTTGAGCCTCATTGTCGAGCGCCCGTAGCGCAAGTGCACGCTGTTTGTGCAAAATGGCTTCCTGATCCATTCCCAGGGAATCGGACCCGACAAAATTGACAACTTCCAATATCGCGGCTCTGTTTCCTGCATCCTTGGTCATGTCTGCAAACGACGAAAGTTTTTGCAGCAGGAGGGCTACATACTCTTCACCATCATCAAGTGCTTGCAGGCACTCTTGATGGTGCCGCCTTCGGGATCCCGATCATTCGGGCAACCACGAATCGCAAGCTTCGTCCAGTAACGGAATTCTTTTTCATTGCGGGAGAGTCCGGTGGCATTGCAGGCTGCGAACCAGGCTGTATCGGTCTTCAGGTTTTGCGCTTGGGCCAACTCATTCGCACGCTGAAATAATTCCAACGCGGCGATGCCCTGACCAAGGAAATCTTGCCTAAACAGCCCCTCAGCGTAGCTTATTCGGGCGTTATTGGGGATCTCCGCTGTCAATTCTCCGAAGCGGGCCAAGGCCAACGCAGAACGGCCGCGGTCAGCATCAATATTGCACCGATTGATCGCCATCATGGCGTCCGACTGCGAG
>CAVXVM010000084.1:0-18297 GCA_963765025.1 uncultured Acidobacteriaceae bacterium | reverse complement strand
TCAGAAACGGATACGGCCCGCCCGCTGCATCCTTCGGCACATACACAGCCGTGAAAAGGCGCTTTCCGTCCCGCATCGGAATCCGGTACTCGTACTTGGTGTAGTGAGCGCGAACGTAATTCTCTACCGGCGGCGGCGCCGCGGGCTCTTGTGCGCCTGCAACTTCAATTGTGGGAATCAGAACGAACGCGGCAACGGCAACAAGGGTGCCAAATCTCAGCATCTTCAGTGGAATCTCCTCAAGATTTCAGAGTATCCCACCCAAAGCGCTTCTCAAAGACCCTTCAGCGTCGAAAGTCTCTCGCCGATCTCCGCGCTTTTTTCTTGACGCCGCATTTGCGCCTTGTTGTACGCTTGCCTCAGCCAAAAGCCACGCGGCATCGATTCCCCGAGGCGCGCGCGCGTAATCAGCAAATATCCAGGCAACCTCTCGACTCGTCAGTCGTCGAATTGTTTTCCTTCAGGGAGGAAAAATGCACTCGCACAGGCATTCCCTTTTCGCTGCGTTGGTTCTGGTTGCTGCCGCGCTCCCGCTCGCGGCGCAAAATACTGCTGCCTCTTCCGCACCTGCCATGCCTCCGGGCCACGCCATCAAGTGCGCCAAGGCCGACGGCAAAACTCCCTGCACCAACGATGAAGTTGCCGCCCTCAACAAGGACATTGCCGACGCAAAGCAAACCTATGGCGATACGACGGGCGCGGTCAGCGACGTCAAACAAACCCCCTCCGATGCAGAGCAGGTTGGCTCCGACGCGAAGCAGTTAGGCACGGATGCCGCGCACCCGGTCGCCAACGCGAAGCAGATCCCCAAAGACGTCAAGGGCGCCGTCTCCGACACCAAGCAGGCCTACTCCGATCCTGGGACCGTAAAATCCGATGTGCAGCAGGTGGCCCAGGACGCAAAGCAGGACGTACAGGATGTGGGCAAAAGTTTGAAAGGAATCAAGGCGCTCTTTCTCAAGTCGCCTGACGGATCATTGGCCTGCAAGCAGCAGGACGAGTCCGCCTGCAACGATGATCAGACCAAGGCACTCAAAGTCCATGCCGCTTCAAAAACCCCGCCCGTCACCGTGACACGCGAGGTGGATCAGCAGGGCCACTGATCTTTTTTCAGGCCGGCCTGTGATCTGCCGCACAATCTCCCTGAACGCCGTTCATTCCCTCCGCTTCTTCTGCCGCAAATTTACGTTTTCCTCGCGCCCTGCGGGCCAAGCAGGTTTACCCTGTCTCTATAGTCTTCTTATCGCCGCTCGCGCCCTCCGGCACCGCGGCTTTACCCTTTCAGCCCAACAATCAATGGAGGAGTCCCATGTCTACTGAGTATCGCAATTTCCTCGCTCTCACCTACGATGAGCTGGAAGAACTCAATCTGGCAGCCAAGGCCGATCGCGCCAACCGCGTACCGGCCGATGAAATCCGCGAAAAGCGCCTGAAGTATCTGACTGACCAGAAGCACATCAAGGCCGTCACTGTGCTGTTCTCCGACCTTGAAGGCCGGCTTCACCTGCTCGACTACGACAAGAAATTCCTGCTCGGCGCATACGAGAACCTCACCTTCGACGGTTCCTCCATCCGCGGATTCACCCAGCAAAAAGAGAGCGATCTCCGCCTCGGCATTGACTGGAGCGCCTTCTACTGGGTCCCGGCCGACGTCTTTGGCAACGGCAAGGTGCTGGTCTTCGGCAACGTCATCGACAAGGACGGATCGCCCTACTCCGGCGACCTCCGCGGTGTGCTCAAGGCCTACTCGGAAAAGCTCTTCAACGAGAAGAAGTACACACTCAACGCAGCCACCGAGATTGAAGGGTTTCTTTTCGCGGGAAAAGACGCCGAGCAGCGCTACCACGAGACCGGCAAATTCGAATTCATCAACACCGGCGGCTACTTCCACGTGCTGCCCCTCGACCCGCTCCGCGTCTTCATTGACACTTCGGCTGAAGTGCAGCGCGCCATGGGCTTCCAGAATGAAAAGGATCACCCGGAAGTTGCGCCCAGCCAGTTTGAAATTAACTACGGCTACTCTGAGGTTGTGGCCGCTGCCGATCAGATTCAGCTCTACAAGCTGCTCTGCCGCCAGATCGCCGCGAACATGGGCTACACCGCGTGCTTCCTGCCCAAGCCTGTCGTCGGCGTCAACGGCAGCGGCATGCACACCAACGTCTCCGTCTCCCAGGGAAAGTCGAATCTCTTCTGGGATGAAAAGGGTGAGGAGCAGCTCTCCAAATTCGGATGGGACTTTCTCGATCGCATCCTCAGTAATGCCCTCGACCTCTGCCTCATCTTCAACTCCAGCGTCAACGCCTATCGCCGTCTTGACCCGCACTTTGAAGCGCCCAACCAGATTCGCGCTTCCGCTGTCGACCGCGGCGCCATGGTGCGCGTCCCCATCGGCAACCACCGCTCCATGCGTACTGAGGTGCGCGCCGTAGCCCCCGATGCCAATCCCTATCTCGCGCTCTTTGGCATCTTCAAGACCGGCATCGACGGAGAAATCTCCACCGGCGACAACCTGCGCGCAGGCGGTCGCTATCTGCCCGACAACATCCAGCAGGCCATCTTCGACTTCAAGGAGTCCGACTGGATCACTAGTTTGCTCGGCGCCGACGTGCAAGGCCGTTACGCTGACCTCAAGCAGGCCACGGCAAACCGTTCACCGCGCGAACTGGGCACCATCGTCAAAGGCTCTGAAGTCCAGTTTCACCACGCCGTCTACAACCAGTCGCTCTGGAATTTGTTCTAGAGCGAACTGTAAGCGGCCTTTCCGGTCGTCAAACGAAAGTCGGGTGCCCCATCCATTCCGCGTTCCTTGCGGAATGGGTGGGATACCACAAACTCAGTTGCGGTTCCATCCTTCATCTTCGGCCCAAATGAGGCCTCATTTTGGAACAGAAATCCATCGAATCCCGCGCCGGTCACGAAGCAGCTCTGCAGGAAATCGAGCGTTTGTGGAACGCCAAAGAAGGTACAGCCGACGGGGATCGTCTGGAAATTCTCATAACCTTAGTGGAAGCCTACGAAGAGGCGCATTTCCCTTTGAATAGGCCATAAACAGACCATTGCGCAATAAACTTGTACTCCCAGATAATTCCGTCTAAACTATAGATGGAAATATCGCCATGCAAACCGTCGAATTCAAACTCAAGCAAGCCAGCGCAATTCTCGGCGTCTCCGCCAAGGACCTCCAGAACCTGGTCCAGTTGAAGGTCATCCGCCCCTCCCGCCGCGATCATCTCTACTGGTTCAATAATCGCGTGCTCCTTGAAGCGAAGGTCGCTTTTCACTTGAAGGAATCCCTGGGTTCTTCCAGCGAGTTGATCTCTGTGTTTACCCAAATGCTCTCGAAGAGCATTGGAGAGGGCGATCCGAAAAGGCGTCGTTCTGTGTCGTTGCGATCCCGTCCCGCGCTCGGAACCGAGTCGATTGAAATCAAAATCCCCATTGGAAATCTCGCGCGTGAGTTGGAAGCGCAGTTTCCGAGGGCGGCAATGCAGCCCGACCTTGCGCGAGGGCGGCGTCGCGCCGGGTGGCGGGCCGAGATAAGCCGCACATTTGAAGATGCAGCGCGGCAAATGGGCAATGTGTCCATGGACCGGGTTAATAAAGCGATCAGGCAGCATCGCGGCCTGCGTAAGGCTTTGCCGGAGGTCACCATCGTTGACGACGCCGCGCGCAAGACGGCCTAGAGGCGTCGTCGACACCTCGGTCTTGATCGCCGGGATCTCCGGCTTTCGCACCGGCCCGATCCCGGCTTCCAATCCAAGTGGGCGCATGCTGCGGGACTGGATGGAACGAGCGACTTTCACATGGCTCCTTTCAGAAGAGATCCTTTCGGAGTACAAGGCTGTCTTGCAAAGGCTGAACGTCAGGCGCGAGACCATTGGAGCCCTCATCAATTTGCTTCGCGATAACGCCGAAACACTGTCTCCCCGCCTTCGGCGCGGCATTTCTCCCGACCCCGGAGACGAAGTCTTTTGTGCATGTTCCGAACAGGGAAACGCCGATTTTATCGTTACGCTGAATCCGCGCGATTTCCCTCAAAACGCGCTGACCGCCAAGGTCCTTGCGCCGGGCGAGCCCTTGCCTTCAGGGGGCGGAGCTGCGCGCAGGAGAAGGATGCGCGGCCAATAGCCCCCGTTTCTTGATACCCCCTTGATGCCCAATGTGTTAAAAGCTAAACAACGGGGTACAAGCTGGAAGGGCACACAACCCGCGCCGCGAGGTTTCAATTCGACCTCTCAGCCAGGGCCGCAATTCCTTCCAACGCATTTGCCCTGAATCCGCTCCAACGAAAGCCCAGTCAGAAACGATGAGCGCCGGCCACTCAATGGAATTGGATTCGCTCTACGGAGACTATCCGCTCGACCACGCCTTCGACGAAATGCGCGAGGCCAACGGCACTCTGCGTCCCTACTACCGCGCCCTTGCTGAGAACCTCGCCAGCCTGCCCGCCGATGAGCTGCAGCGCCGCAAGCAGGCAGCCGAGCTCTCCTTTCTCACCCAGGGCATCACCTTCACCGTCTACGGACGCGACGAAGGCACCGAGCGCATCTTCCCCTACGACCTGCTTCCCCGCCTCATCACCGGCGCGGAATGGGATCGCATCGAGCGCGGACTCACCCAGCGCATCACCGCCCTCAATCTCTTCCTCCGCGACGTTTACTCCGACGCCAAAATCCTCACCGATAAAATCATCCCCAGTGAGCTCGTCTACAGTTGCAAGCACTATCGCCGCCAGATGCGCGGACTCCAGGTGCCGCGCAACGTCTACATTGCCGTCGTCGGCTCCGATCTGCTGCGCCTCAACACCGGCGAGTTCGTTGTCCTTGAAGACAATCTGCGCGTTCCCTCCGGCGTCAGTTACATGCTCACCAATCGCCGCGTCATGAAGCGCACCTTCCCCAGGCTCTTTTCCAGCTACGGCGTCCGCCCCATCGAGCATTATCCGCAACTGCTGCTGGCCACGCTGCGCTCCCTTGCTCCCGAAGGCCGCCCCGAGCCCAACATCGTCCTGCTCACCCCCGGCGTCTTCAACTCAGCTTACTTTGAGCACACCTATCTCGCCCGCCAAATGGGCATTGATCTGGTCGAGGGTCGCGACCTCGTCACCCACGACAACATTGTCTACATGCGCACCACGGACGGCCTCAAACGCGTTGACGTCATCTATCGCCGCGTGGACGACGACTTCAGCGACCCGCTTGTCTTCCGCACGGACTCCGCGCTCGGCTGCGCCGGCCTCTTTAATGCTTATCGCGCCGGAAACGTCACCGTCACCAACGCCTTCGGCACCGGACTCGCAGACGACAAGGCCGTCTACGCCTACGTGCCCGACATGATCAGGTACTACCTCAACGAAGACGCCATTCTTCCCAACGTGAAAACCTTCCTGCTGAGCGAAGACAAGGATCGCCAGCATGTGCTCGCGAATCTCGACAAGCTGGTGGTCAAAGCCGTCGGCGAAAGCGGCGGCTACGGCATGCTCATTGGGCCGCAATCCACCGCCAGGCAGCGAGAGGAGTTCGCCCGCCAAATCGAGGCCAACCCCCGCAACTACATCGCCCAGCCCACGCTCGATTTCTCCCGAGCTCCCTGCCTCATCGGCAATCGCCTGGAGCCACGCCACGTCGACCTGCGGCCCTATGTGCTGTTTGGCGACAGAATCAACATCGTCCCCGGCGGCCTGACCCGCGTCGCACTTGAAAAAGGTTCGCTCGTAGTCAACTCCTCTCAGGGAGGGGGAAGCAAGGACACATGGGTTCTGCAATAGGAATTCGATCGCGCGTGCGCGAAAGCTCCACCATGCTTTCGCGCGTGGCCGACAGTCTCTACTGGATGAGCCGCTATCTTGAGCGCGCTGAAAATACCGCGCGTCAGCTCGACGTGACCATGACTCTCATGCTCGACACCGGAAGCGTCAACGTGGAGGAGCGCTGGAGGCGACTGCTTAAATCACTCGGCGACCCCACTGAGATGGAGTGGAGCGGAAGCATTGACTCAATGGCCCGCGAGCTCGTCTTTGACAGCGCTTATCCCATCTCCGTTACCTTCTGCGTCAACGGCGCTCGCGAAAACGCCCGCCAGGTCCGCGAAGAAATCTCCAGCGAGCAGTGGCAGCGGCTCAACCGCCTCTTTCACCAGATCCACTCTACGAATGCGCAAACCCAGTTCAGCAACAGCATCAACGAAGCGCTCGCATCCGTCGTCGACGGCATCCATCTCTTTCAGGGCGTGGGCGACTCAACCATGATTCATGGTCAGGGCTGGCAATTCATCCGCCTCGGCCGCTACCTTGAGCGCGCCTATGCCACCGCGACCATGCTTGAGGTCTACCAGGAAGAACTCTTTGCTCACCCTGAGCGCGACGACCACACCGGCTATCAGTATCTTGAGCTCGTAGGCCTGCTTCGTTGCTGCACCGCATTCGAGGGCTATTGCCAGGTTTATACGGCAGACATCCTGCCCGATCGCATCCTCGAGTTCCTGCTGCTCAATCGCGACTTTCCCCATGCCATCCGCTACTGCGTTGAAACCATCCGTTCCGCCATCGATTCCATTCAGCACACCGGCGGCCGCCGCTCGCCTGACGAACTCACCGCCGGCATCGGACGCCTGCACGCCATGCTCAGCTTCGCCACCATCGAAGAAATTCTCGCCGGCGACACCGGGGCCTTCCTCCACAACATTCGCGAGCAGTGCCTCCGCATCCACGAGCTCATCTATCGCTACTACGTTCACTACTCGATCCAATCCGCGCTTGCCGTTTAGCTGAGAGCAACGTATGAACTTCTACTCAATCCGCCATCTAACGCGCTTCCGCTACTCCCGCCCCATCAGCGAGAGCATCATGGAGGCGCGCATGAACCCGCGCTCCGACTCCAACCAGCACTGCCTCAACTTTTCGCTCTCCGTGAGCCCCCGCTGCCGCGTCTTCAGCTACCGCGACCACCAGGGCAACAACGTGCAGCACTTCGACATTCCCGGCGAACACAATCAACTCGTCATCGTCGCCGAGTCCATCGTCGAACAGCAGCCCCTGCCCGACGTGCCCCGCTTCCTCGCTCCCGATGCATGGAAGGCTCTCGACGAGCTCATTTATTCCGGCGATTACTGGGAAATGCTGCTGCCGTCCTCCTTCGCCGTTGAAACCGATGCGGTCCGTATGCTCGCCAGAGATATGGATGTCACCCGCCGCGACGATCCTCTCATGCTGGTGCAGGAGCTCAACCAGCGCCTCTTTGAATACTTTGAATACGTGCCCAGCCACACCCGCGTCGACTCACCCATCGACGAAGCCATCGTCAGCGGCAAAGGCGTCTGCCAGGACTTCGCCCACACCATGATCGCGCTGCTCCGGCACGTGCGCATCCCCGCGCGCTATGTCTCCGGCTATCTTTTCCGCGGCCGCGAAGACAAGGACCGTTCCACTCCCGACGCCTCGCACGCCTGGGTTGAGGTTCTCCTCCCCCATCTCGGCTGGGTCGGCTTTGACCCCACCAACAACCTCATCGCGCACCACCGGCACATCCGCACAGCCGTGGGCCGGGACTACGCTGACGTGCCACCGACCCACGGCGTCTTCCGCGGCAGCGCCGAGAGCGAGCTCTATGTGGCCGTACAGGTTGACGCCAGCGACGAAGCCCCGGCTCTCGACCGCAAAATGCCCATCCCCGAAGACTGGAGCGTCCTGGTCGAACGCGCGCAGCAACCCCCGGTCGCCGCCATTCCCTTCACTGACCTGCAGGCAATGCAGCAACAACAACAGCAACAGCAGTAGCGCCGGACTTCATTCCGGGGCCCCGGCAAGCATCCTTGATTTGATGGGGTGGAGGCCGTCTGTAGTGCGGGGGGTCCACGCCCGCGCTTTGCGTCAATCGCAGTTGAAGGACCTACAGCTTCTTTTCGTTCCCCCGCGACTCGGTTAATTCGCATCCCGGATCGGATCCTTCACGCCGCAGGAGAATGGGTGCCCCACTCATTGCACAGCCCCGGGGTCCCCGCGGACAGGTCTTCGTATGTGGGGTGGAGCTTCTTCGTGCGATGAGTGGGAAAGAACCACTCCCATGCGTGCCTTCCATTCCCATTTCCCCACTCACTACGGCATCAGCGATCGCAAGCCCACAAGCGCGTGCGTTTACTAACTAGGAACATTCAAAG
This sequence comes from uncultured Acidobacteriaceae bacterium, assembly GCA_963765025.1. Classification (GTDB taxonomy): domain Bacteria; phylum Acidobacteriota; class Terriglobia; order Terriglobales; family Acidobacteriaceae; genus Telmatobacter. The sequence goes on along the minus strand of CAVXVM010000084.1, from coordinate 10,143 downwards.
TGAAAAACTCAGCAAAATGGCGAGGTATGGCGCGTCCCGGCAAGTCTCGCCGCACTTACCAAATTCCCTTCCCAAGTAAGTTGTATCTCTTGCACCGCCTTCTTCATTGACAAGAAAAATGTGCAGTCCTAAGTTGAAGAAACATGATAAAGGGAATGCAGGTTGTCCTCATTCATCCGGCACAAGTCGGCCGACACTCGCTGAGGAATCCTGTCCAACCAACCGGACGCAAACTTGAACCTCTATGCTGATTCATTTCTCAATCCCTGGACATTCCGAACGCGGAAATATTCATATCCGCTTAGTGTTCTTCTGAATTCTGAACTGCTCTAGGCTGACCTTGGTGAATGTAATGCCTTTTTGTGAAAAACGTACGACTGTTGTCACGCAATTCGTTCGCAGGCTTCGTGGAGGCGCCCAATCCATTCTTGCGCAGGCAAGCGACGGACATCTTTATGTCGTCAAATTCGCCGGCAACCCTCAAGGGGAAAACCTGCTTTTCAATGAGAGCGCCGGAGCCGAGCTTTACCGCGCTTGCGGCCTCAACACGCCTTCGTGGAAGCCATTGTTGCTCACCGATGCCTTCCTCGATCGAAATCCTCAATGCTGGTTTCAAACCGAGACTGGGCTCGTAAAACCAACCGCCGGTTTGTGCTTTGGATCCAGCTTCCTGGGAGATGAATCGACCCGCCTCTTCGAGATCCTCCCGGAGAGAAGATTCAATCGGATACGCAACCAGGTCAGTTTCTGGCTGGCGTGGCTTGTGGATATATGCGCCGAGCATGCCGACAACAGGCAGGCGCTCTTCCTTGAGGATGGAAGTCGCCGCCTCGATGCCTACTTTGTCGATCAGGGACATCTATTCGGAGGCCCAAAAGGAAACAAGCGAGTGCACTTTGTCGCCTCGCGTTACCTTGATTTCCGTATCTATCCGAATATATCCTCAACACATCTTTTAGATTTCTCGAGAAACTTGGGCGCTCTCGATCTTGACGCGCTGTGGGCGCAAATAAGAAATTTGCCCGATGACTGGATGTTTGGTTCTGCACTCGACAGTTTTCAACGATGCTTGAATCGCCTGTCGGATTCTGTTCTATTGCAAAATTTGCTCGAAACGATCGTTCCCTCTGTTGCACGGAGAACCGATTTTGAACAATCCGCCCCACATCACTGGCGTGCCCCCGAGCCTGGGGTTCTGCGCTCTGGAGTACAGCCCCGGATCCAAATCCTCGACTCCATCGGATATCGAGTCTGTCATCCTGTTTGCGATTAAGAGCGAGTCCGGCGCCGTGTCCCTGCTCCTCCATCCGCAGTGGCAAAGGATTGTTCAGAACTCCGATCTGCCCTATTTTGCGGTGCTCATCGAGGATTTCAGAGCTCGGGCCAAACTTCAGCCCGATGCTTTGTTCCAGCATCTTTGCTCGCTCTCCGTCGGTCCTCTCATTGTTCATCAATCCGGCACGGTTCTCGCCGAGGATCCCAAACTGTCGGAGCTTTCCGCACAATTTGTGCGCGCTTAGCGCATGCTCAGAACTGCGCAGCAGCAAACCGCCGCACAACCCGCCCGCCTATCCCGATCGCAGGGCCAATCTTGCGAAGAATCGCCTGAAACCGCGCGTCCCCTCTCAACTGCAGCAGCAGCGGATCCGAATGGAAGCCCAGGCTCCACAGCGAACCCCGGGAATACGATTCCTCCAGAAAGCTCACCGCCTCCCGCTTCTCTCCAAGCCCCAGAAGAACAATCGCCAGCAGGTATCCGCATTCTCTTCTTTTGCGTTCGCCCGTCCGTCGCAGGCGTCCCAGAATCTCCCACGCTTTCTCCGTCTGATCGCAGACCGCGTAGCTGTACCCCAGAATTGCCAACAACGTCCAGCTATTCTGAAAGGCCGCCGCAATCTCCTCGATTCCGCTTAGATTCTGAGCAATCGGTCCTGTCTGCGTCAGCGCCAGCGCTTCCACCGCCGCAATCATCGAGCCATATGCGCCGCTCATCTTGGCCTGTTGCGCCAGTTCCAAGGATTCTTGTGAAGCCCCGTCCAGATACTGAATCCAGCAAGGAAGAAACGACAGCGGCGTCGCCAGTGGATTGACTTGCCACGCTTCCAATGCGCAATCGAGAGCATCGGCGAGGTTATCTTCCGCTATGTACAACAAGGCGCGCCCAGCCAGCGCGTAGGAATCGCGTGGATTCTCCCTCAAGACGTCTTCGAATTCAGCAAGCGCCTCGCGCCACTGTCTCCCGTACGTCATCTTGAGCCATGCATCGGTGCATTTGGCGTCTTGGTGATTGCAGCTCACCTGGGGGACCCGCCTCAAGGCTTCCATCGCACTGGGGTAGGCCACCGAACTATCGGCGACTCCGAAAAGTGCAGCGGAAATCAAGGACCGGCTAAATCCAAGCAATGCTGCCAGATTGTCTGGATCTTCGCTGATCGCGTCTCTGTACAGCGCAGTAATCGAAGAAAGGTTTCGTTCCGAGCGGGAGTTCCAAAGCATTTCTGCCTTTGCCGTCAGCTCCTGAGACCTTTGACCCCTCGAATCCGCCGCCGAGCGGTGTCCCTCGCCACCCGCATGAAACCCAACAGCAAAGTTCGCTACCCAGTCATCCAGTTCGCCTATGAAAGCAAAGACGCTCCCTTTCGTTCCCCCGAAGTGATGAACTGGCATCCCAAAATCCGCATGCCAACGCTGAACCGTGCGTTGACCCCGCCCCAGATAATCTGCAATTGATTTCCAGGAATCCAAGCGTGCTTTAGACAAAGAGTCCCCCGGGTCGTTCTGGAGCAAAGACGAGTTGAGCGCAGCTTACTGTTCAAACGCTCGATCTGTGCCGCGAAAACGCGTGGGAAAAAGTGAAGCAATTACTAGAGTTACAACGATCAAGTCCATTTCAAGTCCACCACTTCATCTGGAACCATCTGACGAATCTACAAAAAAAGACCAAGCCGGGGCACTCCTCAATTCATCGTCTGAATCAAACCTGACGCCGATTGCCGTGGAATGGCATCCCGGCGAAGCGAACTCAGAACGATCATGACCATCTGTTTTCAAACTGGAAATGATTCCCGGTGGGTCCGGTTACGATAGTACCATTCAAACTTTCGAAAATGTCCGGTTGAAAAACAGTCCGGCAAGCTTTGGCAAGTATCGGCATACCTTTGCGCTTTAGGAAAAAGAGAACTCTCGTTACTCTAGTTTCATCAATCATCGTTAGCGGTCCGCATCTATGCACAGGCCCCTTGCGCCCCGCGAAAGCCTGACGCGAAATTTGAAGCGCCCCAAAAGGTGCTGACAGGTGCCCGCAAGGCCGAAGGAGAATTTTTGAGGATGGATGCTCATGCGGAAACTAACCTGCTTGTCAGCGCGCTTCCTTTGACCGGAACGGAACCGCAATCCCACACCCACCGCAGGCGCCGCGTCGATTACAACTCCGGCCGCGCTCTTGAGATTCTCGGGCACGCCATCGACTACTTGACCGACGAATACCTCCTCGAGGGTGGAAAGCTCTCCGCGGATGACCCGCGTTTCCAGGCCGTACAGTTGCTCATGTCGCTCAATCGCCAAATCTATTTCGCGCGCCCCTTCGTACCTACCCTTTCCGAACGTCTGTTCTCATTCCTCCGCCTTCGCCGCGCATAATCCTCCGCGCACGGCCCCTTAGTCGCACAGTCCCCAAGTCCCTAAGTCCCCAGTCCCTGCTCAGCAGCAATCTTCTTCAGCTCCGGCAACACCGCGCCCAATGCCACCGGCTTCGCATCCCGCGTGCCCAGCGCAAAGTAAACATCTCGATACAACCGGTATAGCTTTTCATAAACAGCCGCAGCCTGCGCATCGGGCTCAACGGTTCGCAGCGGAAGGCAGACCGCGGCCTGCGCCTCTTCAATCGTCTTGTAAGCGCCGGCAGCCATCAGCGCAATAATTCCCGAGCCCAGGCTTGTCGGAATTCCCGCCGGCACCAGCACTGGTTTATTCAGCACGTTGGCGTACACACGGTTCAGCACTTCGCTCTTTTGCGGAATCCCGCCCGCATTGATCACGCGATCGATGCGCACTCCGTGCTCCGCCATCCGCTCAAGGATGATGCGCGTGTGAAATGCCGTACCTTCAATCGCCGCGAACAACTCGTCCTGCGCCGTGTGCACCAGGTTCCATCCCAGCGTCACGCCGCCGAGTTCCGGATTCACCAACACGGTCCGGTCGCCATTGTCCCAGCTCAGCCGCAGCAGCCCCGTCTGTCCCGCCTTGTAAGCGTCCAACCCCTCTGACAGCGCAGCCACCGTCGTTGCAGCCCGGCGCGCAATCCCTTCAAAAATGTCGCCGGTCGCCGACAGCCCCGCCTCAATGCCAATCATGCCCGGATGAATACTACCCGGCACCACGCCGCACACGCCCGGTACCAGCTCCGCCTTGCCCGCCATCGCCATGATGCACGTCGACGTGCCCACCACGTTCACCGCATCGCCTTCGCGGATATTCGAACCAAGCGCGTCCCAGTGCGCATCGAACGCGCCCACCGGAATCGGAATCCCCGCCTTCAGACCCAACTCTGCCGCCCACTTTGGCGAAAGATGTCCGGCCAGGTGATCGCTGGTCAGATACTCGCCGCCCAGCTTGGCGCGCACGCCTTTCAACAGCGGGTCCACGGCTACCAGGAACTCTTCGGGAGGCAACCCGCTCCACTTCGGGTTCCACATCCACTTGTGGCCCATTGCGCAAATGCTGCGCTTCACGTCGCTCGCCTTCGTAATTCCGCAAAGGGTGGCCGCCACCATGTCGCAGTGTTCGAGCGCGGTCACAAACTTCGCGCGCTTCTCAGGATTGTGCCGCAACCAGTGCAGCAGCTTCGAAAATCCCCACTCGTGCGAATACACACCTCCGCACCAATCAATGCCCTCGAACTTCAACTCGTGTGCCTTTTGCGTGATCTCCTGCGCCTCGGCAAACGCGCGATGATCGCACCACAGGTAGTACTCGTCCAGCGGCTCAAGATTTTCGCCCAGCGGAATCACGCTCGACCCGGTCGTATCCAGCGCGATCGCGGCAACCGTCTCGCCCGCTACGCCCGTCGTCTTCAGCACCTCACGCGTCGCCTCGGCCAGCGCCTTCATCTGGTCGTCGTGCGACTGCGTTGCATAATTCGGATCTTCGCGCCGGCGGTGCAGCGGATAACTCGCCGATGCGGTTCCAATCGGGCCCTTCTCGCTGTCGACAAGCGTCACGCGAACGCTCAATGTTCCAAAGTCAACTCCAGCCACAACCGCCATGGAATCTTTCCCTCCGGTAAACGCTTTCTAGTTCGCCATCCAGAGTACACCATGGACCTGTCTCGATTACTTCTTTGCGCCGGGCAACAGGCTCGTAAGTCTGCCCATCAACCCCGGCTTTGCCGCCGCGGGCGTGGCGGGAGTGGATGCTGCCGGCTTCGCCGCAGGCGCAGCATTTGCCTTCTCCGCGATCGCAGGCACAGGAGCCCCTTGCTGTTTTCCGTCTGCCGGTTTGCCCTTGGCATCCGCCGCACTCGGCGCCCCGCCCACCACCTCGGCATGTTTCAGGTCGGGGGGCGCCGATCCGTCGCTCCCGTTCTTCACCAATATTGAAACCCTGCGGTTCGACGGATCATACGGATTCGACTTCACCCGCAGAAACTGATCCGCATATCCCCGCACCTGCGTCACCTGGTCCTGGCGCACACCACTCCCCTGCAACAGTCGACGTGCCGAGTTTGCCCGATCGGCCGACAACTCCCAGTTGCTGTAGTTCGTATCGGTCGAATACGGCGTCGCATCGGTGTGCCCCTCAATCAGCAAGGAATTGGGCAGCGTCTTCAGCTCCGCTGCCAGCAACGACAGCAACTCCTGCCCACTGTCGCTCAGCCGTGCGCTGCCGCTTTCGTAAAACGTCCCGTTCTTGTCCTCGATCAACTCGATTCGCAACCCCTCGGCGGTGATCGTGATCTCAATCTGCTTCGACAGCTTTTCCAGTTCCTTCTTCGCCTTGATCTCCTGCTCCAGCTTGTCTTTCAGCTTCTGCATCTGATCGTTCTGGGTCGCCGAAATCGTCTCGCCGGTCCCCGTCATCGTTGTTCCCAACAACTGCCCCGTTCCCTTCGGATCGTTGAAGTAGCCCGCCACCGCCTTCTTCACCTTCTCGCTCGAGCCCATCAGCCACAGCACAATAAACAGCGACATCATGGCCGTCACAAAATCCGCGTAGGCCACCTTCCACGCCCCGCCGTGATGGGCGCCGTGGCCCCCCTTCCTCTTGATCACTATGATTGGTTGCGCCTTGCCGTTGCCGCTCATCGCTCCCCGCTTCTATTCGCGCTCTTTCCGAAGGCGCTCTGTGCCCCATCCATTCGCGGCCTTTTCGCGGATGGGTGGGACAGAAACAATCCCCCTACGCAGCCGCTGCCGGCTCCGCCGCTTCCACCTTGTTCTTGCAGCTCTTCTCCATCTCGTCAAAACTTGGCCGCACATGCGAAGGAATCGCTCTCCTTCCCATCTCGATCGCAATCATCGGCGCCGACCCCTTCAGAAATGAAAGGACCAGCACCCGCAGCACGTGCAGATATTCGTTATGCTCGTCCGCCGTCTTGCGCATGTTCGAGCTCAGCGGGCCCACCACGCCGTAGCACAAAAGAATTCCAAGAAATGTTCCCACCAGCGCCGCAGCCACCTTCTCGCCAATTTCTTCGGGAGGTCCGCCCAGCGCGCCCATCGTGATCACGACGCCCAGCACCGCTGCCACAATCCCCAGCCCCGGCAGCGCATCTGCCACCGTCGACAACGCATCGATCGGCTGCATCGCCGCGGTATGATGCACCTCCATGTCGAGCTCCATCATCTGGTCCATGTCGAACGGCTCCACTCCTCCGGTAATCGCGGTCCGCAGCGTGTCGCACAAAAAATCCATCGCGTGATGATCGGCCAGAAACTCCGGATAGTTTTTGAACACCGAGCTTTCCTTCGGCTTCTCCACATCCATCTCCACGCTCAGCAGACCCTCTTTCCTCACCTTGTTCAGGAACTGGTACATCATCTTCAGCGTGTTCAGATAGCGCTGCTTTGAAAACTGCGGGCCCTTCAGCACCCCCATCAGTCCCGCTGCCACTCCCTTGATAATGTGCATCGGGTTGGCCACCAGCAGGGTGCCCGTCGCAGCACCGGCAATGATCAGCAGCTCCGCCGGCTGCAGCAGCACCGCCATGTGGCCCTTCTCCATCAAAAAGCCGCCAATCACGGCTCCAAGCACCAAAACGATTCCTATGATGGCAAACATTCCCGCCTCCCCGGTGCTGACGTCACACAATTCCCGCCCGCACGAATGCTGGCTTCCATGGCCCCCTGCGCGCGCTCCAGCAACTGCGCCAGACCCTCTTCGTCCTGGGCGCATGCCTGCGCCGCGCCAATGCTTACCGTCAGAGAAACCCGGTCGCCCCACCACCTGAAGTCCGCCGTCCGCGCAAGTCCCGCAATCGCCTGTCCGTGCGTGGCCAGCATCACCGCCGACCGCTCATGCGAAACAATCAGGAACTCATCGTCGCCCCAGCGCCCCACTTCTTCTGCCGGACGCAGTCCCTGCGCCAGAGCCCGCTCAACCTTTTCAAGCATCGCCTCGCACGCGCCCGTGCCATGCGTCTTGCGCAGCCCATGTGCCTGGTCCACGTTCACCCACAACACCCCAAACGGAACGCCGCCCCTTGCAAAGTCCTCAAACTCGTTCTGCAACCGCTCTTCCAGCTCCGCCCGGCTCGCGGCCGTTCGTTCGTTCTCGCTCGAATCTCCATGCGGCAACGCATCCAGACACTCCGCCGGATGGAACACCGCCGCCATGCCGATCCGTTCGCCCAGCCCGTCGCGCAGTGCCAGGGCCCGCGTCATCACCTGAAGCTCGTGGCCCAGCTTATGCCTGGCCCGCACCAGCGCTCCGTGTCCCGTCTGAGGTTCCGCACCCTGCACCTGGTCGCCGCGTCCCGTCCCCGCCGGCATCAGCGTCTCCAGCGCTTCGGGCGCGGGCCGCCCCACCACGTCCAACCCCGCAAAGCCGGTAATCGCCGCCGCAGCCTGGTTCCAGAACACCACCTCGCCCTCGACGCCAAGCAACACGATGCCGTCCGGAAGACTGTCCAGCGCGGATTCAAGAATCTCTGTCAGGTCGCTCATCCAACTCGCACTCCACCTAACGCGTTCATCGGCAAAGCGAAGCCCAACTTCATCCGCGCCTGCATCATGAAAGTTGTGGAATTCGTACCCGCATACTCATTTCTTAGAAAACCCAAAGAACAAAGAATCTCGTCCCACACAAAACAAAAAAGGACGACCAATGGCCGTCCTCACTGTTGCTGCAATTCCTGGAAAAATTAAGATCGGGTGCCCCATTCATCGCACAGCTTTATCGTGCGATGAGTGGGAAAGAACTAACTCCCCTTCGCGCTTTTCTGTTCCCTGTTCCCTATTCCCTAAAAGCTTCTTACCCACTCCACAATCGAACGAACCGCAATCCCGCTCGGCCCCTTCGCGATATACGGCCGCGCATCTTCAATCCACGCCACGCCCGCAATATCCAGATGGATCCACGGCGTCTCCTCGGCAAACACCTTCAGAAACTCCGCAGCCGTGCTCGCCCCGCCCCATCGTCCGCCCGTGTTCTTGATGTCCCCAATGTCGCTCTTGATCATGTCCGCGTACTCGTCGCCCAGTGGCAGCCGCCAGAACTTCTCGCCCGTCGTCTCCAGCGCCGCCGCAAACTTCCCGTACGTTTCTTCATGGTTTGAGAACACGCCCGCATTCACCTTGCCCAGCGCCACCACGCACGCGCCGGTCAAGGTCGCGGCGTCAATCAGGTGCGTCGCGCCCAGTTGCTTCGCATACGCCAGCCCATCGGCCAGCACCAGCCGCCCTTCCGCATCGGTATTGATAATCTCGATCGTCTTGCCCGACATCGCGGTCTGCACGTCGCCCGGCTTCTGCGCCTTGCCGTCCGGCATGTTCTCCGCCGCGCACACAATCCCGATCACCCGAACCTTCGGCTTCAGCAGCGCAATGGCCCGCATCGCGCCAATCATCGCCGCGCCGCCGGCCATGTCGTACTTCATCTGCTCCATGTTGTCGGAAGGCTTGATCGAAATCCCGCCCGTGTCGAACGTAATTCCCTTGCCCACCAGGCCAACCACTGGTCCATCCGACACGCCCTCCGGCTCATAGCGCATCACAATCAGCGCCGGCGGCTCGGGCGATCCCTGCGAAACGCTCCAGAACGCGCCCATCTTCAGCTCGTGCAGTTTCTCCGTCGAGTGCACCTTGCACTTCAGCCCCACTTCCTCGGCCATCTTCGCTGCACGTTTGCCCAGCACCGTCGGCGTCAGCTTGTTGCCTGGCTCGTTCACCAGCTCGCGCGCAAGATTCTGGCTGTCGCCCACAATCACGCCCTCGCCAAACGCTGTCTCCAGCTTCTTCCGCTCCTCCTTGCCTGTCGCCGCAGGAGCTACCAAAAAAAATCCCTGCACGCTCTGGTCCTTGCGGTCGCTCCTATAAGTGTCGGGATCGTAGTCGCCCAGCAGCGCGCCCTCCACCACCGTCCTGGTCGCCGCCTCGCGATCCAGCCCAGCCCCTTCCGGCAGCGCCAGCGCCACCTTCCTGATTCCCCGCGGCTTCGCAAACCGAATCGCCGACCCTGCCGCATTCCGCACCGCGTGCGCCGTCGCCTTGGCCTCTTTGCCAATCCCCACCAGCAGCAGCCGCTTCGCCCCAAGCCTCGACGGACCGTGAAGCAGCAGCGTCTCGTTCGCCCCCGCCTTGAACTCCCCGCTTTTCAGCACCTCGGCCGCCGCCGCCTTCACGCGCGCGTCGGTCGTCAGCAGCACCGGCTTCGGCTTCACGTTCGGCCCTTTGCCCGTCTGCGTATCCACTGCCAGCACGGCCAGCAGTTCAGTCTTCACTTCAGAGGATTTTTGAAATACGAGTTGAGTTCGCATGGCGCCTATTCTTTCATCTCCTCAGTACTTTGGGTCAAATGCCCCAAACAACCCTGTTTCATCGCCCATTCGAAATGACATAAAGTCAATCTATGTCATTCTGCAATATTTGACAGCTATTAATTAACTGTCATATATTGATCCAATGGCAAAAAATGTCATAGATCTCG
>CAVXVM010000083.1:0-44930 GCA_963765025.1 uncultured Acidobacteriaceae bacterium | reverse complement strand
CGGTCACGACGCTGACCAACTACGACACAGTGCCACCAGTGAGCCGCCAACACGCCACCAGCAACCCACCAGCGACAGACCAGCCGCCACGCCGCCACGCCGCCATATTCATGTCGACAGCGACCACCTTAATGACCAGCCAAGCGCGGCCGCCGCGCAAACAAGAATCACATTGTCCGCCGCCGATCTCGCCCAAGCCATTCGTCTTATTTCAGATGGCAACCGGATTGACGCGTGAGCTTATTTGATGCGGAGTCTGTCTTCAAACCCGACCAACAGGCTGCCTTGACCCGGCTCACAACCTTGTTGGCGTATCACTCATGGATGCTGCCATCCCAATCCACAGACATGACCACAGGGCTATCGCGCAATTCAGTCCGGACGGGAAGCGGATCGTCACGGCGTCGGGGGAATACCGCGCAGGTGTGGGATGTGGAGAACCGCCAACCGCTGACAAATCCTATGAAACACGACGACGGAGTAACCTCATTGCAATTCAGTCCGGATGGCAAGCAGATTGTCACGGCGTCGCGTGACAAGACCGCTAGGGTGTGGGACGTGCAAAGCGGACAGCGGGTGACAGGGCCTTTGAAACACGGCGATTGGGTATGGTCGGTCCAATTCAGTCCGGACGGGAAGCGGATCGTCACGGCGTCGTTTGACGGGACCGCGCGGGTGCATGCGCGAGCCTTGTTTCATCACCATCCTCGCGCCCGGCACAATCACCATACTCAAGCGCTGCAGGCCGGTCTGCTTGCCGGAATCCGTATCGGTAATCGTGAAGGTCAGCTCGTAGTTCTTCGCCGGCTGGTCGAGTTCCGCTACGATTTTCCGCGCCAGTTCGATCTCGTCCGCAGTGCCCGACAGAGAAATAGACCCGCGCGATTGCACCGCATAGATGCGCGCCCGCGGCAGCATGTTCCTCAGGGCCGTCTGCACATCGTTCATCCCGCGCTGCTCCGTCATGTTCTTGAGCGTCAACATCTCATACATCTCGACGCGCGGCGGCGCTGGGGGCCGCGCCGGCACAGTTGCCGCTTGCCCTGGCGCAGTCTGCTCTGCCGCTTGTGCCTGCGCACCCGCGCCGTGCGCTGTCAGCATCATGGCCAGCGTGAGTCCTACTATCGTACCCACGCACCTCTTCCCTATCCCGGTTGTTACAGGATTTGCATTCATAGTCACCCTCTCCGGATTGTCGTTTTGATTTTGAAGAGCCCCGGCCTGCACCCCGCAGTCAACGCCGCAGACCCATCTAGTCAACAGACGCCAGCGCACTTCAACCGCTCAAAAATAACCATGAAAAATCTGCCGTTCCCTCAACTGCGCATCATCGTGTAAACTCCGTCTCTCAACCTTCCCCACCGATCGAGGTCAAAAAATGGCAACTGTACTCATCACCGGAACCAGCAAAGGCATCGGCTACACCACCGCCCTGACGCTCGCCCGCGTAGGCCACTCCGTCTACGCAACCTTGCGCAGTCCTGCGCGAGCCAAAGAACTCGCGGCCGAATTCGCCGGGCACAATCTGCCCATCCACGTCTCCGTCATGGACGTTGACTCGGACGAGTCCGTCGCCAACACCATCGCAGACATCTACAAGTCTGCGGGAGACATCGACGTCCTCGTCAATAACGCCGGCATTGCGCACGATGGCGCCATTGAGGAGCTCACCATGGCCCAGATTCGCGACACCATGGAGACCAACTACCTCGGGGCAGTGCGCTGCATCAAAGCCGTGATCCCGCACATGCGCAAGCGCCGCAGCGGCTGCATCATCAACGTCACTTCCGTCGCCGGACGCGTCTCCACCTCGCCGCTGGGCGCTTATGCCGCTTCAAAGCATGCGCTCGAAGCGCTCAGCGACGCGCTGGCACAGGAGATGAAAGCCTTCAACGTTCGCGTTGCCGTCGTCGAGCCCGGCATCATCGACACGCCCATGGCCCGCCATATCGGCGAACCCAGCGCCAACAGCCCCTACCCGCATCAGCGCCGCATGGCTGCCTACTTTGCTGCCACGCTCACCACCCCGCGCGACCCGCGCCTCGTTGCAGAGAAAATCCAGAGCATCATCGAGAGCGGAACCTGGCAGTTCCGCCATCCCGTCGGCCCCGGCGCTCAGGAACTCCTCGACCATCGCAAAGCAACCAGCGACGAGGACAACATCGCCTTTCACAGTGCAGACGACGACACCTGGTACGGTGGCATGGAGAAAGCCACCGGCCTGAAGATTCGCCCCAGCTAGTCCTTCACGCCCAGCCCGCGAAAAAGCCCATCCGTTGCAGGATGGGCTTTTTGTTTTGCCGATTTCTTAGAAGCGCTTACTTCTTGCCCCAGAAATCCGGTGAAGAGCTGAGCCACGAATCCGGCGCGTAACTGATTTTGGAACTGAAGGCGAACAGATCGGCCTCCGACGATTCCACTGCCGCATCCATGGCGTTTCTCAGCGTCTGAAGTTGGTCTTCACCCACCGCGTCTCTGAATTTCTTGCTGTTGTTGTGCATGTCATCCACTATCGTGAGTGACTCCATCGGCGTGCACAGAATGTAGGTGTTATCGCTTCCCTCGCCGTACTGCTTCTCGAACATCGCCCAGCGCGCTTCTGGAATCGACGACGCATAAGCCTTCGCGAATAGCTTCACGATGTGCTCGAAGTCCTGGTCGTGTCCTGAGCGCACATGGAACAGAAGAATCCGCATGAACCGCATTTTCGACAGGTCAATGGGACCGCCGAGGCTCAGGTCCTTCTCCCACGTGTAGATGCTGGCGTGCCGCGCGGCAATCATAGACGCCTCCTGCGCGTTGTCTGCTCTCAGCGTGTCCTCCAGCTGCGTCATGGCCATCGTCGCGTCGTGGTTCTTCGTCAAATCGGCGAAGGAGTCGAAGGTGTGGAAGTAGAGAATGTGGCTGGCGCCGGTAATGGAATTCATCGCCACGTAGTGACTCGGAGCATTGGCCGCGCGCAAGGCCGCCACCTCATCGCCTTCAATCTTCGCGTAGGCAGCGCCCATTTCGGGTTTGAGTTCAACATTTGTCAGAAAAAGGTAGGTGCCTGGAGTGTGAAGCTGGCCGGCATCGGCTTGCGCTAGGGCCGCGGGAGCAGGGCTCAATGTGAGACCTGCAAACAATAGACACAAGGGGGCTCGTGAGCTGAAATGCAGTTTCATAGTTTTCCTCCGGGGAATATTTGGAACACGAGCGCAAGCATAGCACCGAAAACCCGCATGGATCGTTTATTTTCCGCCGCGGTCAAATCGGCTCCAGAGTCCGCCATCGCTCCGCCTCCCCAACTTCGCCCTATTTTCTGATAGCATCGCGGATACTATGGAAGCCATTGACAGGAGAGCGTTCCTAGCCTCGTGCATCGCAGCCACATCCAGCCCGCACTTGCTCTTCGCTACCCCGCCCGGCAACGCCTCGCCCGGCGCAGCCCCCATGGGTGCCGTCTTGGATGACACGCTTCGTAACGGCATCGCCCGGCGAAAAATTCCTGCGGTCGTCGCGATGGTCGCCGGCCCCGACCGCATCCTATATATGGGTGCATTCGGTCATCGTGAATCAGACGGCCCGCCCGCCCAACTCGACAGCATCTTCCGCATCGCGTCCATGACCAAGGCCGTTACCACCGTCGCGGCTCTCCAACTGGTGGAACAGGGCAAGGTCTCTCTCGATGAACCCGTCGCCCGCCACCTTCCGCAATTCAAGAACGTTCAACTCCTCGCAGGATTCGATGCCCAGGGCGAGCCCATCCTCCGCCCAGTCGTCACGCCGCCCACCTTGCGCCACCTCCTAACCCACACCTCCGGCCTCTGTTACGACATGTGGGATCCGAACATGTTCCGGTACACGTCCAAGCACCCGACCGCAGACGACGTGCCCGGCCCGCTCATCTTTGAGCCGGGAACGCGCTGGCAATATGGACAGGGGCTCGACTGGACAGGACGCCTTGTAGAGGCCGTCAGCGAGCTCACACTTGAAGACTACTTCCAGCAGAACATCTGCACGCCCCTCGGCATGGCCGACACAACCTTCATCTTTCCCGCCAATAAATTCGAGCGCCTCGTCACCAACTATCGCCGCAACGAAAGCGGCGACCTTCAGCAGGACGAGCGCAAACTCCCCATCCCGCCCAAAACCTACAGTGGCGGCGGAGGCCTCTACTCCACCGCGGCCGACTACATCCGTTTCATGCAGATGATTCTCAACCACGGCCTCGGCCCCAACGGTGCGCGCGTTCTCCGCGTAGACACAGTCGCCGCTATGGAGGTCAACCAGATCGGCGCGCTCAACGCCGGAAAGATGAAGACCCAGCGGCCCGACCTCACGAGCGACGTGGATATCCAGCCCGGCCGAACCGAGAAGTGGAGCTTTGGATTCCTCATCAATACCACCGCCTATCCCGGAGGCCGCTCAGCCGGTAGTCTTGCTTGGGCAGGCCTCCTAAACACTTACTACTGGATCGACCCGAAACGCGACCTCTGCGCCGTCCTTCTCATGCAGTACCTCCCCTTTGCCGACCGGCAAGCCCTCAGCCTCCTCGGCGAATTCGAGCAAGCCGTCTACGCCACAAAACCCTCCTGAGCCTTTTTGGTCCCTTGCTCGCTGCGTCCCCAGCTCCCTGGGTCCCACAGTGTGAACTATTTCGACACTCTGCCGATATGTGGAAAGGAGCCCGTGAACTTGCGGGCCACTTGAGTGCGGCGAGCTAGCTGACCGATCGTTCGGTCTCAAGCGGTTTGCCAAAGAAGTGTTCGCAATGGCACGGAATTTGACGAAAGCGAGGGCATTGCTCGCGGAACTCCAATCGTTGGCCCGCCCAGCGATCTTAGCGTTCGTTGCGCTTCCACTCTTGTTCTGGTGCGTGTCGAACTGCAAGGCGTCTGAGCTTCCGCCAAAGCGCTTGCCGGTCCTCACAACGGCTCATGCAGTTCACGGACTTACGCCCGAACAAGCGTCTCTAGGCTATCCCGTTCGAATTCGCGGTACCGTCACCTTCTACGATCCTTACCAGGTGGGCCATCGAGCCCTCTTCATCGCCGACGAGACGGGAAGCGTTTTCGTGGCGCCTGGACTTTTACCAACTCCTCGGCTCCATGCCGGTTCGCGCGTCGAAGTTTCTGGTGTAACCGACCCGGGAGGATACTCTCCCATCGTTGCAAGCTCGGCGATCAACGTCCTGCCGGGATCGAATCCGCTTCCTACCGCTCGCGCATCGACGGTTTCAACACTCCTCACCGGGTCGGAAGATAGCCGATGGGTGGCGCTCAGAGGGATTGTGCGCTCGGCCCAAGTCGACGGAATGCATGTTGTCTTTACTCTCGCGACAAATGACGGCACGATCACTGCGACCACCGACAAGGAGGATGGAGCGAACTACTCCGCGCTTGTCGATTCCGAGGTCATCATGCGAGGTGTTGCGGCTCCGCTGGTCAATTCGAGACGGCAGTTGACAGGAATGCGTCTGCTCTTTCCAGGAATGAAGACACTCTCCATCATCGCGCCCGCGGCCCCCGATCCGTTTCTGCTTCCTGTGCGCCGCCTCAGCAGCCTCCTGCAATACTCTCCCTACCCTGCCAGCGTGCATCGGGTTCATGTCCGCGGCCGCGTCACCCTCTCATGGCCTGGACAAACCGTCTGTATCGTGGACGACTCCACCGGGCTCTGTGTCCAGACCGCCGATACCACCCCGCTCAGCGAGGGCGACCTGATTGATGTAGCCGGCTTTCTGGGCCGCGAGGCTTCACTCCCGGCGATTTCCGCCGCCACACTGAGGCTGGAAGGCACTGGGAGCCCAGTAAGGCCGGTCACCATATCCCCGGCCGACGCCTTTAAGGGCACCACCACAAACGCCGGCACGGCTTCGCACGCGTCCCATATCGACGTAGCCGCGGCTAACTCGTTCAACACCGACCACAACGGAGAACTTGTCCGCGCGCAAGGCACGCTGGTGGGCAGAAATCATGGCTTGAACGGGTCCACATTTGTTCTCTCGTCAGAAGGTGTCCTGTTCACCGTGGTCCCGCCTGCCACGGCAACTGAAATCGACAAACAACTTGAATCCTCGCTGTTAGACGGAAGCACCATCATGGTCACAGGCGTCTTTGTCGGAAAAGTGGATGAACTGCAAACCTCTCGGCATGAAGGCATCGCGCGCCTCGAATCGTTTCAGATTCTGCTTCGGTCGCCGAGCGATGTGGTCATTGTGAGCGTTCCCTCCTGGTGGAATAGCAGGCATTCAGTTGAGGCTCTTGGTCTCCTGGTCTTCGCGATGGCAGCCATCCTCGCCTGGGTGGCTCTCCTCCGCCGCCAGGTCCATCGCCAGACCGGCATCATCCGCCAAAGCGAAGAACGCTTCCGCCACCTGGCCGAACACGATGGCCTCACCGGCCTCCCGGTGAGGAGGGTCCTCATGGAACGGCTTGAGTTGGCCTTGCATGAGTTCAAGCGGCAGCCGGTCACGCTGGCTTTGTTGATGGTCGACGTGGACTCCTTCAAGCAGCTCAATGACAGCTTCGGTCACGCGGTGGGCGACCAGGTGCTTTGTACCATTGCCAATCGCCTGCAGCAATCTGTGCGGTTAACTGACACGGTTGCCCGCATGGGAGGCGACGAATTCACTGTGCTTCTCAACGGCCTTCGCCATGAAAGCGAAGCGCAAAAAATCGCTTCACAACTAGTTTCGAACGTATGCGCGCCCATTGTGATCGATGGCAGAACCGTGGAAGTCTCAGTGAGCGTTGGTGTCGCCACGTGTCCTGAAGACGGAGACAATGTAGAAACTCTGTTGCGCAACTCCGACGCTGCGCTCTACCAGGCCAAGGCAAGGGGCCGCAATTGCTATCAAATCTATTCCGCGGATACAGTGCCGTTCCTGTTGGAGAGCCCCCTTTTCATCAACCCAACATAAACAACCGGGCCGATCGTATCGAACTGTATTCGAGAACGGGCAATAGGTGTTGACGATCACTTCGAGAAGCGGGACACTGACCCTGTCCAGCTGGGCACCAGGCCCGAAGCAGGTTTTCCTCTCCGAAAACAAACGTGTCCAAGCGTCCGGCTGGGCACTGCCTAGACCCGCCCAAGCAAAACTGAAAGCTCACAGTCCAAAAGCTGCCGCTATTCCCCTGTCCTGATGGTCAGCTTGGCCGGTGTAAGTTCCGTCGGCTCCCCGCCGCCGCTCGTTGCCTCGATCTCGATCGTGCCCGCCTCTTTCGTGGCCTGCACAATGGCCTGCGCCAGACCGTTAAACAGCGACCTCTTCGAGTCCTTGTCAGACTCCTGGCAGTTGGGATCGCCGTTGCCTACGCCGATCAGCGTGCCTTCGCCCGTCACTTTGAAGTGGATCAGGTTGTCCGCTGTCGGCACGGACCGGCCTTCCTTGTCGAGTACTTCCACCTTGATCACGGCTACATCCGCGCCATCGGCGGCAATCGCCGTCCGGTCCGCGCTCAGCTTGATCGCCGCTAATGGCCCCGTCGTCTCGCGCTTCTCGCTCAACGCCAGCTTGCCGCCCTTGAACCCCCGCGCCTCAATCGCGCCCGGCTCGTACTTGACCTTCCACTCTACGTGCCCAAGATAGGGAACTTTCTGCCTGCCCAGGCTGGCACCATTCACCACCAGCTCCACCTCATCCATGTTCGAGAAGACCCAAACCGGAATCTCCTCGCCTTCCTTGCCGGCAAAGTTCCAGTGCGGAAAGACGTGGAGCGATGGCTCCTTGCGCCACCATGCCTTGTAGTAAAAGAAGAGATCCTTGGGAAATCCGCACACATCGATAATGCCAAATTGCGAGTTGATTGAAGGCCAACCATAGGGAGTCGGCTCGCCGCGATAATCAAAGCCCGTCCAGGCAAAGCCGCCCGCGAGCCACTCGCGCGTGCCGTAAAACTTCCACCACTCCTCGGTCCCATTCGCCCATGCAGGATGGTTCACGTCGTACGCGCTCACCGTATTGCGTAGCTTGTCTGTCGAGTACACGCCGCGCGTGCTTACTGTGCTCGCCGTCTCCGATCCATAAACCGGGCGCGTCGGATTCTTCTTGTGGAAGTCGTCGGGAAACTTCAGGTTGTAATTGAATCCAATTACGTCCAGCGCGTTCGAAACGCCCTTCTCATTGCTCCCATTCACCGCGGCTGAAACCGGGCGATCCGGATCCAACTCGTGGCATCGCCGCACCATGGTCGCCGCAATCTTTTCGCCAAGCTCCGCCTGGTCGTTCTGCAAATGCCATTCCTCGTTGCCAATGGACCACAGGATGATCGACGGCGAATTGCGATACCGCTTGACCATCGTCTCCAGTTGCGCCAATCCCTCCTCGTTCGAGCTCATTTGACGCGTCTCACACATCATCATCATGCCCATGCGGTCGCAAGCGTCCACCCACTCAGGCGTCGGCATGTTGTGCGACGTGCGGACTGCGTTGCAGCCCATTTCGCGCAGCACGGCCAGACGGAACCATTGCAACCGGTCCGGCACCGCAGCGCCAACGCCCGCGTGATCCTGATGGTTGCAGGTGCCTTGAATCTTGACTGGTTTGTCGTTCAGAAAGAATCCATGGTTCGCATCAAAGCGAAGGAAGCGCACGCCAAACTTGACGAGCTCGGCATCGCGCACCTGGCCGTGTGTCTCCACCGTCACTCGAGCGGCGTAGAGATTGGGCTCCTCCACCGACCACAGCGCAGGGTCGCTTATCGGAGCAATCACTTCATAGCTCGCTTTCCCGTCCACGTCGATCGTCTGCGCGGCGGCCTTCGCCGTGGCCACGGTCTTGCCGCCTGCGTCCACAATCTGCCAGCTCACCGCCGCGATCTCAGCGTTCTTGCCGACGTTCTCGACCACCGTGCCCAACCGTACATTCACAGCCTTGCCGCCGGTTGCCTCAGGCCTTGCCCAGCTCTCCCACTTGCCCAGGTGCAGCGCATCTGTTTTCGTCAACCACACGTGCCGATAGATCCCCGCGCCCTCGTAGAACCATCCGTCGCCAAAACTCGCGTCCACACGCAACGTAATGCAGTTCCTGGCGCCGTAATTCAGAAAATCGGTCAGGTCAAAAGCAAACGGTGCGTACCCATTGTCATTGCGACCGATAAAGCATCCGTTCACAAAAACCAGAACGCTTCTGAACGCACCATCGAACTCCACGGCAATGCGCCGGCCGAGGTCGCTGGCCGCGATATCGAATTCGCGCCGGTACCATCCGACGCTTGTCTCCGGATAGCGCCTGCCGAGCGGCTTAAAGCCGTGTGAGTTCAACTCATCGTCACGGACAAAGGGCAACTCCACCGCCCAGTCGTGGGGCAGGTGCAACGCTCGCCATTTGGAGTCATCAAATCCAACCTTGGCAAACTTGAAGTCGCCAGTCTTCGCAAAATCCCCCTGTCCCGTCCCGAATCCCAAATCGCGCGCCGGATCGCTTCCGTGACCAAATTGAAACTTCCAATCAAAATCGAGGATCAACTTCTCCCGTGGGCCGTTTGTCCCTCCAGCTGCCTGAGCCTGCGGATCGGCTGCAAGCATCGCCACAGTGCGACCCCATGCAGAGCGTGCAAACAACGATGAAGCAGACAGCGCCAGACCACTCGACAGTAGATTACGACGAGAAAACGTAAACATGGAGATCCTCTTTCGCAGATGAAGGCCCGCCGTAAGTCGAACAAAAAACTTGAACGGCGAGCAACCGTGAACTATAAACCAGCACCCGGATTCGAGTAAACGGTTTCATTTTCAGTTGAGTTAATACCCGAATAAACAAGAGCCTTCTTCCGGCTCACGGCCAAGAAGCAGTCCAATATGTTAACTTCAAACAGTCGGCACGCTTACGGAGAGATGGCCGAGTGGTTTAAGGCGCACGCTTGGAAAGCGTGTGTACTTTAACGAGTACCGTGGGTTCGAATCCCACTCTCTCCGCCATGACCCCTTCCAAGGACATCCCAAGACATCCAAGGAAATCAATTAAACCCTAGCAAATGCTGGGGTTATTGTTTTTCTACGTTCATAGGCGTACTGTGCAAGCCGGCGACTCCGGGGGAATTTTGGGGAGTATTTTGTTTTTACCGGGGGGGTATTTTGCCAAAAGCGGCATTTGGAGGGCACAGATGCCACTGACAGATTTAGAAGTTCGTAAGTCTCGGCCTGTGCCCTCCGGTCAGATGCACTTTCGCCACAGACGTAAAGGGCACCCACATGTCGGCTTTCCGGACAAGCGGCATCAAACTTGCGGGCTTCGTTCCTGCGGCACACGGTTGGCACGCCTGCGCGGCGCTTAGGTTTTGTTTCGCTGGTGGTTAAGCGGAGGGTTGACTGACGGCGGCTCAGCACCCCGCTGTTCTCCTCAAGGCTTGCGAGTCGGCCTCCTGTTGGGCACAACTCTTGCCGGCTCGGGGAATCTGATCCTACGAATCATGAAGAATCAGCGCTCTCTCGTCATCCTGATTTTCATCCACCATGGTGTGGCGAGCGGTGAGCATGTGGGCAGCGGCAGGGATCTTTTTGCGCGGGCGCAGCAGGGACGGAGAGACCCTTCGGATCTCCCAGCCGAATAAGCATCCAACCGTGACGCTGAATTGCCGCCGGAAAAACATCGTGGGTTCTGACTGGCTTGGGGTGCAAGAATCAAGCGATCACTGACGTACTGCGCGGCCTGAAGCAGAGAATGATCATCGATACGAACGTGCTTTGGACATCCGCCTTGACGGTCCGTGCCTGTCCGGTACGCGGCCAGTTTGACGTTGTCCTGGTCTGGGCTTCAGACAGGATCGCAAGGTCGGTGAAAGACTTTTTAGACGTGTTAGACGAACTGAGCAGGTTGAGCATCGAGTACGTCAGCTTCCGGGAAAATATCGATACCGGCGGCCCGCTGGGTCGGGCCATCGTGATCATCATCGGCGCAGTCGCCGAGCTCGAATGTAACCTGATCATCGAACGGGTGCGCGCCGGCATGAGGCGCGCCTGGCTCGAAGGCCAGCACATCGGCAGAAATCCGGTGCTGCTGGAAAACGCCGCCATCGAACAAGATCGTGAACGTGGCCAAAGCCTTCGCCAGATCGCTAAAGATCACCGAATCTCGACGGCCGCCGTGCAGCATGTGCTTCAAATGCCCCGGCTCAAACACATGTAATGGAAGCACTCGACAAAACAGCCTGAAACCGGTCCGCTAACCCTGCGACAAAAGGGGTCCAGAAACCCACCCGCGAACCCTATCAAATCAACGGCCGGATCTCACGATGCGGCCGTCTGAAAAGGTGTGCCTTGTGAAACAATCCAGGCCCCATTCCTAAGGAAATGCTGCCTGCACCAAAGCAGCGCTAGCTGAATCGCCAGATTCAAGCGGTTGCAATTTAGTTCTGAAGGCGACACTTTGCCGATCGCTGAAGCTATTGCTGCAACTGATCTCAGATGGGACCTACCTCAGATTCCGAGAGACTTCCGCCCGATTGGCTGGATGCAGATTCAACATCGTGACTGCGTTATGCACGAATTCTTGATCTGTCGACTTGGACATCTAAGCAAGTAATCGCTTTTGGAATTGACTCGCAGTAACCGAGAGCGGCCGCCTTCGTTGTGCGCACTTCGAGCACAAGTTTGGAACTAGATGTACTTGCTGAAGGCCTCTATTTGTTTTGAAGAGTAGTCGCGGCGTTGCACTGGCGAAGAGAGCACCGTCGAGGTTGAGGTAGCGCCAAGGGCCGATAGCTTGTCAATGAGGGCTTCCATATGCCGAATGGACACAACATTTGCCTCCATGACAAATGACTCATCGCCGGTGATGCGATGGCACCGGCTGATTTCCGGAAGATCTTTGATCGCAGCTACTGTACGCCTAACCTGCAAATCGCCGCCGGGGATGGTGAGGCGCACCAGAACCCCGATGGGCGCGCCGAGTTTGGCAGGGTCCAGCGTGACATGGTAGCCAGTAATAACGCCTGCCTCTTCCAAACGATGAACGCGTTCTGCGACCGCGGGAGTCGACAAGCCGATCTGCCTGCCGATCTCCGCAAAAGGTTGGCGGGCATTGTGTTGCAAGGCTTCCAGTATCTTCCAAGAAACCTCATCGAGGTCGATCGATGTGGGAACAGTCCTGTGCGCCATGAGCCTGTAATCCTTAGGCAACATGTCCATTATGCCTAATTCTGTTAAGCATTTATATCCCCAACGCCAGACAATTGCCATTTTCGGCATGTGCGGGCAGGCCTATGCTAGGTCATAGTTTAGGCGTGCAGGCCCAGAGCCAATTGATGCGCTCCGTGGCCAAGAAGGTCGGTATGGACGCATTCCCCCGTTCATCTTCCAGCCAATCCGTGACTGTCGCTGCCTCTCCGTACATCATTCACCAGGACTATGCGTCTTACGCGGCAGAGCAACACGGAGTCTGGGCGGAGTTGGTGGAGCGGGCGTTTCCCGAGTTGGAAGAGCATGCGGCGAGGGAGTACCTCGATGGTTTCTCAATCATCGGGCTGGAGCGGAATCGGCTGCCGAATCTTGAGGCGATCAGCGCGTGTCTGGAACCGCGCACGGGTTGGAACGCTACGCCAGTAAGCGGATTTCTGCCGGCACACGCATTCTTCGAGATGCTTGCTGGGCGCCGGTTTCCAACCACCACCTGGCTGCGAGGCCGCGAATCGTTGGAGTATACGCCCGAACCAGACATCTTTCACGATGTGTTCGGGCATGTACCCATGCACGCGCATGCGGTATTTGCAGATTTTCTCGCGCACTACGGACGCGTCTGTGCTTCCATCGCGGATTCCGAAGCGCTTGAGAAGTTGGGCCGGCTCTTCTGGTACACGGTGGAGTTCGGATTAATCCGGCAGCGCGATGGAATCAAGGTGTACGGCAGCGGATTGATCAGCTCGCACGGCGAATGCCGAAATGTGATGGAAGGCCATTGCGCAATCCGCGATTTTACGCTGGACGAAGTGGTCAACACACCGGTAAAAGTGAATGAACTGCACAGATTGCTGTTTGCGGTAAGCAGTTTCGACCAGATCTACGAGGCCATGCACGAGGCGGAGCGCCGGGCCGCGAGCGGCTGCTTGTGAAGGTTGTGAGGCTGCCCGGAATCGAGTTCAGCATATGCAGCGAATCGATTACGAGAGCAGTCTATGAGAAAGAGCAGTGGGCAGCTCGCCGGATCGAATTGCTTGCGCACTCCACAGGAGACGAAATGGCGGAGGGGCTGAAGATCGAGGGCGGATTGAATTCGACAATGAATCTCGAGTCGGCACGGGCGAAGAGCAACCGAAGGGCGTTGGCGGCGCTGATGGCCGCTTTGCGCTCAGAAGAGAATACGATTCGGCTCGGCGGCGGAACAAAGGCGGTGGAAGCACAGCATGCAAAAGGGCGGCTCACAGCGAGAGAACGAATCAAGCTAGTGCTCGATGAAGGAACGGAGCTAAGGGAACTGGGGCTGTGGGCGGCGCATGAAATGTACGCGGAGTTTGGCGGCGCGCCGAGCGCTGGTGTGGTCACGGGGTTGGGAAGGGTAAGCGGGCGGCTGTGCATGATCATTGCCAACGACGCAACCGTGAAGGCCGGCGCATTCTTTCCCATGACAGCAAAGAAGGTATTGCGTGCCCAGACCATTGCGATGGAAAACCGCATTCCCACACTCTACCTTGTGGATTCGTCCGGCGTGTTTCTGCCCTTGCAAGAGGATGTGTTTCCGGACACCGACGACTTCGGGCGCATCTTCCGGAACAACGCGGTGATGAGCTCGCTGGGAATCCCGCAGATCACGGCGATCATGGGTATGTGCGTGGCCGGCGGAGCGTATCTGCCGGTCATGACGGATACGGTTCTGATGACCGAAGGGTCAGGGCTGTTTCTGGCTGGGCCGTCCCTGGTGCAGGCTGCCATCGGGCAGAAAACAGACCCTGAGGAGCTGGGTGGAGCGGCAATGCATGCGGCAATTTCTGGGACGGTTGACTTCAAGGAGCCCAATGACGAGCAGTGTCTGGCCCGGCTTAGATCGCTGGTAGCGAAGATGGGCGAACGCAAAGGGATGGCCGAGGTATTTAGCCGCCGCGAGTTTGACGCCGTGCGGGACGCACCGAAGTATGCCGCCGAGGATGTGTATGGATTGCTGAATCCTGAGCCTGGGTCAAGCAACGTATACGACATGCGCGAGGTGATTGCGCGCATCGTGGATCGCAGCGAGTTCGACGAGTACAAGGCGGAGTTTGGCCGCACGGTCCTGTGCGGGTACGCGTGGATCGGCGGAAGGGCCGTTGGGATCGTGGCCAACCAGAAGGTCAACCAGAATCAGACGGTTGCCATGGGCCCGACGGCTGGAATGACGCAGATGGAAGTAGGCGGTGTGATTTACACCGAGGGCGCCCAGAAAGCCGCGCGCTTCATCATGGACTGCAATCAGAGCCTGGTTCCGCTGGTGTTTCTTCACGATGTAAATGGATTCATGGTGGGCAAGGAAGCGGAGTGGTCGGGAATCATTCGCGCCGGAGCGAAGATGGTATCTGCGGTGAGCACAAGTGTCGTACCGAAGATTACGGTGATCGTGGGCGGAAGCTTTGGCGCCGGACATTACGCGATGTGCGGCAAGGCTTACGATCCGCGATTCCTGTTTGCCTGGCCTACGGCGCGCTATGCAGTGATGAGCGGGGCCTCGGCAGCTACCACGCTGGCTGAAGTACGCGCCCGGCAGATGGAGCGTGGCGGCAAGCAGTTGTCTGATGCGGAGAAAGCCGCGGTCTTTGAGGAGATTCGCTCGACATATGATGCGCAGGCTGACCCGCGTTATGGCGCGGCGCGGCTCTGGATCGATGAGATTATCGATCCGGCCCGAACCAGAGATGCATTGATCGCGGCGCTTGAGGCGTGTGCGCTGAATCCGGATATTCCCCGATTCAATCCGGGAGTTCTGCAAACCTGATGGCGGTTTTTGGGGACTGTCAGTGTGATCCATGCAGGGTACGGCATCTTAATTGAGTAGTACGAGAGGTGGGCATTCGAATTCCCCGCGAAGGAGCCTGAATATGCAACTTGATGTGAAGCCGCTTGATAAAGCTGACACTTTGTATCCGTTTGTGCTGACCGAGGAGCAGGAGCATCTGCGCCGGGAGATTCGGGAGTTTGCCGCGCAGGAGATTGCACCCCATGTGGCAGCGTGGGACGAGGCGAGCGAATTCCCCCTCGCGGCGGTAAAGAAGCTGGGCGCAATGGGGCTCATGGGCGTGATCGTCCCAACGGAGTACGGTGGCGCGGGGCTGGGCTACGTTGACTATGTATTGGCAATCGAGGAGCTCTCGGCTGTGGACGGGTCGATGGGACTCACGATGGCGGCGCATAACTCGCTGGGGACAAATCATATTTTTCTGGCAGGCAACGAGACGCAGAAAAGAAAGTTTGTCCCTCGGTTGGCAAGCGGCGAATTCTTGGCTGCGTGGGCCATCACCGAGCCCGGCTCCGGGTCCGATGCAAGCAACGCGCGCACCCGGGCGGTAAAGATGGGCGATCGTTACGTGCTGAACGGCAACAAGACATTTATCACCAACGGCCACTATGCTGACGTTGCGGTTGTCATCGCCGTGACCGACAAGAGTAAAGGCACGCACGGATTGTCGGCCTTCATCGTGGAGAAAGGGTCGAAGGGCTTCAGGGCCGGCAAGAAGGAGAACAAGCTGGGCCTGCGTGCCAGCGATACAAGCGAACTGATCTTCGAGGACTGTGAGATACCAGCAGAGAATCTGCTGGGAGTCGAGGGCGAGGGATTCATTGATGCAATGCGGGTCCTGGATGGCGGTAGAATCTCGATTGCGGCTCTGGCGCTGGGCATTGCGCGCGGGGCGCTGGATGCGGCATTAACCTACGTGAAAGCAAGACGGCAATTCGGAAAGGCGATTGCCGAGTTTCAGGGCATTCAATGGAAGTTGGCGGATATGGCCACGGAGTTGGATGCGGCGAGGCTGCTGACGCAACGTGCCGCTGTGCTAAAAGACGCAGGCCGCAAAGTTACACGCGAATCGGCGATGGCCAAGCTGTTTGCGAGTGAAGTGGCAGTGCGCATCTGCGATGAGGCCGTGCAGCTTTTCGGCGGCTATGGCTTCATCAAAGACTATCCAGTGGAAAAGTATTACCGCGACGTAAAGCTATGCACCATCGGAGAGGGCACAAGCGAGATTCAGAGGATGGTAATCGCAAGGGAGATCCTCAAGGTGCACCCGTCGCGCGGTTGATGCTGCTTAGTATTCACATCGATCAATCAATGCTGAGGGATGGATGAGTGAAGCGGTCAAGCTCGAGGCGGTGAAGCTCGAAGCGGTCAAGATCGTGGAATGCCCGCGCGATGCCTGGCAGGGCCTTCCTGTGCAGATTGCGCCAGAGGCCAAGGCTGGCTATCTACGCAGACTGATTGACACAGGCTTCACTCATATCGATGCAGTGAGTTTTGTTTCGCCCGCGGCTGTTCCGCAGATGGCAGACTCAGAGCGAGTCCTTGAGCTGCTGGGGCCACAGAGAAACGCCGAGATCATCGGGATCGTCGTGAATGAGAAGGGCGCGGAACGAGCCATTCATACCGGCGCTGTTCAGACGCTTGGTTTTCCTCACTCGATTTCTGCGGAGTTTCTGCAACGCAATCAGCATCAATCGCAGCAAGAATCGCTTGCCGCATTGCGAGCGATCGTAGTCCGGGGCGGCGATGAGGGCCTGAATGTGGTGGCATACCTTTCGATGGCTTTCGGAAATCCCTATGGCGAGGCTTGGAGTATTGGCGCGGCAGTGGAAGCATGCGATTTGCTGATCGATAGCGGCGTCCGGCAAATCTCGCTCGCGGATACAGTGGGCTTGGCGTCTGCTGATCAAATCGCAGAGACTGTTGCCGCTGTGATCGCAGCGCATCTCGAGATTGAGGTCGGCGTGCATCTCCATGCGCGACGTAACGACGCAACGGCCCTCGTCAAGGCTGCCTACCATGCGGGATGCAGGCGGTTTGACGCCGCCATCGGGGGACTCGGCGGGTGTCCGTTTGCACAGGATGTGCTCGTGGGCAACATGCCCACGGAAACATTGCTTGCCGCGTTGACAGACTGTGGCGCGCCTCTGCCGAAACTGGGACCACTGGGCGAATTGATCCGTGCCAGTACAGAGATTGCCACGAGCTGTAGTACACGATGATTTGTAAAGCGGTCCGCGGAACGGGAGAGGCCCTTGGACTACAAGACGATTTTGGTTACGGAGAGCGGGTCGGTAAGGACGATTACACTCAATCGGCCTGAGCGGCGCAATGCGATGACTCCTGAAATGCAGATGGAGTTGATCGTCGCGCTTGAAGAGGCCGCACAAAGCGACTTCCGAGTGCTGGTCTTGGCAGGGGCCGGCGAGGCATTTTCCGCAGGCCTGGATTTATCGGCCTTGCAGGCCATGCAAGACAAGAGCGCCACTGAGCATCGGGTAGATGCGGAGCGGATCGCCAGGCTCTTCCTTGCCTTGTATGAGATGCCCATATCGACGATCGCTGCGGTGCATGGCGCGGCCATTGGCGGCGGCGCTGGATTGGCAACAATCTGCGACTTTACATTGGCAACAGCGGCGGCGAAATTCGGTTTTACCGAGGTGCGGATCGGATTTGTGCCCGCGCTGGTATCGGCATTTCTGGCGCTGCAGATTGGGGACAAGCGGAGCAGGGATCTGCTGTTAACCGGGCGGATCGTGGATGCTGCGGAGGCTCATCGCATCGGCCTCGTCAATGAGGTTGTCGCGGCCGGGAAGCTTACCGAGCGGGTGCAGGCGTTGGCCGACGTGCTGATCGCGAACAGTCCCGAATCACTGAAGGCAACCAAGCGGCTGATGGCAGTGCACAACAGAGCGTGGCTCGATGCGGCGGTTGCTGAGGGGCTTGAGGCCAACGCACTTTCACGGGAGACTGCGGATTTTCGCGAGGGCGTAGCCGCCTTTCTTGAAAAGCGAAAGCCAGAGTGGCAGAAGGGACAGCGAGCTAAGCCCCGGACGCGCTGAAGCGGACGGCGGCCTCCGTTCCTCGCTGAACTTCGTCGCGCGTAACGCCGTCGGCCAATTCAATGACTTCAAAGCCCGTGTCGGTTACGTCCAGCAAGCACAAATCGGTGTTCACATGGTGAACGACACCGGTTCCAGTAAGTGGCAACGAGCAATTGCGAAGCAACTTGGCGCCACCGTCGGGGGCCGTATGTTCCATGATGACGACGATGCGCCGCACACCCGAGACAATATCCATCGGTCCACTACAACCGAATCGAGTTGTCCGGTATGGGGTAACTATCGATGACGTGTAATCCAGTGGTCATGAATGGTCGTCAAGATCAATGCCGAAATAATGCGGCTCTATAAATATGTATGTTGACCAGGGAAGGATGGAGGGATGAGGGGGAGATTTCTCGATGAACAACGCTTCGTGATCACCGGGCCGGCAGGAGATTCGATGTTGGTGATGGATGGACCTATCAGTCGCTGCGTGGTTTTCTTCGCCGCCGGCACCCTTTCTCAGGCCTTACGGCCGCTCATTAAAGGCCGCTGATTTTAAGCCGCCGGCGTGCGTCCTATACAGTCGCATACCTGGCTATACGGCGATATTCCGCGGCAAATCAACGAAGACCAGACAGACGGTGGGGCGTGGTATTCCGAGGACTACGGTGATATACCTCCAGATGGTATCTGAGGTAACGGCGACAATCTACCCAAAGCTCTTCAATGTGCCGGTTGCGTAGTTGCGGACGGCCGAGATTCCAAAAGCGCGGGGAGTTTGATGGCTATCAATAAGTAATAAACGCTGCGCATGCGCCGGGGTGGTAATCAACCTAATCGACCAAAAAGGCAGCGACCGATTCCTGGTTCTTCGACAGCGAGGATTTCCGAACCCTGGCGTTGATGGTTTCAGCAATGATACGTACAGCTGGCTCGATGCCAATGCTTCCGTGATGGGCCTCGATCCCGATACTTTGAATGGATCCGCGCACGACTGGCTTCCACCCGAGGAACTGGTCGAAAAAGGGATCCGCGTAACGTTCTTTGGCCCAGAAAACGACTACGTCACCGCCGACGGGCTGCGGAATGAATTCATTTGTGACATCTCGGCCCCAGCGCTCCATCGACTCTATGACTTGAATCGTGCGGCCCGCGGAAGCAGGACTGGATTTGAGTTCCTCAGGCAATTCCTTGAGGGGTTCCTTCTGCGGTCCCTTCCCTACGATGCGCTCGCCATGAAAGTACATTGCCTTGAGGCGTCCCCAGGCATAGCTGAACATCGCCGCCATTTGCATGTGGCGAATTCTGCGCGCATGGAAAATGGTACGTCTGTAGCAGTGATGCAAGAAAAGGGAAAGGGACTCTTCCGTCGATAGAAATCGGAGTTGCGCAGGATTGGTGGAGTCGACCAGGAACAGAGCGGATACCCGCTCTCCAGCTTCTTCAAGCATGCAAGCCATCTCAAATGCCACATACCCGCCAAAGCAGTATCCCCCAAGGCAATAAGGACCCTCTGGCTGCACCTTGCGGATTTCATCGAGGTAAAGACGTGCTGCTTCTTTCAAGGATGCGCAAGGTTCAGAGCCATCAAGTCCCTTATTCTGGATACTGTAAAACGGCACGTCTTTATCCAAGACCTTCGCCAGAGGACGCATGACGAGGGCAGTGCTTGCGGCCGCACACACACAGAAGAAAGGTATGCACGCCGGACTGCCCGGCTGCATCTGCACCAGAATCTGCTGCTGGTCGCCTTCGTGGCTTTCAACCCAGGCAGCAAGGCGCGCGATGGTGGGAGCTTCAAGCAGCACACTCAGCGGCACGGCCTCGCCGTGAACGATTTCTTGCGCGCGCGAGATGAGCTTGACCGCCAGCAGCGAGTTTCCGCCGCAATCGAAGAAGTTATCGTGTCGTCCGACGTTATCGACCTTGAGTACATCAGCCCAGATTCCGGCCAGTATAATTTCCAATTCGCCCTGGGGTGGTTCGTAATTCTCGATTGAAGGAGCGCTGCGATCGGGCGCAGGCAGCGCCTTGCGGTCAATCTTGCCGTTGGGTGTTAGAGGCAATGCCTCCATACGCACATAGGCCGCCGGTACCATGTACTCGGGCATTGTTTTGGAGAGGTAGGCGCGAAAATGCTCCGCGCCGATATTGCTCTTCTCTGTCTCGGCAAGCGTTGAGACAGCGTAGTAAGCCACCAGCCGTTTGTCGCCCGGTGTGTCCTCACGCGCGATCACCACTGCTTCGCGCACCCCGGGGAATTCGGCAAGACGCGCCTCGATCTCTCCCAATTCGATCCGGTAACCGCGGAGCTTTACCTGGTGGTCGATGCGTCCCTGGCACTCGATGTTCCCGTCTGGCCTGTAACGCGCAAGGTCGCCAGTGCGATACATCCGTGCCCCGTCCCCGGCAAACGGATCGGCAACAAATTTTTCCGCCGTGAGTTCCGGACGATTCAGATAGCCGCGCGCCAGTCCGTCGCCCGCAATGAATAACTCGCCCGTCACTCCAACCGGTACAGGCTCTCCGTGCGCATCCAGAATGTAGCACTGCGTATTGAAGATCGGGCGGCCGATCAGGATCGTCTCGCGGCCGTCCGTTACCTGGTAGCCCGTCGACCAGATGGTCGTTTCCGTCGGTCCATAGAGATTCCACACCAGCTTCACGACGGGAACCAATTGCACTGCCACTTCCTGGGGCATGGCTTCTCCCCCGCAGACCGCCTGCAGGTTGTTCTTGCCGCGCCAGCCTGTATCGAACAACAGCCGCCAGGTCACCGGAGTCGCTTGCAGAAAAGTAATGTCGTGCCGTTCCAGCAGTTCCTTTAGTGCGTTGCCGTCCGCTGTTGCTTTAAAACTGGCCATCACCGTTTGCGCCCCAGTCAGCAGCGGCAACCAGATTTCCAGACCAGCAATGTCGAAAGAGATTGTCGTCACCGCCAGCAGACGGTCACGATCGCTCAACCGCAGCGACTCGCGCATCGACCACAGGAAATTTGTCAGAGCCCCTCGCGGTATTTGTACCCCCTTGGGCTTGCCCGTTGAGCCTGACGTGTAAATCACGTATGCCAGATCCTCGGGTCTCACTGCGATTGCAGGATTGTCGCGGCTGTTCGCCTGCCAGCCGTTCTCTTCCAACTCGATGATCGTTCCCGCGAAGGCGGGCAGTGTTTTGCGAAGACTCTCTTCGGTTATCAGCAACCGTGAGCCACTGTCGCTCAGCATGTAGCCCAGCCGCTCTGGAGGGAACATTGGATCAAGCGGCAAATACGCAGCGCCGGCCTTGACGATCGCCAGTAACGCCACAATCAAGTCCGTTGACCGCGTGACGTAAAGGCCAACAATCTGGTCTGGACCCGCGCCCTGATTGATCAACTCGCGGGCAAGTTGGTTGGCGCGCGCATTCAGGTCCCGGAAGGTCAGCCGCTGCTTGTCATAAACCACCGCAATGGCATCCGGCGTTCGCTCCACCTGCTGTTCCACCAGCTGCGCCAGCGGGATCTCTTTGGGGTATTCCGCCAGGGTCCTATTAAACTCACGGAGCAAATGATCGCGCTCTGTTTCAGGCAGTATCGACAGACGATCGATGGCCTGCGTGTCGTCGGCAATCATGGATTCGAGAATCGCGCGGTAGATCTCCACATAGCGCTTTATGGTCGATTGCTCAAACAGCGCAGTCGCGTATTCGATACCGCCGGAGATGGTGTCGCCGGTTTCTTTCAGGTCCAGACGGAGATCGAATTTGGAGGTTTTGGTTTCCAGGAGACGTGGCTGGACTTCGATTCCTGAAAAACTGGACGATTCCTGAGTATTGTCTTGCCAGGCGAACATCACCTGGAAGAGTGGGGAATGGGAGAGACTGCGCACCGGCTTGACGAGCTCGATCACGTGCTCGAAGGGTACATCCTGATTTTCGATCGCGGCCAGAAAGCTCGACTTGGTCTGCTCAAGGAGGTCGATCACCGTGGGGGAGCCGCTTAGATCGAACCGCAGCACCAGGGTGTTGAAGAAGAATCCGATCAGGTCGCGGAATTCGCTGCGCGAGCGATTGGCGGTTGGCATGCCGATGAGCACATCTGTTTGGCCCGAGAGACGCGAGAGCAATACCGACCAGCCGGCCAGCAATGTCGTGTGCAGCGTGACCTGGCAGCGCTGGCTAAGCTCCTTGAGTCGAGCTGTCAGACTTTCTTCGAGAAGCAGACTCTCAAAGGCGCCGGCATAGCTTTGCTGAACGGGGCGTGGATGGTCCGCAGGAATCTCAAGAAGGGCGGGTGCGCCAGCCAGCGCAGTCTTCCAGTAGGCGGCCTTTTGCTGTTGCGGCTCGCGTCCCATCCATTCGCGTTGCCAGACCGAATAGTCGGCATACTGCACCTCAAGATCGGGTAGTGGGTCCTGCTGCCCGTCAAGAAATGCCGCATAGAGAAGCTTGAGCTCCTTGATCAGCACCGATGTCGACCCTTCGTCCGAAACGAGGTGGTGCGTCACAATCACCAGCAGGTGTTCGTCATCAGACAGCCGGATGAGCCGGGTGCGAATTAACGGTCCGACTTCGAGATCGAATGGAGCAACAGTTTCCGCTTCGACCAGGCTTTCGACTTCAGAATCGGGGTTCCGGCCACCGCGAAGATCGTCCTTGATCAGCAGGATCTGGCCTTCTTCAACAGGGTGGATCACCTGCACGGGATCGCCGTCCTGCAGGCTGAACGTGGTGCGCAGCGCCTCGTGCCGGGCCACAATGCGGTCAAGCGCACAGCGAAGAACTGCATGGTCCAAAGGACCCTTCAGATGGAGAGCGAGCGGAACATGATGCGCTTGGCTTCCTCCTTCCATCTGCGCCAGAAGCCAAAGCTTCTGCTGCGCGAACGAAAGAGGCAACTTTCGAATCCTGGCGCCCGACTTATTGGCCGAATGGCTCTTCCGCTCCATTTCACACTCGAGCGCTGAGCGACCGCAATCCGGTGCAACCGGCATAATCCTCCATACCCACGCCCCTCACCGCCCTTGAGCAGCCGTCTCCGAATCGATAAATGAGCCTTCAGAAGCGAAACGTATTCGATTCAACATTCATCGGCGGACGAGTTCGAATCCTAAGTCGTCATCGCACACGCGCGGCTGGATCGGGGCCCCACTTCGAAGGTCTGAGTGTAGCTAGTCTACCCAAATTTCGAGGATCATCGGCATTAGAAGTTCATAAGATTTATGCCTTTAAGCGGTTAAGACGGGCGTTACCTCTTAGAATTGGCATTAGACTGAACTTTGTGTGGGTTCCATCCAACAACCGCTTGATTGGCTACCTGGTCGGTATCGGCGGCGTCGGACTAGTCGCCTTGTTGACCTGGCCCTTCTATCCTCATATCCGGCCGCTCACCGCCGCGATGGGAGCGCTGGTTGTTGTCCTCATGGTTTCCTTGAAATGGGGAACGGGGCCTGCGCTGATGGCTTCCATCTTAAGCGCAGCATACGTCAACTTCTATTATGTTCCGCCGGTGATGAAGCTACAGTTCAGGCTCATCCAGGACGACAGCAGCATGGTTGCTCTGATCGCATACCTGGTCACTTCTATCCTTGTAGGTCAATTGTCCGGCCGCGCACAGCTTAAGGCTCAGGAAGTGCAACGTCTATACAACGAACTGCGTGCGGCAATTGATCATGCCAGCCAACTTGAGGCCATCAAGCAAAGCGAAAGGCTGAAATCCGCACTTCTCGATACCGTAACTCACGATCTTCGCACCCCTCTCACGTCGATTAAGGCCGCCGCTTCTGCTTTGCGCGACCTTCGCAATGTACGGGAGCCGGGCGCCAGGAGAGCAGCGAGCGAAGATCAGATGCTCCACATAATCGTGAATCAGTCGGACCGTCTCAATCACTTCATTCAGGGAATGATCGAGCTTGCCAAAATCGAAGCGAGCGGGGGAGAACCCGTTCAAGACTCGCGGATTGTCCTCATGGACGATATCATTTCAGCCGCGCTATCGCGCGCCGACGAGGTGCTTCGATTCCATCGAGTGAGTGTCCAATGCGAAGATGACCTGATCGTCAACACCAGACCCCAGGCAATTGCCCAGGTGTTGTTTTCATTGCTGGAAAACGCGGCACTTTATTCACCTGGAGGCACTGAAATCGGGGTCGTCGCGCGAAAGACTGCGGACGAGACAATTGAGGTTTCCGTCGAGGACCGGGGGCCGGGAATACCGGAGCACCTGAAGACGCGTATCTTTGAGAAATTCTTCCGCCACGAAGAGAGTGGGCGAGGCGGAAGTCCGCATGTCGGCTTGGGCCTCGGCTTGGCCATTGCACGCGGAATCACTGAAGCCCATGGCGGCAGGATTTGGGTGGAGGACCGGGCTGCCGGAGAGCAAGGCGCGCGATTCTACTTCACCATCAAGTCAGTTCGCATCAACGAATCGGATTACATGAGCAAGGTGTCGATAACATGAGCGCCGAGAACGCAAAGCTTGATTCAGAACGCATCCTAGTGGTTGATGATGAGCCTCAGATTACGCAAGTTTTGGAGGCTTCTCTCAACGCGCGAGGCTATGAAGTTCAATCTGCATACAATGGCGACTCGGCCTTAAAGGCGTTCCGGGCCTGGGCGCCGGATTTAGTCGTTACCGATCTATCCATGCCAGGAATGGGTGGTGTTTCACTTTGCCGAGAGATCAGGTTGTCGAGCAGTATCCCGATCATCGTCCTTTCAGTCCGCGATGAGGAAGTAACTAAAGTTGAGGCGCTGGAGTGTGGAGCGGACGATTACGTGACAAAGCCCTTTGGAATGGAAGAACTTGTGGCTCGGATCCGTGTCGCACTTCGGCGAAATGCAGTCACCCTGGCTCAAAGCGAAGTCATCCAAACCGGGGTCTTCAAGATCGACATTTCGGCGCATCGGGTAGAGATTCATGGGAACGAAATCTATTTGAGTCCTAAAGAATTCGATTTGTTGTTATACCTTTTTCGAAATGCCGGAAAAGTGGTTACTCATAAAGCACTCCTGCTTGATGTCTGGGGAAGGAAACACAGTCAAGATCCCGACGTTGTTCGCGTGCTTGTACGGCAACTGCGGAAAAAGATCGAGCCGAATCCCGCTGCTCCCACTTACCTCAAAACTGAACCTTGGATTGGCTACAGATTTGAGCCGAGTCAGTCCGCGCCTGTATTCAGGCCGGAATAGCGCGCCAGGACGGGTCCATCCTCGCGTATTCCATGTTCGTCGCCCACAAACAGAATCGAGACAGGTAATCCTGGAACTGGTTCTGGCTGGCCTGGCCCATGCGGTTGTGCTTCTCCGTTGCATCCTTCCCCCATTTACCCTGCCACTCGCCAAGTTTGGCAGCAGTCACGTCGACCAGGTTCCCGATCTTCAGATCCACGGTCCAGTTCTTGACCCTGCGTCCGGCCCGCGCGTAGGTTGCAAGGGTCTGCGGCGTCTTGTATTTGAGCGTGGCAATCCCGCGATCTACTGCATCGTCCACGGTGGTATTCTTCTCCTGTTTAGCCCTGCCGCCTTCGTAGATGTAGAGGTATTTACGGCGCCTGCATCGCCTCCAAGTGCTGTCTGCATTCTTCGGGCAATCGGGGGAGTGACGGATGGAAACGGAGATCGTTGTCACCCTGCGGGGCATGGGGCTTTCCATCTCGGGATCATAGACGCTCATGCAGTTCTTATGTAATTTGCCATCGTTCAAGGTTAAGTCATTTAGAATCATGATATGCGACCGTGAGTTCCATAAGGAATAATGGAAGCCGGTAGCGAGGAGTAGAAAGCCCAGGTTATGAAATCAGAGATTGTTGCGGTTGGATCGGAGATGCTGACGCCGTGGCGGCAGGATACGAACTCGCTTTATTTGACCGAGCGATTCAACGAGATCGGCGTGACGGTGGCCTTCAAGACGATTGTGGGCGACCGCAGGAAAGACCTGGTTGGAGCAATAAAGACAGCGTTGGGTCGAGCGGACATCGTGGTGCTGATGGGCGGACTCGGTCCCACTGAGGACGACTTGACCCGTGAGGCTGTGGGGGATGCGCTAGGGCTTGCGTTGCGTCGGGATGCGGCGCAGGTGGCCGCGCTGCATGCGCGCGCCGCAACGTGGCGGATCGCCATGCCGCAAAACAACCTGAAACAGGCCGACGTGCTGGAAGGGGCGACGGTGCTGCCCAACGCGAACGGGAGCGCGCCAGGGCAGTGGCTTGACGTGACGTTTGAAGGCTATCGAAAGCTGATTCTGCTGGTGCCGGGGCCACCGAACGAATGCAAGCCGCTGTTCGACGGCGAATGCCTGCCACGGCTGAAGCAGATTGTGCCGGTGCGTCACATTGCCAAGCGAACGCTGCGCGCGGCAATGATTCCGGAGTCGCAGGCGGACAAGCTGCTGGCTCCGATTTACACGACCTACAAGGATGTGGAGACGACCATCCTTGCGCACGCGGGCGACATTCAACTGACACTGCTTTGCACAAAGCCCAATGCAGAACAGGCACGACAGCGGGTGGACGAGCTGGCTACACGGCTTGAAGAAGCGCTGGAAGACTGGCTGTATTCGTCGGAGGGCGAATCACTGGAGCAGATTGTTCTCTACTACCTTGGACTGCGGCAGTCCACGCTGGCGGTGGCGGAGAGCTGCACGGGCGGGATGATTTCGCAGAGGATCACGTCGGTGGCGGGTAGTTCGCGCTCGTTTCTGGGCGGCGCGGTGGTTTACAACGATTCGTTGAAGTCGGCGTTCGCCGGCGTTTCGACGGACCTGATCGCGAAGCACGGCGCAGTATCTGCCGAGGTGGCTGAGGCGCTGGCAAGCGGAATCCGGTTGCGTACCGGGGCTACGCTGGGGCTGGGGATTACCGGAATTGCCGGGCCGACCGGGGCTACGGACGACAAGCCGATTGGCCTGGTTTACATTGCGTTGTCTGATCCGACGCGGACCGAGGTAATGGACCGGACGTTTCGAGGCGACCGGGCACGCGTGCGGGAGTGGGCAACGCAGCAGGCCCTTGACCTGGTGCGCCGCAGGCTGATGTGAGCGGCAATTGATCCCGGACCACTGGCTTGTGTTTTGTTCAGATTTGAACAGGCGGGCAGCGAGCTCTTCGAGTACATTGCAATCAGACAAGGAGGTCAGCCATGCCTCTTCCCCAGGATGAGCGCGTTGTCGCACTCGCCAACGATGTGCTGCAGCAATTTCACGCGATGTTTGGGCCCCATCCGGGCTTTCGGCCGGCGCATGCCAAAGGCCTGATGCTGACCGGCACTTTCAAACCGGCGGCGGAGGCACAGACGTTGACGAATGCTCCGCACATTGTGCGCGAGTCCACGCCAGTAACGATCCGCTTCTCCAACTCGACAGGACTGCCGGGGATTGCGGACAATGTGCCGGAAGCCAATCCGCGCGGGCTGGCCATCCGATTCAACCTTGCCGAACACGTGCACACCGATATTGTGAGCCACTCGACGGACGGCTTTCCGACACGCGACGGGAAGGAGTTTCTGGAGTTTTTGCGGGCTGCGGCGGCCAGCGGTCCCGATGTTCCGTCCCCTAAGCCCGTGGAGAAGTTCCTTGCCAAACATCCGGCAGCTTTGGCATTCGTGAAGACGCCTAAACCATTTCCATCGAGCCTTTCGCGGCAAACGTACTACGGCGTGACGGCGTTCAAGTTCACCAATGCCGAAGGAAAATCGAAGTTTGGCCGCTACCGCATTATTCCCGAGTCGGGAGAGGATTTTCTCACCGACGACCAGGTAGCTGGACTCGCGGCCGACTACCACTTTGAAGAGCTCATTGTGCGCGCCGCCAAGGGAAGCTTCCGGTTCAAGGTCGTGGTGCAGATTGCAGCGGATGACGATGTGACAGACGATGCGACCGTGCACTGGCCGGAGAAGCGCAAGCTGCTTGAACTGGGCACATTGGAGATCAACCACCTGCTGCCCGACAGCCTGGCCCAACAGCAGCACATGATCTTCGATCCGATTCCGCGCGTAGTAGGGATCGAGCCCTCGCCAGACCCCCTGCTGGAACTAAGGGCGGCTATTTATCTGCTGAGTGGGAGAGAGCGGCGGGCTGCGGCAGCGGTTTGATAAAGCAGGGATTAGGGATTAGGAAAAACCTTTGAGTTGAGTGCACTGCTATCCCACCCAGATTCTGGCTTGGACCGACGGCGGTTTTGGTTCCCTATTTGCGCGGGTTTGTGAGAAGATGGGCCGGTAGCGCCTTCCCATCCCCGTAAAAATCGACAATAAGGAAGCCATCGATGACTGAACAGGCAGCGCCATGCATTTTGAGCCTTGAAGTGGAACGCAAAGGCGATGTGGCAGTCGTGCATTGCCACGGCCGATTGATCGCAGAAGTGAGCGGGGGTTTCTATACCCGGATCAGCAAGCTGATTCCAGAGCACAAGCAGATTGTGCTGGACCTTTGCGACCTGAGCCACATGGACAGCATGGGGCTGGGGTCACTGGCGCGGTTGTACGTGTCTGCCAAGTCAAAGGGCTGCCAACTGCAGCTCATCAATTTGAGCAAGGGAGTGCGCCATCTGCTTGGGATCACGAATCTTCTGGGGGTGTTCGGCGACATGTGCGAACACGGGATTACGCTGGGGTTCTGAGAGCGCGGTCGATCGCGCATGCCAGGAGCGGGGCGTCGGCGACAAGCGGTGTCCAATCAGGCCTGTTCCCTGTTTCCTATTCCCTGCCTGGGCGAGGCCGGAGTACAATTGCCCCAGTTTTGAGGACCTGCCGCAACAGGGTCCCGCGCGTAATTTCAAGACAAATCCGTTGAACCCGAGAGGTTGAGCTGACGATGACAATGAATTGCTCCCGCAGACAGTTCCTGGGCGCCATGGGCATGACAGCCGGCGCCGCGATTGCCAGTCCTAAACTGCTGAACGCTCTGCAGGCGCCGGCCAGCCCGGTGGCCATTGGGTTGTGCCGCGAGTACGACCGCCAGGTGGTGGAAGTGCTTTCCACTATGTTTGACCAACTGGGCGGGCTGCAGTCGCTGGTGAAGGGCAAGACAGTCGCCATCAAGCTGAACATGACCAGCGTTCCCAAGGACAAGTTGAACAACATGCCGAACGAGATGACGCACTGGGTTCATCCGCAGGTGATCGGCGCCCTGATCTCGCTGTTCGGCCGGGCTGGCGCCACGCGGGTGAGGCTGCTGGAGAGCGCACCTTGGGGAACAAAGCCGCTGGAGGACTTTATGGCGGCCGCCGGCTGGAATGTAAAGGAGCTTGCGAGCGCGGCGACGAAGGTGGAGTTTGAGAATACGAACTTCCTGGGCTACGGAAAAGAGTATGCGCGGTTTATGGTTCCCGGCGGCGGGCTGATGTATGCCGGCTTTGACCTGAACCACTCGTACCGCGACACGGATGTGTTTGTGTCGCTGGCCAAGCTCAAAGAGCACCGGACAGCGGGCGTGACGTTGTCGATGAAGAACTGCTTTGGAATTACGCCGTCGACCATCTACAGCGACCAGGCGCCGGTGGATGAGCCGTCGATTATTCCGGTGGGCTTCCGCGGGCCGATCCATTCGGGTTCGCGCGTGCCGCCGAAGAGCGCGCCACCGCTGGTGGACAAGACGAACTCGAAGGACCCGGGATATCGGGTTCCGCGGACAACGGCCGACCTGGTGGCAGCGCGGCCCATTCACCTGGCAGTGATCGACGGCATCTACTCGATGACAGGCGGCGAGTTGCCCAACCAGGCCAAGAACTTCGTCCACCAGGCAGTGCATCCCGGACTGCTGATTGCGGGCTTGAACTGCGTTTCAACCGATGCGGTGGCGACGGCCGTCCTGGGATTCGACCCGATGGCCGATCGCGGGACGCCGCCGTTTGAAACCTGCGACAGCACCTTGAGGCTGGCAGAGCAGTTGGGCGTGGGCAGCCGCGATTTGAGTCGGATTGAAGTTCTGGGCACGCCAATCGCGAAGGCGCGCTTCAAATATCCGCCGCTTTCTGATCTGAGTGGGGCGTAAGCGGGAGGGTCTGCTTCCAGCAGATCGAAGCACATTCGATGGAAGGTCGGAGTTTCGAGTGCGCTCAAGAGACCTCTGCGCTCACGGAACCTCTGTGCCCAAGGAACTTATTGCAGTTTCTCTCGGTTCAAATGGAACAAAATTCGCCGGAAACTCCAGGGAACCGCGATAGAGGGTCTGCAGAGAACAACGACTCAGCCGGTGCTCCAACTCCGTGAACTGAACCACTCAACGATGCGCGCAAACAAGCGCTCGCGGTCCTCTTCAAACATGAACAGGTGGTCGCAATTCGGGTAGAACTCTACCTCGATCCTGTCGCTTGATTTAAGACCATCGAACATATCGTAAAACTGCTTCGCGTAGTTGTAATACGCATGGGCCCCGCCTGTGTATACGTAAAGCATTTGCAAGCCGCGTTGAACGAGCGTGTGGACCTCGTGCTCAACCTCGCGCCGTGGGCCGAATCGCTCGGTAAATGGGGTGATACCGAACCTCGGGGGCGCTTTTTTGGGGGGCGACAAGGTGCGGCGAACGAAGTTGAACAGCGCACGCGGCCGAAACAGGCGGGGCAGGTAATGCACAACATGGCTGCGCCACGTCCAGTAGCCATGACCGTCGAGCAGGATTGATCCGACCACACGCGAATCGCGCAGTGCAATCGCATGCGCCTTATCGGCGCCGCCGCACAGTCCGAAGAGAACGAAGCTGTGAGCAATGTTCTTTCGCTCAAGGAAGTCCATTGCGTCGTTGGCGTCTGCAAAAATCCGGCGTTCGTCCGATTCCTCATGGTGCGCCGATTCACTGTCCCCGCGGCCACCCATATCGAAACGCAAGCTGAAGATGCCACAGGCGGCTAAACGGCGGGCGAGCTTGACCGACATCCGGTGCGGCCCTACGCGATGCACGAGTCCTGCGTTGAGCATCAGCACGGCCGGCAGGTTCGGGTGTCCGTCCTTCACCTCAGGCTCACTCAGAATCCCGATCAGGTTTCGCTCCGGACCAAACTTGCAAGCGGTCTCCTTCATACCAGACTCCCCGCTACTTCGGCCACAGCTCTCACGATCGGACCCGTCTTATGTACGTCGAATGCTTCCCTGACGCTATCCCATTTGGCGGGATCGTCCATTGTTCGATACATAGTGTCCGGCCACCGGCCCTGCATTCCTTTCAGCAAGACTCTGTACTCCGGCTGGTCTTCAGATACCACAACTGCCGCGGCATCGGCATCAACAAGGCGCACACGGGCCTCCATGTCGAAACCTTCGATCGCCGCCCGCAGATCGGTTGGGAAATGGCTGCCGAGCAGCTCGTCCGTCGGCTGGGGCGGCGTAATGCGCTCCAACACCACGTTCGATTGCATCCGCTCAAGCATGGCGATGTACTCACGTCCGCTGATCACCGGGTCCCAAAGCACCAGTCCGCGCACTCTGAGCCCCCTGCGGGCGAGCGTCTCAATTGCCAGCTGCGCACCCGTCCGCAGCCCGACGACCGTTAGAGAATCAACTCCGGATATGTCCAGCAGCTCATCGGCGGCAAGCGCGACATCATCGACCCAAACGTCAAACTGTCCTGCACCAATCTCGCCGCTGGAGTCCCCTGTTCCATGGTAATCGAAGCGCAAAACATGCAAGCCCGCATCTGAAAGCTGCTTGGCAAGCAAGCGCATCGCATAGTGTGTGCGAAGGTACTCGAGGCCGATAGGCGAACATATCAATATTGCCGCGTCCCGAGCTGCCGAAGCTCGCGGCGGCGTATACATGCCAAAGAGAGGCGCCTCTGCTGATCCAAAAAAGTGAGGAATCACAGGCTCGCAACTTTCTGGCGTTCTTCTGCCATGCGGCTCGCAATCTGGCCGAGCGTATCAAACATGACCTGGCGCGGGGAAAGGCGGAAAGCGGTCTCGCGTTCGACACGGGTGATCATCTCGATCGACAACAGCGAATTGCCGCCAAGTTCGAAGAACCTGTCGTTGACGCCGACGTGCGGAACCTTGAGAATGGCGCGCCAAATAGCGCCGAGCGTAAGCTCAGTTTCGCTGCGTGGAGAATCGGTCGCGGGGGCTGGTCCTCCGTTTCCCGGCTGCATTGCAGCCAGGCGCGCGCGGTCGATTGTCCTTTCGGCGGTCAGCGGCACTGACTCCAATCGGATAATCTTCGTGGGAATCAACCACTCCGGGCATCGCCCGCGCAGATGCTTACGCACGGCAATGGCGGTCGGCTCTTCATCGCCGCGCGGCACAATATATGCAATCGGACGCACATCGAGCGCCTGATTCGGAAGCTGCACCAACACAACTGAGGCCAGCAATGGGTGCTCTGCGAGCAGCGCTTCCACCTGCGCCAGCTGAGCTGCAGTCCCGGTGCCGTTGCCCGTCGACGCCGCCAACGAACTCGAATGGGCCTTGCCTCCGATAAGAGCATCGGCCTCGGAAGCTTGGGCTGTTCCCTTCCCGGTAAGCGACTCCCGGAGTTTGGCATCGATCTTCTCGGCAATAAGCCCAACCGCGGGGTCCTTGAATATGCTGTCGTGATTGCCCTCGACTTCAACGCACGAAAGGTCGCCGCGCACCACCGGCTTCCATCCCAGCAGGTCGTCATCATAGGGGTAGTCGCCACGCTCGCTGGCTCTGAAAATCACTGCACTGCCGCCGTACGGCTTGGGCTCATATTTCCGTCTGGCATTGCTGCCGGCTCGCCTTAAGCGCCGCAGCGTCTCTTCAAAGCGCGTATCAGTGCCGGGTACAACTTCTTCCATGTAAGGATCAATCGGAAACTGCCTGATGTACGCGGGATTGTAGCTATCGATCAACACGAGTGCGGCCACATCTTCGCCCATCTCCTCGAGCATACGCGCCATCTCGAATGCCACGACACCGCCGTAACAGTATCCGCCCAGATGATAGGCGCCGTGAGGTTGCACCTTGCGGATCTCCTCAATGTAGGAACGCGCGGTCTCCTCCACACTCTCAAACGGTTCGCTGCCGTCGAGTCCCCTGGGCTCAAGACAGTAAAACGGAAACTCCGCGCTCATTGCCATCGCCAGTGGCCGCATGCCAAGCACGTTGCCATCCGCTGCATGAGCGCAAAAGAAGGCCGCCCGCTCTGGGGTGCCCGGCCGCATCCGCACCAGGCATTGGGGATCGCTCGCTTGTTTTTGTTCCGGCGGCTTTTGCGCATCTACCTCGGGTGCAGAAATCGGTTCGCCTTGAAGCGCCAGACGCATCATTTCCACTTGCCGCGTTAAAGCCTGCAACTGTGCCTGAATCGCATCCAGGGCAGGTTCGGCGGGCTTTGGCACAGAAACTTCAGCAGGCTTGACGGTCGCGGGAGGTGCAACGGCGTTGAGGGCTTCTGGCGGCTGATTCAAATCGATGTAGTCTGCCAACTCGATCAACGTGGTGATCTCTTCCATCAACTGCCGAAAACTGATCCTGACGCCGAAGCGCGTCTCGATCGCCTGGAGGGCCTGACCGAGAAAGAGCGAATCAAGGCCCATCTCGATGAAGGTCGCGGTGGGTCCGACCTCCGACAAGTCAGTACCGGAAAGATCCTGAAACTGCGCCGTGAGGGTGGCCAGGATTTGCTCTTTGCGAGTGGCGATGTTGTAAGGCGAACCGCCGCTTGCATTTTTATCTGTCGCGCTTGCATCTGTTGCCGATGATTGGGCCGGCAATGTTTCAGTCGCATCCGTAGATCCATTGTCGGTGGCCGTCGCCCCACTTGCCGCAGCATCATTAACCACCTGCTTTGCGGCAGGACGGCCCGCAGGCTCAATCCAAAAGCGCTTTCTCTCAAAGGGATAAGTAGGCAGCGCGACGTGCTGACGCTTCTCGTTCTGATAAAAACCCGACCAATCCACGGTCGTTCCAGCCATCCAAAGTTTGCCAAGCGCAGTGAGCATGGCAGGCACGTCTTCTTCTTTCGAAGCGGAGAAGGAGGAAATCGCCGCCTGGCCGGCGGCCTTGGCGGGGTGTTGGCTGGCAAAACCGCATAACGCCTGGCCGGGCCCAACCTCAAGCACAACGATATCCGGATCCTTGAACAGTTCTCCCACGCCATCGGCAAAGCGGACCGTCTGGCGTAAATGACTGGCCCAATACTTTGGATCCATTGCCTGACTGTCAGTGATCCAGGTGCCCGTCACATTCGAGATATAGGGTATGGATGGTTTGTGAAGTTTCACGTTCTCAAACGACCGGGCCAGCGGCTCCATGACGGGTTCCATCATTGGCGAATGGAATGCATGAGAAGTCTGCAGGCGTCGCGCCGCCACGCCCTGGTCTTTCAACCGCGACTCCAGTTCGGCCACCGCGTCAACAGTCCCGGAGACGACGCAAAGTGAAGGTGAATTCACCGCGGCAATGGAGAGTGGACCGGTCAGGAGTTCAGCAACTTCCCTTTCCGGCTTGCGTATGGCGAGCATGGCGCCGCCCGGTTG
The DNA here is from genome assembly GCA_963765025.1 of uncultured Acidobacteriaceae bacterium. GTDB lineage: Bacteria > Acidobacteriota > Terriglobia > Terriglobales > Acidobacteriaceae > Telmatobacter. The sequence continues at coordinate 10,576 of CAVXVM010000083.1, read as the reverse complement.
TGCCTGGACCAATTGCGCGCGGGCCGCCACAACGCCCAAAGCCTCCTCGAGCGTGAAAACGCTGGCCAGACAAGCAGCCACATATTCGCCGACACTGTGGCCGATCATGGCGCGGGGCTTCACCCCCCACGACATCCAGAGATTAGCCAGTGCGTATTCAATCACAAACAAGGCGGGCTGGGTGTTGCGCGTCTGAACCAGTAATTCCTCAGCGGTTTTTGCTTTCTCCGCTGAAGGAAACAGCACTTGACGCAGATCGAATCCCAAATGCGGAACCAGGATTGCAGCGCACTGATCGATTGCTTCCTTGAAGACTCGCTCAGTGCGGTACAACTCCGCGCCCATGTTTACGTATTGGGCGCCCTGGCCTGGGAACATAAAAACAACCGAGCGTTCCTTGACCTTGCCCTCCTGAGTAAGCATCCGTTTCGGATCGCGCGCCTCAAGCGTACGCACAGCGTCCTCAGCATCGCGGCAGACAACGATCCGGCGGTGGTCGAAAGCGCGTCGCCGCGTCTGAAGCGTGCACGCAGCATCAGCCAAATTCAGGTCGGGATTTTCCTTGAGATGCTCGCAGAGTTGAGCCGTGGCGGAATCCAACGCGGAACCCGTTCTAGCCGAGAGCGGCAGAAGCTGCCACAAGCGTGATGGTCCAGACGGCTTCAAGGGCGGCGCCTCTTCAAGCACGATGTGAGCGTTCGTGCCGCCAACGCCAAAGCCGCTTACTCCGGCGCGACGCGGAGTTGCGCCGGCCTTCCACTCAGTCAATTTCGAATTGACAAAAAATGGGCTGTTCGCAAAATCAATCTTGGGATTTGGCGCCGTGAAATGCAGGCTCGGCGGCAGCATCTTGTGCTTCAACGAAAGCGCCGTCTTAATCAGGCTGGTCACGCCGGCTGCGGCATCCGTATGTCCGATATTGCCCTTGACAGAACCGATCGCACAGAAGTTTTTCTTGGAAGTGCTCGCCCGAAACGGCTGGGTTAACGCGGCGATCTCAATCGGGTCGCCCATGGGAGTCGCGGTGCCGTGCGCTTCAATGTATGAAATCGTGTCAGCTTCAACGCCTGCCTGCGCCAGTGCCAACGCAATCACTTCCGCCTGTCCGTCAACGCTCGGCGCTGCAAACCCAACCTTTGCCGAGCCGTCGTTGTTCAGGCCGAATCCCTTAATCACCGCGTAGATCTGGTCGCGGTCCTCCAATGCCTCATCGAGACGCTTGAGCGCAACCATGCCAAGCGCATCGCTGAAGACTGTTCCCGACGCCTGTGCGTCGAAAGGCCGGCAATGACCGTCAGCCGAATGCATTCCTCCATCCGGATAATAAATTCTCTTTTGGGGAAAGGATATTGAGGCGCCGCCAGCGAGGGCGATATCGCATTGGTAACAGAGCAAAGCCATGCATGCCTGGCAAACGGCTACAAGCGACGTGGAACAGGCGGTCTGCATGCTGATGGCCGGCCCCTTCAGGTTCAGCTTGTAAGCAACGCGCGTCGCTAGATAATCCTTATCGGCCACCCCGCCCCCTATTTTGCCTCCCGGCCCAATCAGGTCGGTACGCAAATAGAGGTTATTCATGTAATAACTGTTGACGCTCATGCCCGCGTAAACACCAACGTAGCCCTTGACTCGCGCTGGATCGTAGCCGGCATCTTCCATCACTTCCCACGCTGCTTCCAGAAAGAGGCGCTGCTGCGGGTCGAGCACCTCCGCTTCCTTGGCGCTCATGTTGAAGAACGCTGCGTCGAACCAATCGGCCTGCTCAATCATGCCGCGAGCGGCTCGATATCCCGGAGCCTTTTTCAACTCGGCGACGTCAATACCCGAAGCTGCCAACTCCTCATCGCTGAAGAAGGATATGGATTCGACTCCGGCAGTGAGATTCTTCCAGAAAGCGTCCACGTTCCTCGCGCCAGGAAAGCGCCCGCTCACGCCGATAATTGCAATTGAATTGGAGTTCGTATCCATTGTCGTTCAGTCCTGACTAGCTTTCTTGACGCCAGAAAAAAGGCGGATTGTGGTGAGCGCTTTATCGATGTTGCCAACCTTCACTGTGCTGGTCGAGCAAGCTTTTCATCGCTCACATTCGTCGATCAAAATAGAAATCCGGGTTCTGTTCTCCTAACGTTACTTGGTGGTTTGGTGCCGACGGCCAAATGCGCTTCTTTGCAACTGAGCACGGTCCTGTACTGCCACCATCGCGGCTGGCTCCTCCGTGGTCTGAGTGAGGCGCCGAGCCAGCGCACTGATGGTCGGATGTTGAAACATCTCTGCCAGCGAGAGCTCAGCGCCCATTGCCTGGCGAATCTTGAATTGAACACGCAGCAGCAGCAACGAATCGCCGCCCAGATCAAAGAAGTTGTCGTCTACACCAACTTTCTCAATGCCCAGGAGATCTTGCCAGATGTTTGCCAGCACGCGCTCCGGTTCACTGGTTGGGGTCGTATGAGCAGTGCTTGCTTCGGTGCGGGCCTGGCTGATGGTTTGAGTGCGACCAGCCTCCTGCTCCGCAATCGATCGTGCCTGGGTTGTCTGAATATTCTTCCGCCGAGAGTCCAAATCCTGGACAGAAACCACCACTCGCGCGAAGGAATAATTTAGAATCCGCTGAAAAACCTCCGCCCCTTCCGCGGGGCTCAACGAATTTGCGTCCGACAAGACGCGTGCCACCTTCCCTGCCCGTGCCTGCTCCTTTGCGGCATGGTCGGCCATACCGACATCGCGCCACGCATCCCAGTTGATCGACAAGGTGTACACATCATCCGTGGTTCTCTTGTAAAAGGCAAAGGCATCGAGAAATTCGTTCGCTGCGATATACGCCACCTGGCCGAATGCCCCTCCCAGGTCGACGTTGCTGCGAGAGGAACAGAGAACAAAGAAGTCCAGGTCACTGTGGCCCAGCAGTTCATCGAGCACCAATGTGCCCCTCACCTTCGCCGCGAGAATCTCTTCTATGGCCTCCTTTGTCCTTCGCTCAATAACACCGCCGTAATCGGCTCTCCCTGCCGCATGAATGACACCATTGATCGGTCCAAAGCGGCTTCTTGCCGAAGCGATCGCTTGTTGCATCTGGACAAGATCGGCCACATCCGCCGCCACAAAGAGGACTTCAGCCCCGGCAGCCTCAAGGGACTGAATTTTTCTAATCCGAGAGCTCGTTTCATCCTGATCAGGATGAGCAGCAAGCCAGGCCGCCCATTGATCGCTGGGAGGGAGGCCGGTGCGTCCAACGAGAATTAATTTCGCCTGAACGCTCGTGGCCAATGACTCCGCCAAAGCCAGACCGACTCCACCGAGCCCGCCGGTAACAAGGTAAACGCCATCCACCTTCAACCGTGACGCGGCTCCCGCTGATGCCTCCAGATGAACTCGCTCAAAGGACTCTACCCATCTGTACCCGGCTCGGTAAGCAACCGCAGACCCCGACTGCTTCGTCGAGAATTCGGTGAGTAGTTGTCTAATGAGTCTTTGTTCATCCCTGGTCCCTTGATCGGGAAGAATGACATCAATGCTGCGGAAGCTGACGTTGGGGTATTCGAGCGGAATCACTTTGCCGGCGCCCAATACAGTGGCCCGTTCAGGATTCAGCTTTTCTTCACCCGTCACCGCCATGACGCCGGTCATGACGTTCTCAATTTCCACCTTTGCGAGGACACCTTTCTCACTCAACGCGCGGGCCAGGAGAACCAGACTGTGGAGACCCAGGCTCTGGGCCTGCTCCAGGCGCGACCACCGGTCACTTCGCTCTTCGGCACCCGACACGCTCCAGAGATGGACAATCTTTTGTGGCGTCTTGCCCAGAGCGCAGAGCTCTGAAATCAGCGACTCGTAATCTGCCGGCCGCTCGGGGTTGATCGCGTACGTCTCATCATTGATTTTTCGATAACTCTGGCCGGCGACCACCCGAGTTACACTCTCTTGCCGCAACATAAGTGCCTCTGCCAGCTTTTCGCCGAGTCCGCTTTCGTCGAGGAAAAGCAGCCATTCGCGTTTCTGTCCGATTGGGTCCTTCTCGCTCGCCTGTTTTGAAATCTCGGCTCGCTTCCACGTAGGAAGGTAAAACCAATCGGCAGGATCCTTCTCTCGTTCGCTTACGGCGGCTGGCAATGCGGCTTTCGCCTCCTGCGCGCGGCCTTCGATCCAGTATTTTTCCCGCTGAAAAGCATAGGTGGGCAGCACGATTCGGCGGCGGCGTTCGTTTGCATGGAAGCCCGGCCAGTCCACATTAACGCCGTGCAACCAAAGCTGACCGAGAGCAGCGAGTATGCAGACGACATCAGAACGTTGCTCACGCGCGTGCCGCAAAGAGGAGATAATCGTACGGTCCTTCGCTTGCGGCTGGAGTTTGGCCAGGGAGCTCAGGGTCGTTCCTGGACCTACTTCAAGCAGGATCGTGTCGCTGCTGTTGAGTGCTTCCTTTATTCCATCCCCGAATCGCACTGCGTGGCGCAGATGCTTTGCCCAGTATTGCGGATCGCGCGCATCTCTTGCGAGAATCCACGTCCCCGTCAAATTGGACATAAACGGAATCGTCGGCTCGCCCATTTTGACCCGGCTCACACGCTCCGCAAACGGCTGCAGGATCGGCTCCATCATGACGGAATGGAAGGCATGGGATGTGTGCAGAACCGTGGCAGCTTTTCTCAAAGCCGTCAGGGCATTCGCGAACGCGTCAATCTCTTCCGCGGGGCCAGACACCACACACTGCGACGGCCCATTCACGGTGGCGAGCGAAAGTGTTGCGGGAAGAATTTTCCTCAGCTCATCTTCCGGCATCGAAACCGCAAGCATGATGCCGGATGGCATGCTCTGCATCAGTTGCCCGCGCTGCGCGACCAGAGCAAGAGCATCCTCGACCGTGAACACGCCCGCCAGGCAGGCGGCGACATACTCACCGATGCTATGCCCGATCAGTGCTGCCGGCTTGATTCCCCACGACATCCAGAGGGTTGCCAGTGCGAATTCGACTGCGAAGAGCGCAGGCTGCGTAATGCGAGTCTGCGTCAGCAACTCCTCCGCGTCCTTCGCCTTGTCGGCCGCCGGATACAGCACTTGGCGCAGGTCAATTCCGAGGGCTGGCAACAGGATCTCCGCGCAGCGGTCGATCTCTTCCTTGAACACCAATTCGGTGCGATAGAGGTCTGCTCCCATGTTGATGTGCTGCGCACCCTGACCGGGGAACATGAAAACTACCGAGGGTGGATCAGCGTCCTCGCGATGGGCGATAACGCGTTTGGGATCGCGTGCCTCAAGTGCGCCGATTGCATCGTCAAGATCACGGCAGACAAGCATCTGCCTGTATTCAAAAACCTGACGCCCTTCCTGGAGCGTAAAGGTCGCGTCTGCAAGGTTCAGGTCAGGATTCGCCTTGAAATGGGCGGCGAGCTTCGCCGTGGCCGCATCAAGAGCGGCCGGGGACTTGGCCGACTGGACCAAAAGATAACCGGGCCGCGAGGAGCTTGATGGCGCCTGCTCTGGAGCTTCTTCGAGCACAACGTGAGCGTTGGTGCCGCCCAGGCCAAAAGAACTGACGCCCGCGCGGCGAGGCAGTGGGACATTCTCCCAATTCCTTAGCGTGGAGTTGACGAAAAAAGGGCTGTCGGCGAGGTCGGTCTTTGGATTGGGTCGTGTGAAATGCAGGCTTGCCGGCAACATTTTGTGTTGCAAGGCAAGCGCCGTCTTAATCAAGCCGGCAGCACCTGCAGCCGAACCGGTATGCCCGATATTGCTTTTGACAGAGCCGACCGCGCAGAAATTCTTCTCCGCGGTGCCCAGACGAAATGCCTCCGTCAATCCGGCAATCTCAATGGGATCGCCGATGGGCGTTGCGGTGCCGTGGCACTCTACATAGGAGATGGTGGCCGGATCGAAACCTGCCTCTTCCATCGCCATCGCCACGACTTCCGCTTGCCCTTCCATGCTCGGGGCCGTAAATCCGACCTTTGCAGCGCCGTCGTTATTGAGCCCGCATCCTTTGATCACCGCATAAATGTGGTCACCGTCGTTTAAGGCTTCTTCCAGCCGCTTGAGCGCCAATATTCCGACCCCTCCGCTGGAGACCGTTCCCTGCGCCTTGGCGTCGAAGGTGCGGCAGTGGCCGTCCGGTGAAAAAATTCCGCCTTCCTGGAAATAGACGCACCTGCTCTGGGGAAAGGTTACCCATATCCCTCCCGCAAGAGAAAGATCGCTCTGATAGTTGAGGAGGCTTTGGCAGGCTTGGCAAACTGCTACCAGAGAAGTGGAGCAGGCGGTGTTGACGCTGATCGCCGGCCCCTTCAAATTCAGTTTGTAGGCGACCCAGGTGGCGAGGTAGTCTTTTTCGTTCCCCAATTGAATCACCCGGTCACCCACCAGATCGACAAGTTCCGGCCGTGATCGCAGGTTATTCAAGTAGTAGGTGGACTCGCCCGAGCCGGCAAAAACACCGATCGGGCCATCCACGCGCGCCGGATCGTATCCGGCATTTTCCAGGGCTTCCCACGCGGACTCGAGAAACAGGCGCTGTTGCGGATCTGTCACTTCCGCCTGTTTGTTGCTGATGCCGAAAAAGCCGGCATCGAACCATTCGGCATTCTCCAAAACGCCGCGCGACGGAACGGCGCTCGGGTCCTTTCTCAACCCTGCGACATCCAACCCGGAGGCGGCCAGTTCCTCATCGGTGAAGGTGGAGATAGATTCCACCCCAGCCACAAGGTTGCTCCAAAACTCATCCAGATTGTCAGCTCCCGGAAAACGTCCAGCCATGCCAATGATGGCGATGCCGTCCGTCAATGGATCTTTCATCATCACCCTTTCAATTCGCGCTGACGGTCCAGAGCTTCCTTGCGCCGTTGACTCCGCTCCTGGGCCTTCTGCAACCGCCCAGAGCCGGCTGTGGGCCGGACGATATGCCGCGCAAAAGAGCTGATGGTCGGATACTGGAACATTTCGAGGATAGAGACCTTGGTATTCAACTCCTTGTTTAGATTTGCCTGGACCTGAGCCAGGAGCAGCGAATGGCCGCCAAGCTCAAAGAAGTTGTCGTTGCGGCCCACGCGATCCAGCTTGAGCACCGCGGCCCAGATGCCGGCCACAATCGTCTCCGTCTCGCCCTGCGGCGGCTCTTTGCTGCGAACAGATTCGACATTAGCCTCGGGAGCGGGCAGCGCCTTGCGATCCAGTTTGCCGTTGGGCGTCAGCGGGAAAGTCTCCAGTCGCACATAGGCCGCCGGAATCATGTACTCGGGCAAGCTGCCGAACAGGTGAGAGCGGAAGCGCTCCGCGGCGGACGTATCTTGTTCCGGCTGGCCGTTAGCGGAGGCCGCGTAGTAGGCCACCAGGCGTTTATCGCCGGGTGTATCCTCGCGCGCAATCACAACGGCCTGCTGGATCTCTGGCAGTTGCTTCAGCGTCTCTTCGATCTCGCCCAGTTCGATGCGGTAACCGCGGATCTTCACCTGGTGATCGATTCGTCCCAGGCACTCAATGTTGCCGTCGGCGCGATAGCGGGCCAGGTCGCCGGTGCGGTAAATCCGCGCCTCGCGGCCAATGAACGGATCGGGCACAAACTTTTCTGCTGTCAGTTCCGCGCGGTGCAGATATCCGTATGCCAATCCATCGCCGCCAATGTACAACTCACCAGTCACTCCCACCGGCACCGGCTGCCGCTGCGGATCCAGGATGTAGCACTGGGTGTTGGCCAGTGGACGGCCGATCAAAATCGGCTGCCGTCCATCCGCGATTTTGTAGCCGGTTGACCAGATGGTTGTTTCGGTCGGCCCGTACAAGTTCCACACCCGCTTGACCGCGGGCACCAATCGCGCCGCCACCTCCGGAGGCATGGCTTCTCCGCCGCACACCGCCTGCATATCCGGCTTGCCGGCCCAACCGGCTTCAAACAGAATCCGCCAGGTCACCGGAGTTGCCTGCATGAATGTGATGTCGTGCCGCTCCAGCAACTCGCGCAGTGCATTGCCGTCCACCGCCGACTCGCGGCTGGCCACCACTGTTTCGGCTCCCGTCAGCAGCGGCAACCAGATTTCGAGGCCTGCAATGTCGAAGGAGATGGTCGTCACTGTCAGCAGCCGGTCGCGCTCGCTCAACTCGAGCCATTCGCGCATCGACCACAAAAAATTCGTCAATGCTCCACGCGGAACCTGCACCCCTTTCGGCTTGCCCGTCGAACCCGAGGTATAGATCAGATAGGCCAGATGCTCCGGGCCCACCTTCACATCGGGATTGTCCGCACGGTTCGCTTTCCAGCCTTCGTCCTCCAGCAGGATGGTCGTTCCGGCAAACTCAGGCAGCGCCTCGCGCAGGCCTTCTTCAGTCACCAGCAATCGCGCGCCGCTATCTTCCACCATGTAACCGAGTCGGTCGGGCGGAAACAGCGGGTCCAGCGGCAAATACGCAGCCCCTGTCTTCACGATCGCCAGCAGCGCTACCACCAGGTCGGTTGTCCGTCCCACGCACAGGCCCACCAACGTGTCCGGGCCGGCGCCATGCTTAATCAACTCGTGCGCCAGCTGGTTCGCGCGCGCGTTCATCTCCTTGAAGGTAAGCCGGTGATCCCCATAGGCCAATGCAGTCGCGTCGGGAGTCCGTTCCACCTGTTGCTCCACCAACTTCGCCAGCGGAATCTCGCGTGGATACTCGGCCTTCGTGTCGTTCCAATCGAAAACAACTTGCCGGCGCTCGTCGGCCGTCAGCAATGGTATTTCCGTCAGGCTTGTTCCCGGATCCGCCGCAACGGCTTCAAGCAAGGTTTGATAGTGGCCGAGCATGCGCGCCATGCGATCTTCATCGAAGATATCGGAGTTGTACTCCAGCTCAAGCCAGATCTCGTCTCCGGTGTCGGTGGCGAACAGAAGCATGTCGAACTTCGAGGTGTTGGCCGTCGACATCAGAGAATCGATGGCCAGCCCCTCCATGCCGATGAAGGGAAGCAGCTGATCGCGATCGCGCCAGTTGAACATGACTTGAAACAGCGGATTGTAGCTCAGGTCCCGCTCCGGCCGAAGCTTGCGAACGATCTGATCGAAGGGCACGGTGCGATGGGTGTAAAGGTCCAGCACCGCTTTTTGCACGTGGCCGAGCAGTTCGCGGAAGGTCATCTCTCCCGAAAGCCTGGTGCGCAGTACCTGGGTATGCAGAAGGAACCCGATCACCGATTGCAATTCCTGCTGGTCGCGGTCGGCCAGCGGAATGCCCAGCAGGATGTCATCGCTCCCGGTATAGCGGTAGAACAAGATGTCCAGCGCCGCTGAAAAAATCGTGAAGAGGCTGGTCCTCTCATCCCGGCTGGTGTTGCGCAGCGCTTCGGTCAGCACCCGGTTGAGCTTCCAGCGGATCCGCCCTCCCTGGTAAGACATGATGGGCGGACGAGGCCGATCCGCAGGCAGCTCGAGCAGCGCCGGCGCTCCACGCAGCGTTTCTTCCCAGTAGGCAAGATCCTCGACAACACTCTTTTGGGCAACCCTCTCCTGCTGCCATACGGCATAATCTCCGTGCGTGATCGGCAGCGCGGGCAGCTCGATGGATTCTCCGCGAAGATAGGAGCCATACAATGCTGACAGCTCCCGCCAGATAATTCCCTCCGAACTCCAGTCACAGACGATGTGGTGCATCATCAGGATGAATACGTGCTCCTTGGGCCCCAGATGCAGCAGCGTCGCGCGAATTCCGGGTTCGGCTTCAAGATTGTATGCAGCCCGCGGCTCGTCGATCAGCAGGCGATCAACCTCTGCTTCCCGCTCCACCGCGGGCATCTTGCTCAGGTCGATCCGCTTGAAGCGCAGCGGCCAGCTCTTGTGAATGACTCCGTGCGGCACCTCGTCGATCATCTTGATCGTTGAGCGCAGCACGTCGTGCCGGTCAATGACCGCGTTCATGGCCCGCTCCATCGCGTCCACGTCCAGATCCCCTGTCAGGCGCACGGACTCAGACTCGTTGTAAACAGGCACATCCGGGTTCAGCTGTTCCATGAACCAGACTCGCTGCTGGGCCAGGCTGAGCGGGTACGGAAGCGTGGAGTCCCGCTGCGGAATTGTCTCCTCGGCCTCCGGCGCCACGTACTGTTGCAGCAGGGTCTGTTCCCAGTTGGTCGATTGATCGGCGCCATCCTCGCCTGCGCCACGCGCTGGCCGCAGACGTTGCCTGACCAGCTCAGCCTGTTCGGCTATCGTGCTGTTGGCAAAAAAATCGGCGAGAGAAAGAACGATGGGGAGCTTGCCACGAAGGATTGAAAGGCACTGAATGGCCATCAGCGAGTGACCGCCCAGCGCAAAGAAGTTCGTGTCCGCATCCACTTGCGGCACCGCAAACACCTCGGCCCAGGCAGATGCGATGATTTGTTCGATCGAAGGTCCGCCGCTCGGCAGACTTATGTCGCCGCCTGCGGGAACAGTTTCGCCTTCCGGGTGGGTGGTTGCCGCCACGGCAGCAAGCACTGAAGGATCGAGGAGCTTGAGGCGCTGCACCTTGCCCGAGGGTCCCTTGGGAAGCTCCTTCAGAAAATGAATGCGCGAGGGCGTCTTGAAATGGCCCAGCCGGGTCTCGCAGAAGGAGAGCAATTCCCTCTCGTCGGCAGCGATCTGCG